>CAVOJA010000149.1:0-13581 GCA_963696015.1 uncultured Holophagales bacterium
AGTACAGCACGGGCCTGGGTCGGCCCGCACCGGAGCATGAAACGGGGGCCGGGCATAGAGTGGCGGATGCTGCGGTCGGCACCGAGGTCGACAGCGGAATGGTGCAGACAGCCCGTTCTTTAGTAGGACCCGGGGCCTCGCGAGCACACCGAAGTGCGGCAGAGGGCACAGAGCCCCGAAGCGCGAGTTCTAGCTTTCGAGACACGGAGGTCCCACGCCGTCCACAGCGAGAGGAGGACGAGCATGGAGGTCGTACATCAACGGTGCGCGGGGCTGGACGTACACAAGGACACGGTGGTGGCGTGCGCGCGGGTCGCGGAAGGCGGCAAGACGCGGCGAGAGGTCCGGACCTTCTCGACGACGACCGGGGGCCTTCTGGTCCTGTTGGATTGGCTGAGATCGCAGGGCTGCACGCACGCGGCGATGGAATCGACGGGCGTCTACTGGAAGCCGGTGTGGCATGTGCTGGAGGAGGCCTTCGTCCTCGTGCTGGCCAACGCGATGCACATCAGGGCCATCCCGGGGCGGAAGACGGATGTCAACAACGCGACGTGGATCGCGGACCTGCTGGCACACGGGCTGATTCGCGGCAGCTTCGTCCCGCCTCGCCCGATTCAGGAGCTGCGCGACCTGACCCGGACACGGACGCAGCTCGTGCGGGAGCGGGCGCGTCACATCCAGCGGGTGCAGAAGACGCTGGAGGACGCGAATCTGAAGCTAACGGGGCTGATCACCGACGTCCTGGGCGTGACCGGGCGGAGGATTCTGGAAGGGGTGATCCGTGGGGAGACCGACCCCTCGCAGCTGATCGGACCACGGCTGCACGGGCGGCTGAAGGCGACCCGGGAGCAGTTTCACGAAGCGCTTCGCGGCGAGATTCGCGAGCACCATCGCTTCCTGCTGCGGATGCACCTCGACCAGATCGATGGCGTCGGCAAGGCCGTGGCCGAGCTGGAGGTGCGGATCGAGAAGCTGATGGAGCCGTTCAAGGAGCTGCCGGAGCGGCTCTCGACGATCCCCGGGGTCAGCGGCACGACGGCCGCGATCATCCTCGGCGAGATAGGTCTGGACATGTCGCGCTTTCCGACATCCGGCCACCTGATCTCGTGGGCCGGGCTCTGTCCTGGCAACAACGAAAGCGCCGGCAAGCGCCGATCGACCCGGCTCCGAGAGGGTGCTCCATGGCTCAAGGCGGCCCTCGTCCAGGCGGCCTGGCCCGCCACCAAGAAGAAGGACTCCTACCTACGCAGCCAGTACTACCGGCTCAAAGCGCGTCGTGGCCCGAAAAAGGCCATTGCTGCCGTCGCGGCGTCCATGCTCACCGCGGCGTACTACATCCTTCTTCGCGGTGAGCCATATCGCGATCTCGGCCCCGCCCATCACGACCTCATCAACCGCGAGAAGACCACACGGCGCCTCATCTCCCGCCTTCGCGACCTGGGCGTCGAGGTGGCGGTCAAACCCGCGGCGTAGGGAGAGTTTCTTTCTAGCCGCTTCCCTCGTCGGTCTCGCCCTCGTCGTCGGTGTCGTCGTCGTCCGCCCTGGCGGGAGGCTGCGCGCGCGAAGGTGCCCGAGCGCGGGCCTGCGGCCCGCGCGAGAGGACCGCAGCGCGGCCGAGCGGCCGCACTGCCAGGGCATTGAGCGCCGCGCCGGAAGGCGCCGCCTTTGAAGGGATGCCCGGCGCGGGGGCTGCGCGGGCGTGCCAAGGCCCGAGCAGTGAACGCGCAGGGGCTTGGCGCGCCCGGCCTCGCAGCCCGCGTGACGGGCCTTTAGCTGCTCGCGCGGCCGTGAAGCGGAAGCTGAGCTTCCGTAGGACGTGCGCTCCCTACACCCGCGGGCGGTGACGGCCCCAACTCTGTTGGGCCGCAGGGCCGGCCACGCCGGCCCCGGAGGCGGAAGGCCCGCCCCCTCGCGGCTGACGCCGCGAGGGACATGGCTGGTGCCGGGCGGCCGAAGTGCACTTCGGCCGAAGCGAACCGGCCCGGGCGCGGCGGCGCGAAGCGCCGGAACACGGAGGCCGCCCTCGGCCGCAGTGACGCGACCGGGCCGGGATGCAAGGGGCGTGACGGGCGGGAGGCCGGGAGGGACCCGCCCGGCGCGACCCTTGCGGAGCGTCCGGCTCGTCGGGGCCTTCCGCCGGAGCCGCCCGCGGGTGCCCTTTCGTGCTCGTCCTCGGCGTGCTCTGCGGGACTGCCCGTCGCGGGGGGCTCGAGCTTGAAGACGAGCGGGTGGAATCGCGCACCGACGCCCGGTCAGTCATGACCACAGTGCCGGAGATGCGCCAGGGGATGCTTATCGCGTGGCGACCAGGCGCTCCGTGAGCGCGCGCTGGTTTCCCTGGACGATGATGGCTTCGAGGAGCATCACCGCCGCATCGCGTGCCTGCCGGTCGAGCTTCTCCAGCTCCCGCAGGCGCTCCAGCAGGCGAACATCCTTGATCCCGATGTCATCCACACTGCTGCCGCTCTTTTGCCCCAGCAACAGCTCGCTCACGTCCATGTGGAGGATCCCCGCGACCGCGATGAGCGTCTCGACGTTTGGGAGCTGCGTCCCGTTCTCGTAGCGGGAGACCTGGGACGCCCCTGTCTGGAGGCGCTCGGCGAGATCTCGCTGGCTAAGGCCGCGCTCTTCCCGGGTGGCCCGAAGTCTCTTGCCGAACTCCGCTGCTAACACCGTGCTGTCCTTCGTGCTCCTGCGGGAGATTCTCTTCTTGTTGAAGACACCCTTCGCCATGCCATCGAGTATCCCGGCGGAATTCGTTTCGCCCTCTCCGGCTCGTCTGGCGACGGGGAGGGTAACACGACTGAGTCAATGCTTGACATGACGAAAGCATCAACATACCGTTTCGCTCTTGACAGCCCCTCCGCGAACCCGCCTCCGGACCGCATCCGAGGGGTCGTCAGGAGGAGGAGACGCATGCCCCTGATCCCCGACGACCTCGTCGACCGCGTCAAGCGCGAGATCTCGATCGTCCTGCTCGTGACCCGCATCGGCATCGAGCTTCGGCGGGTGGGCCAGAACCTCGTCGGCCGATGTAACCGACACGTCGACGACACGCCGTCTCTCATCGTGACCGAGGAGAAGAACCTCTTCCACTGCATGGGGGCCTGTCAGCGGGGCGGGTCGGTCATCGACTTCGTGATGTGGCAGAAGGACCTCGGATTCCACCAGGCCGCGCGGGAGCTGATCGAGGAGTTCTTCCCGGACGAGGCGCGGAAGCTCTTCGGCTCTCGACCCTCGCGCCGCTTCACGCCGGAGCCTCTGGCCTGTCGTCTGGACGAAGATGCCGAGGAACAGGAGACCGACCGGCAGGTCGTCACCTACTACCACGAGACGGGCAAAGAGAGCCCGGAGCTTCACGCCTATCTCGAGAAGCGCGGCATCGCCTCGGCCGAGGTCATCGAGCGCTTCCAGCTCGGCTTCGCCAACCGCACGCTCGGCATGAAGCTCACGCCGAAGCTGAAGAGGCGCTGTCAGGCGCGCGGCTGGTTTCGGCAGGAGACCGGCCATGAGCATCTTCGGGGCAGCCTGACCCTGCCGGTCTTCGGCCCTTCCGGCGAAGTCCTCAACTGCTACGGCCGGAAGATCCGCGACGACCTCAGGCCCGGGACTCCCGATCACCTCTACCTCCCGCGGCCGCTGCGCGGTGTCCTCAACCCCGAAGCCTTCCGGGCCTCGGGAGAGATCGTCCTGTGTGAGGCCCCGATCGACTTCCTCAGCGCGTGGCGCTACGGCTTCCGCAACTCGACCTGCACCTGGGGCGCCGAGAACTTCACCGACGACCACCTCGACGCCTTCGTCACGCACGGTATCGAGCGGTGCCTGATCGCCTTCGACCGCGACGAGGCCGGGGACAACGGGGCGGAGAAGATCGCCAGGCGGCTCGCCGCAGTCGGCATCGCCTGCCATCGCGTCCTCTTCCCGAAGGGGATGGACCTCAACGACGTCGTCGTGAAGATGCACCCGGCGGAGAAGACGCTCGGGGTCTTCTTCCGGAGCGCCGAGTGGATGTGCGGCGGCAACGGCGCGAAGAGCGTCTCGCTCGGCGCCGCGGCGACCTCGCAGCCGGCGACGGCCGAGGTCCCGGTGATCCCGGAGACCACGGCGGAAGCGGCTGTCGAATGCGCGGCCCCCGCGAGCGAAGCGGCTACAGACCCCGGAGAAGCGACTAAGGAGAAGAACAGCTCGGATGCGGCTGAGGAAAGAAGCGTCGACGGCGAGCCCGCTCTCCAGGAGGCTCCGGAGGCTCCGCGCCTGTCGCCACAGTCCCCGCCGGCCTCACCGTCCCCCCGCGCATCCGATGCTCTCGTCTCCTCGACCGACGACGAGGCCGTCTTCCTCTTCGGTGACCGCCGCTACCGCGTGAGGGGCCTGAAGAGAAACACCGCCTTCGGCATCCTCAAGCTCAACGTCCTGGCCACGCGCGAGGACGTCTCCTTCGAGGGGACGCCGCTCTCGGGCCTTCACGCCGACACCTTCGACATCTACCTCGCGAGGGCCCGCCAGCTCTTCGAGCGGCAGGCCGCCCAGGAGACCGGCGTGAAGGACGACGTCGTCAAGCGCGACCTCTGCGCCATGCTGCGAAGGCTCGAAGCGATCCAGACCGAGGCCGTGAGGAAGGCCCACGAGCCGAAGGTCAAGGCGATCAGCCTCAGCGAGGCGGAGACGAAGGAGGCCCTCGACTTCTGGAAGAGCCCGGACCTCCTCTCTCGCATCGTCTCCGACATGACCGCTTGCGGCCTGGTCGGCGAGGAGACCAACAAGCTCGTCACCTACATCGCCGGCGTCTCCCGGCTCCTCGACCGGCCGCTCGCCGTCATCATCCAGTCCAGCTCGGCCGCCGGGAAGACGGCCCTGATGGACGCCATCCTCTCGCTCATGCCCGAGGAGTGCCGCGAGAAGTACACGGCCGTCTCGGGCAAGAGCCTCTTCTACTTCGACGAGACGACCTCGCTGCGCCACAAGATCCTCGCCATCGTCGAGGAGGAAGGAGCCGAGAGGGCGACCTACCCGCTCAAGCTCCTCCAGTCCGAGGGGGAGCTCGTCATGGCCTCCACCGGAAAGGACCCGCACACCGGCAAGCTCGTGACCCAGGTCTACAAAGTCGAGGGGCCGGTGATGATCATCCTGACCACCACCGCCATCGAGCTCGACCCCGAGCTCGAGAACCGCTGCCTGCGCCTCACCGTCGACGAGAGCCGCGAGCAGACGCGCCTCATCCACGAGCTTCAGAGGCAGCGCCAGACGCTCGAAGGGCTGAAGGCCCGGAAGGGGAAGGAGAGGATCCAGCGCCTTCACCGCAACGCCCAGCGCCTCCTGCGGCCCGTGAAGGTCCTCAACCCCTACGTCTCCGAGCTGACCTTCGCCTTCGACCAGACCAGGACGCGGCGGGACCACGACAAGTACCTCACCCTCATCGAGACCATCGCGGTCATGCACCAGCACCAGAGGACGCTCGAGCACCTCACGATCGACGGCGAGGTCGTCGAGTGCGTCAAGGTCGAGCTTTCCGACATCGAGGTCGCCAACCGGCTCGCCGGAGAGGTCCTCGGGCGGACGCTCGACGAGCTGCCGCCGCAGACGCGGCGCTTCCTCACGCTCCTTCACGAGAAGGTGAAGGCGGTCTGCGAGGAGCAAGGGGTCGAGATGTGCGACCTGCGCTTCACAAGGCGGGACGTCAGGGAGTGGACGGGCTACCGGGCCACGCAGGTCTTCCTCCACCTGGCGCGTCTCGAAGAGCTGGAGTACGTCCTCCGTCACCGGGGCGGCCGCGGGCAGAGCTTCGTCTACGAGCTTCTCTACCGGGGCGAGGGGGTCGACGGCCGTCCTTTCGTCCTCGGCCTTGTCGACGTCGAAAAGCTGCGGCAGAAGGGGCAGGACGGCGCCGCAGCCAGCACGGCGCCGGCCGAGGCCCCCGCCGCCGGTGAGCCGGCCCCGGCGACCCTCGACTACGACCCGCACCTGTCGGAGTTTTCCGAGGAGCTTTCGGGGTCGAATCGGGGCCAAATCGGTGGGGTTTCGGCGGGGTTTCGGACCCCCGAAAGCGGCCCTGAGCCCGCTCGGGATGCGGCTTTGAGCGATGACGACGCGAAGAGAGGCGAAAACGCGCTGATACCCCCCGCGGCGAAAGCCACGTCGTACCGGACCCGGTCGTACCAGATGAAGCCCTTCCGGCGCGGCATCCGGCTCAACCTCCTGCGCTTCCCGCCGGGCTCGCCCGGCGTGCGGCCGCCTGCGGCTCTCTGAGCGAGCCGGGCGCGCGCCGATCTCCGAGGAGGCCGTGAAGGATGCCGAAGCCGAAGTCGGGCATCAGCCAGAAGCAGATCGAAGCGGCCAGAAGGCGACGCCGCGTCTGGCCCTTCGTCGATCCCCTCAACCCCCGCGGCATGGTCGTCCTGATGAAGGCGTGGCTCGACTCCATGCGCGTCAAGGGCCACTCCGAGCGCACGGTCTGGTCGGGCGAGTGGAGCGTCTCGGACTTCATCGTCTTCTGCCAGGAGCGCGACATCGTCCTGGCGCGTGACGTCACGAAGCCCGTCATCGAGCGCTACCAGAAGACGCTCTTCTACGCCCGCAAGGAAGACGGCTCCCCGCTCACGCTCTCGACGCAGTCGGCCCGGCTCTCCTTCCTCAAGCAGTACTTCAAGTGGCTCCTGCGCGAGAACCACCTCCTCTCGAATCCCGCCTCCGGCATCGAGCTGCCGAAGGTGGAGAAGCGGCTCCCCAAGCACATCCTCACCGACGCCGAGGCCGAGGCGATCCTGATGCAGCCGGACCTCGGAACGCCCCTCGGCATCCGCGATCGCGCGCTTCTCGAGACGCTCTACTCCACCGGCGTGCGCCGGAGTGAGCTGGGGCGTCTTCGCCTCCAGGACATCGACCTGGAGCGCGGGACGGTGATCGTGCGGCAGGGCAAGGGGCGCAAGGACCGGCTCATCCCGATCGGGGCGCGTGCCCTGGCGTGGCTCGACCGCTACGTCCGTGAGGTGAGGCCCGGATACGTCGTCGAGCCCGACGACGGGCGGCTCTTCCTCTCGCACTGGGGCGGCCCTCTCTCGCCGAACAACCTCTGCTCCCTCGTGTCGCGTCACGTCCACGCATCGGGGCTGACGCACGCCGGCGGGTGCCATCTCTTCCGGCACGCCATGGCGACGCTGATGCTCGAGAACGGGGCCGACATCCGTTTCATCCAGGCCATGCTCGGCCACGTGAAGCTGACGACGACCGAGATCTACACGCACATCTCGATCAAGAAGCTCAAGGAGATCCACACGGCCACCCACCCCTCGGCCAGGCTCGAGCCGCCGAAGAGGCACGAGGGCGACGAGGAGCGCGTCCTCGGATCGGATGACAACCTCGCCGGCGAGGACCTCGGCGACGTCGAGCGCGGGCGCACCGTCGACGAGCTGACCGAGCAGGTGCCCGGGCAGGCCGCGGACGAGGCCGGCGGTGCGACCCAGGAAGCGTCAGGCCCGGTGATCGGCGAGGGCCAGACCTCGGGGTCAGAGCGCCCGGAGCGCGCCTCCTGAGGGCCCCTGGCGCGGCCTGCGTGGCACGCGCCCAGGCGCCTCCGTCTACGGACCCGCGGCTATAGTCCGGAGATGGCGAATCGGAAGAGCACCAAGGGCCCGAAGACCATCGACGCTCAGCGCATCGTGCTCCGGGACGACAACGGCACCGAGCGTGCCGTCCTCCAGGTCGACGACAACGACTCCAGCGTCACGCTCACCTTCTTCGATTACGGCGGTGCGGCGCGCATGGAGCTGGGGATCTTCGAGAACGAGCCGCGGGTGGCTCTCGTCGATCACGAGGGCATCGTGCGCGCCGAGGTGAACGTCCACCCCGACACCGGCGTCCCGTCCGTCCTCCTGCGCCAGGCGGGCGGGCCCCTGGCCGGCGGGCGTGGGGGGATCCAGATGCGCGTGGCCGAGACTGGCGGGGCGCTCATCTCCGTCCTCGGCAGCAAGGGGCAGCCGAGCGCGGCCCTCATCGTCGAGGGGAACGACCGGCCCTCCATCGGCCTCGTCGACCGCGACAACGTGACGCGTCTTCACATGTCCGTCGACGAGACGCCGGCCCCGAAAGGCCTGTGCGCGCGCGTCGACCTTTACGACGGCAAGGGCGAGCCCGCGATCAGGATGATGGCGACCGGCGACGGAGAGGCCGTCGTCACCCTGGTCTCGGGCGATCAGCCGGCCGTCTCTCTGGCCACGAGCCCCGGTATGAAGGGCGTGGCCCTGCGCGACCAGAACGGCGTCACGCAGGCCGAGCTCTACCTCGACGAGGACGGCAAGCTTCACGCGCACTGGCGCCAGGAAGAGGAAGAGCACGAGGGCCTTCCCGACATGCCCGTCTCGTGAGTCCTCCGCGCGCCAAGTCCGCTCAGAATGGCGGCTCTTCGTCGTCGCCGGGCTCGTCGTCCTCGAAGTCCAGCTCCTCGCTCGAGAGCCCGGCCCCGAGTGCGGCCCACACTTCCTCGCGCGCATTCGACGGGTACAACAGCCCCACCTCGATCAGGCGCTGCCACAGCTCTGGGCGTGAAGCGCGGATGCGCTGAAGGCGCCGGCTCTTGCCAGGTGCGAAGCGCGCTACCTCCAGCATCACCGCCGCCTGCTCGGCGACGTCCGCGTCCTTCCAGGTGGCAAGCTCCGTCAGGCGCTCGACGTTCTTCGGCGAGATGCGGGACTGGTCGTGAAGGAAGCCGGTGATCTCCCCGAGGGCGTCCATCGCCTGGCGCTCTTCGAGAGGGAAGGTGTTCTCGCAGTCGCGGCAAACGTGGTCCCTGTGCCCGCCTCCGCTGAAGCGCTCATTCGGCCTGGAGCGGCCGCAGAATCGGCAGAAGTGGCCCACGCGGCCAGATCGTAGAGGACCTCGTAGCCAGTTTCCTCTCTTAGCCGCAAAATCGACGGCGTGAGCCCAGCCGAGACGGTGGCGGGAAGGCGAGCGGCGCTCGCGCCGTGGGTGCTGGCTCTCGCTGCGCTCCTCCTCGGCGCAGGCGCGGAGGCCTCCGTCCCGCGCCCGGCCGCCATGCTCGCGCCGTCCGCCGTCGCTGCGCTCGGCGATGACGCGCTCGCGCCTCTGGCGCTCGCCGTCCCGGACGGCGGGGGTGGCTTCGCGCTTGGTCTCGACGTCGAGGACCTCGACGGAGGCCTCGTCGACGTCGACCTCGATGTCGCGCTCGCGTCCCGCGCGCGCGAGCAGCGTTTCGCCCTGCATCTGGCTCCCGACGTCTTCGGCGTGGAACCGCTACGGGGTCCGCCGCCGCTTGGCGAGGACCTGTGTCAGGGCGACGACGAATGCTTGGCCGGAACTCGCATCGGGGGTCTCGAGCTCGAAGGGGCCTTCTTTACGGAAGGGCGGCCCCGGCTAAGCCTCGAACTGCAATGGGCTTGCGGCGTTTCTAGCTGCGAACTTGCAGACGGAAAGCCCTTGGACCCGTGGGGGCTGGCCATCTGGACGTCAGGGCAGATCGCGGACCGGTACTACGAGGAATCGAAGCAGTTCGGGCCTCTGACTGCGATCAGGAACGAGGCGCTGCGGAGGGCACTGAACGCGGAGCAGGACGCCCAGGGAGCTCCTCCGCCGTCGTTGTGGGAGCGGGGCCTGTCGGCGATCGGTTCGCTCTTTGGGCAAGCGAATGCTGCCGACCAACGCGTCGAGGATGCTGTTGGCGATGCTGCGCGCGACCTTACTCGAAACGTCGTACCGCCTTCCACTGCACCCGTGGATCGGACCCGGCGGATTCCGACAGAGTACGGTGGTGGCCCGACGCAGTCCGACCGCATCGCGAACGCTGCCAACGGTCTCTCGGAAACGGCAGGGGATGTCGCGGAAGGAGGAGCGCGAGGCGGCTATCAGGTCGGGCGGGACTGGTTCTTTGGAGCCGGCCTTGGGAAGGCCCTTGATGAGGCGAGGGCTCTTCGTGCTGCCGAGCGGCGCCACGGACATCACGCCTATATGAAGGCTCTCGGTGGACACCCGAAGCAGAGGCTCGCGGACATCCTCGCTGGAGAGCATGTCGGCGCGGGTGGTGTCCACTCAGATTTGGCAAGATTTGAAGGCGGCTGGCTATTTCCGAAGAAGGGAATGACGGGCTCGATGATCGTCGATCGGTACGGAGCAGAGACCGTTGAGGACGGGCTGCGCCGCTTCTACTCCCAGGAGAAGTGGCAACATCTCCGGCCGACCTTCGAGGAGGCGGTGGAATTCACTCGAAGAGGTGGCACACCGTGAACGCTGAAATGCAGAGGCGCTCCCGGACACTGGGCTCGCTGACACACGAGGATCTGGCTGAATCTCCAGCTTGGGAAGCGACAGGGGAAGTGTTGGACGGGGATGGCGTTCTTGTCCCTGTCCTGCTCGGTCCGAGCGGCAGGGTGCCAACAGGCGTTGGAGAAGTCTGGTGCCGGAGTCGCTGCCGATTCGCGAACGGAGAGCAGCATCCGGCCTGTGCCATGTACCGGGGCGATTCCGAGGAAGGGCCTTTGGCATGGACCGTGTGGAATGGGGACAGAGATGTCCCGCTACTGCTTCCGCCAGCGCCTCCGCAGGTACTAGCGCTTGATGGACCAGAGGCATTCGCCCGTGCGTTTCACCTAACCCTCGGCGCGGTCTTTCCGCTGACGATCGAGTCGGACTGCGACTTCGAGGAGCCGCCTCGTCGTCGGCGGGTGCTCGTCGATCCCTTTGTCGCTACGGACGCGTAGCCGTATCGATAGCCGATTCGTCAGACCGCGTCCGTGCTGGCAATCAGCACCTGGAGCGTTTCAGAGAAAGTACGCCGAAGGCGGAGCACGGCACGGCGCCAGCGGGCGCCGTGGGACGGGGGACGCCCCCGGGCGGCTCCGGCGGGAGGGGCGGAGGAGCCGGACGCTCTGCGAGGCGCGCGCCGGGCGGGGCCCCAATTTCCCCGACCCGTCACGCGCCTCGCATCCCTGCCGCGGCGCGTAGCTGCGGCGAAGTGTCGCCTTCGCTCCGCGCGGCGTCAGGGCCGCTTGCCGATAACCGCGGTTATCGGCCCCGGAGCGGCTGAAGTCCCGCTGCGCTTCGCTCCGCGGGGGCGCCCCTCCCGCCTCCGGGTCCGGCCTTCGGCCGGACCTTTGACATAACGTCTGAACGCTATGTCAAACCGCCGGGGGCGAGCGGCGCGCGCTCGAACGCGCGGGCGCTGAAGGGCCTTGTCACGTCGCTCGCGAAAGCGCCGCCGCACGCGCCTGCGGTGCTCGCAAGCTGCGCTCCTCGGCCCGGCGGCATCGCGGGCGAGCGCCGCGCCAGGCCATCGAGCAGCGGAGGCGTCGGCTGCGCCGACGCGGCGCTCAAGTGCTGGCACTGCGGGCGCGAAGATCAGGGCGTGGTCCTCTGCGCTTCTCGCTGTCGCTGCGGTGCTCGAGCACCGCGCCCCGAGCGCCCTCGCGCCAGCGCGCCCGGAGAGCCGCCGGGGAGCGGCTAGAAAGAAACTCTCCCTACGCCGCGGGTTTGACCGCCACCTCGACGCCCAGGTCGCGAAGGCGGGAGATGAGGCGCCGTGTGGTCTTCTCGCGGTTGATGAGGTCGTGATGGGCGGGGCCGAGATCGCGATATGGCTCACCGCGAAGAAGGATGTAGTACGCCGCGGTGAGCATGGACGCCGCGACGGCAGCAATGGCCTTTTTCGGGCCACGACGCGCTTTGAGCCGGTAGTACTGGCTGCGTAGGTAGGAGTCCTTCTTCTTGGTGGCGGGCCAGGCCGCCTGGACGAGGGCCGCCTTGAGCCATGGAGCACCCTCTCGGAGCCGGGTCGATCGGCGCTTGCCGGCGCTTTCGTTGTTGCCAGGACAGAGCCCGGCCCACGAGATCAGGTGGCCGGATGTCGGAAAGCGCGACATGTCCAGACCTATCTCGCCGAGGATGATCGCGGCCGTCGTGCCGCTGACCCCGGGGATCGTCGAGAGCCGCTCCGGCAGCTCCTTGAACGGCTCCATCAGCTTCTCGATCCGCACCTCCAGCTCGGCCACGGCCTTGCCGACGCCATCGATCTGGTCGAGGTGCATCCGCAGCAGGAAGCGATGGTGCTCGCGAATCTCGCCGCGAAGCGCTTCGTGAAACTGCTCCCGGGTCGCCTTCAGCCGCCCGTGCAGCCGTGGTCCGATCAGCTGCGAGGGGTCGGTCTCCCCACGGATCACCCCTTCCAGAATCCTCCGCCCGGTCACGCCCAGGACGTCGGTGATCAGCCCCGTTAGCTTCAGATTCGCGTCCTCCAGCGTCTTCTGCACCCGCTGGATGTGACGCGCCCGCTCCCGCACGAGCTGCGTCCGTGTCCGGGTCAGGTCGCGCAGCTCCTGAATCGGGCGAGGCGGGACGAAGCTGCCGCGAATCAGCCCGTGTGCCAGCAGGTCCGCGATCCACGTCGCGTCGTTGACATCCGTCTTCCGCCCCGGGATGGCCCTGATGTGCATCGCGTTGGCCAGCACGAGGACGAAGGCCTCCTCCAGCACATGCCACACCGGCTTCCAGTAGACGCCCGTCGATTCCATCGCCGCGTGCGTGCAGCCCTGCGATCTCAGCCAATCCAACAGGACCAGAAGGCCCCCGGTCGTCGTCGAGAAGGTCCGGACCTCTCGCCGCGTCTTGCCGCCTTCCGCGACCCGCGCGCACGCCACCACCGTGTCCTTGTGTACGTCCAGCCCCGCGCACCGTTGATGTACGACCTCCATGCTCGTCCTCCTCTCGCTGTGGACGGCGTGGGACCTCCGTGTCTCGAAAGCTAGAACTCGCGCTTCGGGGCTCTGTGCCCTCTGCCGCACTTCGGTGTGCTCGCGAGGCCCCGGGTCCTACTAAAGAACGGGCTGTCTGCACCATTCCGCTGTCGACCTCGGTGCCGACCGCAGCATCCGCCACTCTATGCCCGGCCCCCGTTTCATGCTCCGGTGCGGGCCGACCCAGGCCCGTGCTGTACTAAAGCGAAAAGAGGCTCGGATGCGGCTGAGGGAAGAAGTCGCGCAGGCGAGCCCGCCCTCCAGGAGGCGCCGGAGCCTCTCGCGCCGTCCCTCCCGGCCTTACCGTCTCCCCGCGCACCCGACCCCCTCGTCTCGTCCACCGACGACGAGGCCGTCTTCCTTTTCGGCGATCGCCGCTACCGCGTGAGGGGCCTGAAGAGGAACACCGCCTTCGGCATCCTCAAGCTCAACGTCCTGGCCACGCGCGAGGACGTCTCCTTCGAAGGCACGCCTCTCTCGGGCCTCCACGCCGACACCTTCGACATCTACCTCGCCCGGGCCCGCCAGCTCTTCGAGCGGCAGGCGGCGCAGGAGATCGGCGTCAAGGACGACGTCGTCAAGCGCGACCTCTGCGCCATGCTGCGACGGCTCGAAGCGATCCAGACCGAGGCCGTCAGGAAGGCCCACGAGCCGAAGGTCAAGGCCGTCGCCCTCTGGAGAAGGAGATGAAAGAGGCGCTCGACTTCTGGAAGAAGCCGGACCTCCTCTCTCGCATCGTCTCCGACATGACCGCGTGCGGCCTGGTGGGCGAGGAGACGAACAAGCTCGTCACCTACATCGCCGGCGTCTCGCGCCTTCTCGACCGGCCGCTCGCCGTCATCATCCA
>CAVOJA010000150.1:0-37538 GCA_963696015.1 uncultured Holophagales bacterium
GGTCTGGCTCCGACTTCTGGGCATAAGCCTTCCGATTTGGTAGAAGTAGCCTCAGGGAACAGGCCCTACGGGAGGTGGTCACATGGTCAAGCTGGTGATCGAGGTGCCGGAGGAACTCAGTGGGGTCGGGAGGCCATGGCAGCGGCCCTGGCCGAGATGCGGGCGACGCCGGCCGCACAGGAGGAGGGGAAGGTGGTTGATTACGCGAACCTCCCTCCCCCCCCCGCCCCGCCCGCCCCTCCCTCCCTCCCTCCCTCCCGCCCGCCCCGCCCCGCCCCTCCTCCCTCCCTCGCCGTCCCGCCCTCCTCCTCCTCCCTCCTCCTCCTCCTCCTCCTCCTCCCCGCCCCGCCCCGCCGCCCCGCTCCTCCCCGCCGCCCCGCCCCGCCCCGCCCCGCCCCGCCCCGCCCCGCCCCGCTCCTCCTCCTCCTCCTCCCGCCCCGCCGCCCCGCCCCGCCCCGCCCCGCCGCCCTCCCTCGCCCCCCCCCCCCCCCCCCGCCCCGCCCCGCCCGCCCCGCCCCGCCCCTCCCTCCCTCGCCCGCCCCGCCCCGCCCCGCCCCGCCCCGCCCCGCCGCCCCGCCCGGCCGCGCCCCGCCCCGCCCGGCCCGCCCCTGCCCGCCCCTCCCTCCCGGCCCGGCCCGGCCGGCCCGGCCCGGCCCGGCCCTGCCCGCCCGCCCCGCCCCTGCCCGCCCCTGCCCGCCCGCCCGGCCCGGCCCGCGCCCGCTCGGCCGCCCGTCCTCCCTCCCTCCCGGCCCGCCCCTGCCCGCTCGCCGCCCGTCCCGCGAGGGAGATCTCGGACCAGACGGGCGGGATCGAGCGTGCTGCCCACAAGGCGATTCTCGAGGCGCTCGACATAGACGTCCCGGCGGTCGTAATCGGGGGTCTGCGGTACACGCGCGTGGGGCGGTGTGAGGCGCGGTACCACACGCTGGCTGGGTCGGTGTCGGTGGAGCGGTCTCTCTACCGCCAATCGGGGCAGCGCGGGGGCAGCCTGGGGCACGGGTGGCGGACGCAGTGAGTCTGCGGGCCGGGGTGGTCGGCGACGGATGGCTTCCGCGGACGGCCCGGGCGATGGCTCACGGAGTCCAGCAGGTAACCTCTCGGGAAGCAGAAGCTGGGGCCGGGGAGATCGGCCGCCTGCCGTACAGCCGTTCGAGCTTCGAGCGAGTCGCGCACGTGGTCGGGGCGCTGGCTGTGGCAGACCACCAGGATATCGAGGATGCCTTGATCGACGCCTACGAGATCCCGGAGGAAGCGCGGTCGATCAGCGTCTCCCTGGACCGGGTGAGCGTGCCGATGGAAGAGCCCCTGCCCCGGCCCGTGGGCCGCCCGAAGAAGGGGGCGCCGAAGAAGCCGGTCGAGAGGAACTTCCGGATGGCCTACTGCGGGACTCTGGGCTTGCAGGACGAGAAGGGCGAAACGCTCCACACGATCCGCTACGGGAGCATGCCCAAGGGGGACGTGACCGGGATGCGGGACCGGCTGGTCTGCGACGTGGCGACCCTGGTGAGCAAGAGGCCGGGTCTGAAGCTCGAGCTGATCTGCGACGGTGCCCCCGAGATGTGGAACCTGCTTGAAGCCGGGTTCACCGCGGAGCGGTTCGACGGGCAGATCTACCGCCTGGTGGACCTGTACCATCTCACCGAGAAGCTGGCAGCGGCCGCTCGGGTCCTCGACGGGGAGGAAGCCGCGGAAGCAAGACTACGTCGCTGGGAAGCTGAACCTCCTCAACCGGGAGAAGGCCGCGACGGAGATCCTCGAGGAGCTGCTTGCGGCGGGCAAGGACGAGACCCTGGTTGGTGAGGAGCGACCCGTCCACGCAGCGATCACCTATCTTAGGACCCATAGCCAGGATGCCGATCGGATGAACTACGCGCAAGCTCGACGGCTCGGGCTGGCGCTGGGCAGCGGCAACGTCGAAGCGACCTGCAAGCTCTCTTCCAGGTGCGCCTCAAGCGCTGCGGCTCTCTCGACGGAAGGAGAGAGACGGGCCAGCACATCGTCCAGTTGCGAGCACTGGCCCTCAGTGACAGGTGGGGACCAGCGGTCGAACTCACACTACGTCCGCTGCGCCAGGCGGTCCGGGCTTTGGCGTGACCAGTATGAGAACCAGCAGGCACATCTCCTCGAAGACGAAGCCCTCGAGTGGGTCGATTCGATTCAGGATAGTCTTCAGTCGCATCTCGGCTCCTCCATGCGGGGTCTCCTTGTTTTGCAACTCGGATCATCGCTGGAAGGAGCTCGAGGTGCTCTGCTCACGGCCCTGGAAGGAGCTGGAGAAGAGCCCAGGGGTGTCGAGACGCCCCGAGGAGGACTCTGAGATGCTGCTGGCGGTGGAGCGCGAACCCGGCGGCCGGGATCCCCGGCGTTTCTCCTTCCTCAAGGAGACTGTCTGGCAGCAGGGCTGTGGGAATGTGGGAATCGTTCGCCGAAACACATCCGTGCCGCGGGCGCCAGAAGGCGATTTCCACATTTCCATGGCCCCTCCGGCACGTTTCCCTGTGTCAGCGCCGTCAGTGACGGGTGGCCCAGAATGGCCTGTGGCGGTCCTGGCCCCGAATGCGACGGGCTCCCCCGGACACGGTCCACCGCCGTCCATCTTCTTCTTTTCGCTGCCGTTCCCTCTCGGTTGCACGCCCTCTGCGGGACCTCCTGAATTCGGAGCCACCGACCGACCAGGCATTTCGGCGCCACCGTCACTGAAGAGCGCGAACGCGCTGGCCAGCCAGGTCCCGAGCGACGCCCCTTCAGGTCTCCAGCGACAGGCCGTGGGCCATCACCGGCGTGCAATCACGGAATTGCGTCCCACAGATTCCGCCCAGGAGCCCGCTGGCATGGCGCCCTACTCTGGCGATTGAGCGTCGATTTGTCCAGTGTCTGCCTCCGAGAACACGGCATCACAGCAACCTCTGCGATGGGCCGGCGCCCATAAGTCACTGCCCGCTCAACCACTTCGCCTCGTGAGGGACACCTTTAAAGTGCTGGATCAGACCCGGAGCGCACTCCGGCTTTCGAGACGTCTCGTCCTCACGAGAGAAGCTCGAACCGGACGCCGACGGCCTGGTACACCGGTGCGGCCCTCCGGTCGCGAGTGAGTAGGGAAGCCGAGGCCCGCTTCGCTGTGGCCGCCACCAAGGCATCGTAGATCGCACCTCCGGCCAGGCCCGCTCGGACCGCGAGCCTGAGGAGAGCGCGCTGCGCTTCCGCTGGAAGAGCCAGGAGCGGCTCCGGGAAGCGCTCCCTGAGGAAACGCTCTACGATGTCAGCGGGTGCACGGTGCGGCGGCGGCAGCCGGGTCAGTACCGAGAACGCCTCGACGGCGACGTGGGCAGGCAGCCTTGGCCGGCGCGCCAGCGCGGACACGGCGGAAGCATGACCTTCGTGCCAGGAGGCGAACGCGGCGACGACGACGCTCGTGTCGACGGCGATCAACGCCGCGACCTCTCCAAAGTCTCCCGGACGATCTCGTCCGTCAGCGGGGGGAGCGAATCCCGCGGAACGGCGACCACCCCGCCCTTCCTCGCCTCGAGCGACATCGCAGTCGGCGCCGGCTCGATCTCGAGACGCCCGTCCCGCTCGCGAAGAACGAGCTCCTCGCCGGCCACGAGGTGGAGCCGCAGGCGGAGGGGCTTGGGGATGACGATCCGACCGGCGACGTCCATGGTGGTTCTCATGGCAGAAATATACCGCCGCTCCAACCGGAAATGATCCCAGCGCGCTCCGCGACGAGACGATCTGTACCTGCGCGACGACTCGCTCGGCCCGGCCAAGCTGGCGACCGCGAGCCGTAACCCACACGTCGGCGCGGGGCCTCCTCGACGAGATGATCAGCGCGCGCCGCTTCGGCGGGGCGCTGGAGGTGATGGCCTCGATCGGACCAAGCCACCGGCCGCGCCGCGCGCACCCGGGCCAACGTGAATGTCACGTTCGCCGACCACGGTACCTCGGTGCGGGTGTAGGCTACAGGATGTGTCCGACATCCCGAAGGTACAGCAGACGGCCTCCGCCGCGACCCCGGCGGGTCTGGCAGAGGAGCGTTTCCGACCTCGCGGGCGCGTTCCCGCTGGTTCGCGTCGAGGTGTGCGTGACGCCCGGCAGGGCGACGGGCGACGCCATCGTGAACGACAACGTCACCAGCGATGCGATCGCCGCTCAGGCGGAGAGGATGGGACGGAGGCGGGCGACTTCTTCCTAGACGGTGTGGCGAAGTCACCTGGCGCTAACAACGCCTTCAGGTCCACGGACGTGAGGGCGTTCAACCCGGGGAGCGCCCCAGCGGGAGTGACGATCAACACGATGGGCCTCGCGGCCAGCCCGGCTCCTTTGATGTGGACGGGCGGATCGCACCGTCCGATACTTTGGCGTTATGTCAAACACTGGCCTTTCAATCGGATAGGACGCCTGTCGAAAACGAGACATCGAGCCGTTCTCGTATGGCGCGCCGTCTCTCCAGGAACGACTTTCCTCGAAAGGGCGTTTTCGACAAGGACAGCCGCGCCGTACTCGACTCGGTCTCCAATGGACCACCCTTCAGTAGTTTCGGCGCGGGGGCCAGCCAGCGCTGATTGGCTGTTCTCGAAAACGAGGGGTGGGGCTGTCGAAAACGCCCCCCTCAACCCCGCTGCGGGAGGTGCGCTCTCTTCTTCGTGAGGCCGCATCTTCGAGAGCGGCCCGGTCCGGCGCTTCCCTATGGCTATTTCGCGTCCGGAACCGGCCGTCCACGCTCCGGTCCCTTCCCGTGAGCCATGCGTCGAGGAGGTCCCATGTTTCGTTGCTTCCTGACAGGCGTCGAGATTGATCTCGAGAACGCTTACGTCCTCAACCGCGCTGTCCTCTATCGGGTGCTTCGCGGCCTGAAGGAGAGGACCGAGGCCCTGGAGCAGCTGCTGCAGCAACTCGGCCCCCACGACGAGGTGATCGTCCGGCAGCCGGCTGGGCAGCCACCGGTGACGAAGAAGAATCGCAGGCTCGTGAGCAAGGCGGTAGCCGAGGTCTTTCGAGCGGCCGCAGCAGAGCCGGACCTCTTCATTCCCTTCACAACTTTCGCGACCTCTGCGCCCCGCAGCCAGGGACGGCCGCTCTCGCACCTCGCCAGTCACCCGCTCTTCGGGGCCTCCGTCTCCTCCGCCTCCGCCGTCCAGCTCGAGGACGCCGTCCGCCTCGCGCGGGCGGTCACGAGGAGGATCGACCCGCGGGAGAGCCTACCCAGCGAGATCGTCACGGTCCTGCAAGCCGGCGTCTGCCTGGTTCTCAACGACCGCGACATGGACGAGGCGGTGAGGGCGATCGCATCGGCCCTCGGCAGCGACGAGTCGTGCGTCGCGATCGGGGTGCCCGCGCCGCTGGCAGGCCGCTTCCGCGAAGCGCTCGCGCCGCTCTTCGCGGCGATGGCTGCGCAGGAGACCCCGCAGACGGCGCCGGAGCCCTGAGCTGGTGGGTCGGTCTCTCCTGGTCGCCGGCCCACCGCTGGCGTCGATCGACCTCGCGCTCGGGGTGCTCCTCTCGGAGAAGCCCCGAGACGAGCCGGTGGTCGTCCTCGACTACCTCGGTCGTGCGGCGTCCGCCCTCGGGCCGGCGAACGCGGGGCACCTGGTGCGGGACCCGGTGGCGTGGATCGACCTCTCCGACCGCCGCAGGCCCTGCCCGGTCTTCCGGCTGAGGCGCTCCAGGGCCTTCGCCGGGATCCTCGGGCACCTCCTCCGGGAGATGGCGGCGATCCTGGAAGTCCCGCTCGAGCAGCCGGTGATCGACGTGGCCTGCAAGCACGCCTGGGACCTCGCGGACGGGGCGCGCCTCACCCTCGTCTCGCTCCTCCGGTGCTTCGGCACGCGGGAGGGGAACGCCCTCGTCCGGTGGTTCGACCGCGAGGCCCTCCCCGTCGAGGGCGAGTCGGCCCTGACGCGAATCCTCTCGACGGCGCTCCGCTACCCTGCCGTCTGGGCCCTCTCGGAGGCGAGCGGGCCCGTCGACCTCGTGGAGCCGCTGCGGGACTGCGCCACGCTCTGGCTCGAGGTCCCCCTCGAGCGGTTCGAGCCGGTGGAGCACAGGCTCGTCACGCTCCTCGCCGAGGTGGCGCTGCTGGATGCGCTGCTTCAGCGGGACGAAACGGAATCCCGCCACGTGAGGGTCCTTCACGCGTTCCCTTCGGCCGCGCCGTGTCTCCTCCTTTGGGACGTGCCCGGGGATCCGGACCTCTCGCACCTCGTGGTCCTCCCGCCTGGCAACGCCCGGAAGGCTTCGGGGCGGCTTGCCGCCTGGCTCGGAGCTTCCCCCGAGGCCCAGGCCCCGGCCGAGGCACCGCCGCCGCCGCCCGCGCTCCCCCTGGCCCAGGCGCTCCGGACGGCAGCCCACCGGGCCCGGCAGCCAGCGACAGGCCCGGACTGCTCCTCGGCGCTCTACGCCGCGATCGGCCCGCTCCGCCGGCCCCGGCCCGACCTCTACGAGAGCCTCTGCCGGAAGGAGGCGCTGCGGGCGGGCTGGTTCCGGGTGGCCCGCGGCAGCCGGGTGGCTGGCACGGACGGGGTCACGGTCCCGCACTTCAAGAGAGCCCTCGAGGCGGAGCTGGAGACGCTCGCCGGCGAGCTTTCCGCCTTCCGGTACCGATGCCGCCCCTTGAGGCGCGAGGAGATCCCGGAGCCGGACGGGGGGACCCGGATACTCGGGATCGCCTGTGTCAGGGACCGGGTCGTCCAGGCGGCGTGCCTCGCGCTCCTCGAGCCGCTGCTCGAGCCGCAGTTCAGCCCGTTCAGCTTCGCCTACAGGCCGAACCGGAGCGCCCACGACGCGCTCGCGACGGCCCGCGGCCTGATTGGCACGGGCCTCGGCTGGGCCGTGACCGCAGACATCCACCACTGTTTCGATTCTCTCGACCACGGGGTCCTACTCTCCGTCCTCGAGGCTGTCACCGGGCCGGGGCACCTGCTGGACCTCGTGAGCGCCTTCCTGAAGGCGGATGTCCTCGACTGGGGCGAAGTGATCTCGAGCGAAACCGGCGTCCCGCAGGGAGAGGCGCTGTCGCCGCTCCTCGCAAACGTCTATCTCGATCAGCTCGACCGTCACTTCGGACGAAACGGCCTCTCGTTCGTCCGCTACGCCGACGACACGGTGGTCTTCACCCGGACGGAGGCGGAGGCGAGGAAGGCCCTCGAGTCGATGGCCGCGTTCCTCCACGTGGCTCTCCGGCTCTCGCTGAAACCGTCAAAGACGGACGTCGTCCCGGTCTCCTCCGGCGTCCCGTTCCTGGGGTTCGTAGTGAAGGACTTCGAGGTCGCGATCGACCCGTCACGCCTCGAGCGCGCGCTGAGCCGCGCCTCGCACCACCTCCGCGTCCTCGGGTCGAGGGAGACGGGCCTTCTCGACAGGGCTGGTGCGCTCGAGCGCTTCAACGCGCTCGCGCGCGGGTTTCGCGGCTACTTCCAGGTCCCCGGCGAGCTCTTCGTGACGTCACAGCTCCGGGTGCTGGACGAGCAGGTGACGGCGGCCGCGGTGGCGCTGTTGCCCGAAGTTGTCCGGAACGACCCCGAGTGGATCCGGCGGGAGCGCTTCTTTACGCCGCCCGAGGGGATTCCCGACTTCCCCTTTTCGAGCGCGGGGGAGTACCCGCAGGAGTCGTCGTCGAGGCCACCGTCCTGCCCTCCACCCGCGAGCCCGGTGGCCGCGAGGGCCCCGCGCGAGGAAGAGCCTCCGGACTCCGAGGAGCACGCCGAGGAGCCCGGAGAGGCCAGTAGCGGCGGCACGGCCACAGGCATCTTCCTGGTCGCGGGGCGCCTCCACGTCCTCGCGCACGGGAGCTTTCTCTTCGCGGCCGGGGAGGATCTGGTCGTCAGGAAGCGCAGAAGGGAGCTGGCCCGCGTCCCCTTTTCGCAGCTCCAGCTCGTCCACGTCCAGGGTCACGCGATCGCCCTCTCGGCGGCAGCCCTGGTCAAGGCGGCGACGTTCGATCTTCCCGTCGTGATCTCACCGCTCGTCGGCGCTCCCGCCGCCATCGTGAACCCGGTCAAGACGGCCCGCTCCGACCTGAGGGCGCAGCAGGTCTTGCGCCGCGACGACCCGGACGTCTTCCGGGCTGGTGTCGCGATGCTGGCCGCCAAGATGGTGAACCAGGCGGCCGTGCTGAAGTACTTCGGGAAGTACCGTCGCCGGACGCGGGACCCGGCGGCCGGGTCGCTCCGAGCCGCGGCGGTCGAAATCCGGACGCTCGCGGACAAGGTCGGCCACCTCGACCAGGCCGGCGGCGAGGGCCGGGCGAGGGCCATGGGGCTCGAAGGCCAGGCCGCAGCGATCTACTGGAGCGGCGTGCGCGGACTGCTCGGCCCTGGGTCCGGGTTCGAGAAGCGGACGGGCCGCGGGGCGGCCGACCTGGTGAACCAGGCCCTCAACTACACCTACGGCATCCTCTACGGCGAGGTCTGGCGAGCCCTGGTCCACGCGGGGCTCGACCCGTACTTCGGGATCATCCACGGGTCGGTGGTCAACCAGGGGGGGCTCGTCTTCGACCTGATCGAGGAGTTCCGCCCGGCCTTCGCGGACAGGACGGTCATCGGCATGCTCGGCCGGGGCCTCGTCCTGACGCAGGGGCGCGAAGGGTTTCTCGCGACCCGCGTCCGCTACTGCCTCGCCGCCGGTTTCGCAAAGGGCTGGCACCGAAAGATCAGATTTCGCGGGCAGATACGGAGCCCCGAGGAGATTCTCGAGAGGAACGCCGCCAGCCTCGTCCGCCTTTTCCGGAAGGGGGAGCCGTACCGGCCGTTCCGGATGAGGTGGTGAGGGCTCCGGTCTTCGGTTCAGGCTCGACTTTGGCGGCTGCCAGGAAACGCGGTCGCCACGGCCGGGTCAGCGATTTCGGCGCCGCTTTTCGACCCGGCATCGTCGTCGCAGCCAAGGCGCTCACATCAGGAGATCAGGGCGAGATGGGGACCGCTGCGGCGGTGCGTCTTCGCGCGGCCCAGGCGCAAGCGAACGTGGAAGCCCCTCGGCGCTACCTTGTCTCCACCCCCTCCGCCGCCGTCACCTTCAGAGTCTGCGAGCTCTTCTCCTCGCCGTACGTCACCGTCACCCGGTAGTCGCCCGGCTTCACGTGCCGGTCGGCCCCGAGGCCGCCGTATTCGGTCCTCACGTCCTTCGTCGGCTTGAGGTCCCAGGAGACGCGCCCGAGGCCCGGAAGGCCGGGAGCCGTCAGGTTCGCGACGGGCTGTCCGTCGGCGTTCACGATCGAGACCTTCACCGGCTCGCCGGTCGCCTCCTTGACCCAGAAGGTCAGAAGGGCGCCGTCCTTCGGGTTCTCGCCCCGGAACTGTCCCTTGCCGGCGGAGTCTTCCCAGCCGGGGAGGAGGTGCCGGGCCTCGGCGGGGCGTGGCGGGAAGAGGTGGAGGGCTTTGCCCCGCAGGGCAGGCGTCAGCTCCTGCAGCGCCGTGACGTCGTCGACGACGAAGAGGCTCCGACCGTGCGTCGCGACGACGAGGTCGCGGTCCCGCTCGTGGACGGCGACGTCGTCGACCGGGACCGTCGGGAGGTCGCCCAGCTTCGACCAGGTCGCGCCGCGGTCGAGCGAGGCGTAGAAGCCGTACTCCGTGCCGACGTAGAGGAGGTCGGGGTTTCGCGGGTCCTCGCGGACGACGTCGGCCGGCTCGTCCTTCGGGAGGTTCCCGGCGATCGAGGTCCAGGTCCGGCCGAGGTCGGCCGTCCGGTAGAGGAGCGGAGCGTGGTTCCCGCTCCGGTAGGCGGACACCGCGAGGTAGGCGACCTTCTCGTCGTGCCGGCCCGCCTCGACGCGGGCGATCCACTGCCCTTTCGCCGCCGGCGGAAGGAAGCCGGTCAGGTCGGTCCAGGCCGCCCCGCCGTCTTCCGTCACCCAGAGCTTCCCGTCGTCGGTGCCGGCCCAGAGGAGGCCGGCCTTCCTCGGCGACTCGGAGAAGGCGTAGACGACGCCGTAGTTCTCGGCGCCGCTCCCGACGGTGCGCATCTTCGAGAGGTCCTGCGTCGAGAGGTCCGGGCTGATGGGAGTGAACCGCTCGCCCTTTTCCGTCACTCGGAAGACGCGGTTGCCGGCGAGGAACATCGTCCCCTTCTCGTGGCGGCTCGGAACGAGCGGCGAGTTCCAGTGGAAGCGGAAGGCGGGCTGCCCCTCGGTCGGCTCGGGCCGGAGGTTCTTCACCTGCCCGCTTCCGAGGTGGAAGCGGTGGATGTACCCCTCCTGCGACTCGGCGTAGACGACGTTGCGGTCGAAGGGGTCGAAGACACACCAGAAACCGTCACCGCCACCGACCTGGATCCAGTCGGCGTTGACGATGCCGTCCTTCGTGAAGGTGCGGCTTGGGCCGACCCAGTTGACGTTGTCCTGGAGGCCGCCGCAGATCCGGTACGGGGAGGAGTCGTCGAGCGAGATCCGGTAGAACTGCCCCGACGGGATCCGGTCGACGTGGTCCCACGTCGCGCCCGCGTCGGCGCTCAGGTAGGCGCCGCCGTCCGTGCCGAGGAGGAGGCGGGGCGAGACCGGCCTTCGTTCCGGCTCGGGCGGCTCTCCCTCCTTCGGAGGCGCGGGGCGGCGGGGCGCCGGCGTCCCGGTCACGACGAGCTCGTGGCAGTCGGAGTGGACTTTCCCGAAGAGGTCCTCGCGCCAGCTCTTCCCGCCGTCGTCGGAGACGGAGAGACCGTAGCCGAGGACGTAGACGCGCTTGTCGTTGACCGGGTCGATCCGGATCTGGCTGAAATAGAAGGGGCGCGGGTTCAGGCGCGACGTGCGGACCCACGTGTCGCCGCCGTCCTCGGAGCGGAAGACCCCGCCGGCGCGGCTCTCGATCTCGTCGATCCCGCTCGTCCCCCCCGCGTCGCTCTGGACGACGGCCATGACGACCCTCGGGCTGGCGGGAGAGACCGCGAGGCCGATGCGTCCCGTCTGCGCCGGGAGTCCCTTCGTCAGCCTGGCCCAGGTGACTCCGCCGTCGGTCGACCGGAAGATGCCCCCTGCATCGCGGCCGCCCGTGAGAGATGGCCCGTACGTGAACGAGTAGGGAGTCCGCCGCCGCGCATAGAGCGCCGCGGTGACGACGTTTGGGTCGGCGGGGGAGAGGACGACGTCGACGCAGCCGGTGTCGGCGTCGTCGGGGGAGGCGGCCGAGAGGACCTTCGTCCAGCTCTTCCCTCCGTCGGTCGTACGGTAAAGGCCCCGCTCACCCCCCTTCGTCCAGAGATCGCCCGAGGCGGCGACGAAGGCGACGTTCGGGTCCTTCGGGTGGACGCGGATTCGCCCGATGCCGCGGCTCGACTTCAGGCCGGCGTGCGTCCACGTCGCCCCGCCGTCCGTGGAGCGGAGGACGCCGTCGCCGAATCCGGCGCTGTTGCGGTCCGTCTCTTCGCCCGTCCCGACCCAGATCACCCGCGGGTCCGATGGAGCGACGGCGACGGCTCCGACGGAGAAGACGCGTTCGTCCTTCATCAGCGGCGAGAACGTCGTGCCGGCGTTCGTCGTCTTCCAGAGCCCGCCCGTCGCGTGCCCGAGGTAGAAGGTTGACGAATCCTCCGGGTCGAGGGCGATCGAGACGACGCGGCCGCCCATGACGGCCGGCCCTATGGAGCGCGCCTTCAGGGCGGCGAGCTGCGTGGACGGCGGCGTGGCGGGGAGGGCGAAAACGGAAGCGGGAGCGGCGGCCTGGGCGGTCCTCCGCGCCTTCGCGGCGGGCTTCGCGTCTGCAATCGAGGCGGTCCGGGCTGCGCCGGACGCCTGCGCGCCGGCGCTCGCTGCGGAGCCGAGGGCGAGAAGGAGCGCTGCTGTCGGGGCGAGCGCGTGTCGAATGGACCGGGTGCGGCGGTGGTCGATCATTTCCCCAGCTCCCCGGCCGCGCGGGCGGCCGTCTCGATGCCGCGGGCGAGGACGGAGCGGATGCGCCCGTCCTCCATCGCCAGGATGCCGGCGATGGTGCAGCCGGCGGGTGTCGTCACGTCGTCCTTCAGGGCCGCGGGATGGCGGCCCGTCACGAGGACCATCTCGGCCGCGCCGAGAGCCGCCTGGGCGGCGAGCTCGATCGCGGCCGCTCGCGGCAGGCCGCGCATGACGCCGCCGTCGGCGAGCGACTCGAGGACGACGTAGATGAACGCCGGGCCGCTCGCCGAGAGCGCGGTCACCGTGTCCATGTGCTTCTCCTCGAGCTCCATCGTCCGCCCCATCGTCGAGAAGATGTCGAGGGCCACGGCGGCGTGCTCGTCGGTGGCGTGCGCCCCCTTCGAGACGACGGTCATCCCCTTCCCGATGAAGCAGGGCGTGTTCGGCATGGCCCGCACGACAGGGATCCCTTCACCGAGCGCGTCCTGGAGCGAGCCGGTCGAGACGCCGGCGGCGATCGAGACGACGAGCGGCGCGTGGCCGAGCGCCCCCTTCGCCTTGAGCCCCTCGCACGCCTTCGCCACGTCCTTCGGCTTGAGGCAGAGGACGACGATCTCCGACTCGCGGGCCGCCTCGGCGTTGTCGGTCGTGCAGCGCAGGCCCAGCTCCGTCGAGAGCCTCTCTGCCGTCTGGCGGGTCCGGGCGGTACAGGCGAGCTGCGAGGCCTCGACCTTTCCCGAGCGGAGGAGGCCCCCCGCCAGGGCGCGTCCCATGGTCCCCGAGCCGATGATGGCAATCCGCTTTCCGGTGAGCATCGATCCGTCTCCTGTGCCTGGGAAGGGCGGGCGGATCGTACTCGACGGCGAGCGGGAGGCCGAAGAGCCGGAGCGGCCCGCGGACGCTCTCCAGCGCCCCGCTGGGTCTAGAATCCCGTCCCGCCCGTCCGGGCGAACGAGATCCGAAGAGGTGCCCTCGAGATGAAAGTCCATGAGTACCAG
Source organism: uncultured Holophagales bacterium (assembly GCA_963696015.1). Lineage (GTDB taxonomy): Bacteria > Acidobacteriota > Thermoanaerobaculia > UBA5066 > UBA5066 > UBA5066. The sequence continues at coordinate 12,814 of CAVOJA010000150.1, forward strand.
GCGAAGGAGATCCTCCGTCGCTACGACGTCACGACCCCGAAGGGGCACGTCACCGACAGCCCGGAGGAAGCCCGTCAGATCGCGAAGGACCTGGGCGGCAGGGCCGTCGTGAAGGCCCAGATCCACGCCGGCGGGCGTGGCAAGGGGGGGGGCGTAAAGCTCGCGAAGACACCCGACGAGGCCTTCGAGTACGCCAAGGCGATCATCGGCATGCAGCTCGTCACGCACCAGACCGGCCCCGAGGGGCGCAAGGTCAAGAAGGTGCTCGTCGAGGCGGCGGCCGACATCGCGCAGGAGCTCTACCTCGGCATCACGCTCGACCGGGCCATCGGCAAGCCGGTCCTCATGGCGTCGAAGTTCGGCGGCATGGAGATCGAGGAAGTCGCCCACAAGGACCCGACGGCGATCCTGAAGGAGCCCTTCGACGCGATCGCCGGCCTGCAGCCGTTCCAGGCCCGCAAGGTCGCCTACGCGCTCGGCCTGACGGGCGACACGCACAAGAAGGCGGTCCCCTTCCTCCTCGCCCTCGCGAAGGCCTACGTCGAGACCGACTGCTCGCTCGCCGAGATCAACCCGCTCATGATCACGGCCCAGGGCGACGTCGTCGCGCTCGACGCGAAGATGAACTTCGACGACAACGCCCTCTTCCGCCACCTCGACATCAAGGAGTACCGGGACCTCGACGAGGAGGACCCGCTCGAGGTCGAGGCGTCGAAGTTCAACCTCAACTACATCAAGCTCGACGGCAACGTCGGCTGCATGGTGAACGGGGCCGGCCTCGCGATGTCGACGATGGACATCATCCAGTACGCCGGCGGGAGCCCCGCGAACTTCCTCGACGTCGGCGGCGGGGCCAACGAGGAGCAGGTCAAGAACGCGATGCGGATCATCCTCTCGGACCCGCACGTGAAGGGCGTCCTCATCAACATCTTCGGCGGCATCATGCGGTGCGACATCATCGCCAGCGGCGTCGTCAAGGCGGTCAAGGAGATCGGCTGCACCATCCCCGTCGTCGTCCGCCTCGAGGGGACGAACGTCGAGGAGGGCAAGCAGATCCTGAGGGACTCCGGCCTCGCCGTCATCCCGGCCGACGGGATGAAGGACGCCGCCGAGAAGATCATCGCCGCGGTGAAGAAGGGGGAGAACTGAGATGGCCAGCTGGCTCAGCACCGAGACCCGCGTCGTCGTCCAGGGGCTGACGGGGCGCGAGGGGAAGTTCCACGCGCTCGCGGGGCGCGACTACGGGACGCAGGTCGTCGCGGGCGTGACCCCCGGCAAGGGAGGCACGACGGTCGAGGGGATCCCGGTCTTCAACACGGTCCACGAGGCCGTCGAGAAGACGGGGGCGAACGCCTCGCTCCTCTTCGTCCCGCCGCCGGCCGCCGCCGACGGGATCATGGAAGCCGCCGACGCGAGCGTCGCCCTCGTCATCGCGATTACGGAGGGGATCCCGGTCAACGACATGATCCGGGTGAAGGCGTTCCTCGCCGACCGCCCGAACGTGAGGCTCGTCGGCCCGAACTGCCCCGGCGTCATCCGCCCGTCGGCGAAGGTGAAGCTCGGCATCATGCCGGCGCGGATCCACCGCCCCGGCAAGGTCGGCATCGTCTCCCGCTCGGGGACGCTCACCTACGAGGCGGTTGGCCAGACGACGGCGCTCGGTCTCGGCCAGTCGACCTGCGTCGGCATCGGCGGCGACCCGGTCAACGGCACGAACTTCATCGACTGCCTGAAGATGTTCAAGGACGACCCGGAGACCGAGGCGATCATCATGATCGGCGAGATCGGCGGGAGCGCGGAGGAAGAGGCCGCGGAGTGGATCGCGGCGAACCTGAAGAAGCCGGTCGCCTCCTTCATCGCCGGTCGCACGGCCCCCCCGGGACGCCGGATGGGCCACGCCGGGGCGATCATCTCCGGCGGCAAGGGGACCGCGACCGAGAAGGTCGCCGCCCTCCGCGCCGCGGGTGTCCTCGTCGCCGACTCCCCGGCCCTCATCGGCGAGACGCTGGTGCAGGCGATCAAGGGCTGAACGCCCCTTTCGAAACGGCAGACCCGAAGAGCCCCGGCCGCCCGGCCGGGCCTCTTTCTCTTCCCCCAATGGAGGCGAGGCACCGCTGTCGCCGCGGGGAGGCTCGCGGTCAGCGTCCCCGGTCCACGTCACCCCCCGTCGGAGGGGCGCCGTCGGCGCCGCGGGGAGACCCGTGGCGGCCCCCCCCGATACATCAGAGCCCCGTCACGCGGAGACGCCGAACGACGATCCCGTAAGCGCACCAGAGGGTGAGGGCGACGGCCAGGTAGACGGTGGAAACGCCGGGTGCGTCGCGGATCATCAGGAAGCGCAGCCCTTCGTCGCCCACCACGAACGAGAACGGCAGGCCGGTGACGAAGAGCGCCGACGCGAGGAGCCAGGTCCGCCGGCACATCAGGCCCTTCGTCGTCGCCAGGGTCGTCTGTCCCACGGACGGCGTCGTGGGCGGGACGGCCTGCGGCGCGGCGTCGTCGCGAAGGGCCACGAGGACGCGGGCGAGCTCGGGGTCGGTCCGAAGCCACTCCTCGACGGCCGTGCGCGACTCCGGGCTCGCCTCGCCGGCCGCGTAGAGCGGCAGCAGGTCTTTCACGATCTCCCTTGTGACGTTCATGACGAGGCTCCCTCCCGGCGCAGGCGCAGCTCCGCGAGCTGGCGCCGCGCGCGATGGACTTTCACTTTCGCGGCGCCGGCGCTGATCTTCAGCGCGGCGGCGATCTCTTCGTAGGCGATCTGGTCCTGGGCGCGCATCAGCAGCGCGGCCCGGTCGGGCTCGGCCAGCGTCTGCAAGTCCGCGAGCACGGCGTCGAGCTCGGAGCGCCCCGCGGCGCGTTCCTGGGGACCCGGTGCGGCGTCTTCCGGGTCGTGGTCGAGCACCGAGTGCCGGCGGTCGCGGCGCAGCTGCTCGAGGTAGAGGTGGCGGGCGATCGTGACGAGGTAGCCGATCACGGTCGTGAGCTCGACGCGGTCCCGCGCGCTCCAGACGCGAACGAACGTCTCCGACGTGATGTCCTCGGCCGTCGCCCGGTTCCCCGACAGCGACAGCGCGAATCGGTAGACCGCGGAAGCGTGACGGGCGTACAGCTCCTCGAAGCCGGTCAAACGAATCCCGCCTTTCGTCTCTGCAGCGCCACGATCAGCCAGACGACGGCGGCGACCCGGCGACCTCGCGGGCGATCGTGATCGGGAGGGCCGGCTCGCCTTTCCCGAGGGCGCGCATGTAGGGGCCGAACCCGGGGAGAGAGGGGAGGAGCTGGAGGACGACGTTGCCGAGGACGAACATCACGCCGACCAGCGTCCCGATCGTCCACCCGACGGACTCGGTGACGATGGCGACACCGGGGCTTGCCCCGCCACCCATCTGTCGCCGTCGTACCCCTCAGGCTCCCGTGCTTCGTTCCTCGGCGCCTGTTCTCTTGCCTGCCGCGCCTCCTCCGCTTCGAAACGCTCCTCTAACGCGGCCCTCGTCGTCCTCGCAGCCGGCTCCAGCTCTGCCAGAACCTCTTGCCTCGGCGCCGCCGGCGCTTTCCACCCCCGCCGCTTCAGGATTGCGCCGACGGTCGTTACCGTTACTCCTACTGTCCGCGAAATCTGCGCCGACGTGTGCCCCGCGCCCTTCAGCCTCAAGACGTTCTCCTCCAAGGAGGTCGCGACCCTCGCTCGCCCCTTCGGGTAGCCCGTCGAGCGCCCGAGCGCTTCCAGCCCGCCCTGTTCGAAATTCCGCTGGTGCCGACGGACGGTGCGCACCCCTTTCTGGAACGCCCGTGCCACGTCGTTCTGGTCCGCCCATCCCTGGGTCACCAGCAGCACCTGGGCATAGGCGCACCCGGCGCGGTCGTCGATCGCGAAGTACGCGATAGGCATGCCCGAAGCCCGGACCACACTGTAGCCATTCTCCGTATGCAGCTCGCAACGCGGGTTGATGAACACCACGCCTTCGGGAGGCGCGAGCTCCTCGGCCCAGAGAGAGGCTTGAGCATCGGGCGTCACCCAAGAACTCTACAACAATCGCGCCTATATCGCAAGAAAAAACCGGCCGCGTTTGCTGAAACCTCAGAATCGGCTCAAACCTGTGGGAAAGCCCTGTTTTTGTGGGAATCGGAGGCTTTGACACCGCCTATGTCAGGAGGTCTGGAGCTCCGCATCCCGATCCAGGGAGATCTCCGGCTCGCGCCGGTCCCCCTGTCGGGCCGCGCGATCGGGCCGGACGGAAGGGTCGTCGTCACGGTCGCCGACCGGAGTTCGTGGCACTGGGGACCGGCGTTCCTCGATCCCGTCACCGGAGCCGTCGAGCGGATCCCCGTCCTCTTCGACGGCGACGTCCATTCGCCCGGATGGGCGGACGGACAGAGCCTCGTCGGCCTCGGCGTCAGCCTCCGGACGGAGCTCTGGCGCTTCCGCGAGCTCCGCTGACCCCTATTGCTTCATCAGGAGCAGGAGACTCACGGCCATGGTGCCCATCCCCGCGAGGAGGCCGTAGAGCGAGTCGTGTCCCTGGCCGAACGCTCGCGAGGTCGGGAGGAGCTCGTCGAGGGAGATGTACACCATGATCCCCGCGACTCCTCCGAAGAGAAGGCCCATGAGCGAGGGAGTCAGGTAGGGCCCCAGGAGCAGGAAGCCGATGGCGGCGCCCAGCGGCTCGGCGAGGCCCGAGAGGAGCGACCAGCCGAACGCGGCCCGCCTGCGCCCCGTGGCGTAGAAGATCGGCACGGCGACGCTGACGCCCTCCGGGATGTTGTGAAGGGCGATGGCGATCGCGATCGCTCCTCCCACCGCCGGGTCCTCGAGGGCCGCCAGGAACGTCGCGAGCCCCTCCGGAAAATTGTGGATCGCGATCGCGACGGCCAGCGCCGCCCCCGTGCGCCGGAGCCTCGCGGTGGCCGGCAGGGCCGCGTCGGTTCCGAGCGAAGCGATCTCCAGGGCCGTCCGCACCTCGTGAGGGTTCTCGTCCCCCGGAACGAGCCGGTCGATGGCGAGAATCAGGAGGGTGCCGAGGAAGAAGGCGCCCACCGCGAGCCACGTCCCTTCGCGCGCCCCGCGCGCCGCCCCGAGCGCGTGCTGCGCCTTCGGGAGGATCTCGACGAACGAGACCCAGAGCATGACGCCACCCGAGAAGCCGGTCGCCACGGAGAGAAGCCTCATGTTCGTCCGCTTCGCGAAGAACGCGATCGCGCTCCCGAGACCCGTCGACAGCCCGGCCGCGACCGTCAGCCCGAAGGCGATTCCGACGTTGCTGGCGGACGTACACCCCTCCCCCGCCCGACGGGCGCACCGGAGATGTTCGCACGACGAGGGCGGAAACCGCTCGGAGGGACGGCGGATCCGACGGTGCAGACGAGATTCGAACGGGTTACCGTGAAGGGGAGAAGGCGTCCGGGAAGATGAACAGCAAGCCTGGTCTCCGGTTGGGTTGGGTCAGCGGCGCCCTCCTTTCCGTGCTCCTGTTCTGGTGGCTCCGGGTCCCGCTCCTCGTGCAGCCGGGCGTGGAGAGGGGCTGGAACTCGGATCACGCCATCTACGGGCTGATGGCCATCGCATCCGCGACACCGGCCACATTCCGTTCTTCTTCTGGGGGCGGGATTTCCTCGGCCCCATGACTCCTTCCCTCACCGCGGCAGTCGCGTACGCGAGGCTCTCTCCCCGCTGCGAGCCCATAGACCTCAGGCTCGCCGCGTTCCTTCAGCACTGTCTGGGGCTGCTCGCCTGGGGAGCGGGATTGCGACTTCTCTTCGGCTCCCCTGTCGCCGTGGGGGCGATGGTCCTCCTCTCGATCGGCCCGGCGTTCTTCCTGGAGGCGAACCTGCAGCCGGAGACGCTGCTCTTCTGCGGCGGGCTGCTGTTCTGGCTCGGATCGCGACTGCTGCGCAGCCCCGACGAGACCCGTCCCCGGCAGCTCCTGTACTTCGGTCTGGCCACCGGGTTCCTGTGGTGGATGCACCCGGGGGTCGTCTTCGTCGCGACGCCGGTCCTCGGACTCCTCGCGCTCCGGGCCGGCTGATACCCACCGATCCGGGAAGGCCTCGCGCCCGCCGGCAGGTGCCTCTTCTCGGCGACCGCCCTCGGCTGGGCCCCTCCCGTGCCCCTGGCCCTCGCGGCCCACTTCGTCCAAGCCTACTGCGGTCTGCGCATCCTCTCGTTCCTGACGTCGCCCTTCACGGGCATCGGCGTCCCCGGCCGCATCTGGCACGAGAGCCTCGCCGAGCCTCTCCTGCTCCTCGGCCTCGTCCACGTCGGCATGGCGATTCCCGGGATCCGGCCGGTCTCCGCGTGGCGGACGCTCCTTCCGGCCCTCGCCTGGATGCTCCCGTTCGCGGGCGGCTTCGCGATCGGGCACGCGCCTCCGTTTCTCGGGCGCCTGCTCGGCACGTACCGGCCGCCCTACTCGTTCGACGCCGCCCTGACACCCGACGCCTTCACGCTGCCCCGGATCGGGACGTTTTTCGGCCGCGACCTCCTGCCGTTCACGAGCGGCTCCTCCTCGATCGCCGCTCACGTCTTCGCCTGGGGACTCGTCCTCGGGTTCGTCCTCGCGGGGCGCCGGAGAAGGTCCAGGATCGCGGCGATCCTGCTGCTCCGGCCGGGCGCCTCGGGAGGCACGGCACTGGCAGCCGGAGTGGTCCTCCTCACCTTCTATTTCTTCCTGATCCGGCCGAGGACCGCGAGCCAGGTCCACTACCTGGTGCTGGCCTTCCCGGCCCTTCTGGGGCTCGCCGCCGAAGGACTGCGGGACCTGTTGCCGTCCCGTCGGGCGACGTGGCTTCTCCCGGTCCTGCTCGCGGCGTGCGGCGTGCTGGCTCTTCAGGACGGCTTCCGGACGGCGCGGGCGGCCATCCTCGCCCAGCCCGATCCCCACGTCCTGATCCGGACCATTCGCCGCGCCGGATACTCGGTCTGCTACGCGAACTACTGGGTCGCCTACAAGTGCCAGTTCCTGAGCCGGGAGACCGTCCGGTTCATCCCGTCCCACAGCCGGGACAGGAACCCGGACGAGAGCCGTGGCCTCCGGTCCTCGCCCGGCCCCAGGTGCCTCGTCACGGAGGAGGGAACCGTACGGGAGTTCCTGCCCGAGGACGACAGGAACCAGGGCGGCCCCGCGCGACGAAGGCGTCCCCCGGCCGCTCTCGTCCCCTGATCCTAGGCGGCTTCCGTCGGCCTCTTGGGCTTGCGCTGGGAGTGGTCCAGGACGCGCTTCCTCAGGCGGACGGAGCGGGGCGTCACCTCGACGAGCTCGTCGTCGCCGATCCACTCGATGGCCAGCTCGAGGGGCATCTCGCGGGGCGGCGTGAGCTTGATGGCCATGTCGGAGTTGGAGGCGCGCATGTTCGTCAGGTGCTTCTTGACGCACGGGTTGACGACCATGTCGTTCTCACGGCTGTTCTCGCCGACGATCATCCCGGGGTAGCAGGCCACGCCCGGGCCGAAGAAGAAGACCGACCGCGTCTCGAGCCGCTCGATGGCGTAGGCCGTCGTGTCCCCGCCTTCCTTGCAGATGAGCGCGCCGGTGCGGCGCGTGTCGACGTCGCCCTTCCACGGCTCGTAGCCGGCGAAGACGTGGTTGAGCATCCCCTCGCCCTTCGTGTCGGTGAGGAACTCGTTGCGGTACCCGAAGAGGCCGCGCGTCGGCACCTTGAAGTCGATCCGGGCCCGCCCCGTGCCGTTGTTGACCATGGCCGTCATCTCGCCGCGGCGGCGTCCGATCTTCTCGATGACCGTCCCGACGAATTCCTCGGGGATGTCGACCACGAGCTGCTCCACGGGTTCGCAGGAAGCGCCGTCGACCTCCTTGACGATGACCTCCGGGCGCGAGAGCGCGAGCTCGAACCCTTCGCGCCGCATCGTCTCGATGAGGATCGCCAGGTGGAGCTCGCCGCGCCCCGAGACCCTGAACGCGTCGGGCCCTTCGGTCGGCTCGACGCGCAGCGCCACGTTCGTCCGGAGCTCCTTCTGGAGGCGGTCGAAGATGTTGCGGCTCGTGACGTACTTCCCCTCGAGGCCGGCGAAGGGGGAGTCGTTCACCCGGAACGTCATCGAGACGGTCGGCTCGTCGACGGCGATCGGGTCGAGCGCCACGGGGAACTCCGCATCGGCGACCGTCTCGCCGATCGTGACCTCCTCGATGCCCGAGAGGACGACGATCTCTCCCGCCGGGGCTTCCGTCACGTCGACGCGCCTGAGCCCCTCGAACACCATCACCTTCCCGACGCGGGCCTTCACGAACGAGCCGTCGTGACGGCAGACCATGATGTCCTGGCCGGGCTTCACGATCCCGTTCACGACGCGCCCGATCGCGAGGCGCCCGAGATAGTTGTCGTAGTCGAGGGAGGCGATGAGGATCTGGAGGGGCGCGAGCGGGTCCCCTCCGGGCGGGGGCACCTCGACGAGGATCGCGTCGAGGAGCGGCCGCACGTCGTTGTTGGCGTGGTCCACCTCGAGGCGCGCGAACCCCTGCTTGGCGGAGGTGTAGACGATCGGAAAGTCGAGCTGGTGGTCGGTGGCGCCGAGGTCGACCATCAGGTCGAAGACCTCGTCGATCACCTGGTGGGGGCGCGCCTCCGGACGGTCGACCTTGTTCACGGTGATGATCGGCCGGAGGCCCAGCTCGAGGGCCTTCCTGAGGACGAAGCGGGTCTGAGGCATCGGGCCATCCGCGGCATCGACGACGAGGAGGACGGCGTCCACCAGCTTCAGGACGCGCTCCACCTCCCCGCCGAAGTCGCTGTGCCCCGGGGTGTCGACGATGTTGATCTTCGTCCCCTGGTAGCGGATGGACGTGTTCTTGGCGAGGATCGTGATCCCGCGCTCGCGCTCGAGGTCGTTCGAGTCCATCACCCGCTCTTCGGTGTGCTCCCCGGCACGGAACGTCCCGGATTGCCGGAGGAGACAATCGACGAGCGTGGTCTTGCCGTGGTCTACGTGAGCGATGATGGCGACGTTCCGGATCTCAGCCATGGACTCCCCTCGCCCGCGCAGGACGCACGGGAGACGGAGGGTACCAGACCGCCCGGAACGGGTTCCGCTACTTCTTGGTCAGGGTGGCCCTCAGGTACGGGGAGAAGTCCTTTCCCGGAGGAGCCAGGTCGAGCTCTTCGAGCAGCGTGCCGTCGGCCTTTCGCGAAAGGGTCCAGCGAGACTTCAGCCCGGCCTCGAGATTCGCCATCTCACGTGCCATAAAGAGGATAGATCCGTCCGGACGGACCTCGCCGTCGTAGATTCCCCAGGCTTTCGTCGAGAAAACGACCAGTGCGACGTACTTCCCCTTCGCGCCGTCGTAGACGATCTTGGCGATCTCTTCACTGCGCGCCTCGGGCAGGTTGTCCTTGACGGGGTAATAGGTCGTCGCACGGTACCCCAGGGTCGCCCCGTCGACCTCGAGGCCGAACGACACGACACGCCCCCCGATCCGCCCCCTCGATTCCACGGGGCCGGACCAGGACCCGGTCACGAAGTTGAACTCCTGGAACACTTTCCACTCGCCCGCCGGGGGCGCCTGGGCCGAGGCGACGGCGGCGGTCAGGAGCAGGACGACCGCTGGGAAGTAACGAATGACGCTCACGTTCCGCTCAGGAGACATCCCACCCCCTCCTCGACCGAATCGACGAACCAGAATTATAGACTCGCGACGGAACCTCGCGCCCCTTTCGTCCGTTCCTTGAGAACGAGGAGACTCATGGCGAACGCTGCCCATCCCGACGCCGAGCTCGTCGCCCGCTGCCTGAACGGCGACGATCCTGCCTGGCGGGAGCTCGTGGAGCGGTATTCGGCAAAGGTCTACCGGATCGCCTACCATCGCACCTACGACCGGTCCGAAGCCGAGGAGCTGACCCAGGACTGCTTCCTGAAGATCTGGGAGAACCTCGACCGGTACGAGCCGACGGAAGCCTCCCTCCTCGCTTGGATCGCCACACTCTCCCGCAACCTCTCCATCGACCACTACCGGAAACGCCGCCGGGAGAAAGGCTTCCGCTTCGTCAGCGACGACGCCCTCGTGACGCTCCTGCCCGGTTCGGACGACCCGTCCGCCGACGCCGTTCGCCGGGAGCGGCTCCGCTTCCTCCTCGATGCCCTGGCCCAGCTCCCCGACGAGCTGGCCGAGGTCGTCCAGATGCGGGACCTCGACGGCCTCGACTACCGGGAGATCGCCGACCTCCTCGGCCTTCCCGACGGCACGGTCAAGTCGCGGCTCAACCGGGCGCGGGTCGAGCTGGCGCGCATCGTGAGAGAGAGGATCGGCGCGACTCCTCTGACGCGCGGGCCGCTCTTAGGCTCCCTCACGCCTCAACCCGGAGGGGGCGCATGAGCGCCTCGGCCGGTCCCTGCCACCGGGCCGAGACGGCCCTTCTCTCAGGGGGCGTCCCGGTCCCCCCCGAGGTCGCGAGCCATGCGTCGTTCTGCGAGGTCTGCGGGCGTCTCCTCGCCGACTGCGAGGAGAACGACCGGCTTCTCGGCGCGCTGGCCGTTCCCCGGCCGCCCGACGCGCTGAAGGTCTCCCTGGCCGGCCTCACGAGGTCCGAGCCGCCTCGCGTCGCTGCACGCGAGGTGATGGCGCTCCTCTCTCCCGGCGCGATCGCCCCGCCCGATCCCTCCCCCGCCCTCCTCCGGCGCCTGCTCACTCTACCGGCAGGGCACCCCCGGCACGACGCGGCCCCGGGCGAGGCGAGCCGCTTCCGCCGCTGGCGAAGTGACTGGAGGGTCGTGGTCGCACTCGCCTACGCCGCCTGCCTCGCCCTCGTGACCATCCTCGGCGTCGATCCCCTCTCGGCCGCCCGAAGCGGAGCCAGTGGCATGACCGCCGCAGGCGAGCGGGCCCTCGCCGAAGCGAGGGACGTCGCCGGCGCGAAGCTCGACACGGTTCTCGCGAGCCACCGCAAGAGACCTCTGGCAGAGCAGCTCAATTACCGGCTGTACCGGACGCTCGCGGTCGGCAAGGCGAAGACGACGGCGTGGGCCGAGATTCTCCTCGGTCGCGTTTTTGGAAGCCGGGTCGAGACCGAGCCGCTGCGGTCCGTGCCAGCTCGCGAACCGGACCCTTCCAGTTTGCGTTCCTTGGATCGAGCGGGACACGACACGCCGCTCCACAGAGCCCAGCGAGGCTGAAGAGCCCAGAAGGTGACGCCGATGAACGAAAACACCAGCCTCCCTCCGCCCCCGCCGGTCGCCCACCAGGCCCCGCCGGTCGCTTACGTGCCGGTCGCGCCTGCGATGCCGCCGCGCCCCGCGACGCCGCCCGGCAAGAACCCCGCGGCCGCCGGGCTCCTGTCCCTGTTCTCGGGGCTCGGGCACGTCTACCTCGGCCTCTACAAGCGGGGGATCGTCTTCTTCGCGATCTTCGTCCTGCTGATCGCCATCGCCGACCGCCCGAACACCGGGCCATTCGGGATGCTCATCCCCTTCTGGGTGATCTTCGTCCTGATCGACGCCGTCCGGCAGGCGCGGGCCATCAACGCCACCGGAATGCCCGAGCCCGGCTTCTTCGGCGAGGAGAAGCCGCTCAAAGCCGACGGCGGCCTGACGTTCGGGATCTTCCTGATCCTCATCGGCCTCTTCTTCCTCGCCGACCGGATCTTCACGATCGACCTCGGGTTCCTCCTCGACTGGTGGCCGGGCCTCCTCGTCGCCTTCGGCGGCTGGCAGGTCTTCGCCTACTTCCAGGAGAAGAAGCGGCGCGAGGACGTCGCCAGCGCGGCCGCGGCGGACGAGGTCCTCAAGACGTAGCGTCCGGAACTTCCCGCAACCGACGGAAGAAGGGAGGGGCCTTGGCCCCTCCCTTTCGCTTCTCCGCCGCTATGGCCTCGAGAAGCGGCCGCTACGAGCCGAGCTTCGTCACGAGAACGACCGTCTTCGGCGTCACCTTGCCGTCGCGCGGGTCGATGAGGTGGTCCTCTACGACGATCTGCAGCGTCTCGTCGTCCTTCGTCCAGCGGGCCGTGAGGGCGGACTTCCCCTCCCACGCCTTCTCCACGCCTGGATCGACGGCGATCCCGGCGGAGCGGGCATAGTCCTGCAGGTCGGCGAGGACGTCCCTTTGTCCCTTGAGGAAGACGACCTTCATCGCCGGCCCTTCGTAGAACGCGACTGTTTCGTCCCAGCTCTTGGACGTCGTATAGACCGCGACCTTCAGGCCGGCGAGGCGACGCCTGATCTCGGCCTTCGTCTCGGCCGGCTGCGACCTCCGCTCCAGCTCGGCGAGGAGGCCCTGCATCTCGACCCTCGCCCGGTCGGAGACGACCTTCGTGATCTCGGTCTCGAAGAGCCCGCCGGGGGGCGGCGGGACGCCCTTGACCGGGGAGGGATCGGCGAGCCAGAAAAGGGTGAGGAACGTCAGGAGGAAGGTCATCGGGGCGGGAGTTTACCCGGCACGGTCACTCGTCGCGCTTCTTCACGACGATTTCGGTGGGCTGCCCCGCGAGGTAGCGGAGCGAGCACTCGGCGAAGCCTTCGCACTTCAGGCAGACGCCGTCCCTGTCCCCCTTGAAATCGACCGGCTTGCAGATGTTCACATCCGGGACCACGAGGCGTGTCAGCTCGCTCCGGAGCCCCTCGCCGCCGGACGACTCCACGCCCGTCCGCTCGGCCGCCCGGAGCGCCTCGACCCGGGGAAAGAGCTCGCGGTTGCGCTTCTCCAGCGCCTCGTCCTGCCGCACCACCGCCGCCGTCTTCACCGCGACGACCGCCTCGCGCGCGGCCTTTCGCGCCTTGAAGCGGCCGTGGTGGCGGACCCAGAAGTAGAGAAAGCCCGCCCCGGCGCCCAGGACCCTCACGAACGCCGGCCCCGCGCCGAACGAGAAGAGGTCGCGGAAGAAAGCCAGCCCGAGTACGCCCGCGCTGAAGAAGGCGATCCACTTCACCTTCACCGGGATGACGAAGAAGACGAGGAACTGCGTGGCGGGAAAAAGGAAGGCGTAGGCGAAGAGCATGGAGATCGGCACGACGAACGGGTCGCTCACGAGCGGCGTCCCGAGCGCCCAGGCCGAGATGGACCCGCCGAGTGTCGCGACGAGCCAGAAAACCGTGTACTCGGTCGTCCCCCACTCGGCTTCCAGCGCGCTCCCGAGGATGTAGAGCGCGAAGGCGCCGAAGAAGAGCGACATCGGCCCCGAGTGGAGGAACTGGAACGTCACGAAGCCCCACGGCTGTGTCAGCGCCTGTTGCGGCCAGAAGCCGAAGAGGCCCGCCACCTTCCTCGGATCGGTGACGAAGAGAAAGAAGAAGATGAAATGGAGGCCGCAGAGCGGCAGCGTGAGACCGAGCTTCGGAGCGAAAAGGTCGCGGCCCGAGGTCATCCGGAGCTCCTTCCGAAGCGCTTGAGCACTTCGGCGTGCACGAGGGTGAGAAGGATCGGGCGTCCGTGGGGGCAGGTCCACGGGTCCCGGCAGGAAGAAAGGTCCGAGAGAAGCCGGGCCGCTTCTTCGGGCGCGAGGCGCCGGTTCACGGTGATCGCCCCTCGGCAGGCGAGCGAGGCGGCGAGGGCGTCCTTCATCTTCGACACGCTCTCCGTGCCCCGGGTTCCGCCGGTTTCCGCCGCGTCCGAGAGCCCGCCGAGGAGGTCGCGCAGCACCCCGACGACTTTCTCCGCCGGGCAGTCGGCCGGGGCGGCCGAGACGACGAAGAGACGCCCGGACAGCTCGGAGACCGAGAAGCCGGCAGCGGAAAGCACGGCATCGGCGCGCGCGAGGGCGTCGGCCTCCTCGGGAGCGGCCTCGAACGTCACCGGCGAAAGAAGCGCCTGCGAAGCGAGCCCCTGCCCCTCGAGCCTGTCGCGGATCCGCTCGAAGCGGACCCTCTCGTGCGCCACGTGCTGGTCGACGAGGACGAGCCCCTCGGCCCCCTCGGCCACGAGATACGACTCGCGATACTGGCCGAGGAGCCGGAGCGCGCCGACGGGCGAGGCGACGGACGCGGCCGAGGGAGCGGCCTCCCACGTGGCGTGCGACGTCTGGAGCGCGAAGGGCGCGACCGCCGCTCCGGCGCGCGCGGTCGCCGGGGCACCGGCGGCGTCCCACAGCCCCAGCGACTCGGCAAGCGCCGTCGCGGCGAACGGGGCGTCGCCCCAGCTCGCGGGACGCGCGAACGGCTCCGAAAGGACCGACGCCGGCAGCGACGCGGCCGACTTCCCTTCCGTCAGCGCCTCGCGCAACCCCCTGTGGACGAGCGAGTGGACCGACGACGGCTCGAGGAACCGGACCTCTCTCTTCTGCGGGTGGACGTTCGGGTCGACCTTCTCGGGCGGGAGCGTCACGAAGAGAACCCACGCCGGGCTCCTCTCGCCGAGGAGCGCCTCTTCGGCCGCCAGGCGCGCCGCGTGCGCGACCGACCCGTCGCGTGCCGCGCGCCCGTTCACGTAGAGCCACTGGAACGTCTGCGACGCGAACGTCGTCTCCGGCGCCGAGACGGCGCCCGAAAGGCCCATCCCCGCATACGCGAACGAGACCGGCAGGACGTTCGGGAGCGAGGATCGCCCCATGACCTCGGCAAAGCGGTCGAGAGCCGACGGCGCCGCCGGCAGCGCCAGCAGCTCCCGCTCCCCGGACCGCAGCGTGAACGCGACCCCGGGGCGCGACAGCGCGAGCGCCGTCAACGTCCTCACGATCGCCCGCTGCTCGGCATCCGGCGACTTGAGGAACTTCCTCCGCGCCGGGACGTTCCCGAAGAGGTCCTCCACGACGACGCGCGTCCCCTTCGTCATCCGCACGGGTTTCCCGACGGGCTCGGCCCCCCGGTCGGCGACGACCTCCGTCCCGAGGCCCGAGCCGTCGGGCGACGTCGTCAGGACGAGGCGCGAGACCGAGGCGATCGACGGCAGCGCCTCGCCCCGGAAGCCGAGGCTCCCGATCCGCCCCAGGTCCTCCGCCGTCCGCACCTTCGACGTCGCGTGCCGCTCGAGCGAAAGCGGCGCGTCCTCCTTATCCATCCCGCAGCCGTCGTCCGCGACCGAGAGGCGCGCGATCCCGCCCCCCTCGATCTCCACGTCGACGCGGGTCGCCCCCGCGTCGAGAGCGTTCTCGACGAGCTCCTTCACGACCGACGCCGGCCGTTCGACCACCTCGCCCGCGGCGATCTGGTCGACCAGGACGTCCGGGAGAACCGCGATCCGCGCCACGCCGCGGGAGAGTAGCAGGGGGCAAGAATCAGCTAGGCTCGCTGGCGACATGCACCGGCCCCGCCGCCCTTCCCGGGCCCTCTTCGCCTTCGGGGCGCTCGTCCTCGCGATCCTCGTCGCGGCGTCCATCCTCGTGGGGCGTGTCGCACGGCTCCCCGGCGAGATGGCCGGGGCCATCCCGCGGACGATCCGCGAGACGACGACGGCGGTCTCCGAGGGGCTCGCGAAGCTCGCCGCGGCGATCCGGGCGCGGACGATCACGACGACGTTCGCGAGCACTGCGACCGAGATCCGCGGGACGAAGCGTCTGCAGGTGGCCGAGCTCTCCCAGGTGGAGGTCGTCGAGCGGCGCGACGCGGCGGAGCTCCTCGGCTTCTCCCTTCCCGACGTCGTC
Organism: uncultured Holophagales bacterium; assembly: GCA_963696015.1. Lineage (GTDB taxonomy): Bacteria > Acidobacteriota > Thermoanaerobaculia > UBA5066 > UBA5066 > UBA5066. Next base: position 28,330 of record CAVOJA010000150.1, read on the forward strand.
GTCTCGGCCCGCGTGCCGGTGACGTTCTCCTACACCCTCGACCTCGACGGAGAGTGGGACTTCGACCTGACGGAACGGACGGTCACCGTCCTCGCCCCCCAGATCCGCTGGAACGCACCGGCCGTCGACGTCTCGGCGCTGACGATCGTGACGACGGAGAGCTCGATCCTCAGGGACGAGGACCCAGCCCTTTCAAGGTGGTAAAGTATTGTAAACTGGTGACTTACCGTAAGAACAGGCGCTTGTCATTGGCTTTCCGGCCTTTGTGACGGGCAGCTTCGGTTCTTCCCAGACGCGGAAAGCCACTCACCATGCGGGTTGCGGCCGCCGGCCACAAAGGAAACGGTCACCTTGAAAGCGCTGGGACGAGGACCCCGTCGTCGAGGAGCTGCGCGCCTCCCTCACCGGGCTCTTCGCGCAGCGCGCGCGGCGGAACCTGCCGCTCGTCCGCGAGACGGCGCGCAAGCAGACCGAGGAGTTCGTCAGGGCCTGGCTCCTGCGCGCCTACGGCGTGCCCCAGGACGTGAGGGTCGTCGTCCGGTTCCGCGGGGAACCGGAGACGATCGCTCCGGCCGGGCCCGCCCTGCCGCCGCGCGGCTGAGCTCGGGGTCAGGTCTTGATTTTCTACTATACGGACAGCCGCGAGGGGCCGACCGGGGCACGCAGCGCGAGGACGAGCGCTCCGAGCGGAACGACGAGAAAGACGAGCGCGGTGAACGCGGCGACCGTCGTCAGCGAGAGGCCGGTCGTCGCGGCCACTTTCACCATGTCGTTCTGCCCGGCGATGGCGACGGTCTGGTAATCGGTCCGCGCCGCGGCGCTCAGGACGACACCGCCGAAGAGCTTCACGTTCCGAACGACGAGGTAGAAGGCGAAGAAGGCCCAGACGGGAAGCTCCCACTCGGGGCGCTCGCCCCGGACGGCACGCCGGAAAGCCCACGCCGCGAAGACGACCTCGGCGAGGTGGCCGCCGATGTCGAACGCCGTGACGTGCGCCGGCGTGAAGGCGACGAGCGGGTAGGCGAGAGCGAGGGCGGCGAGGCCGACGTTCCAGCGGGGCGCGTGGCGGTACTTCACCGCGAAGAAGACGAGAGCGCCCCAGACGAGGGCCGCGAAGACCCAGCTCTGGGCGAAGACGATCGTCATGACGATCGCCGGCATCGCCGAGCAGCCGAAGAACCAGGCGACGAGCGTGTGCCCCAGCTCGTGGACGAGAAAGGAGATCCCCTCGCCCAAGACGCGGAACGGGAAGAACCAGCCGAAGAGGACCGACGGCACGAACGCCACAAGGAGCGCCCGGACACCAGGCGCGAGGGCGCGCCACGCCGCCGGGACGCTGCCGGGCGCGGGTGACCTGGGAGCGCGAGAGACCGGCACAGCCGTGGGGGCCACGGGGATCGCGCGGGCCCAGGCAACTCCGGAAGCTCCGGGAACTCCGGGAACTCCGGGAACTCCGGGAACTCCGGGAACCTCGGGAACCTCGGAGACCGCGGACACCCCCGTAGGCGCCTCGCCGCGCGCCGCCGTTCCCGCGTCTCCGTACTCCACGAGCGTCCGGACGAGGAACCTGTCGTCCCAGGGCGCCAGGACGTGGCGCCAGCCGCCGCCCGGCCGCGGCTCCACGTGCAGCACCTCGAACAGCTCACCGTCCCACCGCACGGCCGTCCCCGGGAGGACGGGGGCGCGGGGAGAGACCTCCTGCCGCCCCGACCACCCTTTCGGCCGGAGCGAGAGGAGGACGACGGTTCCGTCGGTCGTGGGCTCGAGGCGGTCGCGGCCGAGGGGGCGGGGCATCGGCGAACGTTACCCCGCCCCCGGCCTCTCGACTACATCTTCGGAAGGAGGACGGTGAGGTACTTCCAGAAGTTCTGGACCGACGGGATGCTGACGCACTCGTCGGGCGAGTGGGCATTCCGGATCGTCGGGCCGAACGAGATCGTGTCGATGCCGGGGAATTTCTCTCCGATGATCCCGCACTCGAGGCCGGCGTGGATCGCCTTGACCTCGGGCTCGCGACCGAAGAGCTCCGCGTGGACCCCCTTGGCGACGCCGAGGATCGGCGAGGAGACGTTCGGCTTCCAGCCCGGGTAGCCGTCGCCCTGCGTCACGTCGAGGCCGGCGAGGGTCATCGACGTCGCCATCTGGCGCCCGGCGTCCTTCTTGGCGGAGTCCACGGAGCTGCGCTGGCTCGTGGCAAACGAGATCTCGTCGTCCTTCGTCTCGACGATCGCGAGGTTCGTGGAGGTCTGGACGAGGCCCGGGATGTCGGGCGACCAGCCGAGGACGCCGTGCGGCGCCGCGTGGAGGAACCCGACGATCCGCTTCGCATCGCCCGCCGCCAGGGGATTCGGGGCGGTGTCGACGCGCTCGATCCCGATGTGCACGGGGTTGTCGAAACGGCCCGCCTCGGATCGGACGTCGGCCTCGAGCTTCGCGAGGGCGGCCTCGAGCTCCGTCTCGCGGAGCGCGTCGGCCCATCCCGACGCGAAGCCTTCGCGGGCGATGGCGTTGCGCTTGCTCCCGCCGTCGAGAGTCGCCGGGGCGAATCCGAACGTCTCGGCCTCGGAGACGGCGCGGGCGAGGACCTTGAGGGCATTCACGCGTCCCTCGTGGATGTCGCAGCCCGAGTGGCCGCCGCGCAGGCCCGTCACCGAAATGCGGTACGGGGAGGCCCCGGCCGCCGGCGCGACGCGAGTGACGGACGTTGCGGCCATCGTGTCGAGGCCGCCGGCGCAGCCGACGTAGATCGCCCCCTCCTCCTCGGTGTCGAGGTTGAGCATCCGGGTCGCCGTGAGGAAGTCGGACGTGAGGGCGTTCGCCCCCGTCAGCCCCGTCTCCTCGTCGATCGTGAAGAGGCACTCGAGCGGCGGGTGGGCGAGGTCCTTCGACTCGAGGAGCGCGAGGGCCGCGGCGCAGCCGATGCCGTTGTCGGCGCCGAGCGTCGTGCCGTCGGCCTTCACCTCGTCCCCGGCCACCACGAGGCGGATCGGGTCCTTCGCGAAGTCGTGCACGGTGCCCGAGTTCTTCTCGCACACCATGTCGAGGTGCCCCTGGAGGAGGACGGGAGGCTTCGTCTCGAGGCCCTTCGTCCCGGGCTTGGTGATGAGGACGTTCCCGACGGAGTCGACCTTGGCGGGGAGCCCGAGGCGGGCGGCGAACGCGACGACGTGGGCCGTGGCGGCCGCTTCGTTCTTGGAGCCGCGGGGGATCGCGGCGAGGGCGGCGAAGTGGTCCCAGAGCAGCTGCGGCTCGAGGCCGGAGAGGGCGTGAGTCATGAAAGGGTCTCCTTCACGGGGCCCGAAGGGCCGACCGCGGATGATATCGGGTTACCGGGCCGCCGTCAGGGGAGATACGTCTCGCCGTACATCAGGTGCCGGTCGACTCCGCGGGCCGCCTTCCGCCCCTCGTGAATCGCCCAGACGACGAGCGACTGGCCCCTCACCGCGTCTCCGGCGGCGAAGACGCCGGGAACGCTCGTCATTCTCTCGCCGTCGGTGACGACGTTTCCCCGTTCGTCGAGCCTGATGCCGAGCTCCTCCACCGGGCCCCGGCGCTCGGGGCCGAGGAAGCCGAGCGCGAGGAGGACGAGGTCTGCCGGAACGACCTGCTCGGTCCCCGGCAGCTCGTGAATCTGTGGGCGGCCGTCCGACGTCTTCCGCCACTCCACTTCGACCGTGTGTACCTCGCGCACGCGCCCTTCGGCGTCCCCGACGAAGCGCTTCGTCTGGACCGAGTACCGGCGGGGGTCGGCGCCCTGGAGCGCCGCCGCCTCTTCCTGGCCGTAGTCGAGCCTGTAAAGCTTCGGCCACTGCGGCCAGGGGTTGTCGTGAGCGCGCTGGTCCGGGGGCCGCTGGAGGATCTCGAGCTGGACGACGTTCGCGGCCCCGTGCCGCAGGGCGGTGCCGACGCAGTCGGTCCCCGTGTCGCCGCCTCCAATGACGACGACGTTCTTCCCGGCGGCCGAGATGTAGAGGCCGTCGGCGTGTGCAGAGTCGAGAAGACTGCGCGTGTTCGCGTGGAGAAACTCCATCGCAAGATGGATCCCGGAGAGGCTTCGCCCCTCGATCGTCAGGTCGCGGGCGACCGTCGAGCCGATGCAGAGTACGGCGGCGTCGTAATCCGTCAGGAGGCTCTCAGCGGGAACGTCCCGCCCGATCTCGACCCCCGAGACGAAGCGAATGCCCGCGACGCCCATCAGCCGCACGCGCCGTTCGACGAGCCGCTTGTCGAGCTTCATGTTCGGGATGCCGTACATCAGGAGCCCGCCGATCCGGTCGGAGCGCTCGTAGACGGTGACGGTGTGCCCCGCCTTGTTCAGCTGCGCGGCGCAGGCGAGGCCCGCGGGTCCCGACCCGACCACCGCCACGCTCTTGCCCGTGCGCGTTGCCGGCGCCTCGGGCGAGACCCACCCCTCGTCGAACGCGCGATCCACGATGGCGCACTCGATCGCCTTGATCGTCACAGCGTCGTCGTTGAGCGCGAGCGTGCAGGAGCCTTCGCACGGGGCAGGGCAGACGCGGCCCGTGAACTCGGGGAAGTTGTTCGTCTGGTGGAGGCGGATCGCCGCCTCGCGCCACTGCCCGCGGTAGACGAGGTCGTTCCAGTCGGGGATCAGGTTGTTGATCGGGCAGCCCGAGGCCATCCCGGCGATCAGCTTGCCCGTGTGGCAGAACGGCGTGCCGCAGTCCATGCAGCGGGCGCCCTGGCGCTTCAGGAGCTCTTCCGGCCCCTGGGGGTGCGACTCGTCCCAGTCCTTCACCCGCTCGGCGGGGGACCTCTGGGGGAGGCCCTCCCGCGGGAACTCGAGGAAACCCGTCGGCCTGCCCATCGTCAGCTCCCGCTCGCGCGCGCGACGCCTCGCGCGTTCTCCAGGAACGCCGCCATCACGGCCTCGTCCTCGGACAGCCCCATCTCCCTCATTCGCGCCTGCGCCTCGAGAACGCGGCGGTAGTCGTTCGGCATCACGCGAACGAAGAGCGGGAGGAACGTGTCCCACTCCTCGAGCATCCCCGCCGCGAGCGCGCTCTTCGTCGCGGTGGCGTGGCGCCGGACCAGCTCCTTCAGCTCCGCCGCCTCGGCCTCGTCCTCCACGCGGCCGAGACCCACGAGCTCGGTGTTGCAGCGGTTTGCGAAGTCGCCCGCCTCGTCGAGGACGTACGCGACCCCTCCCGACATCCCGGCGGCGAAGTTGCGCCCCGCTCGGCCCAGGACGACGACGCGGCCGCCGGTCATGTACTCGCACCCGTGGTCGCCGATCCCCTCGACGACGGCCGAGACGCCCGAGTTGCGGACGCAGAACCGCTCTCCGGCCACACCCCGGATGAACGCCTCGCCCGCGGTGGCCCCGTAGAACGCGACGTTGCCGATGAGAACGTTCTCCTCGGCGACGAACGTCGCCCCGGCCGGAGGCACCACCACGATGCGCCCCCCCGAGAGCCCCTTGCCGACGTAGTCGTTCGCGTCCCCCTCGAGGAAAAGCGTCATCCCGGGCGGGACGAACGCGCCGAAGCTCTGCCCGGCCGAGCCCTGGAAGCGAAGTCGGATCGTGTCGTCGGGGAGGCCCGCGCCGCCCCAGCGGCGCGTCACCTCGCTCCCGAGCATCGTCCCGACGACGCGGTTCCCGTTCCGGATCGGCAGCGTCGCCGTGACGGGCGTCCCGCCCTCGATCGCCGGGCGGCAGAGCGGGATGAGCGTCGTGGCGTCGAGCGCCTCCTCGAGGCGGTGCTCCTGCGGGAAGCGAAACGTCCGCTTCACCTCGCGCGGCACCGTCGGCTTCCAGAGGATGCGCGAGAAGTCGAGCGTCCGCGCCTTCCAGTGGTCGACGGCGCGGCGCATCTCGAGACGCTCGCTGCGCCCGACCATCTTGTAGAACTCGCGGTAGCCGAGGTGCGCCATCAGCTCGCGCACCTCCGCCGCCACGAACTTCATGAAGTTGACGACGTGCTCTGGGTCGCCCGTGAACCGCTTGCGCAGCTCGGGGTCCTGAGTCGCCACTCCGACCGGGCACGTGTTCAGGTGGCAGGCCCGCATCATCACGCAGCCCAGGGCCAGGAGCGGAGTCGTCGCGAAGCCGAACTCCTCCGCGCCGAGGAGCGCCGCGATGACGACGTCGCGCCCCGTCTTCAGCTGTCCGTCGGTCTCGAGCGTCACGCGGCTCCTCAGGTCGTTCAGGACGAGCGTCTGGTGGGCCTCGGCGAGGCCGATCTCCCAGGGTATGCCGGCGTGCCGGATGCTCGTCAGCGGAGCCGCGCCCGTGCCGCCGTCGTAGCCGCTGATGAGGATGACGTCGGCGTGGGCCTTGGCGACCCCGGCGGCGATCGTCCCGACGCCGTTCTCCGACACGAGCTTCACGCAGATGCGCGCGCCCGCGTTCGCGTTCTTCAGGTCGTGGATGAGCTGGGCGAGGTCCTCGATGGAATAGATGTCGTGGTGGGGCGGCGGGGAGATGAGGCCGACGCCCGGCGTCGCGTGCCGCACCTTCGCGATCCAGGGGTAGACCTTCGGACCGGGGAGCTGCCCCCCCTCGCCCGGCTTGGCGCCCTGGGCCATCTTGATCTGGATCTCCCGCGCCTCGACGAGGTACTGGCTCGTCACCCCGAACCGCCCCGACGCCACCTGCTTGATCGCGCTGTTCTTCGAGTCGCCGCTGGCGTCGGGCTGGTAGCGGGCGGGGTCTTCTCCCCCCTCGCCCGTGTTGCTCTTCCCGCCGACCCGGTTCATCGCGATCGCGAGCGCCTCGTGCGCCTCCTGGCTGATCGAGCCGTACGACATCGCGCCCGTCTTGAAACGCGCGAGGATGCTCTCGACCGGCTCGACCTCCTCGAGGGGAACCGGTTTCGCCAAAGGCCGGAAGTCCATCAGGTCGCGGATTCGCACCGGGTGCTTCCCGTGCCGGTTCACGAGATCGCTGAACTGCTTCCAGGTCCTGGCGTCCCCGTTCCGGCACGCGCTCTGGAGGAGGTGGATCGCCACGGGCGAGTTCAGGTGCTCCTCGCCGTCCCGCCGGTACTGGTAGCGCCCCCCCGTCCCGAGCGTGGTGTGCTTCACCGGGCGCGAGGGGTAGGCGAAGTCGTGCCGGAGGCGCACCTCCTGCGCGATCGCCTTGATGCCGATGCCGCCGATCCGCGTCGGCGTGCCGCAGAAGTACTCGTCGACGAAGTCCTGCGAGAGCCCCAGCGCCTCGAACACCTGCGCGCCGTGGTAGCTCTGGACCGTCGAGATCCCCATCTTGGAGATGACCTTGACGATTCCCTTGTTGACGGCCTTGACGTACCTCTTCTCCGCGGCTTCCGGGTCGCCCGCGAGGAGCCCCTGCCGGACCTGGTCGTGGATCGTCTCGAACGCGAGGTAGGGGTTGACGGCGCTCGCGCCGTACCCGATGAGGAGGCAGAAGTGGTGCACCTCGCGCGTCGATTCTCAGCATATCGTCGAACCCGCCGGGGGAGGATTCATTCGCCAATTGTGCAAAGTCGGGATCGACGTTAATATGTCCCAGCCCCCTTTCTATGTCGTGACATAAACAGATAGTTTTTCCCTCCCTCGGTCACTCCCAGTCTTTTCTCGGGGATAACGATTCTATCTCCGTTTTTTGCCACGTCGATTACCCACCATTTCCCTTCCTTTTCCACCTGAAGATGTTTACTGACCACCTTATCGTAAACCCTTTCAAATAACTCCCTTTGAACAATGCGAGAAGGGTCTGTATGCTTCTCTGGCCGACTCCGCCGTCGGCGAATAAATCTTTTCAATGCCGTTTTCCACGGCAAAATTCATGATGCCGTTTAACAGCATATGAGGCCATCCCTTAAACCAATTTTCTATTTTCGTCTTATATTCCCTTCTCCTCGATATCCGCTGCACGAGATCCGAAATATGCATGCTTCCATCCCCCGGCGGCGCGGTCTTTTCCGCTCCCATGGTCAGCGAGGCAGCCGGAGAGGGTGCAGTCAAGCCGGAGCAGAAGGCGCTGATCAACTACTGGTACCGCCATCTGCAGTACGTTTCCCCGCTGTATCCTGGAGTCATCCTGGCGGCAGGCCTCAGCGGTATTTCCACCCAAACGATCTTCATCGCCAATCTGCCCTTTGCCCTCGCGGTAATCGTCTGGGGTGCTCTCTTCTGCTTCCGCGGTATCGGGCGGCAGCCGACGCCGGCTACCGGGAATCATCGGGGCCGCGAATTGATGGTCTTTCTGCTGACGATTCCGCCCATCCTTCTTTCCCTGCTGCTGGTGATCATCTTCAGGATCAGCCCGGCAGTTTCCCTTGGCATCAGCGTGCTGATTCTCTATGCAGCGCTTCGCTACCTTCCGGCAATGATCGTTAAGAACCTGCGCGAAAGCATTTCTCTCAAAGCGCTGTTCATGGTCGTCGGCATCATGGTCTTTAAGGAAGTTCTGGAGATTACCGGCGCGTTGCACGGAGTTTCTTCCTTTTTTGCCGCTTCCGGTTTGCCGGTGCATCTGGTGCTGATACTGATCCCGTTTATTGCAGGCATAATGACCGGACTGACGCTCGGTTACATCGGCATAACCTTTCCCCTGTTGCTGCCGCTGATGGGAACAACCCCCTCGCCGGGACTGGTAGCGCTGGCCTTTGCTTCCGGTTTTGCCGGTGTAATGCTTTCACCGGTGCATCTTTGTTATGTTCTGACCTGTGAATACTTTCATACCGATGTGGCCAAAGTCTATCACAGCCTGCTGCTCCCTTCCGCGCTGGTTCTGGCCGCTGCGGTGATCCCGCTCTGGTTTTTCTGACTGTTGCATACACGGAAACTTACATGGCTGCTCAATTGAATTGAACGGCCATTTTTGCACATTAAACTCTATAATCAATTCGTGTGTGAATGTTTATATGAAGAGGTATTGTGGAAATAATTGTGATTTCAATAGCCGCATTCTGTGCCTCAGGGTTAACCCTGTTCTCCGGTTTCGGCCTGGGAACATTGCTTATGCCTGTTGTCGCAATCTTTTTTTCGGTTGATGTTGCAATTACGATTACGGCCATGGTGCATCTGGCAAATAATGCCTTCAAGGTTATTTTACTTGGAAAGAAAGCCAACAGATCCGTGCTCGTAAGCTTCGGCATTCCTGCCGTTGCTTCCGCCTTCCTGGGGGCCTTGACGCTTGGATGGCTTTCGGGTATGTCATCAATTCCGGATATTTGGTATTGGGATATGCGATGCACGTGTCACCATTAAAGCTTGTGGTG
>CAVOJA010000151.1:0-53286 GCA_963696015.1 uncultured Holophagales bacterium
GCGTGCACGGCCCGGCCTGGGACGCTGTGCGCCGGCTCCCCATCCTCTCCGGACTCCGCTATCCCGAGAAGTTCGTCCTGCTCCTCGCACTTCCTCTCGTGGTCGCCGCCGTTCACGGCTTTGACTGGACCCTGGGTCCCGGTCGCCGGCGCCGCGCTCCTCTCGTGGCCGCCTTCGTCCTCGTGATGACTGCCGGCCTCGCGACGGCCGCCGGGATCTCCTGGGCGGACGGCTGGGTGCCGAGACCCTGGATCGCCCTCGGGATCTCCCCGCACCTGGAATCGTCCTTTGCTGCCGTGGCGACGCGCGACGCCCTTCGCACCGCTCTCGTCGCGGCCGGCGGTCTCGCCGCCCTGGCGGTCGCCCGGCGACGGAGGAGTGTCGGAGCCCTCGCGCTGGTCGCCGTGACCTGCGCGGACCTGTCTCTGGCGGGAAAGGCGGTGATCCCCTCCGTTCCCCTCGCGCAGGTCGCCACACCACCCCTCGCCCTCGCTCCCCTCGTCGCTCGGCCCCCGGGCCGGCCCGCTGTTCCACCTCGCCGCAGAGGACCCCGTGAAGGGACAGGCGCGCGCCATCGCGAAGCCGCCGGTTCCCGCACAGTGGGGAATCGCGATGACCCTCGAACGGGATTTCGACCTGACATCCCTGAAGTCCACGGAGGTCGCGAGGAAGCTGTTCTGGGAGGCGGTCGCGCGCGAGCCGGCGATCCTCCCGGGGCTCCTCGAGCGTCGGAGCGTCGCCGCGGTGCTGAAGTTCCGATCCGGGACGACGGTCGTGAACGGTGCGCTCCGGTCTCCTCCAGGCGTGACGGACCCCCTCGAGCTCGCAGTCCTGGCGACGCCGCGGCCCATCGTCTTTCCGGCCCGGCGCGTGGCCCGGATCGAGGGGCCTGCTGGCTGGGTCGACGGCGTCCTGCGCGCCGGCGAAGGGGTCGCCACGACAGTCGTTCTCGATGCCGGCTCGGCGCACGGCCTTCCCGAGCGGCCGTCTCCGGCCGAGATCGGCGCTCTCGCCGTGTGGCCGGGGAGGATCACCTTCAACGTCGACGCTCGGGGGCCGTCCGCGTCCGTTCTGGCGGTGAACCAGACCTGGGACGAAGGCTGGAAGCTCTTCGTCGACGGGGTAGAGGAACGCCTTCTCGTCGCGGACGTTTCGCTCTCGGCGGTCTCCGTGCGCCCCGGACGTCACCACGTCGAGCTCGTCTACGGGGATCCTGGGTCGCCGCCGGGCTCCTGGCGTCGGGAGGCGCTCTCCTCGCGCTCGCCGTGACGCTCCTCGCTCCCCGTCTTCCCTCCCGCTTTCAGGGGCCGCGCCTCCGCCGACTACACTTCCACCGATGATGACCGTCCATCTCTACGAGGAGGAGAAGGGGCTCTGCCTCCTCCAGAACGCGAGCCTCGCCTCCGTCTGGCCGGGCCTCGCCGGCCGTTCCATCTGGGTCGACGCCGAGAACCCGACCGACGAGGAGGCCCGCGAGCTGGCCGACGTCTGCGGCTTCCACCACCTCACCGTGGAGGACGCCCTGACCCCCGTCCAGCCGCCGAAGGTGGAGGAATTCGGGGGGTACCTCTTCCTCCTCTTTCGCGGTCTGCGCCCCACGAAGGAAGGCCTCGAGCTCGACAGCTACAAGCTCGCCGTCTACCTCGGGCCCGGCTTCCTCGTCACCGTCCACCGGCGCCCCGTCGCGGCCTGCCGGGAGGTCAGCAAGCTCGTCCTCGAGAAGGACCTGCCGATGGAGAGCCAGATGGACCGGGTCCTCCACGCCCTCGTCGACCGGATGATGGACGAGATTCTCCCCATCCTCGACCGGTTCGAGGAGCGGCTCGAGGAGCTGGAGGAATCGGTCTTCTCCGGCTCGCCGGCGAGCGAGGTCCTGCAGGAGCTGCTCATGCTCAAGCGCCACCTCCTGACGATCCGGCGCCTCGTCGCCCCGCAGCGCGAGATGCTGGGCCGCCTCGCTCGCCGGGACCTCCCCTTCATCGAGGAGCGCACGTCGCACTACTTTCGCGACGTCTACGACCACGTGGCGCGGGCGGAGGAGACGACGATGGTCCTGACGGACCTCGCGAGCGGCGCCCTCGAGGCCCAGCTCTCGGTCTCCTCGAACCGCCTGAACGAGATCGTGAAGGTCCTCACGATCTTCTCCGCGATCTGGATGCCCCTCACCTTCCTCGCGGGCGTCTACGGGATGAACTTCGAGTTCCTACCGGAGCTGAAGCTCCGCTGGTTCTACCCGGCGCTCTGGGGCTTCTGGATCCTGATCACCGTAGGGATGCTCTACCTCTTCCGGCGGCGGCGCTGGATCTGACGGCGGCGCGCCTCACCTCCCCGCCGGGACCTCCTCGAGCTTCCCGAACGTCCCCAGCTCCTCGCGGATCGCCACGGCGTCGCCGACGGCGACGATGCGGGCGGCTCCCGTTCCGAAGACGCGGCGCGAGGCGCGCCGCACGTCGGCCTTCGTGACCTTTCCGAGTTCGTCCACCTCGCGGCCGATCTCATCCGGCGGGAGGCCGAGGACCCACAGACGAACGACTTCGTCGGCCACGCCCGCGGCGGTCTGAAGGGAGATCGCGAGGGAGCCGGCATCGCGCCGGAAGGCGCGCTCCATCTCCTCGTCCAGGCTTTCGGTCGTCGCCATCCGCTCCATCTCGTAGAGGATCTCGTTCAGGGCGGCACCGGTCACCTCCGTACGCACCGCCGCGTAGGAGCGGACCGTGCCGCAGCCGGCGAGCCAGCTCGCGCCCGCGCCGGGCGAGTAGGTGTAGCCCTTCTCCTCGCGCAGGTTCTGGACGAGACGTGACGTGAACGAGCCGCCGTAGATCGTCATGGCGAGCTCGAGCGGATAGGCGTCGGGATCGGTTCTCGGGAACCCGAGGTTGCCGACGAGGAGGTTCGTCTGGACCGAGCCGGGACGGTCGAGAACGAGGATGCGGCGCGGCCCGGAAGGCGCGACGGGAGCGGGGACGGCGGCGGGCGGGGTGCTCGCACCCCTCCACCCGCCGAAGAGGCGCGCAGCTTCGGCGTGGACGGCGCGCGGATCGACGTCACCCGCGACCAGGAGGAGCGATCGCTCGGGGCGGAGTCGCCGCGCAGCCTCGGCGGCGAGGATCTCCGGCGTGACAGCGTCGATCGACGCCGCGGTGGGCGAGATCGTCCCGTAGGGATGGCCCCCGTAGAGGGCGCGGGCGAAGGTCCGGACCGCGAGGTACGCAGGCTCCGACTCGCTCGTCTCGAGATCCTCGCGCACGAGGTCCTTCACCCGCGCGACCCCGTCGGCGGGAAAGGCCGGGCGCATCGCCAGGTCGGCAACGAGGTCGAGGAGAAGCGGGACCCTCGCCGCGAGGCCGGAGGCCCCGACCGTCAGGGAGTCGGGTCCGGTCCCGGCCGAGAGGTCGCCTCCGGCTTCCTGCGCGAGGTCGGCCAGATCCGCGCCCGTGCGCTTCGTCGTCCCCTCGCGGAGACTGGCGGCGAGGAGACGCGCGAGGCCCGGCGACCCCGCCGGATCGTCCGACAGGCCGCCGCGCGTGACGAGGCGGACGGAGACGAGCGGGACACCCGCGTACGGGACGACCTGGACGGCCAGACCGTTTGACAGCACCGCCACGTCGACGTGCGGCGCCGGAACGGGCCGCACCGGCCCGAGAGGAGGAAGTTTCTCCAAGGAGCTCACTTCGCCACCTTGTCTTCCCTCGGCGGGACCTTCGCGATCGCAGCGCGGCCTCCCGGTTCGAGCCAGGCGGCAGCCCGACGGAGGTCTGCATTCGACACGGCGTCGATCTGGCCGGGAAAGTCGAGAAGCGCCCCGGGGGACCCCGCGAACGCCGCCGCCTGCGCCAACTCGACGGCGAGTCCGAGGCGAGGCTCGAGTCCGGCGTACCAGTCGGTGAGCGTCTTCGTCTTCACGCGCGCGAGCTCGCCCTCGCCGACACCGTCGCACACGATCCGCGCGACCTCCTCGTCGAATGCGGCGAGGACCTCCCGTGCCGTGACGTCGCGTCGGTAGCCGACCCGGGAGAGAAAGAGCGTCGCGCCGTCGTACCAGGCGCCCCCCTGGAACGGGTTGAAGCCCCCCGACAGGTCGGTCGCGATCTGGCGCCCTTCGACGAGGCCGCGGTAGAGGCGCGAGGCGCGTCCGTTGTGGAGGAGCTCGCCGAGGACGAGGAGCGGAATCGCGTCGGCATGCGCCCTCTCCGGCATCCGCCACGCCATCGCGAGGGCCGGGGTCCTCGCGAGCGGCGCTTCCTTCTCGAGAAAGACCGGTGCCGTGCGCCTCGGCTCGAAGAGATCGGGACGGGGGGGCAGGGTGCCGGCGGGGATCGCGCCGAAGCGCGCCTCGGCTTTCGCGAAGACGTCGGCGGACGCGACGTCGCCCGCCACGGCGAGGATCGCATTGTTCGGGAGGTAGAAGGCCGAGAAGAAGCTCTCGACGTCCGCGAGCGTCGCCGCGTCGAGGTCGTGGAAGTCGCCGTAGCCGTCGTGGGCGTTCTCCCACTTGTCGAAGAGCGCCTGCGGAAGCTCGCCGTACTCGAAGAGGCCGTACGGGTCGTTCTGAACGTTGACCCGGATCTCCTCCTTCACGACGTCGCGCTGGTTGTCGAGCGACTCCTGCCCGAAGGCGAGCGAGGTCATCCGGTCGGCCTCGAGGAAGAGGATCCGCTCGAGAGCCGAGGAGGGGGCGTCGACGACGTAGATCGTCACGTCGGGACGGGTCTGGCCGTTGTTGCTCCCGCCGGAGCTCTCGCAAACGCGGTCGAAGACCCCCTTGCCCGCGTTCGGAGTCCCTTCGAACATGAGGTGCTCGAAGAGGTGTGCGAAACCGGAGCGGCCCCGCGGCTCGAGGCGCGAGCCGATGCGGTAGAGGACGCAGAGGCCGAAGACGGGGGCGGCGGGGTTCTCGGAGACGACGACCGTGAGTCCGTTGGAGAGGACCCGGGTCTCGAGCGAGACGTCGAGCGTCATCCCTTGAGGAGCTGCCGGGCGATGACCATCCGCTGGATCTCCGAGGTCCCCTCGCCGATCGTGCAGAGCTTGACGTCACGGTAGAACTTCTCGGCCTTGAAGTCCTTCGTGAAGCCGTAGCCGCCGTGGATCTGGACGGCGAGGTTGGCGACCCGCACCGAGACCTCGGCCGCGTAGAGCTTGCACATGGCCGATTCCTTCGTCACCTTCATCCCGCGGTCCTTCATCCAGCCGGCGCGCCAGGTGAGGAGGCGGGCGGCGTCGATCTCGGTCGCCATGTCGGCGAGGTAGTTCTGGATCGACTGGAACTCCGAGATCGGCTTGCCGAACTGGACCCGCTGGCGGGAGTAGTCGAAGGCACAGTCGAAGGCCCCCTGCGCCATCCCGAGGGCGAGAGCGGCGATGGAGATCCGCCCGCCGTCGAGGACCTGCATCGCCTGGCTGAAACCCGTGCCGAGCGGCCCGAGGAGGTTCTCCTTCGGGATCCGGCAGTCCTCCATGACGAGCGTCGCCGTGTCCGACGCCCTGAGGCCGAGCTTGTTCTCCTTCTTGCCGGAGCGGATGCCCGGCTGGTGGAGGTCGACGACGAAGGCCGAGATGCCGTGGGTCCCGGCCGTCTTGTCGGTGACCGCCATCAGGACCGCCGTGTCGCCGACGGAGCCGTGGGTAATGAAGTTCTTCGAGCCGTTCAGGACCCACTCGTCGCCGTCGAGAACGGCCGTCGTCTTCGTCCCCTTCGAGTCGCTCCCGGCCTCGGACTCCGTCAGCCCCCAGGCTCCGATCGTCTTTCCCTGAGCGAGCGGCGTGACCCACCGGCGTTTCTGCTCCTCCGTGCCGAACATGAAGAGGTGATTCGCGCAGAGGCTGTTGTGCGCCGCGATCGAGATGCCGACCGAGCCGTCGACCCGCGAGAGCTCCTCGATGACGCCGATGTAGTCGACATACGAGAGACCCGCACCGCCGTAAGCCTCCGGGATGAGGACGCCGAGCATTCCGAGGTCCCCGAGGCGCGCAATGACCTCACGGGGGAAGACCTGGGCCTCGTCCCACTCCATGACGTGCGGCGCGATCTCTGACTCGGCGAACTCGCGGACCATCTTCCGGACGGCCATCTGGTCGTCGGAGAGCTGGAAGCCGAACGGGGCGGAGGAGGCGGCACCGATAGCCGCGGGGCTTTCGAGAAGCGTCGTCATCGCGGGACTCCTGGGGCGTAACGCCCGTGTCGGGAGATTCTATCCGCCGTCACGGTGCGGCCGCGCTAACGCGGCCGGCCGTTCGGGGAGAGAGCCCCCGCGGAGGCCGGGGAGGGCGCCTCCGCAGGTGCTTGGAGCGGCGTCGGCGCCGGGCCCGGCGGCGACGCCGGCCACGTTCCGAGGGCCGTCC
The DNA here is from genome assembly GCA_963696015.1 of uncultured Holophagales bacterium. Lineage (GTDB taxonomy): Bacteria > Acidobacteriota > Thermoanaerobaculia > UBA5066 > UBA5066 > UBA5066. Next base: position 6,343 of record CAVOJA010000151.1, read on the forward strand.
CCGGGTAGTAGACCGCGAGGATCTCGGCGTGCGTCTTTCCGGCGAGCGCCATGCCGAACGTCCCCGTCTGGCAGAGGCCGACGCCGTGCCCCCAGCCGCGCCCGAAGAACGTGTGGACGGGCTCTCCCGTCTCGTCCATCCCCGTGACGAACGTGAAGAGCGTCTCCGGGATGCCGAGGGCGAACCGCACCTCCAGGCCCGAGAGGTCGAACGCCTCGCGGTCGGTCGTGACCCTGACCTTCGCAGCGCGGCCCGAGGCCCCTCGCGCGAGGACGGCGAGCCGCTTCACGACGCTCCCGTTCCTCGAGGCGTCGCGCTCGAGGAGGTTCCCCATCAGCTCGGCGCCCGTGAAGCGCCGCACCCAGTGGATCCAGGACGACTCCCGCTCGTAGATTCCTTCCGCCGTCGGGACGACGGCGGCGACGGCGATCACCGTGCCGTCTCTCACGACGAGCCGCACGCGGTCGCCAGGCGCGGGCTCGAGCGCCTCGCGCTGCGTCCACGCCTCGCCGCCGCCGCGGAAGAGGAGCGGGTCGGCCGGAAGCGTCTCCTCCTCCCGCCCTTTCGAGGTCTTCACGACGAGCTTTCCGGCAGGCACGGCAACCAGCCGCCCTTCGACTTCTTCGAGCCCGCCGGCGCGCAGGAGGAGGGAGGCCCAGAGACCCGCGGCCTCCTCGGCGGAGAAGGGGCACGTCGTCGGAAGCGGCGTCGGGCCGCCCACCTGGAAGCGGACGAGCGCCGCGTGGACACGGCGCGCCTCGTCGCTCCACGCCCGAGGAGCGGACGCGCGCTCGGACACCTCGGTCAGGAGCGCCTCGTCCCCGAGGAGCCCGGCGAGGTTCGCGTAGACCGCGTCGGCCGCCAGAGTCCGCGGCGGGGCTCCGGCGGGAAGGCCGAGGCGCGCCGTCAGGAGCGCGCGAGCAGCCTTCAGGTCGGCCCACGAGGTCCCGTGGCGCCCGGCCGCGTGGAGCAGCGCGCGGCCCCCGAGCGCGAGCGTGCCGAGCGCGTTGGCGTGGGCCGGCGCGCGCGCCGTCGTCGCGATCGGGAGCTTCTCCTCGCCCGCGCAGGACACCGAACGGAGGTAGGGGAACGCGGCCTTCGAATACGAGGGGAAGACGTTGAAAGCATCCTCCGTCCGTCCCCCGCACGTGGAGGTGAAGAGAGTGTCGGCGGGGGCCCCGGCGAAGAGGAGAACCTGCCCGGCAGTGGCCTTGACCGCCCGGCTCGAGAGCGCCTGCTCGGCGGTGGCGCCGCCGTAGACCTGGCAGCGGGCCGTCGCGCACAGATCGTAGCCCTCTGCCGAGAAGTCGCCGCGTCGCTTGACGGCGTAGGTCCGCGCCGCGACGGCCTGCGCCTTCAGGGCCTCGAGCTCGTCGTAAACGCGCGGCCCCATCTCGAGCGGGACGACGCCGAGGAGGTACTCCTCGAGGCCGACCCGGTTGACGACGTGAAGCGTCCCGCGGGACGTCGCCACGAGAAGCACGTTGCCCCGATAGCGGGAGTCGTTCACGGGGAGGAGCGAGGCGTCCGCCGCCTGGAGCTCGAGGGGCGACGGGACTTCCCGCACTCCGTCCGCCCCCTCGACGAGGAGGGTGCGGACAGCCGCGCCGGCGGCGGCGAGGCCGACGAGGAACGCCTCGGGGACGGCGTCACGCCGCACGCGCGACAGGAGCGGCTGGAGCGCTGCCCGGCCCCCCGGTTCTCCGAGCCGGACACCCCATCGGCCCCCCGCCTCGGTCACCGAGGCCGGGAGGGAGAGGAGGGCCCCGAGGCGCGCGGCCTCGGCCTCGGCGAGCTCCCGCCGGGCGAAGGACCCGGCCTGGATCTGGAACGCGGGCATCGCGACGCTGCCGGCGGTCCCCGCCGGCCGAAACGCGAGCGAACCGAGATGGCGCCATGTCTCGCTCCCGGTACGGAGCAGCCAGTCACCGGCCGGAAGCGGATACTCCGGACGGTCGGTCGCGATGCCGACGTCGAGACGCGGCTCCGGGACCTCGCGGAAGACGGGCGCCGGGGCGGCCGGACGCGGCGTCGGCGTGGGCGTCTGCGCCGGGACGGGGAGCTCGACGGAAGGGCGTCCCGTGACCGGTACGGGTCCCGGCGCACAGGCCGGCAGCAGCAGCGCCGCGAAGAGGGCGGCTGTGGCGCGACGGAGGAGTCCCCTCGCGCCGGGTCCCATCCCGGGCGGACGGAACCTGGTGCAGCTCACGCGCTCACCCGAACGCTCTCGCGCGGTGCTTCTTGCGGAAGTCCTCGGCCTCGATGGCGACGAGCTGGCACATCTCGTAGAGACGGCTCCTCACCGGCGGACCGACGCGCATCTCCAGCGTCTCTCCGCCTCGCCCGTCCGGCTCGTCCCCGAAATTCGTCGTCAGGATCGTGAGCCGGCCCCTGTTGTAGCGCGTATTCAGGAGGCCGTAGAGGACCTCGCGGACCCAGTCGGACGGACGGCGGGCGCCGAGCTCGTCGAGGACGAGCAGGTGCGCGTCGCGGTACGGGGCGACGATGTCGTCCTGGTTTTCGTCGCTCCCCTTCCCGAAGCTCGCCTGGATCCGGTCGAGAAGGTCGGAGAAGTCGCAGAAAAGGGCGGTCGCCCCCTTCGAATCGACGAGCTCGTTCAGGATGGCCACGGCGAGGTGCGTCTTGCCGACGCCAACGGGGCCCGTGATGAGGAGCCCCGCGTCGACGGCCGGCCAGTGGTCGACGAAGCGCTTCGCAACCGCCTTGGCCTTCTTCAGCGAGTCGCTCTGCAGGTCCTTGAAGTTCTGGAGGCGGCAGTTCCGGTAGCGCTCCGGAATCCGGGCTGCGCTCCGGCGCGCCTCGGCGATCTCGCCGGCCCGGCACTGGCAGGGGACGGTCGTTCCGTTCGGGCGCTCCAGCCTGCCGAAGCCGTGGCAGAGAGGGCACGTTTCGGTCGGGACAGACTCGCTCACGCCCACGATTGTAGGGGGCGCGGAGCGCCGCGTCAGCGGAAGACGGCCATGAGGCGGCGCGCCTTGGCCCCCCGCCGGAGCCTCTGGAGCGCCTGGGCCTCGATCTGCCGCACCCGCTCGCGCGAGAGTTTCAGCTCAGCCCCGATCTCCTGCAGGGTCATCGGCTCCCGCTCTCCGTCGCTCCCGTCCTCCGGGATCCCGAAGCGACGGCAGAGGACCGCCCGCTCCTTCGGCTTCAGGTCGTCCAGGATGTCCCGGGCCTGCTCGATCGTCGCCTGGCGCAGCATGTCGTCGTCGGCCGAGGTGACCATCGTCTGCTCGAGGACGTCCTCGAGCGTCCGTTCCTGCTCGTCGTTTCCGACTCCTTGCGAGAGCGACTCGGCCGTGCGGGAGACCGCGAGCAGAATCTCCACCGCCCCCGGCTCGAGGCCGGTCCGCTCGGCGATCTCCTCGTGGGTCGGCTCGCGGCCGAGCTCCCGCTGGAGCTCGGCCCGCGCGCGAATCGCCTTCAGCTGGTGCGCCGCCTGCTTGTGCGGGATGCGGATCGTCCCCGCCTGCTCGGCGAGCGCGTGGGAGACGGCCTGCCGGACCCACCAGACGGCGTAGGTGATGAACTTGACGCCGCGATCCGCGTCGAACCGCCTGGCGGCCTGGATCAGGCCGATGTTCCCCTCGTTGATCAGGTCGATGAACGGCACGTCGGGGGAGTGGAAACCCTTGACGTGGTAGACGACGAATCGCAGGTTCGCCCGGACGAGCTCGTCGATTGCGTCCTTACGCTTCTCCTCGGGCGTGAGGCGGTCCTGGATGATCCGCGCGAGCTCCTTCTCCCGCTCCGCCGGAATGGGCGGGTACTTCGAGATCTCCTCGAGATACCTCCGGAGAAGACCCGAATCGTCGTCGGTCCGCCTGCGATTCACCTGCAGGACATCGTATCCCGGCTGCCGACCGGAGCGGAGAACCTGGCTTCAGGCCGGCCGGCGGGCGAGGGGGGCCCTCGGCCGAAGGGCGAGCGCGTTCTGGGGCGAAGAGGTCCGCCCCGGCGCCCGGGAGGCGTGCTCGGCCGCCACGGAGCGGAAAGCGTCCATCAGCCGCTCCACCTCGCCTTCCATGCGGGAGAGGCGTGCACGGAGGTCGAGGATCACCTCCACGCCCGCCAGGTTCACGCCGAGGTCCCGCGTCAGGGTCAGGATGATCTCGAGGCGCTCGACGGTCTCGCGGTCGTAGAGCCGCGTGTTCCCCGACGAGCGGGGAGGGCAAATGAGGCCCTCCCGCTCGTAGAGGCGAAGCGTCTGCGGGTGGACGCCGAACCGATCGGCGACGACCCCGATCAGGACGAAGTCGTCGCGCCGCGTCTTCCCGCGACCGGAGCCGTCTCGCGCCCCCGTCACCTCGTCACTTTTTCTCGTCGACGACCTCGGCGTCGATCACGTCGTCCGCCGGCTTCGCGCTACCGTGGGACGCCGAACCGGCCGGGTCGGGGCCCGCCTCCGGTGCCGGAGCGCTCTTGTAGAGCGCCTCGGCCACCTTGTAGCTCGCCTTCTGGACGTCCTGCGCCGCCTTGCGGAGCGCCTCGGCGTCGTCGGACTTCGTCTCGAGGACCTTCTTCGCGTCGGCGATGGCCGCCTCGATGGCGGTCTTGTCCTCCGCGGGGACCTTGTCTGCGTTCTCGGCGAGGAGCTTCTCCGTCGCGTAGACGATCGAGTCGAGCTGGTTCTTCGCCTCGACGGCCTCGCGCCGCTTCTTGTCCTCCGCGCCGTGCGACTGGGCTTCCTTGACCGCCTTCTCGACCTCGTCCTTGGCGAGGCCCGAGGAGGAGGTGATCGTGATCTTCTGCTCCTTGCCGGTACCGCGGTCCTTCGCCGTGACGTGGAGGATGCCGTTCGCGTCGATGTCGAACGTCACCTCGATCTGCGGCATGCCGCGCGGGGCGGGCGGGATCCCGACGAGCGAGAAGAGGCCGAGGAGCTTGTTGTCCCCCGCCATCTCGCGCTCGCCCTGGAGGACCTTGATCTCCACCGAGGTCTGGCCGTCGGCCGCCGTCGAGAAGACCTCGCTCTTCTTCACCGGAATCGTCGTGTTGCGGTCGATGAGGCGCGTCATGACGCCACCGAGCGTCTCGACGCCGAGGGAGAGGGGCGTGACGTCGAGCAGGAGGAGGTCCTTCACGTCGCCCGCGAGGACCCCGCCCTGGAGCGCCGCGCCGAGAGCGACGACCTCGTCGGGGTTGACCCCCTTGTGCGGGTCCTTGCCGAAAAAGTCCTTCACGACCTCCTGGATCTTCGGCATCCGCGTCTGGCCGCCGACGAGGACGACCTCGTCGATCTGCTTCGCCTCGAGGCCGGCGTCCTTCAGCGCCTGCCGGCACGGGCCGACGGAGCGCTGGATCAGGTCGTCGACCATCTGCTCCAGCTTCGCGCGCGTGAGCTTCAGGCTCAGGTGCTTCGGCCCGGAGGCGTCGGCCGTGATGAACGGCAGGTTGATCTCCGACTCGATGGTCGTCGACAGCTCGATCTTGGCCTTCTCGGCGGCCTCCTTCAGGCGCTGCGTCGCCATCGGGTCTTTGCCGAGGTCGATCCCCTGGTCCTTCTTGAACTCGGCGAGGAGCCAGTCGACGATCCGCTGGTCGATGTTGTCGCCGCCGAGGTGCGTGTCGCCGTTCGTCGACTTCACCTCGACGACGCCCTCGCCCACCTCCAGGATCGAGATGTCGAACGTGCCGCCGCCGAAGTCGTAGACGGCGATCGTCTCGTTGTGCTTCTTGTCGAGCCCGTAGGCGAGGGCCGCGGCCGTCGGCTCGTTGACGAGCCGCTCGACCTTGAGGCCCGCGATCTGGCCGGCGTCCTTGGTCGCCTGGCGCTGGGCGTCGTTGAAGTAGGCCGGGACGGTGATGACCGCCCGGTCCACCTTTTCGCCGAGGTGAGCCTCCGCGGCCTCCTTCAGCTTCGCCAGGATCTGGGCGGAGATCTCCGGGGGCGACATCTCCTTGCCCCCCTGCATCACGCGCGCGTCCCCGTTGGCCGACCGGACGACCTTGTAGGGGACCATCTTCATCTCTTCGTTGACCTCGTCGAAATGGCGTCCCATGAACCGCTTGATCGAGTACACGGTGTTCTCAGGGTTCGTGACGCCCTGCCGCTTGGCGACCTGACCGACGAGCCGCTCGCCCGACTTCGTGACGGCCACGACGGACGGGGTCGTCCGCCCGCCCTCGGAATTGGCGATGACCTCCGCCGAGCCTCCCTCGAGAACAGCGACGACGCTGTTCGTCGTCCCGAGGTCGATGCCGATGATCTTGCTCATCCTGATTCCCTCCGGGTCCTGCAGGGACCCGCTGAGGAATCTAGGATATTAGCGAGATATTGTCAAGTCACCGAAAATAAGAATCTTCATCAGAGGCGAAGACTTTCCTTAAATCACTTTATGACAATGATTTCCTTTGTGCCGCTCGCCTGGATCTCCCCTGCCCCTCCCGTTCCCTGAGCGACGTGGGCGAAGAAGAGATCGGTGTCGGTCTTTCCTTCGGCGTCGAATCCGGCAAGGTAGTACTTCCCGGTGTCGTTCTGAAGGATGTACCGGTAGGGCCGCCCCCGGGGGTCGATGAGGTCGCCCGGCGCTAGGAGGCCCGAACTGGCGATCGCCGCAGGAGACTCCGGAAAACGGCCCTGCGTCAGGTAGAAGGCGTCGATCGCTTCCGACATCCGCCGGAGCCGGGACAGGGAGACGGCCTTCTGGAACCTCTCCACGGCCGCCACACGCCGCAGCGGGAACGTGAAGACGTTCAAGGGGTTTCGGGATTGAAGCCGCAATCCCGCCAGGAGGATCACAACGAGGACGAACCCGAAGCAGACCGCGGCAAACGGCAGCCGCGGACGCACCGAGGGCATTTCGACAGAGAAGGTCCCGGTCTCGTCGACGAAGCCGGTGCGGCGCGCCTCCTCGATGAGCCCCCGGCTGAGGAGGTCGTAGAACGCCTTGGAGCCCTCGAAATCGGAAAGGAACGTCCGGTCGACGATGTTGCTGATCGTCCGCCGCCCGTCGACGAGCTCGTAGACCGCCCACTCGGCCTTCGAGATCCGGATCGGCCCGTCCCGCCTCTCACGGGCCCTCACGAACGTCGCTTCCCCGATCTCCTCGATGTCGTCGGCCCCTTCGGCCGGCTCCACCCGCTGCCCCACGGCCACCCTCTGGTAGACGAGCTCGGGGGACCGGACGACTTTCTGGATGATCGGCCACTCGTCGACCATCCTCGCCCCCTCCATCAGGAGGCTCTCGACCTGGATCGGACGGAAGTACTCGTGGTCGTAGTCGATCCGGTCCTGCTGGTCGAAGACGTACTCGGCGTCGGTCCACCGGAAGAGGCCGTAGGCGATCTTCTTCACCTGCGCGTCGAGCCCCGCCCGCAGCTGGTCAGCGTCGCAGAAGTCGTTCTTCAGGAGGATGAAGCCGAGCCTCTGGAGAGTCTGCCCCTGGATCTCCAGGGCCTTGGCGAGCGAGTCGGGTGCGAGGCTTCGCGTCTTGACGAGGAGGGTCCCGAGGCGCGTGTCGAGACGGCGCGCCTGCGATTCCGCCGAGACGAGAGAGCCGGAGTCGAAGCCGAGAATGACCGTGTCTTCGGGACCGCGCAGCGTCAGCAGGCCCGTCTTCTTCTGCAGGGAGATGAGCTGGAGGATGTCGGGGAGGGCGAAGTCGTGGAGGGTCCCTTCGAGCGCCACGCCGTCACCCCTTTCTCGCCGTGAGCTGGCCCACGCCCCAGGCCACGAGCGCCACGAGTGCCCAGAAGACGGTCCCGACGAGAAGGGAGCCGGCGCCTGGCCGAGGCGAGAGTGCGAGGTCCTGGCGAAAGACCGCGGCGAAGAGTCCGAGGAAGAAGGGGGCGAGGATCGCCATCGCCGTCCCGGCCCGCCCCTGGAAGAGGAACTCGCAGCCGGGGAGGATCACGTTGAGCGCCCCTCGCAGGCGCCCCTCGATCCCCTGCCGGCGCCGGACTTCCTCGACTTTCTGGAGCTTGGTCTCGATGGAGACGCCGTCCTTCTTCAGGTAGACGTGGATGCACTGCGAGCAGAGGAGCGGGCTCTCTCCGGGCGGCTTGCAGAGCCGGCAGAACGTCCTCCCGCACTTGTCGCAGGAGAGGGCGTAGCCACGTCCCTTCCTGCGGAGGGAGTCGAGGCCGAAGGCGGCGGCCACCCCGAGGGGAATGGCCAGGGCAAACGGCACGGTCCAGGTACGGATGTCACTCCCCACGTGGAAGTGCCCGAGGACGCGGCGGCTTCGGGAGTCTCTCTGAAGGGCACCGACCTTTGCCCGCGCCTCCTCGGTCGAGTACCCGAGCGAGACGACCTTCACGAGCGTCGGGCTGTCGAGGAACTGCGTGATGAGGCCGTTGTCCAGCGCGCGCGCCTCGGCGAGCTTCTCCTGCGCCTCCACGGTCCGGAAGGTCTCGCCGTAGACGAGGGAGAGGTTGTAGCGGGCCCTCACGTCCCGCGGGTCGCGGCGAAGGGCCTCCTGGAAGTCCTCCTGGGCCGCGCCGAAGTCACCGTCCACGAAACGGATGTCCCCCCGGTTGATGAGCGCGCGCACCTCCACCGTCGAAACCTGCGCGGCAACGGTGTACTCGGCGACGGCGCGGTCGTTCTGCCCGAGCTGCTGGTACAGGCACCCCAGAAGGAACCGCAGGTCGGCGTCCTCGGGAAACAGGTTCTTGACCCCATCGAGATCGTCGAGGACCCTTTGGTCGTACCGCTTCTCCTGAAGCGCTTCGGCCCCGCGCAGGACCGGGGAGGCCGAGACGGCCAGCGTCGCCGCGGCACGGTCGAGCGCAGGCGCAACGAGGACGAGAGGGACGAGGCCGCCGAGCGCCGCCCACCTCACGTACTTCTCCGCGTACCCGAAGGAGAGAACGAAGAGCCAGAGAAGGAACCACCCCACGTCCAGCGCGAGGAAGAGGGGCAGGGCCAGGATTCCGGCTGCGAGGACCGAGTCGGCCGGTTGCGCGACCCACCGCCCCGTCAGCTCCGTCAGGTCGTGGAAGAGCCGCCGGACCTCGACCGCAACCAGCAGGATCACGAAGGCGGCGCCCACGGCCGCCAGGGTCAGGACGACGAGGAGCGCCGCACGGACGAAGAGGACGCGCCGCCCTTCCAGGTCGACGAAGACGCTCCTCACGGCGCCCAGGAGCTCGCGGGGCACGGCGAGCTTGTCCGCCTCGAGTGCCAGCGCGACGCGGGACCATCTCGCCTCGGGCAGATCGGGGTCGAGCCGGATCGCCGAATCGAGCGCCCAGCGGGCCTTTTCGCGGTTCCCCTCCGCCATCTCCTTTCGCGCCATCAAGGTGGCCGCGAGGGAGAGGTCGGTCAGCCGCTTCAGGCCGATCTTCCTGGCGTGCCGGACGATCTCGTCGACCTTCTGCGACGCCATGACGGGATCGCCCTCTTCGTGAGCCGCGAGCCACGCGAACCACTGCCCCCTCACCTCGCGGCGGAAGGTGGACTCGTTCGCCTCTCCGGGCGCCTGAAGGACCTGCGCCCGCGAGGCTCCCGCCAGGAGAAAGGAAAGGAGAAACAGCACGAGCGCCGCGCGACGCGGCGCTCGGCTGGAAAGGCCGAGCCCCGGTTCGCGGTGCGTCGGCTCTCGCAGGATCAGCCCCTCGGCCGTGGCGGAGGAGGCATTCCGGGCGCCCCCTTGGCCTGCGCGGCCAGTCTCGTGAAGACCATCTGAAGCTCTCCGAGGAGGCCCTCCAGGGCATCGGTCTCCTCGAAGGAAAGCCGGCCCCGTGTCTTCTCGCGGAGGGCCACCAGCGAATCGATGATCTCGCGCGAGGCGCCGAGGTCGACCGAGCGGCGGCCCGTGGCAGGGTCCGGGATCCCCTGCAGGTAAAGGGACGCCGTCTGCGCGAGCATGTCGAGGAGACGCAGGAACGCCGGGCTGCTCGGGACCACTTCTTCCGGCGGCGGGGCCGCCGGAGCCTCCTCCGGCGATGCCGGCGGCGCCGGGGGCGCCTTCGCGAGCTCTTCCATCACGTCGTCCCGCAGGTCGCCCTCGGCGGTGAACATCCTGCGGTCGACGACCTTGATCGTCTTTGAAGCTTCTGACATAAGGCCTCGTTCGGGCGCTTCATTCTAAGGGGAACCCTCCGCCGCCGCCCGGACGAGGAGATCGAGTGCCTGCCGAGACGAAATCCCTGCACCCGGAAGCCGCCGGCGAAGCGGCCGCCGCCCTCGTCCGGCTCATGGCGCGCCTCAGGGCGGAGTGCCCGTGGGACCGGAAACAGACGTTCGCCGACCTCTCGGGCTACCTCCTCGAGGAGTGCTACGAAGCGCTCGACGCGCTCGCCCGGGAGGACCTCGACGAGCTCGAGGGAGAGCTCGGCGACCTCTTCTTCGAGATCGTCTTCCTCGCCGAGCTCGGGCGGGAACGGGGCGCCTTCGACCTCGCCTCCCTCTCCGAGCGGATCCACGCCAAGATGGTCGCGCGCCACCCGCACGTCTTCGGCGAGAGCGCCGTGAAGGACGCCGAGGCCGTGAAGGTCCAGTGGGAGAAGCTGAAGGAGATGGAGCGGGCCGGGAAGGCGGCCGGCGAGGAGGTGCCCTCCCCGTTCGCCGGCGTCCCGCGCGCCCTCCCCGCCCTCCTCAAGGCGGTTCGGCTCACGTCCCGCGCCGCGGACCTCGGCTTCGACTGGCAGCGCGACGCCGACGTCCTCGAGAAGCTCGACGAGGAGGTCGCCGAATTCAAGGCCGAGCTCCTCGCCGAGGGGGCGACGAAGGAGAAGGTGGCGCTCGAGATCGGCGACATCCTCTTCACGGTCGTGAACGTCGCGCGCCGCCACGGCGTCGACCCAGAGGCAGCCCTGCAGGCGACGAATGCGAAGTTCGTGAGGCGGTTCGAGGAGGTCGCCCGACGGGTGAGGGCCTCCGGACGCGACGTTTCCGGGACGCCGCTCGCCGAGCTCGACCGGACCTGGGACGACGTCAAGGAGGACGAGGCGCCGTGACGTTCACGCGCGCCATCGCGAGGCCCCCGGGAGGCACCTTCGCCGACGGCCTGACGACGGCCGGGCTCGGGCTTCCCGATCTCTCCGCCGCCCTCGCTCAGCACGCCGCCTACCTCGCCGCCCTCGAGGCGTGCGGCCTCGAGGTGACGCTTCTCCCTCCCGACGACCGCTTCCCCGATTCGACGTTCGTCGAGGACACGGCCGTTCTCGCCCGCGGCCTCGCGGTCCTCTGCAGGCCCGGCGCCCCGAGCCGCGCCGGGGAGGTCGAGGCGATCCGCCCGGCGCTCGACGCGTTCTTCCATTCCCCGGCGGCGATCGAAGCGCCGGGAACGGTCGACGGCGGCGACGTCTGCGAGGCGGGGGACCACGTCTTCATCGGCGTCTCGGAGAGGACGAACGAGGAAGGCGCCCGTCAGCTCGCGTCGCTCCTGGCCCCTCTCGGGCTCGGCTCGTCCTTCGTCGACATCCGGGGAATCCCGGGCCTCCTCCACCTCAAGAGCGGGATCGCCTGGCTCGGCGGCAGGAACCTCGCGCTCACCGGCCTCCTCGCCTCCCGCCCTGATTTCCGGGGCTGGTCACGCCTTACCGTCCCACCCGGCGAGGAGTACGCCGCCAACGCCGTCCTCGTGAACGGGCAAGTCCTCATTGCCGCCGGCTTCCCCCGATTCGAGGGGGCCGTCCGAGCCCTTGGCCTCCCCACCGTCCCCCTCGACATTTCGGAGTTCCGGAAGCTGGACGGAGGTCTCAGCTGCCTCTCCCTCCGCTACTGAATCACGGGGTCAGGTCTTGATTTTCTATTCTGGGAAGGCCCGCCCTCCGGCGACATCACCGACCAGGCGAGCGCGTTGAAGAGGAACGGGAACGTCGCGTTCGTCTGCGCGCGGTGCTGGGCGCGGAAGCCGAGGAGGACGAGCTTCCCCTTTTCGTAGGTCAGGGCGACCGCCGCGGCGTTGCGCGTGAGCCTCTGCTCTCCGCGGATCCAGCCGGAGACGAGAACGTCGCGCGCCTCCGACGGATACGACGCGAGGACCCGGCGCGTCATCTCTGCGCCGGGCATCGCGGTCTGGAAGGCGAAGGGCTCGTTCAGGAACGCCGGCGTCCAGGGCGGCAGGCCGTACGTGACGGGGTGCGTGGGGTCGACCTCGATCCGCACGAGGCTCCCGGGACAGAGGAACTCGTCGGGTTTGACGCGCGAGAGAGCATTGCGCACGGGCAGCTGGAGCTCCTCGATGAGGTACTCCGACGAGGAGGAGAGGGCGACGATCGTTCCGCCCCCTTCCACGAACTCCCGAAGGGCGGCGGCGCCCTCCTTTCCGAGCCCTCCCCCGTATTCGGGCCGCGGCTCCGGAAAGTACCCCATCTCGCCCTCTTCCCGCTTCGGCTTCCCGGTCGCGAGGACCTCCTTCTCGACGTCGGGAAGGACGATCACGTCGAACTTCGCCCCGAGCTTCGCGGCGCGGACGGCGGCGTTGTCGAGCGTCGCCGGCGCGAAGCCGTAGCGCTCGAGGAGGAATCGAGTCCAGCCTTCGTCCACGGAGGCGAGCCAGGGCTTGTAGAGGCCGACGCGCGGGGCGCGAAGCTTCGTCGCGCCCTTCGGGAGCGCCGCGAGAGGAGCGAGGTCGAGACCGAGATCCGCGGCGACGCGAGCCGACGCCTTCGCCGCGCCGGCATCGAGGACGACGGTCCCGGCCGGAAGCGGCCCGTCCGCCGCCGGGAGAATCGAGACGGCCCCTCCCTTTCGCGCCTCGGCGACGACCTTCCAGCGCTCCGGGCTCACGGGGCCGAGGGCGAATGCGGTGGTGCCGGCGGGGGGTGCGGGGACCGGGCCAACCGTCCCCCAGGGGCGGAGGACCGCCGGGAGGATTCCCTTCTCCACCGAAACCCCCATGGAGAGCGGCAGGCTCCAGGCGGTGACGTCGTAGGGAGCGACGATGTCCCTGCCCGGGACGAGCTTCACCTCGGGAAAGCGCTGAGGCTCCAGCATCTCCCGCACGAAGCGACCGTACGGCTGCGCGAGCGGGACCCACACGTCGCCCGCGGAATCCCCCTTCACCTCGACGCCGTGCTCGACGAGGAGCGCGGCGAGGGCGCGAGCCGTGGCGGGGTCGCGCTGGCCCATCGGGATCCGGTAGGCCTCGCCCGGGGCCGCCGCGGCGATCGAGTCGCGTGCCCGCGCGAGCATGTTCGAGAGGACGTCGTGGCGGTGCGTCGCACAGTACTCGAGGATCGCGTCGGAGGCGATGCGTTCGTAGTCCATGATGTCGCGAAGGCGCCACTCCCCGCCGCGCCAGGGGTTCGGGAAGTTCACCTGTGTCCCGTAGCTGACGAGGCCCTTCCCCCCGCCCCGCAGCTCCGTGGCCGGAACCTCGACCGGCGTCGCCACGCGGACCGACGCGACCTCGGTCAGGACTCCCGTCACGTTCTTCCACCACGCCGTGTTCTTCGAGCCGCCCGGCCAGGAGGCGTCGAAGGCCCAGCCCGAGATGACGCCGCTCTTCCCCTTCTGCTCGAGGCGCATCGACATGAGCGACCCGATGAGGTTCACCTCGCGGATGACGAGGGGGTGGATGTCGGGGTCGAGCGGCTCGGCGTAGGGGGGCACGAACATCCGCGGGCCGCTCGCCCCCATCTGATGCTCGTCGAGGAAGACCTGCGGGAACCAGTCGTGGTAGAGGACGCGGCTGATCGCCTTCGTCTCGATCTGGGTCAGCTGCGTGAAGTCGCGGTTGTTGTCGTGTCCCGTGTAGTGGTGGTAGAGCCACGGCATCCGGCTCCCCTCCCACCGCGTCCCGAGGTTCTTCCTGTACCAGTCGGTCTCCATCCGCTGGCCGTCGGGGTTCAGCGACGGCACGAGGAGGAGGACGACCTCCGAGAGGCGCATCTTCGTCTCCGCGTCCTCGGCCGTGGCGAGAGCGTGGGCCCACTCCATCGCCATCTGCGTCGACGCGATCTCGCTCGCGTGGATGGCGCACGTGACGAGGAGGACGACCTTCCCGTCCTTCACGAGCGCGGCCGCGTCGGACTCGGAGAGACCCCGCGGATCGGCGAGGCGCCGCGCCACCTCGCGGATCCGGTCTTTGCCCGCGAGGTTCTCCGGAGAGGAAATCGCCGCGACGATCATCTCCTCACCGAGCGTCGACCGGCCGATCGTCGACACCTCCACCCGGTCCGACGCGGCGTCGAGGGCGCGGAAGTACGACACGATCTGGCCCCAGTCGGCGAGCGTCCGGTCCGCGCCGACCGGGAGCTTCAGGAACTCCGACGGAGGGGGCGCGGCGGCCGCGGGTGCGGGAGCCGGGACGAGGAGCGCGGCGAGGAGGAGCGCGGGACGGATCGTGCGGGCGCACATGGCCCGCGAGTCTACGCGCGCGATGTCTCCCGAACTTGGACCCGGCACGAGCCCGTCGCGCTCCCTCGGCAACAGCCAGGCCGATCGCCACACTCTCTATAGTGGAAAATCAAGACCTGACCCCAGACTCAGACCTTGAGCTTGCGGGAGACCTCCACGACGGAGTTGGTATTGGCGAGGGAGAGCAGCGGGCCCATCAGGTAGGCCTTGACCGAGCTCGCGAGCTCCTCGAGGCGGTCGGGGGTGACGCCGAACGCCTCGGCGTAGGAGGCCACGACGGACTTCTCCGCGTCGCTATAGTCGCCGTCGACGAGGGCAACGAGGAGGGCCGACTTCAGGACGAGGTCCCGGCCGGCCGCGTCGGGAAACGCTTCGGCGACCTCACCGGGAGTCGGGTCGGAGGCGGTCGCGTCGACGGGGGCGAGCTCCTCGATGAGCGCCACCTCGCGCGGGTCGGCCGCGCCGTCGGCCCGCGCCACCGCGAGCATCGCCCGTCCCATCGCTTCTGCCTGTCCGGCGGTCACGTCCACGTCGGTGAAAAGGTCCATCGCGACAACCCCCATCGTCCGTTCTGTGCGGCTGAGCGCGACGATGATAGCCCGCCACCGCCGCAGGCGGCGCGGGCGGGGCCCGCAGCGTCAGTCGATGAGCTCGGAGACCTTCACCCGGAGGACCCCGCGCTCTTCGAGGGCCGGAAGGCTCACCGCGAGGAAGTCGACCGTGGAGGCGCTCGGGTGCCCGATGACGACGGCGTGCCCCCTGGAGGCGGCGAGCCCGAGGGCACGCGACCAGGCGGTCGCGAGGGCCTCGGGCGCGCCCCCTTCGGCCGATGCCTCTGCCCGGGCATCGTCGAGGAAGACGTCCCGCGGGATCGTCGCCAGGCCCAGCGCGCGCGCCTCCTCGGCGGCGACGCTCGCGGCGGACGTCCTCGAGTCGAGGAAGAAGAGCCCTCGTTCACGGACGACGGAAAAGACCGCGCGGACGACGCGACGGTCGGCCGTGGCAAGGGACCCCTGGTGGTTGTTCAGGCCGGTGGCTCCGTCGACCCGGTCGATCGCGGCGGCCACGCGCCGGGCGATCTCCGCATTCCCGTCGCCGGACGAGATCGTATCCGGCTCGGCGGGGCCCCTCGCTCCCTCCATCGGGAGATGGACGAGAAGGTCCCACCCCTTCCGCTTCGCGAGCGCCGCGGCCTCCCGCGCCTTCGGCGCTCCGGGCAGGACGGCGATGGCGAGCGGTCCGTCGAGCCGCACGAGCCTCTCGAGCGAGCCGTCGGCGTTCCCGACGTCGTCGATGACGACGGCGATCGCGCCGCGGCCCGAGCCCCGCGCCGCCTCGAAGTCGGCCGGGACGGGCGCGGGCGGAGTCCGCACGGCCGGCAGGGGAGGGACGGTCGGCGAAGCAGCGGGGCGGGCGGGCGGGGCTGCCGGCGAAGGAGCAGGCGGGCGCGAGCGAAGGACCCAGAGCGCGCCGGCCGCGAGGGCGAAGAGGACGACGAGACCGGCGAGGAGGCCGATCGTCCGTCCGCAGCCGCCGCGCCGGCGCGACGCCGTCACGAGGCGGCGGCAGGCGAGGCAGGAAGCTCGGCGACGACCTTGAGGGCGCGCTCCAGGAACGGGTCGGGGGGATTCCCTTCCGCGCCCTCCTCGGGCTGGACGTGGAAAACGCGATCGTCGGGCTCGAGCCCGCGCGGGGAGAGGGAGCGTCCCGCGGCCGTCCTCACCTTCCCGACCGTGATCTTCAGCGCGCCACCGCTCGCCAGGCGAACGACTTCCTGCGTGAGACCCATGCCGAACGTCGGCTCACCGACGACACGGACGCGGAGCTTCTTCCGGTCGAACGAGGGGGCCGGTGCGGGGGGGACTGATCCTCGAACGCCTGCTCGCCCTTCTTCTCCTCGCGCTTCAGCGCTGCCTCGACGTCGATTCCCAGCTCCTTCGCCGCACTCTCGCGGAGCGCAGCGGCGAAGAGCTCGGCTGGACCGCCCGTGCCGCTGTCGACGAGGAGGACGAGACTGCCCTGGTGAACCCGCTGGCCGGCTTCCGCGCGCCAGCTCTTCGCTGCGATCTTGCGTCCCTTCAGCTCGCCGATGAGGCCGGGCGGGCCGAAGAGCGCCGCGGAGCGCGCGGCCTCGTCCCACGATCCGAATGCGTTCCCGCGCAGGTCGAGGACGAGGACTTTCGACCGGTCGAGCGGGGCGAGGATCCCGGCGAGGGCGTCGGCCGTTCCGGCCCCGAAGGCAGGCACCTTCACGACGAGCTCGCCCGAGACCCTCTCGGCCGACGGGGGCGACGGCGTCCACGACGTCCGGACGATCTCGAGAGTCTGGCGCCGGGGCTTCGCCTCCCGCACGACCAGGACGCTCGCCCGACCGCCCGCCTTCCCCGAGAGCGCCGCCTCGACCTCCCAGAGGCCGAGGCTCCGGGCGGATACGCCCGCGACCTTCTCGACGAGGTCATCCGTCTTGACGCCGGCGACCGCTGCCGGGCTCCCCGGAACGGCGGTCACGACGACCGGGTAGCCGGAGCGCCTTGCCAGAACGAGCCCCGAGTCGACGTAGTCCGCCTTCTCGCGCGCCGCCCGCGCCACCTCGAAGGCAGCGATCTTCTCGGGGGGGACGTACTCCGAGAAGGGATCCATCGCCTCGGTCATCCCGGAGAAGGCTCCCGCGAGAAGCGGCTTGACCTCGACCTTCTCGACGTAGTTCCCCCGAACGAGGGAGAGAACCTCCGTGAAGAGGCCGAGCGGCCGGTAAAGGCTGTCCTTGCCCCCCTTCTCCTTCTTCTCGTCCGCCCCGAGACCGGGAAGGACGACGAAGAGAGCGCCGAGGAGGGCGAGAGAGGCGAAGAACGGGGCGATCCGGGATTTCGTCACGGTCCGATGATACGGGATCGCTTCGGGGCGGTTTCAGGCGCCCTCCGAAACGGCAGATCGGGTCACGGAAGGTGAGCCCCCGGGAAGTGCCGCCTAGCGGAGCCAGACGCGTGGATCGACGGAGGTCCGGCTCTCCCTGATCTCGAAGAAGAGCCCGGCCGCCTCCTCCTCGGGAGGATCGGCCACGCGCCCGACGACCTCCCCGAGTGCGACCCGCGTCCCCCGTGGGACGGTCCCGGTCATCAGGTGGCCATAGAGAGTGAAAACGCTGTCCCCGTGGTCCAGGACGACGAGGTTGCCATACCCCTTGAGCCACTGCGCGTACACGACGTCCCCGGCGAACACGGATTTCACGGGAGTCCCGGTCGGTACGTCGATCGTCCAGCCGCTCGACCGGAGAAAGGTCCTGGGGAACCGGGGATTGGCGATGCGGCCGAAGGGAACGGCGATCTTCCCTTGCGCGGGCCAGTCGAGCGCGCCCTTGTACCTGCGAATCGACACCGCCCCTGCCGGCAGCGCCCGCCCCCGCGTTTCGAGGAGGTCGAGGAGGGCCGCCAGCCGGGACGTCTTGTCTTCCAGCACCGCCACGTTCGTCCGCTGCTCCTCGGCGGAGCGTTCCAGCCTCGCGAGGAGGGCCGCCTTCTCGCCCCGGGCCTTCTGAAGCTCCCGCTCGGCGACCCGCGTCTCCCCGGCCACGACCGCGATCGAGGCCCGAAGCGTCGCGAGGTTCTTCTCCTCTACGGCCAGCACTGCGAGAGACCCCTCGTAGCTGCGCAGGAGGCGCGCGTCCCGGGCCGCGAGGAACGACAGCAGCTGGAGGCCGCGGAGGAACGACTCCCCCGAGTCGGCCGAGGCGAGGGTCTGCAGATAACCCAGGCGCCCCATCCTATAGAGGGCGGAGAGCCGGCGGGCGAGGTCCCCCCGCAGCTCCCCGCTGTGGCGGAGGGCGGCGTCCCTGTCGGCCTGCGCGCGGGCGGCGTCGCGCTCGGCCTCGAAGGCCCGGATCTCGAGGACCCGCCTCTCGGCCGTCCGAAGCTCCAGGTTCGCCTCCGCCGCCTCCAGCTGTTCGCGAGTGTCCACCGCCCGCTGGCGCGTCGTTTCGTACCGTACCTTGAGGCTCGCCAGGCGGCGGCGCAGGACGGCGAGCTCGCGGCGCCGCTCCGCGTCCGCCATTTCACGGGCGGGAGGCGGCGTCGCCGTCCCCTCCTCTGCCCCGGCCGGCGGGGCGGCGAGAAGGGCGAGGAGGAGGACGGCTCGAACGCTCAGAAGAGAGGCGCTCCGTCCAGCTTTTCTGGCGGGGTGAGGCCGAGCGCCTTGTAGATCGTGGCCGGAACGTCGGCCATGTTCGGCCGGGGGTCCTTGCGGAGCGGACGGCTCGAGAAGAGGATTCCGGGGACGACGTCGGGGTCGACCGAGCAGTGGTCCCCCGACCAGACCTGACGGTTGACCTCGTAGAGCTCTGGCGTCACGACGCCGAGGCTCGCCTGCCACGAGACCCTGTAGCCCTCGCTGTTCGTCACGAAGATGTCGGGGATCACGTCCGGGTCGAAGGAGCCGTAGGCCTCCTCGCGCGTGTAGACCCGCTCGACGGGGCGGCGTCCCGTCGCCTCGTCGACGAGGGACATCAACCCCGCCCTGATCTCCTGCCGCAGGCCGTCGTACTCGGCCCCCGGCTCGACGATCCCCTGCGCCTCGCGGCCCCGCACGTTCACGTAGATCTCGCCGAGCCCCATCGAGTAGGCCTTCGTCCGCGACCAGTCGACGTTGGGCCAGAATTCCCCCTGCCCGAAGAGCTGCTCGAGGTCGGCCTGCTTTTCGTCGCCCCCCTTCAGGGCGAGGAAACCGTGCTGGACGAGCCAGGTGTTGTAGTTGATCGACCGTCTCCAGCTGGTGAATCCGTGGTCGGAGCAGACGAGGAGGAGATCGTCCGGCCCGAGCTCCTTTAGGGCGTCGCCCACGATGTTGTCCATCTGGACGTAGTTGCGTTCGACGCTCGGGGCGAACCTCGCGGCCTTCTCCGCGTCGTAGGCCGGGTGCTCCGGGTCGAGAAAGCGCCACATGACGTGCCCGACGCGGTCCGTGAACTCGTAGATCTGGACGTAGAGCCTCACGTCCTTCTCGGCCAGGAGCCCGTCCATCATCTTCCGGTACTGCTGGACGGTGTGCGTGACGTCGTCGAGGAACGTCGGCTCGTCGATCGTCTCCTCGCTCATCGACCAGGTGTCGATCGACCACCCCATCGTCTTGTAGAGGCCGAACCGCTTCGACAGGTCCTTCGCCAGACCTCCGGGAGCGGTGATCTTGACGCCCGGAGGGAGCCTCGCCGGATTGAAGTTGATGGGCGAGAGGTAGAGCTGGATCTCGGGGGTGATGGCCGCGAGGTGGAAGCGCCCGATCCCCGAGAGCTTCACGATCGGGTTGAACTCGAACGTGAACGTGACCCAGGGTGACCAGTCCCCCGGCTCGAGGGTCACGGGCTCGCTCCCCTTCGGCTCGATCATCAGGCGCCCGCCGTCGGGGAGGACCGTGAGCGTCATCGGGATCTTGATCACCGGTGGCTCGCCGAAGAGCTTGTTGTAGGGGCCGAAGACCTCGGTCTGGATCGTCCCGACGTTCGACTCGAGGCGGACGAGCTCGACGGAGAATTCGTTCTTGTTCTTCGGCGCGAAGAACGGGTCCGACGTGTAGTAGCTCGGCGTGCCGATCCGACCCCTCACGTCGGGGACGCCGAGGCCGGAGAGGAGCCGCCCCTGGTCGTAGTCGACGGCCGGAAACGTGACCGGGACGTGAAGGACGACCGACTTGATTCCCCTGGCTCCGGCCACTTCCCAGAACGGCGTCCCCTGCCGGTTGCTGTGGACGGTCTGGAGCGACTCGGGGAGAAGCCCGCCGAAGCGCCAGGAGAAGAAGCCGGCTGGTGCCGCCAGAACGAGCGCGACGACGGCGGTCGGCACGGTCTTCTTCAGCGTGAGCCGGCCGAGAGCGAAGACGAGGAGGAACGCGAGGAGCGCCCCGGCCGCCGCTGCGCCGGCCCGGTTTCCGCCCCCGAGGAGGAAGTCCTTCTTCCCCTCGGTGGCGATCGCGAACTCCGGCCGGTAGGTCTTCGGGTCGCGCTTGAGGAAGTCGAAGATCTGCGTCCGGCCCGGGGAGAGCCCGGTCGAGAACGTGGACCACGAGACGGGGGTCTGGGCCGGAATCGTGGGCCGAAGGGACGAGAAGCTCCCCTGCTGCGCCAGCTTCGCCAGGTTCGGGAGCTTGCCCTCGGCGAGGAACTGCGAGACGAGGCGGTGGTCGGCGCCGTCGAAACCGAGGACGACGACGCGCCCCTTGACCTCCTGCGCCCGGACCGGGACGACGGCAGCCAGGAGGAGGACTCCGAGGGCGACGAGGACGGGTCGGCTGGACTTCATCCGATTGCGCGGCACGCGGCATTCTAACGGCGCCCTCCCGGCCCTCCTCGCCTCGCCGCTTCTGGCGGCTTTGACCGCTTGCGGCAGACGAAACGGTCGGCGTCGCCGGAGGATTCGTCGCCGACCACGCCGAGGCGACGAATCCGACCGCGGACTTCTCATTCCTGCCCGGGCTCGCGCGGAGGTAAAATCCCTCGCTGCGCCGTTCCTTTCGCGCGGAGGAGCCCCCTTGTCGACAGGACTGCTCGTTGCCCTCGCCGTCGCGGCCGTTGCCGTGATCGCCGCCGTCGTCCTCTTCCGGTCCCTGTCCGCCACCAAGGCCACCTCGGCCAGGGAGATCGCGCGCCTCGAGGAGGAGACCGGCCTCCTCGAAGAAGAGAAGGCGCGGCTCGGCCGCGAGCTGGAGTCGGCGACGACGGAGCGGAACGTGATCCGCGAGAAAGCCGCCGAACTCGAGACCCGCCTCGCCGAGGCCAATGACCAGCTGGCGATCGTCACTGCGGAGAGGGAATCCCTGGCCAGCAAGGCAAAACAGGACCAGACGTCTCAGCGCTTCTTCTTCGGCCGAAAGGCCCGCGAGGGGTTCGAGGCGCTCCGCCAGCGGCTCGCCGCGGATGGCTTCCCACAGCGCCTCGAGGATCTGGCCGGCGACCATCCGAAGACGCTCACCGAAGAGGCCCGCAGGCTCCTGAAGGACGTCGAGTCGTGGGCCGAGCAGGGGGGCGTCGAGGACGCCACGCTCCTCCACACGCTCGCGCTCGTCGACTACTCCCGAGGCGACGCCGAGCGGGCCAGGCTCCGCCTCCGGAAGGCGGCACGGACGTCGACCGACTCGCTCCTCTTCGAGAACCTCGGCGACCTGGCCCGCCTCAACGGGAAAATGAAGACCGCCCTCGAGAACTTCAAGATCGCCGCGAAGACGGCCCCCGAGACCTCTCCGGTCCACCGCAAGCTCGGGCTCGCCCTCTTCGACGCGAAGGACTTCTCCGCTGCCGTCAAGCCGCTCCTGGTCGCCCTCGAGCAGCACAAGGAAGACGGCAGCCTCCACCTGCTGACGGCCCGGGCCCTCCTCGAGGCGGGGGATTTCCAGCGGGCCACCGAAGTCGCCCAGGGGGCCTCGCGGAAGTTCCCGAAGGACCCGCTCCTTCCCGCCTGCGCGATCGTCGCCTACGGGAAGATGAAGAAGTTCCGCGACGCGCAGAAGACGTTCGAAAAGGCGGTCGAGATCGACCCGAAGAGCCCGGACGTCCACATCGCGCACGGCTTCGCCCTTCTCGAGGAGGGGAAGATCCCCGAAGCGGCCGAGTCGTTCCGGACGGCCCTCGCCTGCGACGCCTCCCGCGCGGATGCGCACTACGGTCTCGGACTGGCCGCAAACCGCAACCTCGCCTTCGACGAGGCGCTCGGTCACCTGAAGAGGGCGACCGCGCTGAAGCACGACTACGCCGAAGCCTGGTACGCGATGAAGACGACGTACGAGGGCCTCAAGAAGTTCGAAGCCTCGGTCGAGGCGGTCAACAAGGCGATCGCGCTCAACCCGCGCCTCTCGGTCTGACGGATCGCGGCGGCGACGCCGCCGGGGACCTCAGGCCCTCGCCCAGTCGACCGTTCCCGCCGGAGTCGAGACGTCCCCGCCGAGGTGGGAGACGTCGTCGAGGAGAAGCGGCGTCGCCGCCTTCTCGCCGTCCCACTCGAAGACCGAGATCGAGCCGTTCCTCTGGCGGACCTCGTCCATGCGCGCCAGGTCCCGACCGAGAAGGGTCGCCATCAGGATCCGGTTGAACCGGCCGTGGGCGACGACGAGGGGCGCCGCCGGGCGGACGGCCTTCAGCCGCGCCAGGACGCGCTCGGCGCGCGCTCCGGCGCCCAGGGGCGACTCGCCCCGGGGTGGGCCGGCGTCGACGTCGCCCGAACGCCACTTCGCGCGCAGCTCGGCGACGCAGCGGTCCATCTCGTCGTCCAGCGGCAGGCCCGTCCAGACGCCCCAATCGAACTCGACGAGCTCGAGGTCGAGCCTCACGCCGAGACCGTGCGGCGCGGCGCAGATCTCGGCCGTCTCGCGGGCGCGGGCCATCGGGCTCGCGACGACGTCGTCGAACTCGGCCTCGGCGAGGCGGACGGCGAGGGCCTCCGCCTGGCGGCGGCCCCTCCGGGTCAGCGGCGTGTCGAGCCGGCAGCCCTGGAGGGTCCCGCCGAGGTTCCCTTCGCTCTCACCGTGGCGGACGAGGAAGATCTTCATTCCCGCGATTCTACGAATCCGTATCATCGGCCTTCATGCCGAGGACACCCGAGGCGCAGTTTCCCGCTCTCGCCGCGCACCTTCCGGACCCCGAGGTGCTCGCGCTCTTCACCTGGCCGTTCCTGCACGTCAGCGAGATCTTCGACGAGCTCGTCGACGCCGCCGCCGGCGAGATTCTGAGGAGGGCCGGGGCCTGGCCGGTCGCCCCCGGGACCGACCCGGCCAGACTCGTCGCCGCGCGGGGCTGGGCGCCGAGGAGCCTCCCGCTCATGGCGTTCGTCCACGGCAAGCTCGCCGCGGCGGGTCACCTCGTCGCCTCGGGCGGGACATACGCACCGTCGGGCTCCGAGCCGGGCGACCTGGAGGCCCTCGAGGCCGAGCTCGCCGCCGCCGAGCCCGACGCCGCGGTCGCAGGCGAGGCGGTCCGGATCTTCGTCGAGGACCTGGCGCTCTTCCTCTCCGGCGAGAAGACCGGTGAGGAGATCCTCTTCCGCCCCGACCGGCTTCCGCTCTGGTTCCGGTACTTCTCGAACCGCAACCTCCTCTACTCGGTCAACAACCACCTCGGCGCCGTCGCCCTGGCGCGCCTTCTCCCGGAGTCGGGCGGACGGGTCCTGGAGATCGGCGGCGGGGCCGGGAGCGCGGCGGAGGCCGCCCTGGCGAAGCTCGGGCCGCGCGTCGCGCGCTACCTCTTCACCGAGGTCGTCCCGACGTTCTTCCGGCGGGGCGAGAGGGCCGCGCGCGCCGCCGCCGCGCCCGGCGTCTCGGTCGACGCGGCGAAGCTCGACATGACGAAGCCGTGGGAGGCACAGGGGGCCGCTCCCGGCTCGTTCGACGCCGTCTACTCGGTCAACTGCTTCCACGTTGCGCCCGATCTGGCCGCCGTCCTCGCCGAGGCCCGCGCCGCGCTGGCGCCGGGCGGCTGGCTCGTCGTCTCCGAGTGCGTGAGGCCGCTCGGGAATGCCCAGCCGATCTACGTCGAGCTGGTGTTCGACATCCTCGAGAGCTTCACGCAGGTGAAGCTCGACCCTCTCGCCCGCCCGACGCACGGCTTCCTGACTCCCGCCGCGTGGCGCGAGTCGCTCGCGCGCGCCGGCTTCGTCGACGTGACGTTCCTTCCCGACGCCGAGGAGATCGCGAAGAGCTACCCCGGCTTCTTCGTCTCCGCGGTCGCCGCGCGAAAGGCCTGCCCGTGAGGCTCCCCCGCCCGCTCGACCCCGTGGAGATCCGCGTCACCGGGGCGCTCCTGGAGAAGGAGCTCCTCACCCCCGACGTCTACCCGATGACCCTGCAGGGCCTCGTCGCGGCCTGCAACCAGCGCACCTCCCGCGAGCCGGTGACCGACCTGTCCGCCGTCGACGTCACCGGGGGCCTCGACCGCCTCCGCGAGCTCGTCCTCGCGTGGAAGGTCACCGGAAGCCGCGCCGACAAGTGGGAGCACAACCTCGAAGCGAAGTGGCAGCTCGGAAAGGCCGAGAAGTCGCTCGTCGCCCTGCTCCTGCTGAGAGGGCCTCAGACGGCCGCCGAGCTGCGGACGCGATCCGAGCGGATGCACGACTTCGCCTCGGTCGAGGCGGCCGAGGAGCTTCTCCGGACGATGGCCGCTCACGCCGAGCCGCTCGTGGTGGAGCTGCCGCGCAGGCCCGGCCAGAAGGAGACACGCTGGACCCACCTCGCAGGCGGAACCCCCGCCGAGGAGTCCCAGGCTCCCCGGGCCACCGCCCCGACAGGCCCCTCGCCGATCGAGCGGCGCCTCCTCGCGCTCGAGGAGCGCCTCGCCGCCGTCGAGGAGGAGCTCGCCGCGCTCAAGGGGTCGCTCGGGGGCTGATACGGATCGGGGAGGCTCGCCACGAGCCTCCCCGCGGCGCCCTGACGGCGCCTCCCCTCGGCGGGGGAAACCGGCGCGGATCGGCGCTACCGCCAGTCGTCGAGGACGAAGACGTCCTCGCGGTCGTACCCCGGATGCCGATCCCGGTGCATCGAGACACCCTGGAGAAACGGTCGGTAGCCCGCGCCCCGGAGCATCTCCCACGCGCCCACCCGCCCCGAACCGGTCCCGGCGACGACGACCCCGGCCCCCGCGGACGCGGCCCACGCCTCGACTCCTTCCAGGAGCTTCCTGAGCCGCGCCGCGGCGCCCGCTCCCGGGCGAACCGCCGCAAACTTCACGGACGCCCGCCCGGAGCCCGCCTCGCTCCCGGCCCCCGTGTGGCAGACGGCCAGGCCCGCGACGCTCGAGTCCTCGCGGGAGAAAACGGTCTCCCCGGTCCCCTGCTCGCCGACCGACAGAATCTCTCCCGTCACGTCGAGGCCGCTGAAGACAGAATCGACCAGCTCCCGGAACGCCGAGAGCGCCTCCGCCTGACCGTCGGGGGAAAGGCGGCTGAGGAGCTCGGTGCCTTCGGGCGCCTCCGTTCCTCTCGCCACCGGTTTCGACATCAGCGCGGCGAGGCCCGCCGGCCAGTACCCGAACCGCTGACAGAGAGCGACGTGCTTCGGGCTCTCGGCGAACGCGAAGAGGCCGCGGAAGGCGACCTGCGGCCCCTCGAGGAGCCGGAGCGCTCCTTCGACGAGCGGGTGTGCGAGCCCCCGGCCCTGCCGGGAGGGGTCGATCGTGATCGGCCCGAAGAGACCGACGCTTCCCCAGCGCGTCACGAAGTTCGAGCCGGCGAGGACGCCGTCGTCGAGAAGGGCCAGAGACGCGTCGGGATCGGCGGTCCACCGGCACCTCAGGACCTGGGCGTCGCCGTCGAAGGTCCGAGGATCGGGAAGGGAGAGGAACGTCCCGAAGGCACGGCGGTAGATCGCGTCGGCTTCGCCCAGCTCGTCTTCGCCCAGCGGCCGGACCTGGCTCGTCATGGCGGACCCTCCGGGCCCATCTTGCCACCGCTCCCGGAGCGAAGCGTCAGAGGACGGCGCCCGGGTCTCGCGCGTAGACGACCGGAACGGCCCAGTCGACGGGGCCGCACGCCGGGTCGCACCTCACCGCGAGGCGAGCCTCGCGCGTGGCGTCGCCGAGCGGACGGCCGAGAGCGAGGGACCTGTAGAGCTCGCGCGCGAAGACGAGAGCCGCGGCGTCCAGAACGCTGAACTGGTTCGCGACGACGGCCGGGATCCCCGAGGCGACGAGCGCCGGAGCGACCCCGCGCGCGAGGTCGCCACGACTTCCCCGCGCGCTCAGGCAGGCGTTGAGAACGACGAGCGAGAGCCCGCGCCCGGAGAGGAGAGCCCTGAGGACGGGCGCTTCGACGGGCGCGACGCCGCCCGAGGCCGATTCGAGGAGGAGCGAACCCGTCCGCCGCTCGGCGTCCCAGGTCCCGTGACCGATGAAGTGCAGCACGTCGCATGGACCGTCGGCGACGAGCCGATGGAGCGCCTCGACGGTCACGGCCCTCTCCACGCGGACCCTCGCGAGCCCCTTCGCGACGAGGGGCGCGAGGCCGGCGCGGACCGCCTCGGCTTCCGCCTCCCACGAGAGGACCGCCAGGCCCGCCGGCTGCGCGGCGGCGACGACGATGGCGAGCGGCCTCTTGCGGGGCGGCGCCGCCTCGCACGGGATCGCCGTGACGACGTTCCGCGTGAAGTTCGCCTCGGTCGCAGCCAGCCACGCGCGCCGGTGAGGGTCGTAAGCCAGCTCCCACGGCTTGTCGGCCACCCAGTCGAGGAGAGACGTGAAGACGACGTCGGTTGCCGAGCCTCCGGCCGCACCCCGCGCGGCGTCCCAGAGCCGCCGCACCTCTCCCGGCAGAAGGGTCTCGAAGAGCACCGAACCCCAGCGCTCGAGCGCGGCCCCCGTGGGAAGAGGCCGTCCGTCCCCGTCGAAGCACGCACGCAGACGTTCGTGCCCCCGGATGATCTCCCGCCAGGCCGCACCCTTCCGCGGCACCTCGGCCACCACGCGGGCCGTTCCGTACCGGGCGAGAAGGAGGGCCGTCACCCCTCCCCGATCGCCCGGGAGGAGGGTCAGCTCCAGCGCTTCGCGGCGCGTCCCACCCAGCTTCGGGGCCTTCGACCGACGCGCCCTCGGTGCCGTTCCCTCCGCCTCGCCCGCCTGCGGGGCACCGGGAGTCCGGGTCCCGATCGCCACGGAACGCCGGGCCTGGACCCCGGCCCGCGCGAACGTCTCCCCGGCGAGCGAGGCGACGAGGAAGGCAACGGCCTCCTCGCGGGCGAAGAGGTCGAGATGGTGAGCCGGACGCCGGAGCGAACGGCCGAGGCGGCCGCCCGATCCGAAGAGCGCGACCCGCTCGTCAGGGACCCGGACGCCGCCCGCCTTGTCGAGAACGAAGCACCCCTGGGTCGGGACGACGAGATCGTGCGGCTCGCCGAAGAAGCGGTCGACGCCCGACTCGAGAAGGCGCAGCGCGAGCGGGCCGCTCGCGTGGTGGCTCGCCGCAAGGGCGGAGTACGCCTCCGGGACGGCGCTCCGTTCGAAGGCGACGACCGTTTCGCCCTGTCCGTCCATGGACGAAAGGCCGGCGAGAGACGTCGTGACTCGCCGCGCGAACCAGAGGAGAGCTTCCGCGACGAACTCTCCGAGGAGCGGGGCGGGAGCGGGCGGCAGGAGGTCGAAGAGATTCAGCCAGCCGGAGAGCGCGAGGTCCCAGCGCTCCGCAGAGGCCAGCGGCGTCCCGAGGTTCGGGACCGCGGCGAGGACGGCGCGGCCGCAGGCGAAGCGGCTCGCCGCCGGACCGGCCTCGGCCGGCCGCTCGATCAGCGTCCTCAGAACGAGGCCCCCACGGGAGTGGGCCACCACGTCGAAGAGAAACGGCTCCTCCCACGGGAGCGCCTCCGCGAACATCCGGGCGTTCTCCTCCGGCGTCCGGCTCAGGGTGAAGTGGTCGAAACCGAACACCCGCCCACCGTAGAGGGGTGCGAGCGCCTCGAAGAAGCCGCCCCTTGCGAGGTCGGCGAACGCGGCGGCGGTGTGCGAGAAGGTGCCGTGAAGGAGAAGGAGGTTGCGTTCCGGCGGAGGGGCGAGGAGGGACGGCGAGGCGGCCGCGAGCCGCCCCTCGGCGAGTCCTTCGGGGGTGACGTGGACGAGCCGCTCGACGAGTCCGGCGCGGCGGAAAGCGGCCTCTTCGAACGCCCGGCCGAGCGTCGCAACGGCCCTCTCCTCGACCCGCACCGTCGCCCTGAGGACGAGGACGACCGCGGCGCGCACACCGCGCCGCTCCCCTCGCACCCCGGTCCGGGCGAGAATCGGCACCTCCAGAACGACCGGCTCACCGACCGGAGCCGGCCGGGAGGAAGGACGGTGCAACGAGAGAGCTCCGGACGGCTGGCGGAGGACGACGACGAAGTCCGCTCCCCGAGGCTGGGGGACGACGATCCGGGCGGTCCCGCCCTCCCCCGCGCCGCGGAGCGGCAGGAGGCGAAAGAGCCCCGCGAGAGTGAGCCTTCCGCTCGCCGACAGCCGTTCGGCCAGGGCATCCGGCTCGATCGCCCGGCGCGGCCCGGCTTCCGCCCAGCCGGGCGGCGGCTCGCACCGCACCTCGATCACGCGCTTCTCCGGCATGGCTGGCCCCCCGGCCGCGAGATCGTACCGCCCGGGGGAGGGAGCTCGTTCAGAATGACGAGGATGCCGATTCCGCTCCTCTTCCTCCTTGCCGGGGTCCTGGCGTCGGCCGTCCCCCCATCGGCCCGCCCGCTCGTCGTCGGGCACCGCGGCGCGCGCGCCCGTTTCCCGGAAAACACTCTCCCGGCGTTGCGACACGCCCTCTCGACCGGCGCCGACGGTGTCGAGATCGACGTCCGGGTCAGCGCCGACGACACCCCGGTCTTGTCACACGACGCGACTCTCTCCCCCGTCCGGTGCCGCTCCCTCGACGGCCGACGCGTCCCGGCGGGCGTCGCGATCCGCGGGCTCTCCTTCGAGGCGCTTCGCCGCTTCGACTGCGGAGCGGTCGGCGATCCGGGCTTTCCCTCCCAGCGTGCCGTCCCGGGAACGCGGATCCCGTCGCTGGCGGAGGTGCTCGACCTCCTCGACGCCCCCGGTCCTCCCGGTCCGCGTAAAGCCACTCTCTTCCTCGAGCTGAAGTACGAAGAGGGCACCCCGGCACTCTCCCCGCCCCGGGATCTCTTCGCCCGCCTCGTCGTCGACCTCCTGGAGGCGCACGGTTTCGTGGACCGGACGATCGTCCTCTCCTTCGACCACTCGCTCCTGGGCACCGTTCGCGTTCTAGCCCCCGCGCTCCGCGCGATGCCTCTCGTCGACCGGGACGTGGATCTCGCGGCCCTCGCACAGCGAGAGGGGGCCGCGTGGATCGGAGCCCGTCACGACCACCTCACCGCGGCCTCCGTCGAGGCTCTCCACGCGGCGGGTGTGAAGGTCTTCGCCTGGACCGCCAACGCCCCCCGCGACCAGGACCGCCTCGCGGCCCTCGGCGTCGACGCCCTCGGGACCGACGACCCGCAGGCTCTCGTCGAAAGGTGGAAGGAGCGAGGGTCGAGGTAGCGGGCCACTACAATCGCGGCGCATGTCGCGACCTCCCCGCATCGACCTCCCGGGAGCGCTGCACCACGTGTCGCTCAGGGCGCTCGAGCGGAGCCCCCTCTTCCGTGACGACGCGGACCGGGACCGCTTCCTTCTGGAGCTCGGGCGGACCGCGGCGGAGCGGGGCTGGCTCGTCCACGCCTACGCCCTCCTCGGAAGCTCCCTCGAGCTCCTCCTCGAGACGCCGGCGCCCAACCTTTCCGACGGGATGCGGGCCCTCGGCGGGCGCTACGCGCAGGCCTTCAACCGCCGGCACGGCCGGAGCGGTCCGCTCTTCGACGGGCGATTCCGGTCGCTCCTCGTCGACCCCGAGGGCTCCTTCCTCGAAGCCGCGCGAAGCGTCGCGCTCTCGCCGGTGAGGGCCAGGCTCGCTCGGACCGCCCTCGACTGGCGCTGGTCGAGCGCCCCTGCGACGGCCGGCCTCGCCGAACGCCCCATCTGGCTCACCGTCGAAGCCTCCCTCCGCCGCCTCTCGCCGGCCCGTCCGCGCGCCCGGGAGCGGTTTCGCCTGCTCGTGTCGGACACGCGCGGGATCCGCCCGCTCCGCGAGCGGGCCGTCTCCCGGGCCGTCGTCGGAAGCCCCGAGTTCGCCCGGCAGGTCCGGCTGCGCCTCCTCGCCGGCCCGGCGCCCGGGGAAAGGCTCCTGCGTGGGGCCGTCGACCTCTCGCGGGTGAAAACGGCGGTCGCCTCGCGGTTCGGCGTGCCGGAGTCGCGTCTCGCGCACCCGGGGGCGCACGAGGCCAAGGTCGCCGCGATCTGGCTCTCCCGGCGCCTCACGGGCCTGTCGGGAAGTGAGGTCGGCGCCGCCTTCGGCGTGAGGCAGGCCCGGGTCAGCAACGTCCTCGGCGACGTCCGCTCGGGGCGCTGGAAAGCGCTCCGGCCGGCGCTCGACGAGCTGGAGAAAGGGCTCCTCGCCGAAAATGAGTGAGAGACCTCTCGTCGTCCACAAGTTCGGAGGGACCTCGCTCGGAGACGCCGAGCGGATCGTCCGCGCGGCCCGGATCCTCGCCGCCGCCTCGCGCCGCCGCCGGCTCGTCGCCGTCGCCTCGGCCATGGGAGGCGTCACGGACCTGCTCCTGGCCGCCGCGCACGAGGCCGAGCGAGGCCACCTGGGCCGGGCCCGGATGAACGTGGCCGAGGTGCGGGCGCGCCACGAAGCGGCCGCCGCCGGCATCGCCACCGCAACCGGGGTGAACACGGCCTTCGACGCCGCCGCGCTCGCCGAGCTCGACACCGCCCTCTCCGGCATCTCGCTCCTGCGCGAGCGGACGCCGCGCGTCACCGACCTCGTCGCATCCTTCGGCGAGCGCCTCTCGGCGCCGCTCGTCGCCGCGGCCCTCTCGGCGACCGGAGTCCCGGCGCGCGCCGTCGACGCGCGGACCTTCCTCGTCACCGACGAGAAGCACGGAACGGCGACGTGCGATCGGAAGAAGACCGACCCGCGGGCGCGGCGCACGCTCGGCGCACTCCTCACGAAGGGAATCGTCCCGGTCGTCACGGGGTTCATCGGGCGCGCCCCGTCCGGCGAGACGACGACGCTCGGACGCTCCGGCTCCGACACGACGGCCGCGCTCCTCGGCGCCGCGCTCGGGGCGAAGGAGGTCGTCATCTGGACCGACGTCGACGGCGTCCTGACCGCCGATCCGCGGGTCGTCCCCGAGGCCCGGCTCCTGACCCGCCTCTCTTACCGCGAGGCGGCGGAGATGACCTACTTCGGCGCGAAGGTCCTCCACTTCCCCGCCGTCCTCCCGGCCATCGCCGCGAGGATCCCGCTCGTCATCCGGAACTCCTTCGCGCCCGACGGCCCCGGGACGACGATCTCGGAGAAGGGCGACCCGCGGCTCGGGATCCGCGCCGTAACGGCCGTCTCCGGCCTCTGCCTCCTCTCCCTCGACGGGAAAGGGATGTCCGGGATTCCAGGGATCGCGGCGCGCGTCTTCGGCACGACGGCGCGGCTCGGCGTCTCCGTCGTCATGTTCTCGCAGGCCTCTTCCGAGCAGAACATCGCCATCGTCTTTCCCGAGGCCGACCGCCTGCGGACCGCGGCCGCGCTCGGGCAGGAATTCCGTTACGAGAGGCTCGTCGGCGCGATCGACGGTGTGGCGGCGAAGTCGCCGATCGCCGTCGTCGCCGCCGTCGGAGACGGTATGCGCGGGACCGTCGGCATCGCAGCGACGGTCTTCACCGCCATCGCGCGCGCAGGAGTGAACGTGGAAGCGATCGCACAGGGTTCCTCGGAGTGCAACATCTCCTTCGCCGTGGACGAGAAGGACCGAACGGCCGCCGTGAAGGCGCTCCACGCGGCGGTGGCGCCGTGAGCGCGCGCGTCCGGGCCTTCGCCCCGTCGAGCGTCGCGAACCTCGGCCCGGGATTCGACGTCCTCGGCGCCGCCCTCGACGGGCCGGGTGACACCGTCACCGCGTGGCGCTCGAAGAAGCCTGGTGTGAGGATCGTGGAGATCACGGGCGATCACGGGCGGCTCCCCCTCGATTCCGAGAAGAACACGGCCTCCGTCGCCGCCACCCACGTCCTGGAGGCGGCGATCGCCGCCGGGCGTGCCACCCCGCGGACGGGAATCGAGATCTCTCTCGAAAAGGGGCTCCCTCTGGCGAGCGGACTCGGCTCTTCCGCGGCTTCGGCAGCGGCCGGGGCGAAGGCCGGCGCGCTCCTTCTCGGCGAGACCCGCAAACGGGTCCTGCTCGAGGCGGTCCTCCGAGGCGAGCACGCCGCCGACGGCTCCTGGCACGGAGACAATGGGTTCGCTTCGATCCTCGGCGGCCTCGTCCTCGTTCCTTCGTCCGACCCCGCCGACTTCGTCTCTCCGATCTCTCTTCCCGTCCCTCCCGGCCTCCGGCTCGTCCTCGTCCACCCCGACGCCGAGCTCCCGACCAAGGACGCCCGCCGCGTCCTCCCGCGCGAGATCCCCCTCTCCGACGCGACGCGCCAGGCGGCTGCCCTGGCCGCCCTCGTCGACGCGCTTCACCGCGGCGACCTCGCGGCCGCCGGGAGGTGGATGGGAAACGACCGGATCGCCGAGCCACGCCGCCGCGCCCTCGTGCCGGGATGGGACGAGGTGACCACCGCGATGAAGAAGGCCGGCGCGCTCGGCTGGGCGCTTTCCGGCGCCGGCCCGACGATCCTCGCCCTCTCCGAGGACGGTCCGGCCCCCGCGAAGATCGCGAAGGCGGCCGAAAGAGCCTTCCGGGCGCTCGGCGTCGAGGCCGACGCGAGCATCCACGCCGTCTCGCCGCGGGGGGCGCGGGAAGCATAGGAGCTCCGCGAGTGAGTTCGCCCCTCTCCCGTTTCTCCTGCCTCGAATGCGGCATCTCTCACGGCATCGAGGAGGTCCTCACCGAGTGCCCTTCCTGCGGCGGCCTCCTCGAGGTCCTCCACGACCTCGCCTCGTTCGGGCTCTCGGGGCGCGAGTGGCGCGACCTCTTCGACAGGCGCCGGAGCGCCCTCCCGAACGGGGAGACGCCCGCGTTCGAGAAGAGCGGCGTGTGGCGCTATCGGGAGCATGTCTTCCCCGCGCTCGCGCCGGCGGAGATCGTCAGCAAGCCCGAGGGGTCGACGAACCTCTACCGCTGCATCGAGCTCGGGACGGAGCTCGGACTGACTCGCCTCTTCGTCAAGCACGAGGGGGAGAACCCGACCCTCTCCTTCAAGGACCGCGGGATGACCGTCGGCGTCTCGTGGGCGCATCACCTCGGGCGGACCGACGTCGTCTGCGCCTCCACGGGCGACACCTCCGCGGCCCTCGCCTCGTACGCGGCGGAAGTGCCCGGGATGCGCGCCGTCGTCCTCCTCCCCGAGGCGAAGATCACGGGCGAGCAGCTCTCGCAGGCGCTCCACCACGGCGCCCTCACGCTCGGCCTCGCGACGGACTTCGACGGCTGCATGCGGATCGTCGCCGACCTGGCCCGAACGCGCCCCGTCTACCTCCTCAACTCGAAGAACCCGGTGCGGATCGAAGGCCAGAAGACGATCGGGCAGGAAGCGATCCACGACCTCGGCTGGGACGTCCCCGACTGGTTCGTCGTTCCCGTCGGAAACGCGGGAAACGTCTCGGCCATCGGCAAGGGAATCCGCGAGTGGCTCGACCTCGGCCTCATCGTGAAGCGCCCGCGCATCGCCGGCGCGCAGGCCGAGGCGGCCGACCCCTTCTACCGCTCCTGGCTCACCGGCTTCTCGGAACGCGTCACCCGCACGGCCGGCGAGACGGACGCTTCGGCGATCCGGATCGGCGCCCCCGTCTCGCACCCCAGGGCGCGGAGGGAGATCGAGCTGTCGAACGGCCTCGTCGCCCGCGTCACGGAGAGGGAACTCCTCGAGGCGGCGGCCCTCGCGAACCGCCACGGCCTCGCAATCTGCCCGAACTCCGCCGTCGCCCTCGCCGCGGCCGGCAAGCTCCGCCGCGAGGGGGCGATCGGGAGAGACGAGACGGTCGTCGTCGTCGCGACGGCACACGCCATCAAGTTCTCAGGGTCCGCCGTCCGCTACCACGGGAGCGGGGCACGCCATTCGAACCCACCCCGAAGCCTGCCCGCCACCCTCGAGGCGGTCTCGACCGCGCTGGAGAGAAAGTAGCGCCTACTCCTTCCGAGTCCGAATCAGCATGAGCGTCGAGGATCCGACGTCGAACTCGGACCGGTTCTCGAGCGCGTGCTGCGAGATCCGCTTGTCTGAGACGTAGGTCCCGTTCGTCGAGCCGAGGTCCACGAGGAAGACCTTGTCGTCGGAGACCTCGATTGCGGCGTGCTGCCGCGAGCACTCGGGGTCGTTGAGAAGGATATCGGACCCGGCTCGGCCGATGACCATCCGCGCCCTGTCGATCTCGAAGATCCGGCCGGCTTCCGGCCCGGCGATGCAGGCGAGAGAGAGCTTTTCCCAGTCGGGGAGCCGAAGCCTCCTCCCCGATGCCGCGGCGGCGGACGCGGCGACCGGAGGCTTCGCGAACTCGGCCGTGCCCGTGCGGGCGACGGGTGCCGGGGCCGGCGCGGGAGCGGCGATGACCCGGGGCGGCGGGACCTCGGCCGGCTTCCTCCGGTGGGAGCCCATGATCGTCGTGTCGAAATTGAAGTCATCCGAGCTCGGCATCGGCGCCCCGAACGAGCTCGTCTCCTCGGCCTGGAATCCCGCCGGCGGAGGAGCGTTCAGGGTCGGGTTTCGGATCTCGAAGACCGTCGCGCACTTCGTGCAACGAATCTTCTTCGCCGGGGCCCCCGCGAAGCGGGCCTCGTCGTAGTGGTAGCGCGTCTTGCATGCCGAGCACTGGATGATCAACGCATCTCCCCCGCGGATACCCTGAACGGAACCTGCCTCATTAGACACTTCCCGGTCTCGGGGATCAAGCCGTGCGGCATCGGCAAAGCTCAGGCGGCGTCCCGGCCGGCGCGTGCGGCCGCCGTCAGACCGCCCGGGCGCGAGCGACCAGGCCCGGGAGGATCTCGAGGAGCGTCGCGACGTCGGCCTCGGAGGTCGTCCAGCCGAAGGAGAACCGGAGCGTCGCGCGGACCTCGGCCACGGGCATTCCGCAGGCGAGAAGGACCCGGCTGGGAGACGGAGTTCCCGACGCGCACGCCGACCCGGACGAGGCGGCAACACCTTCGAGGTCGAGCGCCGCCAGGAGCGTTTCGCCGTCGGCGCCGGGAAAGGTGACGGAGCTGGCCGTTGGAAGGCGCTCCCCCCGCGCCACCCCGGGACCGTTGACGCGCGTGCCGGGGACCCGGACGAGGAGCCCCGCCTCGAAGGCATCGCGCAGCGCTGCGAGGCGAAGCGCCTCCGCATCCATCCTGGCGACCGCCGCCGTCAGCGCCGCTCCCAGCCCCGCGATGGCCGGTACGTCTTCCGTCCCTCCGCGACGACCTCTTTCCTGTCCGCCGCCCTTGAAGAGCGACCGGAGGCGGAGGCCATTCTTCACCCAGAGCCCCCCCGCCCCTTTCGGTCCTCCGAACTTGTGCCCCGTGAACGAAAGCAGGTCGACCCCGAGCTCTCCGGGCCGGACCGGAATCTTTCCCACGGCCTGGACGGCGTCCGTGTGGACGACGGCCCCGGCCGCGTGCGCAATCCTCGCCGCCTCCGGCATCAGCACGTTCACGGCGCCGGTCTCGTTGCTCGCGAGGATGAGCGACACGACCGCCGCCTTCCCGTCGAGCGCGGACACGAGTCCGTCCTCGACGGGCAACCCGTCTCCGTCGACCGGCACCTCGACCGGCTCGAAGCCGTCCTCGGCCAGGGAGAGCCCCGCCTCGCGGACGGCGGGG
Organism: uncultured Holophagales bacterium; assembly: GCA_963696015.1. Lineage (GTDB taxonomy): Bacteria > Acidobacteriota > Thermoanaerobaculia > UBA5066 > UBA5066 > UBA5066. The sequence goes on from CAVOJA010000151.1 coordinate 41,897, forward strand.
TGTTCTGCGGCAGAGAAGACGACGCGGCTCCGCCCCGGTTCCCGCTCACGAGCGGCCAGGGCCGCACCTCTGACGGCGAGGGAGTCCGACTCCGTCCCACCCGAGGTGAAGACGATCTCGTCCGGTCGGACGCCGAGGGCGGACGCCACCGCCTCACGCGCCGATTCGACCGCGTTTCTCGCCGCCCGGCCCGGGGCGTGGATCGAGGAAGGATTGGCCGCGAGGGAGGTGAGCCACGGGAGCATCGCCTCGAGCGCCTCGGGACGGAGGGGTGTCGTGGCGTGGTGATCGGCATAGACCGGCCGGCGAACGGTCATTACGGAGGATTCTAGTGATGCGGGCGCGGGGCTCGTGCCCTCCCTCACGAACCCTTCCCGGTGCGCGCCGTACACTTCGGATACGGTCCCCATCTTGCAAGGTCTGAAGGCGGGTGCCAAGGAGGAACGTCCATGGTCCGGATCCAGGCTCGATGGCTCGCCTTCGTGGCTTCGGCTTTCCTATCAGCCGATGCGCCCGCGCAGGCGCCTCCAGCCATCCCCGCCGACGCCTCGAAGGGCGTCGCGGTCACCAGCCAGGGCCCCGACCCGACCCAGTCGCTCCGGGCCGAGGCGATGACCCTCTTCGGCCGTCTCGACGACGATCGTGCCTCCGTGTGGGTCGCCTCCGGGGGGGGGCCTGACGCGCGCCGGATCGTCTCCTGCCCGAACCTCTTCGCCCGGGTCGAGGTCTGGACCTACCTCACTCACCGCCTCCTCGGCACGAACGTCCGGATGCTGTTCTTCCCCGAGCCGGGGACCGGGATCTCCCGCTACTGGACCGTCATCGACGGCGAGTCGGTGCTCCTCGCGCCGAAGTCCCAGGCCGACAAGCCGCTCGACGCTCTCACGGAGAACGCCTTCGGCTGCGCCGATGCGACTCTCGTCCAGGCCGCCTACCGGGCGATCTCCTCCCGCCAGGCAGACACCGCCGGAGGCCTGCGCGAGCGCGCCGCCCTCGCCGTCCCCCTCTCGGGCCCGACGGCCTCGGCCCCGGCCGGGGCAGCGGCACCCCTCGTCCTCTCGGCAAAGAAGCTCTCGGGAAAGGAACGCAAGCTGGCCATCGCGGCCCTGCCCGACCGGTACAGGCTGTTCCTGTCCGACGTCGAGCCGATCCTCGCCGAGGTCGAGGAAGCGACGTTCCTCCGCCTCGGCTCCGACTACCAGCGGGACCGCTTCATCGAGGACTTCTGGAAGCGGCGCTCGGTCGATTCGGACGGTCAGAGAGTCGCGTTCAGGGAGATCTACGAGCTGAGACTCCAGACGGTCAAGGAGCGCTACCGGAACGTCAACACCGACCAGGGGAGGATCTTCCTCATCAACGGCCCGCCCGACGGCTTCCGGCGCATCGACTGCCAGGACATCTACAACCCGCTCGAGATCTGGTTCTACGAGCGCCTCGAGTCGCTCCGGATGAGCAAGGTCACGCTCCTCTTCTACCAGCCCTTCGGGACGGGCGACTTCCGGCTCTGGACGCCGCTCGAAGGCCCCCAGGCGCTCCTCGTCGGAGGCATCGCCGGGCTCACGGGGATCGGCGCCGGCCGAACGGTCGACGTCACGCGCTGCGCGGAGTGGAGGGAGATCAACGGCGCGATGTCGTCCGCCACAGGCATATTCGGGACGATGGGCGCCCAGCGGCTGGTCGACGACCTGAAGGAGGGCCCGAAGCCCGACGTGGAAGGGGTCGACAAGATCCTCCTGATGACGACGGACGTCGACCCGGCCGCGGCGAAGCTCCCGGTCCAGCGGGTCCTCCGCTTCCCCGAGATGGTCGCGAGCAAGATCCGGATGGAGATCTCCGTCCTCCTCGAGCGCGCGACCCTCGGGACCAAGGCGCTCGGCGAGGAGACCTTCTACGACCTCGACGTCATCGGCGAGATCGTCAGGGGGGGCAAGCTCGTCGACAACTTCCGGTATCGCTTCGACTTCCCCGCCTCGACGGTGAAGGGGGCCTTCCTCCCCCTCAACGTCGAGCGCTTCCTCTACCCCGGCGAGTACCGCCTGAAGGTGAAGATCGCCGACTCGAACCGCAACGCCGCCGCCCTCATCGACGAGAAGGTCGTCGTCCCCGAGTCGCCCGACCAGCTCCTCTCCCCCGAGGAGAAGGCGGCCCGCGAGTCGGCGAAGGCCGCTCTCGCGCGCCTCGTCTCCTCTCCGAACGAGCGAGGCGCCCTCACGCTCCTGCCGATCGCGCGCGAGTTCGCGACCGGCGTCGTGAAATTCGAGACGCGTGCCAGCTCCGACGACATCGCCTTCGCCGAGTTCTCCCTCGACGGGCGGAAGATCGTCACCGACCGCCGGCCCCCCTTCGAGGCCGACCTCGACCTCGGCGAGCTCCCGCGGAAGCGGACGATCAAGGTCGCCGGATTCTCGAAAGACGGCAAGATGCTCTCCGAGGACGAGCTCGTCCTGAACGAGGGGCGCGAGGCGTTCCGGGTGAAGATCACCGCACCGGAGAAGGGCATCAGCATCTTCGGTGCCGTGCGCGTCGTCGCCGACGTCGCCGTTCCCGAGACGAAGAAGCTCCAGAAGCTCGAGATCTTCGTCAACGAGACGCGCGCCGCCACCCTCTACCAGCCTCCCTTCCAGCAGACCGTCGACGTCCCGCGCCGGGAAGAGATCGGATTCCTCCGCGTCGTGGCCACGCTCGAGGACGGGGACGTCAGCGAGGACGTCCGCTACATCAACGCGCCGAAGTACCTCTCGGAGGTCGACGTCCAGGCCGTCGAGCTGTACACCTCGGTCTTCGCGAAGGGGCGCCCCGTCACGGGACTCGCGAAGACGAATTTCCGTGTGCTGGAGGACGGCGTCGAGCAGGCGATCGACGCCTTCGAAGTCGTCACGAACCTCCCCCTGTCGCTGGGCGTGGGCGTCGACACGTCGGGATCGATGGAGGCAACCCTCCCCGAGGCGCAGAAGGCCGCGAACGACTTCCTGAAGAGCATCATGACGCCGCGCGACCGCACATTCCTCGTCACGTTCGACAACGAGCCGCAGCTCGTCTCCCGCTTCACGACCGACCGTGAGCGGCTTGCACAGGCGCTCGCGGGCCTCAGGGCCCAGGGATCGACCTCCCTCTGGGACGCCGTCGTCTACGGCCTCTACCAGTACCAGGGGACCAAGGGGCGCAAGGCCTACGTCATCCTGACCGACGGTGCCGACCGGGCTTCGAAGTTCACGTTCGAGGCGGCCCTCGACTACGCACGCAAGACCGGCGTGGCGATCTACTTCATCGGGCTCAAGATCGGCGGAACGCAGTTCGACGTGAGGGCGAAGGTCAACCGGATGGCTCGCGAGACCGGCGGTGCCGTCTACTACGTCGACTCGGCCAAGGGACTCGCCGGCGTCTACAAGGAGATCGACGAGGAGCTCCGGAGCCAGTACCTCCTCACCTACACGCCCCCGGTGAGGAAGGGATCGGCGTGGCGGAAGATCGAGGTGAAGATGACCCCGACGAACCTCGAGGCGCGGACCATCAGCGGCTACTACCCCTAAACTCAGCCTCCGTGAGCCGGCCCCGTCTCTTCCTCGCCTCGTCCTCTCCGCGCCGCCTCGACCTCCTCCGCGCCCTCGGGCTCGAGCCCGAGGTCCGCCCGGCCGACGTCGACGAGTCGCTCCTCCCGGGCGAGGACGCCCACGATGCCGCGGAGCGGCTCGCCCGCGCCAAGGCCTCGGCCGTGGCGTCCTCGGCGCCGGCGGGAACCGTCGTCCTCGCGGCGGACACGATCGTCGTCCTCGACGGGACGGCGCTCGGGAAGCCCTGCGACGACGAGGACGCCCGGCGGATGCTTCGCGTTCTCCGCGGCCGAGCGCACGACGTCGTCACCGGGGTCGCGCTCGCACGGGACGGGGTTCTCGTGTCGGGGCGCGAGACGACCGAGGTCGTCTTCGCTCCGATGACCGACGACGAGGTCGACGCCTACGTCGCCTCCGGCGAGCCGGCCGACAAGGCGGGCGCCTACGCCCTGCAGGGCCTCGGCGGGCTCTTCGTGGAGCGGATCTCCGGGACCCCCTCCAACGTCATCGGCCTCCCCCTCCGCCTCGTCCGGCGATTGGGGTCAGGTCTTGATTTTCTATTCTAGGATCGTTCGATCGGCACCACGGCGACGCCCGGCCGGGCCATCGCGCGGGCGGCCTGCAGAACCGAGGCGAACACGATGTCGCTCTCGTGGGTGGCGCCGCCGACCCGGATCCGGACCGCGACCGGAACCGGTCCGTTCCCGTCCCGCCAGGGCCGGAAGATCTGGTCGAGCTGCTGCACCTTCTGCGCGCAGGCGGCTCCGTCGGCCCCGAAAAGGAGGAGCAGGAACTCGTCCTCCTCCCACCGGAAGAGGTGATCCGTCTCGCGAACGTTCCGTCCCAGCTCCCGCGCAATCTCCACGAGGACGGAGACGGTGGCCTCCTCGCCGGCCGCCGCAACAGAGCCGAAGTCGCGGATCACGACCGACACGACCGAGAGCGGGATCTCGTGGCGGCGCGACCGCTCCAGCTCGCGCGCGATGACGTCGTCGAAATACTCGCGGACGTAGAGCCCCGTCACCACATCGCGGATTCCGGTGTCAGCGGACATCGAAAGCAGATCTTACCAGCGGCTTCGGGGGCAGGCGGCGCGCCGCAACCGATCCGGATTCCCGTCCATCGAGGCGGTGGGCGCCGGAGTCACCGGTCGGGCGGCCCGGGCAACGCGTCAGCGGTAGCGGACCTCGGCAGGCGACGTCGGGCGATCCGGACCTCGCGATTCGAGCGTGGTCCGGTCGCGGCCCTCGGCCTTGCTCCTGTAGAGCGCCTGGTCCGCCCTCCGGATCAGCCCGGCGACGTCGGCGCTGTCGAAGGCGCCGTGATGCAGCGCCACTCCCGCCGACGCCGTCACGGCCTCCTGGACGTTCGGGAGACGGACCTCGGCGATGGCGGCCCGGACCCGTTCGACCGCGGCCATGGCCGCATCCGCCTCCACGTCGACGAGGACGAGGACGAGCTCCTCGCCGCCATAGCGCCCCGCGATGTCGATGCCGCGCACGGCTCCGGCGACGGCCCGGCCGGCCTGAGCCAGGACCCGGTCGCCGGCCTGGTGGCCGTAGCGGTCGTTGAACCGCTTGAAACGGTCGATGTCGAGCATCGCGAGGGCGAGAGAGCTGCCGCTGCGCTCCGCGCGGGCCAGCTCCCGCCGGGCCCGATCCAGGAACGTCGCCCGGTTCGGGAGCCCGGTCAGGGAGTCGGTCGTCGCCCGCTCGAGAATCATCCGCCCCTGGTCCGCGACGGCCACCAGGAGAAGCGCCGTGAAGAGCAGGAATGCGGGGCCCACGAGGGGCGGCGGGAACAGGCCGGGAAGCAGAACGTCCCGGGAGACGGCGGCGTCGAAGAGCGCGGCGAGGAGGAGGGCCGCCGTCGCCGCGAAGAGCAGGGCGCCGTCGGGCCGATGGAGTCTCGCGAGATCGAGGAGGGCTGCCCCCCCGAAGACGATCAGAGAGGCGGCCTCCAGCCATCCCGACACCCGCCCCGCCGACGGGACCGCGATCACGAGAACGAGGCCCGCAGCCGGGAGGGCGAGGAGAGCGAGCCGGACGCGGGTATGAGGCAGCTCGAGGAAACGCAGGAGCAGGAGATAGGCGAGAGCCGGGAGAAGGAGGGCGAGCGCGGCGCGAAGTCGCCCGGGGTCGTTCGACCACAGAGGGAGACCCGCGGCGAGATAGGTCGTGAGGCCCGCCGCGAGGAGGGCATAGAGGAGAAGGTCCCGCCGGTTCCGGTCGCGGCCGAAGAAGAGGAGGGCGACGAGACCCAGCGTGGCGATCGCCACGGCGGAAGCGGCCGGGATCACGAAAGCTCGCAGGAGCTCCGTCACGACGGGGACCGGCGCTCGACCGCTCTCGAAGGCCTGGTCCCCTCCGGGAGCTGCTGCCAGGAGGACGAACACGGAGAGCAACGAGGCGATGATAGGCGCGTCGGGCGGCTCCCGTCCCTCCCGGCGCTCCTCAGTGCCGCGTCCGGTCCGCCTCCCTGTTCGCAAGGCTCGTGGCCGTCATCGTCGCGCAGTAGGTCCCGAGCTCCTCGAGCATCAGGCACTCTTCGCTTCCGCAGACCGGGCAGTTGGTGCAGGTGGTCGCCGGCTCCTCCACCAGGATCACGGCTTCTCGGCTGGAGGAGCGAGGCTCGGCTTTCATTTCGGCCTCCTCGGGGGCCCCGGGATGGGCCACCCTGTCCTCTCCGATCTTACTGCAATGCAGCAATGCCGGAGCCGGAGAGCCGCCCGCCGCCAGGCCGCTCCCGTCGTACGATCAGTCCGTGACCCTGTTCGAAAGCCGGACGAGCGGTGAAGGCCGCCTGAGAGAAACCGTCGAGGAGTGCCGGCGCCGGCTGCGCGGCGATCCGGGCGACACCGCCGCGGTCCTCCGCCTCGCCGACGCCCTCGCGTCGGGCGGCGAAAGCCGGGAAGCGGTCCAGGTGCTCAATCGGGCCGGACCACGACTCCAGAAGGCAGGGAAGCTCGTCGAAGCGATCGCCGTCTACAAGAAGGTCGAGGAGCTCGATCCGAAGGCCGAGGTCACGTCCAGCTTCCTCTCGCAGATCGAGCTGAAGAAGATCCTCGAGGCGACCGCGAAGGCGACCGCGAAAGCGAAGGCACAGGCGGAGGCGGAAGCGCCAGCCACCGGCGGGCCCGTGGCCCCGCCTCCCGCCGAGATGGCCGAACGGCGAAGGAAGTCGGAGAAGGTCCACGCCCTGCGGAAGGAGATCCCGCTCCTCAAGGACATCCCGCCGTTTCTCTTCGAGCTCGTCCTCGAGAGGATCCACCTCCGGACGCTCGCGGCCGGAGAGAGGCTCTTCGCGGAGGGCGACGAAGGGAGCTCCCTCTCCTTCGTCGCCGCCGGGGAGCTCGTCGTCTCGGCCAAAGGCGACGACGGCGCGCCGGTTCTTCTCGGGCTCCTCGGCCCGGGCGATGTCGCGGGCGAGATCTCCTTCCTCAGCGGCGTCCCGCGCACGGCCACCGTCCAGGCACGGACGCGCGTCGACCTTCTCGAGCTCGACCGGAACGCGCTCACCCCGCTCGTGAAGAAGCATCGTCACGTCGCCGAGGCCCTTTCGCGGCTCTTCTCCGAGCGGGTCCTCGACGGCGTCCTGGGGCGCTCCCGCCTCTTCGGCCACCTGCCCCGCCCCGATCGCGACGCTCTCGCCCGGCAGCTGAAACCCGTCGCCGCGAAACCGGGGGAAGTCGTGATTCGGGAAGGGGCGAGCGACGCCGGCCTCTACCTCGTCCGGCGCGGGGCCGTCCGGGTGACGGTGAGACGGGGACCACGCGATGTCGCTCTCGCGCTCCTGACGCCTCACGAGTTCTTCGGTGATCTCGCAACGGTGCGCTCGCGCCCTCGGACGGCGAGCGTCGCCGCCGTCACCGACACGGAGCTCCTCTGGCTCGCCGGACCCGACCTTCTGGCCCTCCTGGCCCAGCGCCCCGAGCTCGCCACCGTTCTCGAGGAGATCCAGCTCGAACGGTTCGGGAGGAATGCGGAGACGCTGTCCAGGGGAGACTGAACCGGGCACAGGGTCAGCGTCGGTCCCGGTAGGCTCTTCGTCCACGTGGAGCATCCGACGACCCGCGCCGCGGCCTCGCTACGCTGTCTCGCAGCGCGCTTCGGCCGGGTTGCGGGAATAGAATTCCCCTGAACCACCCAACCGGTTCGGAGGTGACGGCATGAGCGCGCCGCACCACACCGAGACGACCCGAGCGCCCGCGTACGGGCCGGCCGGGGCGTGCCCCGTTCGGCCGGAAAGGAGGGCCCCATGCCCGTCCGGAAGCTGAAGGAATTCCTCGACCAGAACGGCGTCCGCTGGGTATCGATCGTCCACTCGCCGGCCTACACCGCGCAGGAGATCGCCGCCTCCGCGCACGTCAAAGGAAAGGAGCTCGCCAAAACCGTCATGGTGAAGGTCGACGGCAAGCCGGTGATGGTCGTCCTGCCGGCCTCGCAGCGCGTCGACTTCCAGGTCCTGCGCGACGTCACCGGCGGAGGGGTCGTCGTCCTGTCGAGCGAGGCCGAGTTCCGCGAGCTCTTCCCCGACTGCGAAGCCGGAGCGATGCCCCCGTTCGGCAACCTCTACGGCATGGACGTCTACGTCGCACCGAGGCTGTCCGAGGACGCCGAGATCGCGTTCAACGCCGGCTCCCACACCGAGCTGATGAAGCTCGCCTACTCGGACTTCGAACGCCTCGTGAAGCCCAAGGTCGTGGCCTTCGTCCAGAGGTAGCCCGAAGGCCGCTCCGCGGCCGGGACGCGCCGGAGCGCTCCGGCCACGGAAGCGACTGCGACGAAGATGAAGGCGTAGGAGAGCGGATAGGCCGGCGCGAAGTAGAGCGGATGGAGCGCCGGGAACGAGGTCCGGTCGACGAGGTCGAGAAGGACGATCCGGCAGACGACGGCTCCCAGGAGCGCGGCCCCGACGAGAACCGGCACCCGCGCCCGTCGGCGGACGAGCGCCCAAGCCGCCGTCGCGCCGAAGAGGACGACCGCGGCCGGTAGGAGCAGCCCCAGGCCCGTGGCATAGGCCGACGCGAGCCGGTCGAGGGCCCGGCGCCGCAGGTCGTCCAATCCCCAGCGGTCGCCGGCACGTTCGGGCGGCCGGACCTGAACCGTGTCGAGCCAGAGCTTCAGGTCGGCGGGCATCGGTCCGCTCCTCTCGTCCGGCGCCGAAGGCTCGAAGCGCAGGAGGACGGACCCCGCCGCCGTCAGCTCGACGGCGCACGGTCCGGGACACGACGCCTCGAGGCGGAAGCGCGCCCGGCTCGCGGAGAGGTCGGAGAACCACTCGACGAGGTCGCCGCTCGGGGACCAGCTCTGGGCCACCGGAAGCGGGGTCCCATCGGGCGCTCGAGCCCTCCACTCAAGCGGAGGCGCGCCGGCGCGATACGCCCAGCCGCGGATCGTCACCCAGCGGCGGTCCTCCGCCCCCGGCGCGAGGGTCTCGCGCGTGACCCGCGCGAAGAGGAGGCGAGCGCCGGGAGGGCCGCTGCTCGACCCGAGGTTCCGGGAGGAGCTCGCGCCGATCGAGGAACAGAAGAGGGCGAAGTTGTCCGGCACGCCGCGGAGCACCGTGGGTGCCAGCGCGAGCGCCCCCACGGGCGCCAGCGTGTGCCTCTCCGGAAGGCAGTCGAGTCGCCCCGCCGCGCACGCCCCGTTCAGCTCGGAGGCGACCTGCCGCCAGCAGGAGGCGGCCGTGGTCGCGTCCCGATAGAAGCCCGCCTTCGCGGCGGCCTCGCGAAGCGCGAACTGGAACCAGCCACCCGCGATCTCGCCTGCCGTCTCCGGCAGGTTCGCGGCGCTGATCGCCGACCAGCTGGCCCCGACCGCTCCCTCCAGGAAGGGCTCGAGCTGCCGGAAGGCCTCGCTCTGCCCGTACGCCTTTTGCCGGACGTCCGCGGGAACCGGGACCTTCGCCTTCCTCTCGGAAGGGACGATCCGGGCGAGCGCACCGTAGGCGGAGGTAAACGGGCGGTCCGTCGACTCGCACGCCGTCCGGACGCCATAAGCCACCCGGTTCCGGAGGGCTACCGCCTGGACGCAGACTGCCGCGATGGGGAGCGGCAGGAGGACGAGGACCGCGGCTCGAAGCAGGCGAGGCCTCGCCGCGGGATCCGTCGCCGCGCGGAGGGCGGCAGCCCCGAGGAGCAGTGCCACCGAAGGGACGATCCAGATCCCCTCCTCGCGGGTCAGCCAGAGCGCTCCGAGCGAAACTCCGCAGAGGCCGGCCCAGGCCGCCGCACGCCGGTGCGACGTGGGGAGCCAGCAGAGGATGCCGACGCCTCCCGCGAGAACGAGCAGGGTCAACGCGGGGTAGAGCCCCTCCCGCACCGCGCGCGTCACGACGACGGGGTTCAGAACGAGGACAGAGAAGAGGAGGAGTCGCCCCCACTTCGCGCGGACGACCGGAGCGACGGCCAGGACGAAGAGCGCGCAGGCCGCGACGTAGAGCGCCCGCTCGGCGTCGAAGAGCGGTGCCCCGGCGCGGAGGGCCGCCGCCACGAAGAGCGGGAAGAACGGCCCCTGGCGAGCGTCGACTCGTCGTAGGGGCCGAGCCACTCTCCCCGCGCGGCGGAGGCGGCGAGCCTCACGTAAAGAGCGTCGTCCGCGCTGGCGCCGCCGATCGCCGTCAGGGGGAGAACCGACTGGATCCATGCGGCGAGCAGCGCCAGGAGCGCCCCGGCGATAATCCAACCAAACCGGGCCGGGAAGCGGTCGAAGGGGCCGCGGGGCGTCGCCGCCCGGCGCGCGGTGGTCACGTCGGCGAGCATAGCAGGCACTCCCCGGCGCGCCTCTACCCCGACTTCGAGCGCGCCTGGGGGCCCGGGGCCTTCGCGGCGGAACGCTCCAGCTCGTGATCCGCGGCGCCGGCTGTGCCGAGCGCCCCGGCCGCGGAAACGAAGGCGAGGACGACGAAAACATAAAGGAGCGGGTAGGCCGGCGCGAGGTAGAGGTAGTGGAGCGCCGGGAACGAGATCCGGTCGATGAGGGCGAGCAGCGCCACGCGCGAGACGAGTCCGGCGAGGAGCGCGCCCGCGACGACGACCCCGGGGCCGCCCCTTCGGCGAAGCGCCGCGGCACCCGTCGCGAGGGCGAAAAGCACGACGGCCACCGGGAGGCCCGGAGTCAGGATTCGCCGGTAGGCGCGAGCGATCCCCCTCAGCGCGGTCAATCGCGTCTCGTTCCGCTCGTACTCTCCTGGCCCCGTCGGAGGCGGCGCGACCTGCACGGCGTCGATGCTCATCTCGAGCGCTTTCGGGGGGGACCCGAGCCGCTCGCCCGGCGCGATCGGGTCGAACGCCACGAGACGCCGGCCCGAATCGACGAGCTCCACGACGCAGGGCCCGGGGCAGGAGGCCAGGACCTCCACCCTCGCGGTCGCCGCCTCCGGCGCCCCCATCACGGCGGCGACGTCGCCGCTCGCCAGGTGGCGACCGCCAAAGGGAACCGGCGCGCCGTCCTTACCGAGAACCCTCCAGTCGACGGGAGCCCCCCCTCTCTGGAAGGCCCAGCCGTAGACGCGGAGCCAGCGCGGTTCGTCCGCCGCGGGAGCCAGCCGCTCGCGTGTCGTACGGGCGAAGACGATGCGGGACTCCCTCGAACCCCGGCTCCACGCGGCATCCCGCAGTGCCGGGGCAGAGTCCACTGAAGAAGCCAGAAACGCGAGGGTCCGGGGAAGGTCCGCGAGAACCGCGGGGAGCTGCGCGGTCGCCTCCGCGGGCGTCATCGACCGCGGATTCGGCCCGCACGCGAGCCGCCCCCGGTCGCAGGCGTCGTCCAGCTCTCGCGCGACCTGCCTCCAGAACGCCGCGGCCGTCCGGGCGTCGCGGTAGCGCCCGGAGTTTCG
>CAVOJA010000152.1:0-8103 GCA_963696015.1 uncultured Holophagales bacterium
TCGAGCGACTCGCGATAACACGCTTCGGCCTCGTCGAGGTGCCCGCGGCGCTTCACGATGAGGCCGAGATTGTCGAGGCTCATCGCGAGGTCCGAGTGCCCTTTCGGCAGGACGCTCCGGCGCATCTCGAGCGCCTCGCGCGTCAGCGCCTCGGCCTCCTCGAGTCTCCCCTCGTCCAGGCGGAGAAAGCCGTAGTTGTGCAGCGTGAGCGCCGTCTCTGGGTGTGGTCCGCCGTAGATCTTCCGCTGGAGCGCGAGCGCCTCCTGGAAGTGTCGGTCCGCGTCCGCGTAGCGGCCTGAGTCCGTCTCGGCCCGGGCGATGTTGTTCAGAGCCAGCGCGACGTACGGATGGCTCTCTCCGTAGTACTTCCGCAGGTCGACGAGGTTCTGGGCGTGGAGAGCGATGGCCTTCTGGTCGTCGCTCGTCGATTCGATGAGGATGTTCGCGAGCTCGTTACGCGACTCGAGCACCGCGTCGCTCCCCGGGGCGACTTTCTCTTCGATCACGAGCGAGCGCTCGATGAGCGAGATCGCCTCCCGCGTGTTCCCCTGGTCTTTCAGGACGATGGCGAGCGTCGTCATGCACTCGGCCACCGCCTTGTCGAACGCCCCTCGGTCCTTGATCCGCAGCGTCAGAGCCTCCCGGAGAACCGGCTCCGCTTCCTTGAGCTGCCCACGCCGCTGGAGGGTCGCACCCAGTGCGATGAGGCTCTCCGCCCGCTCGGCGAGCGACTCGCCCTTCCGAAGTTTGACCGCTTCGCGGAGCAGCTTCTCGGCCCGATCGAGGTCCCCGAGCGACGAGTACGTCGTCCCGAGCGTCTCGAGGACCGCCCCTCGGACGAGCGGCTCGTCCTTCAGCTGGTCTTCCGCCTTTGCCGCGGCCTGATCCAGCAGGTCTCGCACGGTCACCGGATTCTTCGCCACGGCCGCCGGGTCGAATCCCCGCAGGACGTCGCGGAACGCCGCTGCGATCTTCCGGGCGCGCGCCTGCTCCCGTTCGAGGCGGACGACGTGGAAGGTGCCGAAGCCGATGGAGAGGATGACCGCGAGAGCCGCCGTCGCCGAGATCGCCGGGTGGCGCCTCGCCCAACGCCAGGACCGCTCGAAGCCGCCCGGCGCCTTCGCCACGACGGGGCGGAGCTCCAGATGGGCCCGGAGGTCTTCTGCAAAGGAATTCGCGGACTCGTATCGACGGGTGGGGTCTTTCTCGAGCGCCTTGCCCAGAATCGCGTCGAGGTCCCCGCGGAGTTGCTTCGCCACGGACCGGACCGGCCCTGGGGCGGGTCCCGAAAACCGAAGCGCCCGCTGGCTCGCACGTTCGGCCGGCACGTCGCAGACCGTCCGCCGGCACGCCTCGGTGTCCTTCCGATCGACGTCGTAGGGCAGGGCACCAGCGAGGAGTTCGTAGAGAAGGACGCCTGCGGAGTAGATGTCGGTGCGGACGGTGAGGGCCTCTCCGCGGTACTGCTCGGGACTGGCGTACTCGTACGTAAGCGGCCGGGGGCCGACCGTGACGGTGTCGGAGCGCTCCCACGAGACCTTCGCGATGCCGAAGTCGATGATGACGGGTTCGCCGTCCGCTCTCAGCACGACGTTCCCAGCCGAGAGGTCGCAGTGGATGACGCCGCGCTCGTGCGCGGCGCTGAGCGCCGAGAGGACCTTCAGGAAGAGCTCGATCCTCTGTCGGACCGGTAGGCTGGTCTCGGCGGCGGCGAGCGTGATCGGCCGGGCACCGTCCACGTAGTCCATGACGAGGAGCGGCCGGTCGTCCGGGCCAGGAACCACGTCGACCAGGCCCGCGATGTTCGGGTGACGGAGCTGACTCAGGACGGCGATCTCGAGGCGGTAGCGCGCGACCTCCTCGGCGAAGGAGCCCCAGAGAGGCACCTTTACGGCGTACGTCCGCTCCTGCCCCTCGAACGACCGGGTCGCCAGGAACACGCGGGAGAACCCGCCCCTGCCGAGGAGCCGCTGGACGGTATAGGGCCCGAAGGCCTTTCCCACGAACCTTTCGGCGAGCTTCTCCTCGAGGGCAGCCTCGAGGTCTCCCGCCGGGGACGGCGTCGGGGCTCCGAGGTAGGGGAGAAGAGCCTCTACTTCGGCCCGGAGACCCGGATCGTCACAGCAGTTCTCGGCAAGGAGTCGGGGTCGGTCCTCGGTCGGCGCGAGGGCCAGCGAAGAGAGTAGATCCTGCTTCCTCACGAGGCGGGCGTCGGTCACGAGGAGAGCTCCTTTTGAAGGAACGCCTTGGCGTAGACCCACTTCCTGTGGACGGTCGGGACGGTCGTTTCGGTGACCTCGGCGATCTGCTGGAGGGTGAGGTCTGCAAACAGCCGTAGCGTCGCGACCTCAGCGGTCTTCGGGTCCTCGGCGGCGAGCCGGTCGAGCGCCTGGCTCAGCGCGGCGGCGGAGACGACGGAGGCTCCCGTCTCCCCGGGGACTTCGACATCGCCCTCGGCGAGCGAGACCTCCGCCTGGACCGCTTTGGCACGCTTCCGGGCGTAGTCGACAAGGACGCGCCGCATGGCGAAACACGCCGCCCGGAGGAAGTGGGCGCGGTCGGCGTAGGCGTATCCATTCCAGCTCATGATCCCGGCGATGGCTTCGTTCACGAGGGCGGTCGGCTGGAGGGTGTGCCCGGGGCGCTCGTTGGCCATCTTTCGTCGGGCGATGCGGTAGAGATCCTCGTAGACCAGCGAGACCGCCTCCTCGAAGGCGGTCTCGTCACCGGTGCTCCACCGCCGGAGCAGCTCAGTCACACGCTGCTGTGGGGCGACCAGGCCGTCGCCCATAGTTGATCGGTCTGCCTCCGCCGCAAAACGCCCGGATTAGACCAGATCCCTCGAAGAGGCCGAGTTCAGCCACCGAAGAAACGGGGGTTCTGGAGCCGCTGGTGATTTCGTGGAACCGGCTTATATGTGCCATATAGGGTAAGTATACTTGACTTAACGCTGACACTCTTGGTAGATTTCGAGAGTGATCGCCCCTCGCGCCGAGCTCATCGCCGTCCTCCGGCAGTTCGACCCGTGGTGGGACGGCAACCGCGTGCCGGAGCTGCCTCGCTGGCGGCGCGCCGCCTTTCGGGAGGTCGAGTCGTGGTTATCGGCGCCTCCCGCTCCGAGAGCCCTCCTCCTGAGCGGCGCCCGCCAGGTCGGCAAGACCACGATCCTTCTCCAGGCGATTGAAGAGCTGCTCGCGAAGGGGGTCCCGGCCACCAGCATCCTCTACGCGACGTTCGATCACCCGCTCCTGAAGCTGATCGGGCTCGACGGGCTCATGCGGCTATGGAAGGAATACGAGCCCTCGGCGCGTGACGTCGAATACGTCCTCCTCGACGAGATCCAGTACGCCAAGGACTGGCAGACGTGGATCAAGCACCAGGTGAAGTTCGAACCGAAGCGTCGCATCGCCGTGACCGGTTCGGCGACTCCGCTCATCGTGGAAGGGCAGGAATCCGGTCCCGGACGGTGGCACACCGTCCGACTCGCGCCCCTTTCGTTCTACGAGTTCCTCCAGATCAAGAGGCTCCCGACTCCGAAGCTGCCGGATGTGCCTTCGCTGCGTGAGCTTTTCTCCTGGACCCCCGCGCAGTTCACGCGGGTCGGCGCGCTCGCCGTGGATCTCGTCGGACCCTTCCAGGACTACTTGATCCGGGGAGGATTCCCGCAGATCGCACAGATCGAAAGCATCTCGCTCGCGCAGAAGCTCCTCCGCGAGGACATCGTCGACAAGGTGCTCAAGCGCGACATGACGGCTCTCTACGGCGTGCGCCGCATCCTCGAGCTGGAGCAGACGTTTCTCTACCTCTGCCTCCACGACGGGGGGCTCCTCGATGTCCAGGAACTCTGCCGGAGCCTCGAGGTCAAGAAACCGACCGCGAACAACTTCATCGAGCTCCTCGAGCACACGCACCTCATCTATCGCCTGCGGCCGTTCGGCTACGGCAAGGAGATCCTCCGCGGGAAGCAGAAGATCTACCTCGCCGATCCGGCGATCGCCCCAAGCGTCCTCCTGCGAGGTAAGGCGCTCCTCGAAGACGCGGCCGCTCTCGGCCTCGCGGTCGAGACGGCGTTCTTCAAGCACGTCTACACGCGGTACTACGCCCAGAGCATCGGCTTTTCTTACTGGCGGGGAGGCCCGAAGGGGCAGGAGGTCGACATCATCGCCGACGTGAACGGCCGGCTCGTCCCGTTCAAGGTGAAGCACCGCGCCGACGTCACTCTGCGAAAGCTCGCGGGCCTCACCGCCTTCTGTGACGAGCGCAAGGTCACGGAGGGGTACGTCATCACGCGCGATTCCGACGACTTCGGGCTCGTGCGCCTTCCGACCAAGAACGTCGAGGCGATGGCGGTGAAAATCCCAGCCCCGCTCGCGTGCTACTGGCTAGGGCGGTCGGAGATCCTCGCGACCAAGCTAGATACTGAGACGTGAGCGAGGAGGCAGCGTCCGAGTGGAGGACGGAGCGGGCGGCCGTTGAACCGGCGCGCAAAGAGCGAGCGCGGTACGAACTCTCCGGCAAATGAGGCATGGCCTTCAGTGACGGTGGCGCCGAAATCGGAAGACGGCGGGTGGCCCCTATTTCGGTGACGGTGGCTTGAGGCTCGGCTGGGGAGGGGAATCGGGGGCTGGGAGCATGGGGACGGCGTAGGTGAAGCCGCGGAAGCCGCGGACGGGGACCGGCTTGATGGGGTGCCAGCTGCGGGCATCGAAGAGGAGCGTGAAGGGGGCGGCGGGATCGTCGGGGTTGAAGAGGGCTTCGGGGGCGAGCACGAAGTAGCCGCGCCAAGCCCCGGCGGAGGCGACGAAGAGGCGATGTGGGCCTGGCTCGGATAGGCCGCTGGGCCAGCGGGTGAGGTTCCAGGACTGCTCTGGGTTCACGTCATTTCGCCCCAAGAGCTTGTGGGCGAGCACGTTGGCGGCCATGCAGATTCCGATGTCCACGTTGGGATCCGGGCCCTGTCCAAGGGGGAGATCAGAGGCCGAAATTCGGATTGTTCTCATTTTCTCCGCGCGGCGCAAGTCGGGCGAGGCGGATAGCAGGGCTCCGTCATACTCGTCTTCTACACCGACAAAATGCATTTCACTGGGAACAGGTGAGTTACGGGCTGGCACGAGAGCGTTGGCATCACATCGGGCCGCGCGTGACGGGTGGGAGTCCGGGCGGTTCATGAGGCCACCGCAGCGTCCGCGACCTCGACGGCTCGCGGAATGGCGATGCCGACAGCCTGGAACACCTTGCCTGCGCACCCCGCCGTGCGCGAACGGATCCTGAACTTCTTGCCGTCGCGCTCGACGTCGACGTACGTGAACCGCTTCAGATCTGCGAGGACCGTCGCCCATTCCTCGTCCACCCCCGCGGCCGCCAGGCGATCCTGGAGGGCCTTGCGCAGCACGAGCGAGAGGAACGTGCAGAAGACGTGGCCCCGGATCGTCTCGTCGCATTTGTGCCAGATGGGCCTGGTCACCAGGAGCGTCTTCATCGACCGGAACATCTCCTCGACGACCCACAGCCTTTTGTAGGTCAGGGCGACCTCCGTGGGCGTCAAGGTCGTGTTCGTCCGCAAGACCCACTTGCCGTCGTAGCGGGCCTCTTCCTCGATCCTGGCCTCGTCGATGGAGAAGACCCCGGTTCCCTGAGTTCGGAGGTAGCGCCGAAAGCCCTTGTTGCCCACGAGGCTCTTCTCTCCGCGCTGCAGGGCCTCTCTCAACGCCGCCAGGATCGCCTCGCGGTCATGAGCGTCCTTGCGGGCCTCCTCCTCGTTCCGGCACACGATGTAACGATGAGTCCCGACCCACACCTCCTTCACCTTCAGGGGCGAGGGATCCTTCGTGCCCCGCCGTTCGGGCGTGACTTCGTGGTAGCGCCCACCTCGTGAAAGCACCTCCTCACTCACCTCGTTCTGGCTCCGCATCCGAGCCCCCAGGATGTACTCCAGGTGCAGGCTCTCCAGTTTCGCGAGTGTGTCCTTGCTGATCATCCCGCGATCCGCCACGACGCAGACCCGAACGACCCCGAACCTCTGTTGCAGCCGTTTCACGATGGGCAGCAGCGACGTCACGTCCGTCGTGTTCCCGGGCCACATCTCGCAGCACACCGGGTTACCCTCGCCGTCCAGGACCATCCCCACGACCATCTGCTTCAGGTCCGGCCGGTGGTCCTTGCTGTGCCCGTGCTGACCGAGGCTCTCGCCCCCTTCTCCCTCGAAGTAGATCGACGTGGTGTCGAAGAAAACCAGTTCCAGCTGCGAGAACAAGTCGAGGTTGCGCTTGAA
Organism: uncultured Holophagales bacterium; assembly: GCA_963696015.1. Taxonomy (GTDB): domain Bacteria; phylum Acidobacteriota; class Thermoanaerobaculia; order UBA5066; family UBA5066; genus UBA5066. The sequence continues at coordinate 6,272 of CAVOJA010000152.1, forward strand.
CAGGGCCTCCTCGATCTCGTCCTTCACACAACGTGGCGAGAACGGCGTCGCCCCCTCCTGCTCCTCCAGCGCGAGCTCCTCCCCAAGGAACGCCATCGTCCGGTAGAGGTGCTGAAGGCGGAGCTCCCCGGTTTCCGCAATCTCGTGCCCTTCCTTCCAGGTCCGCAGAGCAGAGCGATCCGAACCGCTCTCCAGGAGCCGGTGCAGAACCGTCAGGAAGACGGCGCGCTCCACCGGGAAGTGGAACTGACGCTCTCGGCTCGCGCCCAGCAGGACTTCCCGGCATCCTGTCTGGCCCCACAGTCGCTCGAAAACCAAGGTCGGGCCGATGGCCACCGGGGGCGTCGAGGTGAGCTCGCCGCGGTCGTGTTCCGTCAGGACGACGATCGACTCCGAGAGGCGGCTTCCCGACTGCAGGAGGGCGTCGAGGCGGCCCGAGTTTCGGAGCTCCTCGAGGGAGCCGACGTTGAGAAGGACCCGTTGCCGGGACTTGCCCCCGTCACGGAAGCTCTCGACGACTTGGACATATGTGTGGCCCTTGACGGTCTTGCGGCGGAAGAACATGCCGTCCTCCGTTTGACAGCACCAATATGAGCCGTCTTACCAGCCTTTTCAAGGGCTCTAAACCGTATAGTTGGCACTACAAACGGCATCGAATTCCAAACACGAAAACGCCAACACATTGTGCGCACGCCACTTCCGCTTCGCGCTCCGCGAACGATGCCGCAGAACTGTAGAAGACGAGTCATAGTGGGAGGGAAGGGCTCTGAGAGGATGGGGTTAGGGGTCAGCACTTTAAAGGTGTCCCTCACGAGGCGAAGTGGTTGAGCGGGCAGTGGCTTATGGGCGCCGGCCCATCGCAGAGGTTGCTGTGGTGCCGTGTTCTCGGAGGCAGACACTGGACAAATCGACGCTCAATCGCCAGAGTAGGGCGCCATGCCAGCGCAAGCCACCCCTGCTCGCCTGCCCGCCGTTTTCGATGCCTTCGCTGTGGGAAGCCCCGTCTCCGTCATAGCTCGGGGAACGGTCGAGCGTTTCCTGAATCCTGAGCTCCTCGACGGTTGGTTCGCGGCGAATGCCAACGGCCAATACACCCGGCAGGTCCTCTTCTCCACCCTCGTTCACGTGACGGCGAACGTCGTCATCGGAAGCCGCAAGTCGGTCCATGCCGCCTACGAGGCCACCCCGGAGCAGATGGGGGGATCCCTCGTGGCGGTGTACGAGAAGCTGAAGAATATCAACCCGGAAACCTCCGCCGCGCTCGTGCGTTTCGCAGCCTCAGAGGCTGCCTCGACCATTCGGGGGCTGACTGGCGAGCCGCAGCCCCTTCTGCCGGGCTACCGCGTCAAGCTGCTTGACGGCAACTGCCTGGCCACCAGCCAGAAGAGGATCAAGGAGCTTCGTGGCCTGAAGGCCGGACCGTTGCCGGGCAAGTCGTTGGTCGTTCTCGATCCCGTCCTTCGTCTCCCGCTCGATGTCTTCCCTTGCGAGGACGGGCACACCCAGGAGCGGGCCTTGCTACAAGATGTCCTGCCGACCGTCACGGCAGGGGATGTCTGGATCGCCGACCGGAACTTCTGCACGCGCGGCTTCCTGGCGGGGATTGCCGCCAAGGAGGGCTGTTTCTTCATCATCCGCCAGCATGGAAACCTCCCGACGAAGATCATCACGGAGCGCAAGGCTGCGGGGAAGGGCCCCACCGGGACAGTGTCAGAGCAGACAGTCGAGGTCCTTCACGAGAGCGGAGAGCGGCAGGTACTCCGCCGGATCCTCGTACATGTCGAGAAGGAGACGCGGGACGGGGACGACCACATCGCCATCCTCACGAACCT
>CAVOJA010000153.1:0-10523 GCA_963696015.1 uncultured Holophagales bacterium
CCGATAAGCGCTGCGAAAGACGCTTCCCAGGCGAAGAAGGCGCAGGCGAGCGCGATCAGCCCGATGATCCCATAGGCGAGAGCGCGCATGACCCGCCCTTTCAACTATTGCGCGCCGTAGCCGCGAAAATAGATTTCCGCGACGCCGCGCGTCGGGCGCCGGCGGAGCTGAATCACCATCGGCACCACCGAACGCACATACTCGATGATTTCCGCCTTGGTCAGTTTCAGATTGGATTGCAGCGTCATCAGCGTCAGCCGCTGGAACGCGCCAAAGGCGCTGTCGGCATGCAGCGTCGTCAGTGAGCCGGGATGACCGGTATTGACCGCCTGCAAAAAGGTCGCGGCTTCCGCGCCGCGAATCTCGCCGAGGAACAGGCGATCCGGACGAAGGCGAAGGCTGGCCTCCAGCAGCTCCTGGACTGTCACATCGGCGAGGCCCTGTCCGCCCTTCGAGGCGACGAGCGGCAGCCAGTTCGGCTGCGGCGGTTTCAGTTCGCGCGTGTCTTCGATAGACACGACGCGCTCCGTCTCCGGCACATGTTTGAGCAGCGTGTTGAGGAATGTCGTTTTCCCCGACGACGTTCCGCCCGAAATAATCATCGTCACATGATTGACGACGGCGAACTCGATCGCGCGTCGAATACCGTCCGGCGAATGATCCTTGAGGAGAGTGGCGAGCTCCCGCTCGATTTCCGGGTATTCGTCGGCCTCAAACGACCTGGGACCGCGAACCTTGACGCCACGCCGTCACGCCACGGGCCCGGCACCAGCCGGCGAGATCCGAGAAGACGAGAGCCGCCGAGATGCCGTCCTTGTCGCGCACCACGTCCCCGACGGAGTATCCGAGCGCCTCCTCGTAGCCGAAGACGGTCGTGCGGCCTTCGGACTTCTCGAGCTCGAGGGCGCGGTTCTCGATCCACTTGAAGCCGGTCAGCGTCTCGGCGTACGCGGCGCCGAGGTCGCGGGCGACCGTGCCGAGCTGGCTCGAGGAGACGATCGACGTCAGGACGAGGGGCTTCCCGGGCTGCGGCGCCCGCCAGGTGAGGCAGTAGGCCCCGAGGAGAACGCCGAGCTCGTTCCCCGAGAAGAGGCGCATCCGCCCGACGCGGTCACGCGCGCCGGCGGCGAGGCGGTCGGCATCGGGGTCGTTCGCCACGAGGATGTCGGCGTTCGTCGACTCGCAGAGGGCGAGCGCGAGGTCGAGGGCTCCCGGCTCCTCGGGGTTCGGGAAGGCGACGGTGGGGAAGGCGCCGTCGGGCTCGTTCTGCTCGGGAACCGGGTGGACGTTCGCGAAACCGGCCCGCCCGAGGGCGTCGAGCGTGAAGCGGGCTCCGACGCCGTGCATCGCCGTGTAGACGATTCCGAGGTCGCGCCCCTGGCCCGGATGGAGAACGAGGGCCGAAATCGCCTCCTGGTAACGGCGGGCCAGGTCGTCCCCGAGGGGAAGGAAGAGTCCTTGCGCCTCGGCCTCGGCGCGGGCGAGGAAAGGGATCGCATTCGCCGGTCCCGACGACGCGATCCGGGCGGCGATTCCAGCGTCGACCGGCGGAACGATCTGGGCGGCGTTGTCCCAGTAGACCTTGTAGCCGTTGTAGGCGGGCGGGTTGTGGCTCGCCGTGACGACGACCCCCGCGGCCGCGCCGAGCGCCTTCACGGCGAACGCGCCGAGCGGGGTCGGGGCGAGATCGACGAAGAAGTGGACCCGGATGCCGTGCGCGGCGAGGACGCCGGCAGTCTCGAGGGCGAAGACGTCGCTTCCGCGGCGGGCGTCCCGCGCCACGACGACGCCCCGTCGGGCCGCGTCGGGGACCGTGGCGAGGAGGTGTCGGGCGACGCCCGCCGTGGCCCGGCGCACGACGGCCCGGTTCATCCGGTTGGGGCCGGCGCCGAGAAGGCCGCGGAGGCCGGCGGTGCCGAACTCCAGCTCGCCACGGAAGCGGTCGAAGAGCTCGGCTTCGTCGACGCTCTCGACGAGGCGGGATACCTCGCGGGCGGTCTCGCGGTCGGGGTCGGCGGCCTGCCAGGCGCGGGCGAGATCGAGGAGCTGGGAGTCCATCCGGCGGATGGTATCTCCCTCCGCTATCCCGGGCCCGACGGCTTCACCACCGCAAATCCGGCCTCGTTCCCGTTTTCGTCCCAGATGCCGACGCAGACCCGGGCGTCCGGCCCGCTCGTCGTGATCACGACCTCGTAGGTGTAGTGACCGGCCTTGGCCGTCTCCAGCTCGGCCGTGCCGATCTCGAAGGGCTGGCTCCGGCGTGTCACTTCGCTGAAGTCCCCCTTCGGACCGACGGAGGCGACGAAGACGGAGAAGGAGCCGGCCACCCCTTTGGCGTTCGGGAGGAGGACGAGCGAGGCGATCGGGATCTTCACCTCGAGCTTCATCCGGAACTTCCCGGTGCTCGAGGCGAGGCTCGCGTCGACGTCGATCGGGATCCGGGCGCGGGCGTCGGGCTGGAAAAGGTGGGCGAGGACGCGGTCTCTCATCTGGTCGGCGGCCGTCTTCTCGAGCAACGAGCCGCGCACGCGAACAGTCAGCTTCCGGTCCTTCACCCGGACCGTCACTCCGACGGCGTTCCCGCCGCCGGGAGGGGCCGGGTAACCGAGGGAGTACCAGGAGTCGAGGTCAGCCGAGACGCGGTCGACGAACTTCGGCAGGTTGCCGGCGCCCACCGCGGTGACGCCCCCGGTCTTCCTGGAAACGAAGTCGAGGGCCTCCAGCTCGTTACTCAGAGCGATCTGCTCGCGCCCGCCGAGCATCGTCGAGTTGATGCCCGGGTTCTTGCTGGGGTCGTCGGCAGCCGATGACATGGGCGCGTCCATTCCGGCCGGAAAGACGGTGTAGAGGGTGACCCCGTTCGCGTTCGCGGTCCTCGTGACCTTCTCGAGGAGAGGCATCGTGTCGAGCTTCTGGGTTCGCGGATCCCCCAGGACCGACACCTCGTCGCGGTCCCGGATGAAGAACTCGAGGCCGGCGTAGCGCGAGAAGCGGTGGGAGACGAAGACGAGGATCTTTCTCCCTTCCATGCCGCCGAGCGTCGCGGCCAGCCCCGTCAGGGCGGCGGTCTTCGCCTTCATCTCGAAATAGGCCTGCCGCGCGTACACGTCGGCGGTGGGCTGGAAGCCGCCCATGTCCGTGCCGATCCGGGGATCCGCCGCCAGAGACTGGAACCAGGCGTCCTCCCTGCGGAGCGCGTCGACATCCGCCTGCTCGGTCGCGATGCGGCCGCTTCCGGCCTCTATCCGGTCGAGTATCGCCTCCAGCTCGCCGACGTCTGTCGTGAAGGGGAGGACCGTCTGGGTCGAACGCTCCCAGACGACGATCATTCCCTCGTCGTCCCCCTCGAGACTGTCCGAGAGGAGCTTCCTCAGCGAGTCGAAGAGCGCGCGTCGCTGGATCGGCTCGGGGATCTGGATCCGGTCGATGAAGAGGACGATGCGCCTCTTCGGGCGAGGTTCGGCGACCGGGGCGGGCGGCGCCGTCTGCACCTGGGCTTCGGCGGCCGGGATCGGCTGCACGCTGACGGCGGGGAAGGCCGTCCCGCGCACCTCGTGGAAGTTCGTTGCCTTGATGAGCTTCCCGCCGTGGCGGATCTCGAAGTCCTCGGCCTTCAGACCGTGGACCGCGTCTCCAGAAGGTGTCGTCACGACGACATCGAGGTTGAACAACGTGAGCTCGGTCGAGGCCGTCACTCGGGGGACCTGGGCGGTCGGCTGCGCGGCGGAGAAACCCGCCAGCAGGAAAATGGCCAGGATCAGGCAGGCAGGCTTCTTCATGATTCCTCTTTGGGACGCACCTCTCGTGCCACGAGGTGTCGTAGCCTGAAGGATACGCTGGAGGCCCATGATCTCGTTCGCTTCGCTATTCGTCGGCCTCGTCTTCGGAATCGTGAATGTCCAGCTCGTCGCGACCGGAGGAGTCGACCGCGTCGACCTCCTCCTGGACGGGAGCCGCGTTGCCGAGCTTCGCGAACCGTTCCTCGCGCGGGTGGACCTCGGGTGCGACCCGGCACCGCACGAGCTCGTCGCGGTCGCCCGGGACGCGCGCGGGAAGGAGGTCGGCCGCGTGCGGCAGTGGGTCAACCGTCCGAGGGCGAACGCCGAGGCTGCGTTCGTCCTCGAGCCGGGGCGCGGGGACCGGGGCCGGATCGCGCGCCTGACGTGGCGCAGCCTGACGGCGGAGAACCCTCGCGCGGTCGCCGTGACGTTCGACGACAAGCCGGTCCGGGTCACCGATCCCGCCCGGATCGAAGTTCCACCCCACGACCCGCGAACGATCCACGTCCTGAGGGCCGTCCTCGAGTTCGACGGGAACGCACGGGCGACCGCCGAGGCTTTCATCGGGGGTCCCCGGAGCGCGGAAGCCGTCACCGAGATGACGGCGGTCGCCGTCGTCCTCGACAAGGGAAGCGCCATGCCACCGGCCGAGCAGCTCACGGGCTGGTTCGAGAGGGACGGTATCCCCCTCGAGGTCGCAGCGGTGGAGGAGGGTCCGTTCGACGTGGTCTTCGTCGCGGAAGGGAGCGCGCTCGAGCCGTTCCGAAAGGCGTACCAGTCTCGCAAGGACCCGTTCGTCCCGGAGCTCCCGGTCGACCTCGGCTACCGGTTCCTCTGGCCGGTCCCGCAGATGACGGCCCAGAAGTCGATGCTCGCGAACATCTACCCGATCACCAGCCGGTTCTCCCCGGTGGACGGCACCATCGGCTGGTTCGGGACGAGGCGCCTCGAATGGCCGGCCTACTCCCGGAAGGGCCAGCGGATTTCCGACGCCGTCGCCGTGGCGGGCCTCTCGGCCGCAGAGCAGGAGCGGCGGCGGGCCGTGGTGCTCCTCCTGGGCGCCGAGGCCGAGGACGGGAGCCTCCTCACCCCGACGGAGGCCGCGAGCTTCCTTGCCCACCTTCGGGTGCCGCTCTTCGTCTGGTCGATCGGCCGGACCGCTTCGTCCGAGGCGCGACGCTGGCCGGCAGGCCCGACGATTCAGACGGCCCGGCAGTTCGACGGCGCCGTCTCCGCCCTTCTCGAAGACCTCAAGAGCCAGAGGATCGCCTGGGTCGGGGGGACGTGGCTGCCCCAGACGGTCGTCCCGGCTGCGTCCGCAGCCGGGATCCGTCTCGCGCGCTGAGGGCTACTTCACCTCGCAGAAGCAGTGGGCGTAGATCCCGTTGGGGTCATTCCACACGGAGAGCTGGTCGGCTTCGTTCGCGACGGCCCGGAGCAGGGCGGCTCCGGGTCCCGCGGCCGGCTCCGGGGTCGGCGTGAGGGTGTATCCGAAGGCTGCGGCGACCCGGGTCGCGCGGGTCGAAAGGCCCGCCATCACCTTCTCCTTGAGAGTCGGCTCTTTCTCGACGAAGGTGACCCGGTACGCCTTGCCGAGCTTGGCCTTCGCCGCCGCCGAAGCGATCGCGTCCGGAAGGCCGCCGAGCTCGTCGACGAGGCCGCGCTCCTTCGCGTCGGCGCCGCTCCAGACCCGGCCACGGGCGATCTTGTCCACGTCGTCGCGGCTCATCTTCCGGGCCTTGCCCACGCGGGCGAGAAACTCCTCGTAACCGTGGTTGATCATCTGCTGGATCGACTCGCCGAGCCTGGTGTTCAGCTCGCGGTCGATCCTGAGGGCACCGGCCCAGCTCGTCGTACCGACGCCGTCGACGTGCATCCCGAGATACTTCGCGAGCGGCTTCTCGATGGTCGGGAACATGCCGAAGATACCTATCGAGCCGGTGATCGTCTCGGGGCTGGCCCAGATCTCATCGGAAGAGGTGGAGATCCAGTAGCCGCCGGAGGCGGCGACGGTGCCCATCGAGACGACGACGGGCTTCTTCGCCTCCTGGGCGAGCTGGAGCTCGCGGCGGATCACCTCGGACGCGAAGGCGCTGCCTCCCGGGCTGTCGACGCGCAGGACGATCGCTTTGACCTTCTCGTCCTGCCTGGCCTTGCGGATGAGGGCGGCAGTCGAGTCGCCGCCGACGCGGCCCGGCCCGGCCGTTCCGTCGACGATCTCTCCCTTGGCGACGACGACGGCAACCTCGTCGCCCTTCCCCTTCGCGCCGGGGCGGTCGTCCCCGAGCGCATCGAGGTAGTCGGACATCGAGACCTGCTTGAACGACTTCGACTTCTCGTCCTCGCCCGCGAGGGCGATCATCCGCTTGCGCACCTCGTCGCGCGCGACGAGCTTGTCCACCAGCTTCGCGTCGAGAGCGATCTTCGCCGTGTCGCCGCCGGCGGCCTTCAGCAGCTCCGGCATCCCCTCGACGAAGGCGGTCAGAGCTTCCGGCGTCATTTTGCGCGCCTTGGAGACCCCGGCGAGGTAGGCCCGCCAGATGTCGCCGAGCCACTCGAGGTCGGCCTCCTTCGCCTCGGGAGACATGTCGTTCCTCAGGTAGGGCTCGACGGCCGACTTGTACTCGCCGACGCGGAAGACGTTCCAGGTGATGCCGAGCTTGTCGATTCCCTCCCGGTAGTAGGTCCGGTAGCGGCCGAAGCCCTCGATCAGGACCACGCCGTCGGGATTGAGGAGGACTTCGTCGGCCTGGGCGGCGAGATAGTAGCCGCGCATGTCGAAGCCGTCGCCGGAGGCGATGACCTTCTTCCCCGACGTGCGGAAGTCGCGGAGGGCGGCCGCGGCGTCCTCGAGCACCGTCATCCCGGCCCCGCCCATCTCGTCGAGGTTCAGGTAGACGGCGGAGATTCGCTCGTCGTCCTTTGCAGCGGCGAGGGCGTCGAGGACGTCCTTCAGGAGGGTCTCCTCGGCCGTGCTGCCCCCGGCGAGCCCGGCGACGAGGTCCTGCGGCGAGCGGGCCGCGACCTGCTCGACGAGGTTCCCCTTCGGGGCCACGACGAGCGCAGCTCCCTTCGGGACCTTCGGCCCCCCGGCGAGCGCGGCGGCGAGGAGGCCGACGACGATCGCGAGGAAAAGGACGTTGACGAAGACGCGGCGGGACTGGTCGAGGCCGCGGCCGAGCGCTGAGAGGACGCGGCGGGGGAGGGAGCGCGGACGGGTGTCGTTCATGTGGCTCATTCCTCTTTCGGAGAGACGGTACGGAGAATCGCGGTGCCAGGGTTCGATCGCAGGTCGCAGCGGACGGCGAGTCGGGGCGCCAACCGCTCAGATTCGGGGTACGAGGTGTATGGCCGGCGCCTTGACGACGGCGAAGACCTCGGCTCCTTCCTCCAGGCCGAGCTCGATCCGGGAGGCGCGGGTGACGAGGGCCGAGAGACGGGCCTCCCCGCAGGCGAGCGCCACCCTCGCGAGAGGCCCCTCGGACGCGACCGCGGTGACGCGGCCGGGGAGGTGGTTACGGGCGCTGCTCCTCGTTCCCGCGTCCCGTTCCAGGATCACGTCCTCTGCGCGGAGAAGAACCCACACGTCCCCGCCGAGCCCGCGGTCGACGGCGGCGAGGCGAAGGCCGTGCGCCTCGACCGTGACCAGGCCCTCGGCGGCCCCGACGATCCGTCCGGCAAGAACGGTCTCGACGCCGACGCAGCGAGCCACCTCCCGGTCGGCCGGGCGTTCGAAGACGTCGGCGACGCGGTCGTGCTGCCGGATGCGGCCGTCGACCATGACGGCCAGCCGGTCGCCGAGAGCGAGCGCCTCGATCCGGTCATGCGTGACGACGATGGCCGGGACCCCGAGCCTGACGAGGAGTTCCCGCAGTTCGCCGCGGAGCTCCTCCCGGGTCGGCCCGTCGAGGGCCGAGAGGGGCTCGTCGAGAAGGAGCAGCCCGGGCGAGGGGGCGATGGCGCGAGCGAGGGCGACCCGCTGTCGCTGGCCGCCCGAGAGCTCCGAGGGCCGGCGCGCGCCGAGACCTTCGAGCTTCAACAGGGCGAGCGTCTCGCTCGTCCTTCGGTTCCGGTCGGCGGCCGGCGCGCCGTGAAGGCCGAAGGCGACGTTCTCGTGCGCCGACAGGTGGGGGAAGAGAGCGTAGTCCTGGAAGAGAAGGCCGATGCAGCGCCTGCGGGCCGGAACGAAAAGGCCCCGCCGGGTGTCGAGCCAGGTCTCGTCCCCGTGGACGATCGTCCCCTCGTCGGGGCGGTCGAGCCCGGCGAGGGCACGCAGAACCGTCGTCTTTCCGGAGCCCGAGGGGCCGAACAGCACCGTCACCGGACCGTCGTCGCCGGGGAGGACGAGATCGGCGTAGATCGCCGGTCCTCCGCGGAAACGCCTCACGAACCGCGCTGCGAGCTCTGCGGCCATGCGGCGACGGTCCTGCGTTGGAGGGCGTACGTGGCGGCGAGAACGGCGAAGGAGACGGCGAGGAGGACGAGGGACGTCGCCCCGGCCGAGTCGTACTCGAGGGCCTGGACGTGGTCGTAGATGGCGACCGAGACGGTCCGGGTCTCTCCGGGAATGTTCCCTCCGATCATCAGGACGACCCCGAACTCTCCCAGGGTGTGGGCGAACGAGAGGACGACGCCGGTGACGACCCCGGCGCGGGAGAGGGGGAGGACGACGCGGCGAAACGTCCCGAGCCGGGACGCTCCGAGTGAGGCCGCGGCCTCGAGGAGCGACCGGTCGACGGCCGAAAACGAGGCCGCGAACGGCTGAACCGCGAACGGGAGGCTGTAAAGGACCGAAGCGACGAGGAGGCCCTCGAAGGTGAAGGGGAGGCGCGCACCGAAGAGAGATTCGAGGGCACGGCCGACGGGCCCGTGGGGCCCGAGCAGGAGGAGGACGTAGAACCCGAGTACGGTGGGGGGCAGAACGATCGGAAGGGCGACCACGGCCTCGATGAGAGGTTTCCACCGGGCGGTCGAGAATGCGAGCCAGGCGGCGAGGGGAAGCCCGAGCGCGACCAGAATGGCCGCCGTGGCGGCCGAGAGCTTCAGGCTGAGGAGGAGGGCCGGGATGTCGACGCTCAGCGGGCGCCTCGCAGGCCCCGGGCCGGGCCGCGGGTGGAAGGGGCGCTGGCGAGCGGGCTGGGCGGCACGGGGGGCGATTATCACGCCCGCCGCTAGACCAGGATGGGACGGTGTAAATCTTCGGTTGACATGAGGCCGCCTGCGGATGTACCGTTTTTCATGTAAACGGTTACATACGCGATGATGCGCCGTCCCCGAACCGCCCCCGGGACCCGCAAGGCAGAACGAAAAGCCGCCGCGGCCATTGCTGCGGGTGTCACCATCCGCGAGGTGGCGCAGGCCGCGGGGGTCTCCGTCGCCACCGTCTCCCGCGTCGTCAACGGTACGGCTGTCGTCAGGGACGACACCCGGCTCCGCGTCGTGGCGGAGGTGACGCGCCTCCGGTACTCGCCCAACGCGGCCGCGCGCAGCCTGATCACGAACCGGACGAATACGATCGGCGTCGTCCTGCCCGACATCTGGGGCGAGTACTTCTCCGAGGTCATCCGCGGGATCGACCTGTCGGCTCGGCAGGCCGGTTACCACGTCCTCGTCTCGTCGTCGCACAGCGACGTGGCCGAGACGCGGGACGTCCTGCGCACGATGCACGGTCGGGTCGACGGCGTCATCGTCATGTCGCCCCACGCCTCGCCCCGTGAGCTGGAGGGTTGCCTTCCTTCATCGCTGCCGGTCGTTTTCCTGAACTCCGCTCCGGGAGGGCCTCTCGAGGCCGCGCTGAACGTCGACAACCGGGGAGGAGCCCGGGCCATGGTCGCGCACCTGCTCGGTCTCGGCCACCGGCGCCTCGCCTTCGTCACGGGCCCCGTCTCGAACTTCGACGCCGCGGAGCGTCGTCGTGGTTGCCGGGACGCCCTTCGCACCGCGCGCCTGGGCACGGTCGCGGTGACCGAGTTCGAGGGTGACTTCGGCGAGGAGTCGGGGCGGGTCGCCGGCGAGGCGATCGTCCGTCTCGAGGATCGGCCGACCGCGATCTTCGCCGCGAACGATTCGATGGCGATCGGCGTCCTGTTCGCCCTCCGGGGCGCAGGCGTGAGCGTTCCGGAGGAGATCGCGGTCGCCGGCTTCGACGACATCCCGATCGCCCGCTTCGCGAGCCCGCCGCTCTCGACGGTGCGCCTGGACATTCGAACCCTCGGCGAGCGGGCGCTGGCCCGGCTCCTGGCCGAGGTCTCGGGGGAACGGTCCTCGCACGCGGTCCGCGAGGTCCTTCCGATCCGCCTCGTCCTCCGGGAATCGACCGGAGGCCGCGAGGAGGACGCCACGACCGGGCCGCCTCGCGCCGCGTCCGTATCCAGGCTCGTTTTCAACAGCTCATCCGCTCGAAGGAGGAAGGCACCATGAGACGAAACGCAGGGCTGAAGGCCCTCCTGACCATCCCAGCCGTCGTCCTCGTGGCCGCGGCCCTCGTCGCGCTGCCGGCATTCGGCCAGACGACGACGGTCCAGGTCCGTGGCACGGTCACCGACATGCAGGGGCCCGTCCCCGGCGCGACCGTCACCGCCGTGAACACGGCGAACGGCGCGAAGGCGTCCGCAGCGACCGCGGTGAACGGCACGTACGTCCTCGTCGTCCCGGCCGGGACGTACGAGATCGCCGTCGCCACGGGCGCGCACGAGCCGTGGAAGAAGGCCGTCAAGGCCGGCGTGGGCCAGAGCCTGACCCTGG
>CAVOJA010000154.1:0-12437 GCA_963696015.1 uncultured Holophagales bacterium
TGCACGACGCGCTCGTCGCTGGCATCGCGGCCGCAAGAGGCGGAGCGCGGCACTGGGTTGCGATGTGAGCCGAAGCGGCAAGGTGGTCGAGGCTACACTCCCTGTACATGGGAGGTCGGACGTGACTCGAGGAGCGAAGGTTGCCTGGATCTACGGCCTTCTCGCGGTCCTCGCCGTCCCGGTCTATGCCCATTTCGTTTCGCCCAACGAGCTGTCCCGGTGGCTTCTGGCCGCCTCTCTCGTCGAGGAGGGAACCCCCGAGGTCACCAGGCTCGCGCCGCACCTCGGCGCCGGGTTCGAGGACTTGGCAGTCGTGAACGGCCGGTCCTATTCCAACAAGGCACCGGGAGGAGCGCTGGCCGCGCTCCCTGGCTACCTCCTCGCCCGGCCTTTCGCGGGGCCGCCGGGGCCAGCCTCGATCCGTCCGGTCCTCTGGGCCATGCGGCTCTTTGGCGCGACGACCCCCCTTCTGGTCCTCGCATGGCTCCTCGACCGCGCAGCCCGCCGCCTCGGCGGGGAATCGGAGGGACGAGCCTTCGCGCTCTTCGCCCTCCTCTTCGGCACTCCGCTCTTCGCCCACGGCCTTCTCCTCTTTGCGCACGCCCTCGTCGCCTGTGCCCTCTTCGGCGCCTTTTCCTCGCTCTTCCTCTCTGGACCGGGGAAGGAGAAGCGGGACGACCTCCTCGCCGGCGCCTGGATCGGCCTCGCTGTCTCGGCCGACTACACCGCAGCCGTCCCCGGCCTGGTTCTCCTCGCTGCGGCGTGCGCGCGGGACCCATGGCGCCTCTGCCGGATCGCGGCCGGCGGAGCTCCTTTCGCGCTTCTGGTCGCCGCCTACAACGGCGTCTGCTTCGGGAGCCCCTTCTCGCCGTCTTACGAGTTCGAGAAGCACGATGCCTACCGCCAGATCGCGTCGAGCGGCTTCTTCGGGGTGAGGGTCCCCACGCTGCTCGGTTTCCTGAAGCTTCTCCTCGATCCGACAAAAGGACTGCTTCTCCTCTCTCCGATCCTCATCCTCGCTCCGAGGGCGCTCAGTCTCCTCCGGCAGCCTCTCCGCGGCGCCCCGTTCTTCGCGCTCGTCCTCGTTCCGGTCTCGACCCTTCTCCTCTTTTCCGGCTACCCCAACTTTGGTGGCTGGACACTCGGGCCCCGCTACGTCCTCGGAGCGCTCCCGTTTCTCGTCCTCCCGCTCGCCTTCGTCCGAGTCGGCCCTCTAGCGGCCACGCTGCTGGGCGGGTCGGCTGCCGCGGTCGTCGGAACGACCATTCCCTTCCCGTTCGTCCCAGACGGCTTCCCCTTCCCGTGGGCTTCGTTCGCGTTCCCCCTCCTCTCCCACGGCAACGGCCTGCCTTCCGTATTCCCGCCTTCGGCCTGGCCAGCGATCGCCATCCCGTTCGTCCTTGCGGCCACCGCGGCGTTCCTCGCCGTCCCGAGGCGGTGCGCCGCAGCGTTCGTTCTGGGTGCGATCGGCTGGTGGGGGGCGGGGTTTCTGCACCCGTCGGTGCGGCGGCCGGCGGTGTTCCTCCAAGTCCAGGTCGCCTACGTCGAGGACGTCTACTTCGAGCGACCCGGCGTCCTCGACAGGCTCTTCGCCTCCTTCCCTCCGGGTGTCAGCCGCCCGGAGCGGCTTCTAGCGCGGCGCGAACGAGAACGAGCGCTCCCTCCGACGGAAAGGAGGAGGTGACGGTCGCCTTCCGGGCGCCCGGGTTGGGGTAGTCCGGAAGGTGCTTTCCGACCGTGTCGTCGAGGCAGAGGCGGCCCTTCTGGACGAGCTGCCCGACGGCCACCTTGGTGAAGAGCACTTCAGCGCTTTCCGGAAACTGCCGGGTGTGCTCGTCAGAAGCGGGCCGCGCCCGGCCGCGCCTCCGGCGCGGGATGATGCTGAGCGCAAGTGGCTTGTCGCTGACCGGTGGCCACGCTCGGCCGGCAATAAACAAACGAGCGAGGGTGGTCACTTTCCGACGAGTGTTGAAGGTGAAGAGCACGTTGATCGAGCCGAGGTTGAACTTCGTGTCGGGACGGTTCGCGACGCCGTGCTCGCGGCTCGCGAGATCCCACGCCCTGTGGAGGAGGGTCTTCCCGTTCCGGGCGACAAGGACGACGTCGGAGAAACGGTCGGCCGCAACAGCCTCCGTCGCGGCCTTCTCGACCGCGGCGAGCGCCCCGGCCTCGGACATCGGCGGGGGCAGTCCGGCGAGATCGGAAGCGTCGGCCTCTTCGATCCCGATGCCCGCGAGGAACGCGTCGGGAGGCGGACCGAAGTCGAAGGCCCACATCGTGAAACGCTTCCCCAACCCCTTCGTCACGACGATGAGATGGCCGGCCGCCACGGCGTCGGCGCGGCGGATCGCGACGTCGCCAATTTCCTTGCGGATCGCCGCGAGCCGTCTGGCCCGCTCGGCAGCGGGGCGCTGCTTCAGGCTTTCGGGCGAGACGGCGCCCGAGAAGAAGGCCGCGAGCCGCTCCTCTCTCCCGGACTGGAATGCCTCGAAGAACGCGGTGGCGCGCGGTCCGGCCGGGGTGTCCGGAAGTCTGGCCGGGGCGGTGTCCGCCGCGCGGAGCGTGCCCGAAAGAACGAGGGCGAGGAGCGCTGCTGTTGGCGAGGTCGAGATGCCGGAAACGGCTGCGCACGGGGCCTCCTGTCGAAGCTGGCCGCAGGCGAGCGTAGGTCGTGCCTCGCCTCCGCCGCTTCCAGGGCTGTGGAAACAGCCGCGGGAATCCCGACAAGGGGAGAGACCTCCCGAAAAGAGGAACCCCGAGCCCGGTGTCAGACCAGGACCGCGGTCAGCTCTTGTTGTGGCCTTTCGGGTCCTTGTTGTCGGGGGCGCTGGCCGCGTTCGGCGTCGCGGAGTCGGCCGGGGGCTTGCCGCCCATGTCGACGCTCCCCTTGAACTGCGCTCCCTCCGCGATGGCGATCTTCGGGGCGCGGATGTTCCCCTCGAGGATCCCCGTAGGGAGGATCTCCACCTTTTCCGTGGCGATCACGTTGCCGACGATGCGTCCCGCGATGACGACGTGGTGCGCCTTCACCTCGGCGTTCACCTGCGCCTGCGGGCCGATGCGAAGGCCTTTCGTGACGGAGATCTTTCCCTCGACGCGCCCCTCGACGACGAGGTCCTCGTCGCCCGAAAGCTCACCCTGGATGCGAATGTTGGGTCCGATCACGGCTGATTTCACCTCTGCCGGCGCTCTCTGCCCGGTCGGTACCGGGGCGGCCGCCGGCCGCTGCATCTCATGGGGCTGGAAGGGCCGCTCGCTTTCGGGACGCGGCGGCGTTTTCGATCCGAAGAGTCCCATGCCTCGGCAGTTTACCCGATCGGCCGGGGCGGTCCGGAGGGAGGGCTCGCCACGGCGCAGAGGACGAAGCCCGATTCCGCTCGCCACCATCCCTGCCAGGCGTCGTCGCCAGGACCTCGCGCCTCGAACAGGCGCCAGGTCCCGTCGGCCGGGCCGCTCTCGGGCGCCACTTCCACGGCCTTCGGAGGAATCCGGAGGCCTTCGCGGAGCGCTTTCATGACGCTCTCCTTCGCGCTCCAGACGAGTGTCGCCGCGAGGGCGGCCTCCCCTACACCCGCCTCCATTACGAAGGCCTGCTCCGCCCGGGTGAACCAGTCGCCCAGAAACCCCGGGGTGCGCTCCTCGATGGACTCGAGATCGACGCCCAGGCGGATGCCCGCCGGCCCGAGCGCCGCGACCGCGACGCCGTGACTGTGCGTGAGGGAGAGCGAGACATCGGCGGGTTGTCCGAGGACGAACACGTCGGGGGCACCGGAGACGGACGCGAGGATGGCGACCTCCTCTTCCGTCCCGGCCGCGCCCGACAGGATGAGCGCCCTCTTCACGACCCAGCGGCCCAGGAGCCAGTCGCCGCGCCGCTTCGGGACACGGAACTGGGAGAGCACCTCCCGCTCGGCGTCCGTCAGCCAGGCCAGGCCGCACGGCAGCTCTTCCTGTCGGGCGGCGAGCCAGGACACGAACGTCAGGGGTTGATTCGTGCAATCTCCTTCGCCATGCCCCTTTCGATGGCGTCGACGAGGTACGGCCGGAGCTCGGCCGCCGGCAGGATCCGGTCGAGGGAGCCCACGGCGAGCGCCCGCTGAACGCTGTGAACGCCGTCGAACTCGTCGGCCACCTGGCCGAGCTTCTCCGACCGCACCGCCTTGACGAGCTCGGCGAGGTTGTTGCGGAGCTTTCTCTTCCTGGAATCGGGAGAGGCGGCGATCTCCTTCTCCAGCGCGACGATCCGCGGGTCCTTCTTCGTCCGCTGGTCGACCTCGCGCGCGAAGACGACGGCCGCAGCCGGAGCGCCCCCGATGACGGAGGCGTAGGTCCCCTCGAGCGCGGCGACTTCCATGTTGTCGTTCAGGGTCTTCGAGAAGACGACGAAGGCGCCGCCGTGGTAGCGCGACACGACGGTGAAGACGATGGGTCCCAGGAAGTTCGTGACGGCGCGCCCGATCTCGGCCCCGTACTCGAGCTGGACTTTCCGCATCGACTCGGGCGAGCCGTCGAAGCCGGAGAGATTCGCGAGGACGACGAGCGGCCGGTTGCCGCTGGCCGAGTTGATGGCGCGGGCGATCTTCTTCGAGGCGAGCGGAAAGAGGGTGCCGGACGTCCAGTTCTCCGGGCCGTCGGTGGCGACGAATCCGATCCGCTTGACCGGGCGCGACTCGAAGCCGAGGAGGCAGACCGGCCAGCCGCCGATGTGGGCGTCCCAGACGACGCCGTTCTCGGCGTCCCGCATTCCGGCCCACCGCTCGAGCGGCGGGTGATCCTGGTCGGCCGCGGCGGCCATGACCTTGCGGATCTCGAAAGGACGCTTCCGGCCGGGGTTCGTCGCGTCGGAGAAGATCTCGCCGACGACGGAGAACGCGTCGGGATCGTCGCCGCCGTGGGGCGAGGTGCAGACGTCGCGACGGATCGGGTCGGCCGTCTCGGCCCGGCGCGGGAAGCGTTCGCCCGGGACGACGTACGCGTGGTCGTAGTGCTTCAGGAGGATCCGACAGGCGTCCGGGATGTCGCGGGCCCAGTACTGCGCCTGGCCGTTCGGTCCCATGACGCGCTCGTAGCCGCCGATGCCGAGGTTGTCCTCGGCCGAGACGGAGCCCGAGTAGTCGAGGGCGGTCTTGCCGGTGAGGACCATCGCGCCATCCCGCGTCATGACGAGGATCCCCCTGGTGTGCATGAGCATCGTCGCCTCGGCGTTCCAGTAGGGCTGGGCGCCGACGTTGATGCCGCAGACGATGACGTTCACCTCGTTGCCCGCCTGGGTGAACGTGACGAGGCGGCGCAGGACGCGCGAGATCCAGTCCATGTTCTCGGTTCCCGAGTCCATGGCGATCTTCGCGCCCGCCGACAGAGCGAACCACTCGAGGGGAATGCCCATCTTCTCGGCGAGGTCGAGCCCGGCGAGGATGCGACGGCACTCGGACTCCGCCAGCGAGCCCATCGCCCCCATCGGGTCGCCGAGCAGGACGACGCGGGTCATCCCCTCGGGAATCCTCGAGGTGAAGCTCGTCAGGAGGCCCACGACGATGTTCGACCGGTTCTTTCCCGGCGGCCGCGACACCGGGACGAGGACGTTCTCCGCGTCGAGGTCCCACTCCTGGAACTCCCCGGCCGGGAAGTCGGCGTGGGATGCGTCCTTTGGCGGGGTGAGCATCCGGAGGATCTCGTACGGATAGGTCAGGCCGCGCTGACGGAGGCGCACGACCTTCTGTTCGTACTCGGAGAGGGTGCGAAGCGGCTTGCCGCTCGGCGGAGTGACGGAAACGGTGATACCGGTCCGCCCCGCCTGCGAGACGGAGAAGACGACCTCCTTCAGGCCGCCCGGAGCCGTGGCGTCGGGAACGCGGGCCTGGATCGCGACCTTTTCGAGGCCGAGCCCCTCCGCCGCGGGGGCCACGTGCCGGGAGAACGCCCGGATTACCGTCGCCCCGTGGGCGAACGGGGGCCAGACGTGGAGAAAGACCCGGTTCCACTGGAGCCGTTCCTCGATCTTCCGGTGCGCCTGGAAGAGCCGGATCGACTCGAACGCCTCGAGGAGCGTCCTCTCCATCTGCGGGAGACCGACGAGGCGCCCCTGGGCGTCGGTGGCCGGCGTCAGGTCGCGCACCTCGGCGAGGGCGAAGAGGCGCTCGTCCTTCGGGTTCTCGCGGGCCACGCCCTTGAACAGGTAGACGTCTTCCGCCGACGGGAGCCGCTCGATGTCGAAGCCTTCGAGGCGCCAGAGATCGAGCCGCTTGCCGATCATCGGGTGGAGGCCGCGGTAGAGCTCGTCCTCGACGAACCCGGCCTCGCCGGGGCGGAAGGTGAAGTGCTGCATGCCCTCCATTCCGAGGCCGGCGCCGGCGCCAGCGAGGGCGGCGACGACGCGGACGACGCGCGGCGAGAAGCCGACGCCGTCGACGACGGTCTTGACCTCCGCCGCGCCCGCGCCGGCATCGCCGAGGGGCCCGGAGCGCCACGAGTAGACGTCGATGAGAACGTCGTGCTCGGACGGCGCGGCGACGAGGTGGGCCGCGACGTCGCGGAGGGCCTGTCCGAACTCCCCGTTCACGCACCACGTCGAGACGACGAGGTGCCGGACCCCCTCGAAAGCGTATTCCGCCAGGGCGCCCGCCCGTCCTTCGAACGAGACGGAGCGGAAATTCTCGAGGGGACGGAAGCGGTAGTAGCGCCTCGTCAGGACCTCGAGCATCGCCTCCCGCGTCGGCGCAGGCGCCGATTCGAAGCGGCCGAGGTAGAGGCTCTGCAGCGGCTGGGGGCAGTCGACGAGGAGGCGGACCCGCTCCTCGCGCTCCGGCGAGGCGGGCTCGGCCACGACCCGGGAGAGGACCTCGTCCATTTCGACGTAGACCTTCCTCCGCGCCGCCTCGAAGGCGGGCTGGTCGAAGACCCGGTAGCGCAGGTCGCGCGCCACGTCGCCGAGCGCGGGCCACCGTCCTTCGGACACGGAGACGAGCCGGTCGAGGAGCGAACGCAGCGCCGCCGAGGCGGAGATGGCCCCGGCTTCCGCGGCCGCAAGGCGCCGTTCGAGGATCGCAAGGACCGGCTCGACCTGCTGCTCCGCCCTCTGCCGTGACTTCCAGATCCAGAGGAGCGCCTCCCGGAGCGCGGCGCTCTTCTTCGTTCCCTCGATGCCGTAGTGCGTCGCGGCGCGTGCGAGGCGGCCCATGAAGCGGGACGGCAGGTCGGGCGTGTGCGTGTCGTACGTCCGCAGGTAGGTCAGGAGGTACTCGCCGGTCGATACGGCCGCCATGCCGGCGGGGTCCTCGGAGCTCGTCTGGCGGCGGAAGAGGGACGAAACGTCGGCAAAGACCCGGAGGATGCGTTCTTCCACCTCGAGGGCCGGCCCGTCGCCGGCGAGGGCGGGGGCCGCCTCGGAATAGGCTCGCGCCATCCGGCGGACATCGGCCGGATCGACG
The DNA here is from genome assembly GCA_963696015.1 of uncultured Holophagales bacterium. Lineage (GTDB taxonomy): Bacteria > Acidobacteriota > Thermoanaerobaculia > UBA5066 > UBA5066 > UBA5066. The sequence continues at coordinate 7,428 of CAVOJA010000154.1, forward strand.
TCGAACCCGAGGACGAGGCGGTGAATCTCGTCGAGGATATCGAGAGCGCCGGCCGGTTCGCCCGCGGCGGACGCGGCCGCCTCCTTCGGCAGGGCGATCCGCTTCGTCGACCTCGGCTCCTCGTCCGAGACCGTCGGATCGATCTGGACGAGGGGCGTCCCGGGCCCGACCTGGACGTTCGGTACGACGAAGACGCTCCTCACGGTGCCGCCGAACGGCGCAGGGATCGGCATCTCCATCTTCATCGCCTCGAGGGTGGCGATGCGGCGCCCCTTCTCGACGTGCTCTCCCGGCTCCACGCCGACGGAAACGACGACCGCTGGCGACGGTGCGCGGAGGATGCCGAGGTCGTCGCGCGAGAAGCGGTGCGGGACGCCGTCGGCCTCGACGAGATAGTCGAGACCCTGGAGGACGCAGAGGATCCGGTAGCGGGTCCCGCCCGCGACGAGCCAGCGCTCGAACCGCGAGAGCGGCTCGACCCGAACCTCGCAGCGCACGCCGTCCAGCTGGACGCGGTAGTCGTGGTGACCCAGCCGGAAGACCTTCAGCTGGTAGCTCTGTCCGCGGTGCCGGAACTCGATCGCGCGACCGACCTCCTTGCGGATCTCGGGACGCATCCGCGCGGCCGACTCGTAGAACTGCCCTTCCTCGAGGCGCAGCTCGTCGTCGTAGGCCTCCACGGCCGCGGCCAGGAGCGCGACGTCGGCGTTGGGGCGGACCGCGTCGACGCGCTCCGCCGCCCAGCGCTCGAGCCAGCCGGTGTCGACCTGTGCGCTGCGAACCTCGGGACGGTCGAGGAGCTCCAGCAGGAATGCCTTGTTCGTGGTGCCGCCGTCGAGGACGACCGCGCTCTCCGAAAGGGCTCGACGGAGCCGGGCGAGGGCCTCGCCCCGATTGGCTCCGTGGGCGATGACCTTGGCGATCATCGGGTCGAAGTCCGCGGAGACCGCGTCGCCCTCGGTCACGCCCCGGTCGATCCTGAGACCGGGACCGGTCGGGAGACGGAAGTGGACGAAGGTGCCGGGAGCGGGCGCGAAGCCGGCGTCGGGGTCCTCGGCGTTGAGCCGCACCTCGATGGCGTGGCCCGAGGAGGCCGGTGGGTCGCCCACCAGGCGCCCTCCGCGCGCGACGTGGATCTGGAGCTTCACGAGGTCGAGGCCGGTCGTCACCTCGGTGACGGTGTGCTCGACCTGCAGGCGGGCGTTGACCTCGAGAAACGCGAACGTGACGCTCTTCGGGTCGAAGAGGAACTCGACCGTCCCGGCATTGCGGTACCCGGCGGTCCGCACGATCCGGAGCGCCGCGGCGCGCAGGTCGCGGTCCACGTCGGCCGGAAGCGTGGGCGCGGGAGACTCCTCGAGCACCTTCTGGTGCCTTCGCTGGACCGTGCAGTCGCGGACGCCGACGGCCCACGTCGTCCCGTACGCGTCGCCGAGGACCTGGACCTCCACGTGCCGCACGCCTTGCAGGAGCTTCTCGACGAAAACGGTCGCGTCGCCGAAGGCGCGGAGCGACTCGTGCCGGGCGCTCTCGAAGGCCTCGGGCATCTCCTCGGGACGGGAGACGAGGCGGATGCCGCGGCCTCCACCGCCCGCAGCCGCCTTGACGAGCACCGGATAGCCGAGCGCCTCCGCCGCAGAGTCTGCTTCGGCCGCCCCGGAGACGGCCCGGCCGCTCCACGGGACGACCGGGACGCGAGCGTCCTCTGCGAGCTTCTTCGCGCTGATCTTGTCGCTGAGCCGTCGCATCGCGTCGGGGGGCGGACCGATGAAGACGATGCCGAGGCGCTCGCACAGCTCCGCGAAGCCGGCGTGCTCGGAGACGAAGCCCCAGCCCGTCCAGACCGCATCGGCCTTCGAGGCCGCCAGTACCGCCTCCAGCCGCCCGTAGTCGAGATAGCTCGAGCTTCGCTCGCCGTCGCGCGGGTCGGTGACAGTGGCGGGTCCGAGCCCGAAGGCCTCGTCCGCTTCCCTCACGAACATGGCCCGCCGGTCGGGGTCGGTGTAGAGAGCCACCGTCCGGATGCGCGTGCCGCGCTCCTGGTTGAACTCGCGGACGGCGTTGATGAAGCGCATCGCGGCCTCGCCGCGGTTGACGATCGCCACGCGCTCGAACTCGGGGTGCATGTCTCCTCCGATCGGAAGGGCCGCGCGGGTCGGCCGAAAGGCCGCCCCGCGCGGACGCGAGGAAGAGGTCAAGCCATCGCGGTGCGGAACGGCTCGAGCTGCGAGGCAGAGGCGGCCCCGGACAGCTCGACCGTCCGATAGCCCTCGACGACGAGGTAGACGTTACCGTCGGCGTCGACGACCCGGGCGTCGTAGCTGCCCTCTCCCGATGCCGACGGCGTCACGACCGCGTGAAGGCGCCCGCCGGCCATCTCGGGCTTCCGGACCGGTCGGACGCGCTCGACGCGGAGCGGAAGGCCCATCAGGCCACGCGTTCCGAGCTCGAAGACACCCGCCGTCTGGAAGCAGAGCTCGACGAGCCGCGGGGCGACGAGCGTCGGCACGCCGGCCGGATCGTGATTCGGCGGGAGCGGGTCGGTCAGGAGACCGACCACTCCGGAGCCGTTCTTCCAGGCGCCTTCGAGGACCTGGTACGCCGGGCCGTGGAAATAGACCGAGTAGATGTCGGCCGCCGTCAGGGTCGCACCGGGGCTTTCGAGAGCCGCCGCGATCGTCTCGACGCGCGCGTCGCCCCGCTCGAGCCGCACGCGGGCCCGGAAGTGGACCGTCTCCTGAGGCTCGGCCTGCCCTGGAAGGGAGCGGCGTCCGACGAGGCGGCACTCGGCCTCGACGCCGTCCCCCGCGGGACGCAGGGTCACCTCGACGCGGACCGTCCGGGGCTCGTCGCGGTAGAACTTGAAGGGCGCGAGGAAGTCGACGTCCTCGACGGATGCGACGCGGAACCCGGGAACGAGCGCGGCGGCCGCTTCCGCGAACGCCTCGATCCCCATGACGCCCGGAAGGACGGGCGTTCCGTCGATCCGGTGGTCGAAGAGGAACGGCTGGACCTTCGGGTCGAGCTCCGTCTCGACGACGAGGCCGCCGTGAAGGAAGAACGCCGCGAGGCGGCCGGTCATCGGGCCGACGGGAACGAACGGTGCGGCGGCCGGGTCGAGCCCGCCCGTCTCGTCCCACTCGCGCGCGAGGATGCCGAGGCGGAGCCCCTCGACGATCTCGCCCGCGAACGACGAGGAGACGAGCTCGCGGCGGATGATCGGGATCCCCGCCGCGGCCGGGAGGACGTCGATGCCGGCCAGCTCCATCATCTTCGGGATCGAGCCGCGCGTGGCCATGCCGATGTCTCCCCAGGCGGTCCAGTCGAGCGCGATGCCGCGGGTGCCGGGACGCGTCGTCCGGAAGCTCGAGGAGAGCTTGCAGAGAAGGTCGTTGGCGGAGCTGTAGTCGGTCTGTCCGCCGTTCCCGAAACGGCCCGCGACGGAGCTGAACGCCACCGTCGCGCCGAGAGGCGCGTCGCCGAGCGCCGAGAGGAGGTTGAAGAAGCCGTCGGCCTTGACGTCGAAGACGAGGTCGAACTCCTTCGGCTCCTTGTCCTTCAGGAAGCGGCTGATCTCGAGACCGGCGCCGTGCAGGAGGACGTCGACGCGCGGGCTCTTCGCCAGGATCTCCGCGCCGATCTCGCGCACGCGCCCGGAATCGCGCAGGTCCCCCGCGTACCAGTGGACGGTGCCGCCGGCCGCCTCGACGGCGCGGATGGCCACGAGGGCCGCGGCGAGCCGCTCGAGGCGCCCCAGCTCCTTCTCCACGAGAGCGGGGGTGGCCCGTTCGCCCTTCGCCTTGAGCCGCTCGAAGATGTCGTGCTTCAGGCCGTCCCTGTCCGTCGTCAGGCGGGCGAGGTCGGGACCGTTGCGGTCGGGCTCGGGAAGGAGGTCGACGAGGTGGAAGGTGCCACCGGACGCGGCGGCGAGGTCGGTGGTGATGGCCGAGACGATGCTCCCGGCGGCGCCGGTGACGACGAAGACGCTCTCCCTGCCGAGCGCCATCCCGACCGTCCCGTCGTCGATCGGCAGCTCGCGCATTCCGACGGAGGTACGGAGCCCCTCGGCGTAGCCGACCTCGACGCAGCCCGGGTCGCGAAGCGCCTCCTCGATGAGGAGGTCGGCGACGACGGACGGCGCCGCGTCGGGACCGAAATCGACCGCCTTCACGGTGACCTCGGGCTTCTCGCGCTTGAACGCCTTGGTGAAACCGGTGACCGCGCCGCCGAGCGGGGCGACCGCGCCCGCAGGGTCGTAGCCGTGCCGACCGCCGAGGCGCGTGGCTGAGACGAGGAAGGTGCCGGGGGCGCCGAGCGCGTCGTAGAGCGCTCGGGCCGATGCGTAGAGGTCCTTGACGCGGACGCGGAGCGCCTCGCGGAATGCCGCGAGGTCCATCGACCGGAGGTCGCCCTCGGCGTCGAGCGCCGGGAGCCAGAAGAGGCCGTGGGCCGGGCCGCCGGCGAGCCACTCGGCGATGCGCTCCGCGAGCGATTCGGCCGAGGCACCGTTCCCGAGCGTCAGGACGTCGACGCCGCGGGACCGCAATCTCTCGACGAGGGCCTCCGCGGCGCCGCCGCGGTCGTACATCACCGCGACCCGGCGGCCGCTCTCGAGCGAGACGCTCGTCGGCCGACAGTACGGCAGCGCCGGCCGGAGGACCGGCACGGCGACGCGCCGCGGGACCTTGGCCGCTTCGGCGAAAGAGCCGGTCACGGGCGCGACGGGGAGCGCCGATGCCGTACCGTGCGCGGGTCCCAGCGAAGAGACGGCAGCGGCAGGAGCGGACGCTGCGCCGGAGACGAGATCCGGGCGATTGTCGTAGACGAAGCGAACGACGTGCGCCAGCGTCGGGTACTCGCGCAGCTTGCGGCTGTCGTCGCGCGGGATCCCCCACTCCTCGCGTACGGCGCTGAAGAGCTCGGCCTGCTTGACGGTGTCGACGCCGAGGTCGGCTTCGAGGTCGAGCTCCGGGTCGAGCATCTCGGCCGGATAGCCGGTCTTCTCGGTCA
>CAVOJA010000155.1:0-27613 GCA_963696015.1 uncultured Holophagales bacterium
TCGGCACACCGCCGGAAGATGGAGCTGCTCCTGGCGCGTTTCGTGGACGCGATGACGGTCTGGAGCTTCTCGAAGCTTACCGTGCGCGCCTACCGCGACGCGGTCACCTTCTTTCTCGACTGGCTCGACGAGGAGACCGACGTCACGGACCTGGCCGGCGTGACGCCGGAGACGCTCTCGAGCTTTCAGACGTGGCTCTTCACCGCCCCGAAGACCAGGAGCCGCGGGCCACAGAAGCGCTCGCGCGAGAAGGGCGCGGAGACGGGAGAGAAGGGCGCGGGCAGCGGTGAGAGGCTCGCGGCGGCATCGCAAGGCGCCAAGCTCTCGGCCCTCAAGAGCTTCTTCCGCTTCCTCGCGCGCGAAGGGAAGCTCCTCGTCGACCCGGCTGCTGGCCTCACGCTCCCCAAGCGCAGGAAGCTCCTGCCTCAGGCGCTCATCAACCCGAAGGAAGCGATCAGGCTCTGCGAGTCGATCGAGACGAAGACCCCGATGGGGCTGCGCAACCGCGCCATCGTCGAGGTGCTCTACGCGACCGGGATCCGTAACGCCGAGCTCAGAGAGCTTCACCTCTGCGACTTCGACTCGTCGGCGGGGACGCTGTCGGTCCGCGCGGGCAAGGGCGGCAAGGACCGTGTCGTCCCGCTCGGGCCCCTGGCCTCGGCCGTCCTCTCGGACTACATCGCGACAGGGAGGCCGAAGCTCCCGGTGAAGCCCGGCGTCACGCACGTCTTCGTCTCCGAGCACGGCTGGCCGCTCTGGGCCGCCTCCGTCGTGCGCATCGTCGACCAGGCGGCGAGGAAGGCGGGGCTGAAGAAGCCCGTGCGGCCTCATCGCCTCCGCCACGCCTGTGCGACCCACATGCTCGCGGGCGGTGCCGACGTGCGGCACATCCAGAGGCTCCTCGGCCATTCCACGCTCGCCACGACCGAGATCTACACGAGGGTGGAGATCGGGGATCTGAAGGCCGTCCACAAACGCTTCCACCCGCGCGAGAGGACGCGAGGGTGAGCACGAATCCGAACCACAGCCATCGCGACCTCGAAGGCCTCCTCTGGCGCTACCTGAAGGCGCGCCGTGCCGAGGGCCTCGCCGACGGGACACTGAGGTACCGGCGGCTCTACCTCGTGCACTTCCTCGACTGGCTGAAGCTCCAGGGCGTCGAGGACCTGCGCCGCGTCACACCCGAGCACGCGAGCGCGTACGCGCTGCTCCTCGCCAGGCATCGCTACCGCCTCGGCAAGGCCGAAGGCGCCGAGCCGCGCGCCCTGAAGCCCCGCACGCGCGCCGTGCGCCTCCAGATCGTCCAGGACCTCTTCCGGTGGCTCGTGAAGCGAGGCGCCGTCCTCTGCGATCCCACGGCGGCGCTCGAGATCGGCTTCAAGCGCCGCCAGCTCCCTCGGCACGTCCTCTCCGAGCTCGACGTCGAGAAGCTCCTCGCGGCGCCCAGCGCGGCTACGCCGCTCGGGCTCCGTGATCGCGCGATGCTCGCGCTCCTCTATTCGACGGGACTTCGGCGCGCCGAGCTTGCAGCTCTCGACATCAATGACATCGATCTCACGGGCCTCACCGTCTTCGTGAGGCGCGGCAAGGGCGGAAAGCCGCGCCTCGTGCCGCTCGGCCAGAGCGCCGCCTACGACCTCGCTCTCTACCTCTCGCGCGGCCGTCCCGAGCTCGCCGAAGGTCACCGGATGCCGAGGACGCCCGCGCTCTTCGTCGGCGTGGGAGGCCAGGGCCGCACGAACCAGGGCGGGCGGCTCCAGCCCGACGGCGTGAGCCAGATGGTCAGCCGCGCGTGCGAGAAAGCCAGGCTCGGGCGGCTCGTCCGTACTCACGCGCTGCGCCACGCCTTCGCGACGCACATGCTGCGCGCCGGCGCCGACATCCGGCACATTCAGCGCTTCCTCGGCCACTCCTCGATCGTGACGACCGAGACCTATACGCACGTGGCCATCAAGGACCTCGCCGAGGTCCACGCCAGGAGCCACCCGCGGGGCGGAGGGCCGCGAACGAGGCGTCCCGTCCGGCTTGATCCGAGGTGGCCGACGACGTAGCCTCGCATCTGTGAACCGCCTGCAAGCTGTGACGAGAAGGGCCGCGTGGACGGCCTTTCTTCCTTTCGCTGCGGTCCTCCTCCTCGTCGCTCCCGCTGAGGCATCCGTCCCGAGAAGCGCAGGCGTCGACCAGGTCGATGCTGTCGCTCTCGCGTCGCTCGAGCGCCCCGCGCTCGGCCTCGCGTCACCGACGCTCGAGCCCTCGGGCTTCAGCCTGGGCGAGGACCTCAGCGTCTTCGACACGACGAAGGCGCAGGGGTCGCTCGGTCTGTGCGGGCTGGAAACGCGCCGATGCGCTTTAACCTACGCTAGGAATAACCCACTCAAGTACGTCGATCCGGATGGGAGGGCGGCAGCTTTAGCGGAAGCCGTCGCGGGAGGCATTGAAGCAGCAGGTGCCTTCGTGAGCCGGGGCGGGGCGGCTGTTAACAACGGCACATTAGTCGGCATCGCTCTCGATGCCACCCTCGGCACAGCCGGGGATCTCGTCGGCGGCATGGGAGACATGTTCCGCGTCGGCGACTCGATTGGCGGCGCGATGGGCTCTGGCGCTAGCGGAGGGGAGTTCGCGGAGGCCGTCCGGCAGGACTTCGTTCGCGGCGCGAGTCTTTTTGTGGCGGTGGCGGTGCCGGCCAATGCCGGCCTCAAGGCTCTCACGACGACCGAGGTCGTTCACTTCACAAGTAATGCCGGGGGTGCAGCTATCCAGGAAGCGGGCAGTCTCAGGGCAGGCACTTATGTAACCAAGCCAGGCGAAGTGAGAGGCATGACAGCCCCGCAGGTCGAAACGGCGTTAGAGATCGGGCCTGGAAAGGGCACCAACTCCTTCACCTTCCGGACGTCGAATCGCAACTTGGTCGTGCCCGAGAACGGAGCGACGACATCCGGAGGTGCGTACCAACGGCAGCTCGTGCAGCCCTGTGGCATCAGCGGCGTGCCTTGCGTCCGGACCACTCCATAACGAGGGCATATGGGAAAGACACGCGGTCCATATAAGGAGGAGTTTCCTGTCGGTTCGACGGTGAAGATCGTCGCTCGAGGAGCGCTCGACACCTTCTTGCGGGACTGGAAGTTCCACAATCCGCTTAACCCTGAGCAGCTCGCTTCTGCAGGCCGGGAGGCGAGAGTCAAGTCAGTTAGCTTCTACCACGGCGGCGACGAGCTCTATAGCCTCGACGGAATCCCCGGCATCTGGCATGAGGAGAACCTTATGTCGACCGAGTAGCCGGCCGCTCGAGGCCGATCGGGGCCGCATGGGGCCATGTCTACACTCGTGTATTGTTTGATCTGAACGACGGGGCGCGCTTTCGGGCGCGCCCCGGTCCTTTTCGGGGTGGTTCTCGTCGTCTCCCACGCGGGGAGATGGCTTGCCATCTCCCCGATAGAGGAGAACGGGCCGAGGACCGGGGCGGGTCCAGGGCTCGCGACGCGAGCCGCGCAGCGGCCGAAGGCCCTGGACGCGGACCGGCCCGCAGGCCACGGCGGCGCGCGGTGCGCGCCGCTCTCGGTCCTGGTCGTTCTCGTCCACGTGCGTGGCGCGGGGCGTGCGCGCGAACCGCGATGGCATCGCCCCGTGACACGCCCTCATTGTCCGCGCCGTCCGCGCGCACAGTGCCGCCTGGCACGACGGCCGCCGTCGTGCTCGCGGCCGGCGTGGCCAGGCATTGGTCGACGCGAAGGCCCGTCTCGGTGAACGGGCCTTCGCCGCCTCACGACGCCTTCGGGGCCGCCGCAACTTGTTCGGCGGCCGGGCCGCTTGCGGCCCCGGAGGGCGGAGTGGGCGCCCCCTCGCGGCGGAGCCGCGAGGACCGACTGGGGTCAGGTCTTGAGTTTCTAGTATAGGAGCAGCGGGGCGCGCTTTCGGGCGCGCCCCGCTCGACTTCTGGTGTTCGTCGTCTCCCCTCGCGGGGAGATGGCTCGCCATCTCCCCGATAGCCGTGAGTCGGCCGAGGACCGGGGCGTGTCCAGGGCTCGCGGCGCGAGCCGCGCAGCGGCCGAAGGCCCTGGACGCGGGCCGGCCCGCAGGCCACGGCGGCGCGCGGTGCGCGCCGCTCTCGGTCCTGGTCGTGCTCGTCCACGTGCGTGGCGCGGGGCGTGCGCGCGAAGCGCGAGAGCATCGCCCCGTGCCACGCCTTCATCGCCCGCGCCTTCGGCGCGCGCAGTGCCGCCTGGCACGACGGCCGCTGTCGTGCTCGCTGCCGGCGTGGCCAGGCCTTGGTCGACGCGAAGGCCCGTTTCCGTGTGCGGGCCTTCGCCTCCTTACGACGCCTTCGGGGCCGCCGCAACTTGTTCGGCGGACGGGCCGCTTGCGGCCCCGGAGGGCGGAGTGGGCGCCCCCTCGCCGCTGCGCGGCGAGGGACATAGCGGGACCGCGTCAGGCCAAGCGCGCTTGGCTTGCGAGCGACCGCGGTGCGGCGTGGCCCGAAGGCCGCCCTCGGCCGCAGGGACGCGACGCGCCGGGGCTTCACGGGGCGTGACGGCGAGGGGCGTACGGGGCCCCCGCCGGCGCGACCCGTGAAGAGCGGCGCTCCACCGCCCCTCCGCCCGGAGCCGAAGGCGGCGCCCTTTCGTGCTCGTCCCCGGCGTCGTCGTCCTGGTCGTGCTCCCGCTCCTCGCGCTCTGCGAGATCGTGTCGTACGCGTCCACGAGGAGTCCGCCCGGAGCCGGGCACGCACGGCGCCAGCGGGCGCCGCGGGACGGAGGCGCCCACGGACGGCTCCGGCGCGCGGGGCGAGGAAGGGTACGGGCGCGAGCACGGCGCGCGCCAGGGGCCCCTCCTCGGACCTCCCTCTGTCGCGCGCCGTGCAGCGCCCCGCAGCCCAATGGGCTCCATTGGGCTGGCGCCGGCTGACATGAAGCGCTCCGCGTTGCTGCGCGCCGGCCCCGCGCGCCTCCGGGGGTCGGGTAGCCGGGGGAGGTTGCCCTCCCCCAGCTCCCACGGAACCGGACTTGTGGGTCTCACATCCGGCTCTTCGGGACGCCGGGGTTCAGGCCGAAGCCCGTATTCCGGCGTCGGGACTCGCGTCCCCGCAGCTATCCCAGCTCCAGCCCGAGGTCGAGCTGCACTGGGGCGTTGGCCCGGTGCCACCGGTCCCGCCACCATCCTTCGATGGAGAAGAGTCCCCGCTCGGCGAAGTACGCGTTGCGCAGGGCTCTCTGCACCGCTGCCCGGCGGCTCAGGTCCCAGAGGCGTCGCCGTCCGTCGTAGACCGTTTCCCAGGCCGTCTTCGGACGACATCCGAGCTTGATGAGTCGGCGCACGATCGATCGCCTCCTCTTCCACTGCTTCAGGAGCAGTGCTCGGAGTCGGCGCCTGATGTGGGCGTCCAGGTTTTGTAGCCTTCGTTCCGCTGTCTCTCCGGTCACGATCCAGAAGAACCCGATCCATCCTTGAAGAAAGACGTTCAGATCTCGCAGGACCGTCTTCAGCGACTCCCCGCGATTCCGAGCCGTCTTCTCCCGAATCACCCTGTCGACCCGCTCCTCGGAGCGCTTCGATAGGTCCACCTCCACGGTCCCGTCCTCTGGATTTCGCCTGAGCCGGAACCCCAGAAAGTGCCGCTCCTCTGGCTTGGCCACGGCGCTCTTGGTCAGGTTCACTTTCAACCGCAGCTTGCGCTCGATGAAGTCCCTGACGTTGGCCATCACCCTCTCGCCTGCTCGACGGCTTCGAACGTAAATGTTCTCGTCGTCGGCATAGCGCACGAAGCGGTGTCCTCGTCTCGCCAGCTCCCAGTCGAGCTCGTCGAGCACGATGTTCGACAGCAGCGGCGAAAGCGGCCCACCCTGCGGGGTCCCCTCTTCCGTCGTCACCACCACTCCGTCCGGCATCACCACCCGCGCTTTCAGCATCCGTCCGATCAGCTCGATCAGCCGGTGATCCTTCACCAGCTTCCCCACCCGGGCCAGTAACCGCTGGTGGTTCACTCGATCAAAGAACTTGTCCAGGTCGAGGTCCACCACGGTGTCGTAGCCGTCCTCCAGATGCTTCTTCGCTTCGGCGATCGCCGTGTGACAGCTCCTTCCCGGCCGGAAACCATGGCTGCTCGGGTGAAACGTCGGCTCGTAATGCGGGCTGAGCACTTGCGCCACAGCCTGCTGCACGATCCGGTCGATCACGTTCGGGATGCCAAGGCCTCGCTCGCCGCCACCGGTCTTCGGTATCCACACTCGCCGGATGTCCCCGGGTCGGTAGGTCCCCCCAACCAGCTCGCGGCTCAACACCGGCAGAATCCCCTCGAGGCGCTCTCGCACCTGTCCGATCGTCTGCCGGTCCGGTCCGGGCGCGCCGTCGTTCGACGCTACTCTCCGGAACGCCTCTCTCAGGTTCTCTTCTCGCGCCACCTCCTCGATCGTCATCGCGGGCAGGGCCTCTCCTGTCGTGCTCCTCGACTTCGGCACCGCGGTCGGTCGAGGCCGGGGTCGGCCCCGGTCCCTCCCGCCGTCGTCCCCTTTCGGGCTCTCGGCTGTCTCGAGGGTCAGTTCAAGCTGCCTCGCCTCTTTGCTGGCCGTGGTCCCCTTCCCTCCCCGTGCGGTCGCCCCCACGGTTGGGACCGCCTTTCGACGGCCTTCCGGTACAACGGGACCATCCGACTCCTCTCGTCCCTTCGTCATCTCGTCCTTCCGTCCTCGACGACTACCGCTCCCCGTTTCCAGTTCGCGGAGGCCGAGAGGTCTCCCCGGGTAAGTTCACGGAACTTCCCCCGATCCCCGTCGCCTCTACTCATTCCCGCCGATGGATATCGGGCTTCGCCTGCCGACGGCCAGCTCACCCTCGGGCCATGAGCCTCATAGGCGCTTCACTTTGCGTTCGGTACCGGGTTCCACATCAGGCTTCCATCGGACCTCCCCTCGCGGGCTCGCCAGAGCTCTCCCTCCGGCCAGGACCTGGTGCTCCAGATCGACGCCCCTGCCTCATCAGTGCTGGGTTCCCTCCATCAGGGTCCCAAGAGGACTTCCACCTCCTGTTCCGCGCCCATGCCGGGCGCACCATCGCCTCCGACTTCGCTGCGCTCGTCTCCTCGCCTTCGCTCCGGTGCTCGAGCACCGCGCCCCGGGCGCCCTCGCGCCAGCGCGGCCGGGACCGCCGGGAGCGACGGCGGCTAAGAAACGAAGCCTCGCGGCCCTTCTCGCCGAATTTCTTCTGCATCGGAGGCCTCGCAGGCAGACGACGTCTGCCACGGAGGCCGCGCAGGCTCACGTTTTCTGCCACATCCTCGGCGACGTCGCGAGCCGATAGCGCTCCTTCACCAGCACCAGCGGCCGATCCGAAGCGCGACGGTCGACGGGCGGACGGTCTCCTACATCGAGGCCACGGAGAAGGACGTCGAGATCGCGCGGCCCCTGGCCGCGCTCGTCCTGGCCCGCAACCTCGATGAGCTCTCGCCGCCGTCGCGCTCCCTCCTCATCGCTCTGCGGGAGATCGTCAGCGCCAAGAGGAAGGCGCGGACGGAATCGAAAGCCGCGGACACGAAGGGCACCGACACGAAGGCATCACCCGGGCGCCGCTACCTCCTCCGCAAGCCCGAAGACGGCTCCGCGAGCGACGCGCGCGACGAACGCCTGCTCGTCAGCCGCCAGGAGATCCAGAAGACGACGGGGCTCTCCTCCTGGCACGTCAGGACCTACATGGCCCAGCTCGTCGAGTACGAGTACGTCGAGAAGGTGCGGGGCCACCAGGTGCGCCAGACGCTCTACGAGCTGCTCCACGAAGAGGACGAGGATGCCCCGGGCCTCTGAGGTGCGGCGCTCTCGCCCCACCTTGCGGCACCTTGCGGAGCTTTGCGCGCAAAGTCGTGAAGGGGTAAGGCGCGAGGATCCGGGCACTTAGCGAGCCGGCACCCCGCTTTGGAGGGTTTAAGGGGAAACGTACTACCCCCCCGCAGCAAAAAGAAGGAGCTTCCGATCTCTCTTCTTCAGTGTTGAAGAGGGAAGGCGAGGCCTTTGCGGCGGAGGGAATGCCCGGAAAGGAGACAGGCGATGGATGAGCGGCAGCGCCGCAGGATGAGGCTCCTGCTCCTTCGCTTCGTGGAAGCGATGACGGCGTGGGCCTTCTCGAAGCGGACGATCCCGACCTACACGCAGCACGTCTCGGTCTTCCTCGACTGGCTCGAGAGGGAGACCGACGTCGGCGACCTCGCCGAGGTGACGCCGGAGGTCCTCTCGAGCGACCAGACGGCGCTGCTGGGGATGGAGAGGAAGCGGCCGGGGAAGCGGAGGGCGGCCGCGCCGGAGGAGCCGGCCGCCGCTGGCGGCCGGCTCTCGACGGCGACGAAGCACGCGAGGCTGTCGGCTCTGCGGAGCTTCTTCGGCTTCCTGGCCCGGGAGGGAAAGCTCCTCGTCGACCCCGCGGCCTCTCTCGTCCTGCCGAAGAAACGGCGGAGCCTGCCGCGGTCGCTCCTGACGCCGAAGGAGGCGCTGAAGCTCGTCGAGTCGATCGAGACGAAGACGCCGATGGGCCACCGAGACCGGGCGGTCGTCGAGGTCCTCTACGCCACCGGCATCCGCAACGCCGAGCTACGGGGGCTGACGCTCGCCGACTTCGACGCCGAGGCCGGGACTCTCTTCGTCAGGGCCGGCAAAGGCGGCAAGGACCGGATGCTGCCGCTCGGGCCACTCGTGACGGCGATCGTCTCGGACTACGTCCAGATCGCCCGGCCGAAGCTCGCGACGCGCTCCGGGGTGACGAGCCTCTTCGTCTCCAACCACGGCTGGCCGCTCTGGCCGGCCTCCGTCGTGCGCATCGTCGATCTTGCCGCGCGGAGGGCAGGGATCAAGAAGGCCGTCCGGCCTCATCGCCTGCGCCACGCCTGCGCGACGCACATCCTCCAGGGCGGCGCCGACGTGCGGCACATCCAGAGGCTCCTGGGGCACTCCTCGCTCTCGACGACGGAGATCTACACGCGGGTGGGAATCGGGGACCTCAAGGCCGTCCACAAGCGCTTCCATCCGCGCGAGAGAGGGCGATCGTGAGGCCGCCGCGTCTCTCCCCGCGCGACCTCGAAGCGGTGCTCTCGAGCTACCTGGCCGCGCGAAGGGGCGAGGGCCTTGCCGAGGGCACGCTCGTCTATCGGAGGCTCTACCTGGCTCACTTCCTGTCGTGGCTGAAGGCCGAAGGGATCGACGACCTGCGGCGCGTGGGGCCGGAGGAGACGCGACGCTACGCGGTGGCGCTCGCACCGCATCGCGACCGGCGCGGCCGGGGCGAGGCGACGGCGGGACCTACTTTCCGCACATCTCGAATCCGTTTCGGCGTAATTAGACCTTCGGTCAGGAGCGGCTGAGATAGGCAGCGGCGGGGGCGCCGATGAGCCGGAGGACCTGGCGCTGGAGGTCGGTGAGCTCCGGGTCGAAGACCCGGACTTCGCGGCCGGCGTCGAGCAGCGTACTGCGGGCAGGCAGGGAGAAGAGCCGGAAGATCTGTTCCGCTGTGGGTGCATGACAGGCGCGCTCCTCCGGGTACAGGGGGAGGTCGGAGAGGCCGGTTCGCTTCATACCTCGCCGGAGCTCGCGTTCGATGAGTGCCTGGACGAGAAGAGCGAGGAAGTAGACGAGGAAGAGCGCCTCGATCCGGGCCTCGTTCTTGAGGAATACGGGGGCGATCTCGAAGACGGTCTTGAGCTGCTCGAATCGCTTCTCGATGGCGGGCTGGCGGCGATGAGCCGCGAAGGCGTCGGCGACCGAGAGTGCGCGGTCGTTGGTAAGGAGAGGGTACATGCCGTCGCTCTTGTGGTCGTAGGCGATGACGTTCTCGTCGACGAGCCACTCGAGGCGCCAGCCGCGTTTGGTCCGTCGGACGTAGCTGGTGTCGGGGCCGGGCCTGCCAGGCGTGGCCTGCCGGTAGCGGTGGGTCTCGGTGCCATGGATCTTGACCGTGAGCCAGCGACCGACCTGCTGGCCGCCGAGAATCGCATCGACGCGATGCTCGACCTCTTCGTGAGAGCGGCGACGTGAGCGAGAGCTCGTCAGCTGCTCCTGTAGCTCCTCGAGCTGCTCCTCGGCCTTGGCGATGCGCTGGCGACGGGATTGCTCCTGGTGGAGGGCCAGCAGCGAGCTCCAGAGCCAGAACACCGGCCAGCTCTCCTTGGAAGGCAGGTGGTAGCGAAAGGCACGCCAGCGATCCCGGGGACCGTCGCTGCGGCGCGGGTTGTCTTCGTCGCGGACGACCTCCCAGGGAGGCTCGTGGGACTGGATCCACTCCCGGAACTCCCGGTCCTCGAGCCGTGTGCGCGGCAGGACGGTCAGAAACCGGCCGCGGAGGCGGTCGATGTGGTTCATGGCGTCCTCGTTGCAGAGCTTCGAGTCGGCGACGTAGAGAAAGTCGGGACGACCGGTGACCTGGCAGAGGGTGTCCCAGGTCTCCTCGTGAGTGACGACGTCGCTGGTCCTGCCGTCCTCACAGCGGAACTGCACTGGAACGCCCCCGTCGTGCGTTGTGGTCAGGATGAACAGTAGCTGCTTGAGGTCAGGCCGATGGTCCTTGGAGTGGCCGTAGGTAATGAACGGCGCCCGCTTGCCACGAAGGCTCCGTCCCTTGGCATGGCTGTACTGCCCCGTGAATTTGATGCTCGTCGAATCGTCGTGGAGCTCGTCGAGGGCCACGTCGAAGCGCTTCACCGCCGCGACGACGACCCGCGTCAGGAGCGACCCACGGTCCGTCTCGAAGAGCCGGTCCAGAGCGCGCCCTATGACGTCGTCGCCGATGTGGGCCGCCTCGTTCAGATCGAGCCCGAACGCCTCCGGGGCGAAGCTGCCGACCATCTCCTGCTGGCGGTAGATCGGCTCGCGCTCGACCAGCAGAGAGCGCAGGAGCACACCGAGCGCCTTGGCGTGCGAAACCCGCTGGCGCCGATCGGTCGTCGGCACGAATTCGGCGAGCAGCTCGTCGAGGCCGACTCGACGCACGACGTGATTGATCAAGGGCAGAGGTCCCAGCCGCTGGATTCGGAGCGTCAGGCTGGAGCGTGAAGGCGTCACTCTTGCCTCCTGCCGTTCTGGCGACTATATTATCGCCAGATACGAGAAGAAGGTCAACACCCATGAAACGCCCCAGCAAACCCAGCGCACGACTTCTCCGGCAGCGAACCGCGAAGCTGCGCCGTCGAATCAGCGCCATGGACTACGCGTGCTCCGGCACTCTTCACTCACGAACGAAGGTCTGCGGCCAACCTGCCTGCCGATGCGCCAACGACCCCGACGCCCGGCACGGTCCGTATCACGAGTGGAGCCGCAGGAAGGAGGGGCGCCTGGTGCACAGTGTGCTCGGCCCCGAGCAGGCCTCCCTCGTCGAGCGCGCCATCGCCAACAGACGAGAGATCGAGCGGCTTCTCGCCATCTGGGAGGAGGAATCGACTCTTGAGATTCTTCAGCGAAACAGGCAACCCACTGAAGGGTCAGAAGATAAATTCAACCGATAACGCGGTCTCGATGTGCGGAATGTAGGGCGGGAAGAGAGCTGTCGCCGAAAACCGTGAAGATGCGGCTCCTCATCGCGCGGGACCTTTTCCGCTGGCTGATGACGCGCGGGCTCGTCCTCTTCGATCCGACGGCATCGCTGAGGCTCTCCCGGAGCCTCGACCGCCTGCCGAGACCGGTGCTGCCGGAAGAGGCGGTGGAGAAGCTCCTCGGGGCGCCGTCGGCCGCCACACCGACCGGTCTGAGAGATCGGGCACTCCTCGCGCTCCTCTATTCGACCGGGCTGCGAAGGGCCGAAGTCTCGGCCCTCGACCTGAACGACGTCGAGCTGACGGAGGGGCTCGTCCACGTGCGGCGAGGCAAGGGAGGGAAGCCCCGGCTCGTGCCGCCCGGCGAGAGCGCCGCGGAGGAGCTGCGGCGGTACCTGACGAAAGGACGCCCGGAGATGGCCGAGGGGCACCGGATGCCGAGGACCGCGGCACTCTTCGTCGGAACCGGCGGCCGCGGCCACCGCAACCAGGGTGGGCGCCTCCGGCCCGACGGCGTGAGCCTCCTCGTCCGCCGCACGTGCGAGAAGGCCGGGCTCTCGCGACCGGTGAGAGCCCACGCGCTGCGTCACGCCTTCGCGACGCACCTGCTCCGGGCCGGCGCCGACGTGCGGCACGTGCAGCGGCTCCTCGGGCACTCATCGGTCGTCACGACGGAGACCTACACGAACGTAGCCGTGAGAGACCTCGCCGAGGTCCACGCGCGAAGCCATCCCCGCGGCGGAGGGCCGAGGACGAGACGGCCCGTCCGGCTTGGCCCAGCTTCCCCCCGCCGTAGCCTCGCATCCGTGAACAACCTGCAAGCCGTGACGAGAAGGGCCGCCCTCGCGGCCTTCCTTCTTTTCGCTGCGGGCCTCTTCCTCGTCCGCCCCGCCGAGGCCTCGCGCACGACGAACGCGCGCTCGCGCCTCGCGTCGATCTCCGCGCCAAACCTCCCGTCGTCGTCATCGCGCGAACTCGCGTCTCTCGAGCTCCCATCGCTCGCCGCGCTCGATCCCGCTGTCCCCGCCGACGCCTCGCCGGGCTTCAGCTTCGCGGAGGACCCCAGCCTGTTCGACGTCGAAGCACGCCCCTGCGGCTTCGAGCTTTTCGGGGGCGTGGGGACGTCCCGGTGCGAACTAACGCCGCGCGAGGAATACCTCGAGCGCCTGGGGCTGGGCCTCTCGGCCTACGAGAGCTCCCCCGGCCGGCGGTTCCAGTCGCCGGCCGAGTCGAGCTTCGATTCCTGGTTCGGCTATTTCGACAGGAACGAGCACCTCCGAAACACGACGGTCTCCCCGTACGACTCGGGTCTCGTCCTCGCGCTGCTCCTCGACTTCCGGATCCGCCACAAGACCCGGAACCGCAGGTCGCTCGACGACGTCATGCGGACCCTCTACCGGAGCCACGCGAAGGAGAAGCGTCGCGGCTTCACGGACGACGAGTTCCGCCGGGTCTGCGAGGACGTCGCGGGCGTCCCGCTCGCGGAGATCTTCGATCGTTACGTCGCCACGACGGACGAGATCGACTACGCGAGGTACCTCGCGTACGGAGGTCTCGAGGTCGTGGACGAGGCAGGGCCCGGCGGTGGCGACCTCGGAGCCGACCTCGAGGAGCGGAACGGAAAGGTCGTCGTCACGCGCGTCGGGATCGGGTCGGGGGCTTCCCTCGCGGGCCTGAGCGCGACGGACGAGGTTCTGGCCGTCGACGCCGTCCGCGGCGACGTTGCGAGAATCCGAGAGCTCCTGTCCGGCCGGCGGCCGGGAGAGACGGTGAAGCTCCTCGTCGCCCGCCACGGCAAGGTCCGCGAGCTGAACGTCACGCTCGGGCCGAAATCCGAGCGGAGCTTTCACCTCCGGCGTCTCCCGGGGTCCACTTCCCTTCAGTCCGCCATCTCCGAAAGCTGGCTGACGGGCCGGTAGGCTCCGGGGACTCGTCCGTTCCTCCGCCGGCCCCGTCCCGAAGGAGGCCGCCTCTTCGAGCATCGGCTCCTGCGGCGAATATGCCGCCGCGATGACGGCCGAAAGCCTGCTGTGTCCGCGATGCGGCATCCGCTTCGCTGCAACGGCCGGCGTGCGCTGGATGACCTGCACCGGGTGCCCGCTCGCGCTCGATCCCTTCGCGGTTTCAGCCGAGCGGCTCCCGGCCTTCCGCCCCGAGGGAGCGGGAACGGACGCCGCGCAGCGTCTCGCGTTCTACGTCTTCGAGAGCGGGACCCTCGGGTCGCCGGTCTGGATCTGGACCCCGCCTTCCGGGCGCTTTCGGCGAGCAGCAGGTCCGCCCCCGGCGCCGTCCTCGAGCGCGAGGGTACCGGCCGGACCTTCGCGCCGCCCGACTCGTCTCCCTCGCCTGCCGCGTCTCCATGGGGAACGTCGCCGAGAAGGTGTCCGGCTTCGCCTGGCCCTTCGGGACGCTGCGCCCGCCGGTGACCTGACACCTCATGCGAGCGGCGAGGGGAGACCGAGGCTCTCATCCTGCCCAGTTGCGAATGCTGCGCGCGCCGATTCCCCCGCGAGCCTCTTCCGGAAGGCCAGGTCCCTCCGCCGCGTCGCCTCGACGAGCCGGCGCCACGCCGCGGCCACGAGGATCCGCGGCCAGAGCGGACGCCGTCGCCGATCGCGAGCGCGTCCCCGTGCGGGGCCGCCTCGTCGGGGCAGGCCGAGACGTGGAGGCCGCCGAGGACGACGAGGGCGCCGCGTTCGCGGTACCAGCGGGCGAGCACGTACGCGCTCTGGGCGAACGTCAGGTGGACCGTGATCCCGAGGACCAGCGGGAAGGGCTCGTGCGGCGGAGGCCCCTGGAGGAGGTTCTCGTCCCAGAGTCGCACCTCCCATCCTGCCGGCGTCGCGGCGGCGACGCTGGTGAGCGCGAGGGTCGGCGTAAGGACGTGCTTGCCGAAGCTCGCGTGCGGGTCCTTCGCGTAGAAGGGGTTCAGGAGGAGGACGAGGCGAGGCGTCGGAACACCCGCCGGGAGAGCCGGGTCGAGCCGCGCGCATCGCGCAGCTCACGCGGCGTCTGACGCACGGGCCTCTCCTTCGGCGAGCCGGGCCGGGACTCCTCTCGCGGGCGCAGTCGAAGGCAGGCCGCCGAACCGGCGCTCCCGCCCGGAGAACCAGGTGAGAGCCTCGTTCAGGTCGGCCGCTCCGACGTCCGGCCAGAGGCGGTCGGTGAAGAAGACCTCGGCGTACGCGGCCTCCCAGAGGAGGAAATCGCTGATCCGGTGCTCGCCGCCGGTCCTCACGAGGAGGTCCACCTCCGGCGCCCCGCCCTGGCCCGCCCGCGCGAGCGCGGCGAGGAAGGCCTCCCGCGTCGGCGTCGCTCCCGGCCGCAGGAGCGCGATCGCCCCGAGGATCGCGTCGCGACCCGAGTAGTCGACCGCGACGCGCAGCTCCATCGCCTCGCCGTCCGCCGTGAACGCCTCGGCGGCGGCGATCGCACGGACGAGCGGAGCACCGAGACGGTCCCGCCGACCGATCACCCGGAGCCGGATGCCGTTCTCCGCGCACCGGCGGGCCTCGCGAGCGAGGGTCCGATCGAAGAGACCCATCAGGGCCTCCACCTCGGCCGCGGGACGCCGCCAGTTGTCGGCCGAGAACGCGAAGAGGGTGAGAGTGGCGATCCCGCGGCGCCGGGCCGCCTCCACGACGCGGCTCACGGCCTTCGCTCCTGCCCGGTGGCCGACGGCGCGCGGCAGGCCGCGCCGCGTCGCCCAGCGCCCGTTGCCGTCCATGATCACCGCCACGTGCCGCGGAACGGCGCCGTTCTCGCCCTGCCGCCCCGTGCCGCCACCCCACGGGGCCTGCTCGTCTCTCATGTGTCCTCCGCTGCTGGAAAGAACTTTGAATTGCAAAGTGATTAGGGACCAGAACTCGCGGCCCCTGGCGGGTTCGTCACGCGGGATTCCAGCCGGGCTTCAGCGGGGGCTGCCCACCCTCGGCCCGTTCGATCGACCGGGCCCTCCGCGCGTCGTGCAACACCTTTTCCAGCTCCCCGAGGTACTCGAGGAACCTCCGCCGCCCCTGGACGCTGAGTCGTACGAGCGTCTGCGGCCGCCGCCCCTCGAACCGCTTCCAGACCTCGACGAGACCCGCGCCCTCGAGCACCTCCAGGTGGCGGTTGAGGTTGCCGTCGGTGAGCGCGCACAGTCGCCTGAGGTCACCGAAGAGGAGCCCTTCGGGCCGCGTGGAGAGGGACGTGAGGATCCCGAGCCGGGCCTTCTCGTGGAGGACGCGATCGAGCCCGTCGTACGCGAAGCGGCCGTCGCCCGGATCGCTACCCACGGTCGCCCCTCGGGAGGTCGAGGTGGAGGACGATGGCCGCCGCCAGCAGGCCCACGCCGAAGACCGTTCCGTGCAGAGCTCCGAGCCGGGCCAGGCTCGCGGTGGGGTACGCCAGGAGCGCAGTGCCCGAGAGGACGAAAAGGAGGCCCACCCAGCCCGTCGCGCGAGCCAGGTATGGCCGCGAGGCGAAGATCCCGACGCCGAGGAAGAGTGCCCAGACTCCCGGCAGGAGCCGGACGAGGCCCGGATCGAGCGCGGCGAACGTCAGGCTGACGACCGAACCGGCGACGATGCAGGGCAAGAACTGCCCGACCACCTGCCGGGTGCGACGCCGCGCGAAGCGGTCCGAAGCCCGCCGGTAGCCCGCGACGATGACGCAGCCGATGAGCGCGGCGTTCAACGCGGCCACCGAGAGCCAGTACCAGAGGAACCCCGTGCCGTCGTCGCTGGCGGGAAGAACGCGGGGCTGAAGCCACCCGGCCAGGAGCCCGACCGCTCCCGCGACGGCCACCGGGACCGGCCGGTACCCGCGAAAGACCTCGCCCTTCGCCATCTGGGCGTGGATTTCCTCGATGCGGTCGAGGGCGCTCGTGAGGTCCATGACGGGAACGATGACTTTGCGTTACAGAGTTGTCAAGGGGCGACCCTGAAAGTCCGCGCCCGAAGACAGCGCGAACGCGCCGAGAGAAGATAGCGGCGCGAGGAGCCGGGATGTCGAGAATGGTCCTGCGAAACGGGTCGACGGGGACTGTCTTCAACGTTCAGCGGGGCTCGTTCCACGACGGCCCCGGCATCCGGACGACCGTCTTCCTGAAAGGTTGCCCGCTTCGCTGCCGCTGGTGCCACAACCCCGAAGGGATCTCTCCCGCTCCGCAGGTCCTCTGGAGCGCAGGGCGCTGCCTCTCCTGCGGGCGCTGTTCCGCGGCCTGCCCGCGACCGAACGGGCCGCTCGCCGCGGGCGAACCTCTCGGCCGCGAGGGGTGCACCGCTTGCCGGGCCTGCGTCGAGGCGTGCCCTTGTGGGGCGCGCGAGGTCGCCGGGCGCGTCGCGAGCGCCGGCGAGGTGATGGCGGAGGTCCTCCGGGACCGGGCCGTCTACGAGGAATCCGGCGGCGGAGTCACCTTCTCCGGCGGTGAGCCGCTCGCGCAGCTTTCCTTCCTCCTCGCGCTCCTCGAGGAGTGCC
The DNA here is from genome assembly GCA_963696015.1 of uncultured Holophagales bacterium. Taxonomy (GTDB): domain Bacteria; phylum Acidobacteriota; class Thermoanaerobaculia; order UBA5066; family UBA5066; genus UBA5066. The sequence continues at coordinate 16,955 of CAVOJA010000155.1, forward strand.
GCCGCGAGGAGCTCCACGTCGCCGTCGACACCTGCGGCTTCGCGCCGCGCGAGACCGCGCTTGCCGTCGCCGAGCGCGCCGACCTCCTCCTCTGGGACGTCAAGACACTCGACCCGGCCCGGCATCGCGAGCTGACCGGTGTCCCGCTCGAGCCGATCCTCGAGAACCTCGCCGTTGTGAGCCGGACAGGCGTCCCGATCTGGCTCCGGCTCCCGGTGATCCCGGGCGTCAACGACGACGAGGCGAGCGTGGCCGCTGCCGTGGCGCTGGCGGCGCGGATACCTTCGGTGCGACGGGTGAGCCTTCTGCCATACCACCGGATCGCGACCGGAAAGAGGGCGCGCCTCGAACGGGGCGAATCTCCGTGTGACGGCGAGCCCCTCGAGATGGCGCTCGCGGACGCCTCCTCCCCTTCCCCTTCGCGCATGGCGGCCCTCGCCGCCCTCTTCGCCCCCACCGGCATCGTGACCACGATCGGAGGATGAGCCGATGAACCCCCGCACCGCCCGACTGAGGCAGGAGAGCCTCGACGCGATCCCGACGATCTCGGCCGAGCGCGCCCTCGTCCTGACGGACTTCTATCGCGAGCACCTCGGCCGTCTCTCGACGCCGCTCCTTCGCGCCCGGTCGTTCCTCCACATCTGCGCGAGGAAGACGCTCTACCTCGGCGAGGGGGAGCTGATCGTCGGGGAGCGGGGTCCCGTTCCGAAGGCCGTCCCGACGTACCCCGAGCTGACCTGCCACAGCGTCGAGGACCTGCGCATCCTCGACTCCCGCCCGAAGACCTGGTACCGCGTTGCACCCGAGGTCATCTCGGCATACGAGGAAACGGTCATCCCCTTCTGGCGCGGCCGGTCGATGCGCGACCAGATCTTCCCGCTCCTGCCGCCGGAGTGGCACGCGGCCTACGGCGCGGGCGTCTTCACCGAGTTCATGGAGCAGCGCGCGCCGGGGCACACCGTCCTCGACGACAAGGTCTACCGGAAGGGGATGAACGCCTTCCGTCGCGACATCGCCACGGCCGTCGCAACCCTCGACTTCGAGCGGGATCCGGAGGCGACCGACCGGCGGGAGCAGCTCCTCGCGATGGACGTCGCCTGCGAGGCGCTCGTCCTCTTTGCCGCTCGCCACTCCACGCTCGCGGAAGAGAAGGCCTCCGCCGAGCTCGATCCCACACGCCGCTCGGAGCTCCTGAAGATCGCGGACGTCTGCCGGCGCGTCCCCGCCGAGGCGCCGCGCGACTTCCACGAGGCGCTCCAGATGTACTGGTTCTGCCACCTCGGGGTGGTCACCGAGCTGAACGGGTGGGACGCCTTCAGCCCCGGCCACCTCGACCAGCACCTCCTTCCGTTCTACCGCCGGGGGCTCGCCGACGGGTCGCTCACGGAAAGCTCGGCCCGCGAGCTGCTCGAGTGCTTCTTCGTGAAGTTCAACAACCACACCTCCCCGCCGAAAGTGGGGGTGACGGCCGCCGAGAGCGGCACGTACACCGACTTCGCGAACATCAACCTCGCCGGCCTCCTCCCCGACGGCTCCGACGGGTCGAACGAGCTGACCCACCTCCTCCTCGACGTCGTCGACGACCTGCACCTCCTCCAGCCCTCCTCGAACGTCCAGGTCTCGCGCAAGACGCCGGAGACGGTCCTGAAGCACGTCCTGCGCGTCGTGAGGAAGGGCTACGGCTTCCCCTCGCTCTTCAACGCCGACACCGTCGTCGAGGAGCAGCTACGGCAGGGGAAGACGCCCGAGGACGCCCGGGCCGGCGGCTGCAGCGGCTGCGTGGAAGCGGGCGCCTTCGGCAAGGAGGCGTACATCCTCACAGGCTACTTCAACCTCGCGAAGGTCCTCGAGCTCGCGCTCCACGACGGTGTCGACCCGCGGACCGGCGTTCGCCTCGGTCCCGCGACGGGCGATGCCGCATCCTTCACGACGTTCGACGCTCTCTACGCCGCCTTCGAGGCGCAGCTGAGACACCTCGTGGACGTGAAGGTCCGCGGCAACCAGGTCATCGAGCGGCTCTACGCGACCCGGATGCCCGCGCCCTTCCTCTCCGTCCTCATCGACGACTGCATCGCGAAGGGGCGCGACTACAACGCCGGCGGCGCCCGCTACAACAACACCTTCATCCAGGCCGTCGGCATCGGGACGGTGACCGACGCCCTCGCGGCGATCCGCCGCCTCGCCTTCGAGGAGAACGGTCTCTCCCTCGCGACTCTCGTCGCGGCCCTTGATGCGGACTTCAAAGGGAGCGAGCCGCTTCGCCAGCACCTCGTCCACAAGATGCCGAAGTACGGCAACGACGACGACGCGGCCGACGACCTGATGGTCCGCGTCTTCCGGAGCGCGTTCGCCGCGATCGACGGCCGCCCCTCGGCCCGTGGTGGCACCTACCGCCTCGAGATGCTCCCGACGACCTGCCACATCTACTTCGGCGAGGTCTGCGGCGCGACCCCCGACGGCCGCCGCGCCGGCAAGCCGCTCTCCGAGGGGATCTCTCCCGTGCAGGGCGCGGACCGGAAGGGCCCGACCGCCGTCTTCCGCTCGGCAGGCAAAATGGACCACGTGAAGACGGGCGGCACGCTCCTGAACATGAAGCTCGCACCATCCCTTCTCGCCGGTGAAGAGGGCGTCTCCCGCCTCGCGCAGCTCGTTCGGACCTATTTTCGCTCCGACGGGCACCACGTCCAGTTCAACGTCGTCTCCCGCGAGACGCTCGAGGCCGCGAAGGCGGACCCCGAGGCGCACCGCGGCCTCATCGTCCGCGTCGCGGGCTACAGCGACTACTTCTGCGACCTCTCGGACGCGCTGAAGGACGAGATCATCGCCCGCACCGAACAGCGGGAGCGATGACGGAAGAGAACGCGGCCCATCCCACGACCCTCGTCACGGGCGCGACGGGTTTCCTCGGGGGCCACCTGGCCGCCGCACTCGTCTCTCGAGGGTACCGGGTGAGGGCGCTCAGCCGCCGGACCTCCGGCCGCGACGTTCTCGAGCGGCTCGGCGTCGAGGTCGTCCGCGGGGACCTCGCCGACCTTCGCTCTCTCGCCCACGCCGCGAGCGGGGTCGAGCGGGTCTTCCACGCGGCGGGTCGCGTCTCGGACTGGGGCCCGCGCGACGCCTTCCTCCGGGCGAACGCGGAGGGGACCCGAAACGTCGTCGCCGCCTGCCAGGAGGCGGGCGTGCGGCGGCTCGTCCACCTGAGCTCGCTCACGGTCTTGGGCCTGCCGCGGGACGGTCGTGTCATCTCCGAGAACACCCCGGCGGCGTCACCCTGTCGCGGCGACTTCTACACGGAGAGCAAGCTCGCCGGCGAGCGGATCGTCCGGGAGGCGCACGGGACAGGGGGCCTCTCGACGACGATCGTCCGGCCCGGAGCGATCTGGGGACCGGGCGATCCGAACGTCGTCCCGCGGATCGTGCGGCTCCTGCGCCGCGGCGCGATGCCATACCTCGACGGCGGCCGGAACCTCCTCGGGCTCTCGTACGTCGACAACCTCGTCCTCGGGCTCGTCCTGGCGGGCGAGACCGACGCGGCGGCCGGGCAGCTCTACCACGTGACGGACGGCGAGGAGATCACCGCGCGCGAGGCGATCGACGCGATCGCCGACGCCCTCGGCGTCGACAGGCCCCGCCTCTCGCTGCCCCGCTGGGCGGTTCTCGGCACCGCCACGCTGGTCGAGGCGTCCGCGAGCCTTCTCCGCCTGAGCCACCCGCCGCCGCTCACCCGCTACGGCGTCCGGTTCGTGTCGTGCCACGCCCGATACGACCTCGGCAAGGCCCGCCGCGAGCTGGGCTACGAGCCCATCGTCTCGTTCCGGGAAGGAATCGGAAGGCTCTTCCGGTAGGGAGCGTTCCGGCCGCGATACCATGGGCGGCCGAGCGACGGATGCCCCAGAAGATCAAGATAGAGAGTCTGGGCATTCACCTGCCCGAGAAAGTCCTGACGACCGAGGAGCTGATGGCGGCATGCCGCCATCGCCCGCGTCTCGACCTCGAGAAAATCACCGGCATCGTCGAGCGGCGCGTGGCCGTGGCCGAATACGCGGGGGACCTGGCGATCGGGGCGGCCCGGCGAGCTCTGGCGATGTCCCGGTACGCGGCAGAGGACCTCGACGCGATCATCTGCACCAGCATCTCGAAGCACCACCGGCCGGACGAATTCAGCTTCGAGCCCGCGACGGCCGTCCTCGTACGCCGGGCGGTCGGCGCGAAGAAGGCGCTCGTCTTCGACGTCGTCAACGCGTGCGCGGGGCTCCTGAACGGGATCTGGGTTCTGCAGGGCCTCATCCGCTCCGGGGCGATCCGGTGCGGGATGGTCGTGAGCGGCGAGCAGAACATGCCGCTCGCCTGGACGGCGACGCGCGAGCTGCGCCACAGCCTCGACCGGCAGCTCGCCGCTCTGACCCTCGGCGACTGCGGCGCCGCGGTCATCGTCGACGCCGCACCGGACGAGTCGCACGGTTTCCACTGGCTCGACCTCGTCACCGGCGCCCGGCACGATCACTTCTGCTACTCGCAGCCGTCGGCCCGCGGAGGGGGCGGCATCCTCATCACGAAGGCGCGCGGCCTCCAGATCGTCGGAAACCGGAACTTCCCCGCCTACCTCAAACAGGCCCTCGACGCGACGGGCTGGGAGCTGACCGACGTCCACCACGTCATCCCTCACCAGGTCTCGGTCCGCGCCATCCGCCAGGGGATCAAGGCGGTGAAACGCTTCATGGGATGCGACCTGCCCGACGTCTTCCTCTGCCACGTCGAGAAGTACGCCAACACCACGACGGCCAGCCATTTCCTGGCGCTCCACGACTTCATGCTGCAGGGGAAGATCCAGCCCGGCCAGAACGTCGTCCTCGTCAGCGGGGCGTCGGGCATCGTCATCTCCCACGCGACGTTCACGCTCGACGACCTCCCGGAGCGTTACCGGGCCCACGTGAACGGAGGGGCCTGACGTGCGCCGCTGCCGCATCGAGAGCCTCGGCGTCAGCCCGCCGCGACGGCGCCTCCTCGCGTGGGGCTCCCTTCAGCACGCGGTCGAGGCCGGGGAGCGCTGCCTGGAGGCCTCGCGCTACCAGCCCGCCGACGTCCGCGTCCTGGTGAACGCCGGGGTCCATCGCGACGGGCACGTGTGCGAGCCGGCCATCGCCTGCTACGTCCAGCACGCGCTCGGAATCAACGTCGACTTCCACGGCCGGCGGACGCTCGCCTTCGACCTCCTGAACGGCGGAGTCGGGATGCTCAACGCGGCGCACCTGATTACGGCGCAGATGCTCGCGGGCGAGATCCAGGTCGGGATGGTCGTGGCGAGCGAGGTCAACACCGACCGCCGCCCCGACCCGTGCTCGACCTTCGCCTCGAGCGGGGCGGCGATGCTCCTCGACATCTCCCCGCGAAACGGGGATGGCTTCGGCGCCTTCGTCTTCGACACGCGCGAGGAGCACGCCGACCTCTACACGGCGGTCGTCAGCCTGAAGGAGCCGCGCGGGAAGCTCCTCCTGCGGCGTCGGTCCGAGCTCGAGGACGCGTACCTCACCGGCGCCTCGGCCGCCGTGGCGGAAGCCCTGTCGCGAGACGGTCTTCGTCCCGGGGACGTCGACCTCGTCGTTCCGGCGCAGGTCTCCCCGTCCTTCCTCAAACGCCTTCCCGGGGCGATCGGCTTCCCGCCGGAGAGGGTCGCGGACTTCACCGAGAACTTCCCGGACACGCTGACGACATCGGTCTTCCTCGCGCTCGACCGTGCCCGCGCCGCGGGGACGCTCGGCCCCGGGAAGAAGGCGCTCCTCCTCGCCTGCGGCTCCGGCGTGACCGTCGCCGCCGTGACATATCAGTTCTGACGCCGGCCGGGCCCCGGCGGCAAAGCGCGCGGCGCCTCCCCCGGGCGTCCCGCAGTAACATCAGGTGCTCTTCGCGGTACCCAAGATGCCACGCAAACGCCTCCTACTGACCGCCGGCGTGCTCGCAGCACTTCTCGTCGCTGCTTTTCTCGTCTACATCTCCGCTCACCGCAAGCAGATCCTCGTCGTCACCGCCGACACTCTCGTGCTCCGCGACGTCCCGACAGGTCCGGACGCAAACGCCGCGCCCAACCCTGTCGTCGCCGTCATCTCTCCGGGCCCGCGGTATCGAGTTCTCAGCGTTCGCGACGGCGAAGTCTTCCAGGCCGTCAGGATTCGCCTGGCCGGCGAAGCCACCGGCTGGGTCATCATCGGGCCAACGGCACACGTAGAACGCTCCTGGTAACGTTCTGAAGCTGCGCTCGTCGACCCGGCGAACGCGGGGGGCCGCTCCGAGCGATTCAGCAAGCTCAAAGGTCTGGCGGCCGCTTTCCGGTCCTGATCGCGGGGCGGCTCACGGCCCTGGCGTCTCGGGGGTGGACGACGACGGTGCCGGCGCGCGAGGAGAGAACTCGTCGTCGATGACGAAGGAAGGACCCAGCTCGTTTCGGAGGACCGGGAGGAAACGCGCGACGGCAGCCTGGAAGCGTGCGGTCTCCACGGGCGGCCACGGACTGGGGTTGGGCAGGTAGGACCAGTCGAGGCTCGTGTCGTACCACGCGCAGAGGTAGTGAACGGAGCGCCAGGTGGCCTGCGAAAGCGGAAGATCGGCCGCATCGATGGAAGTGCCGAAGCGTTCGCCTCAGTAACGGTGGCTCGGAAATGGTGTTTGACGGCGTGGCCCCGAAAAGGGATCAGGTGCGGCTGACAGAAGATGGCGTCCTGGGACAGCGAGGAGACCTACTGTCGACGTCCGGAACAGAGACGTAGGACAGTCGAAAAGGGGGCGCGGCGCAGCCGCGCCCCCGGCCTGCGGAGATGGTCAGTCTTCGAGCGGGGCGCCTGAGATCTGGGCAGGGGTTCGGAAGGACTTCCCGGTGAAGCGGAGGATGGTGGCGTGGTCGACGAGGCGGTCGACGGTGGCGATGGCCTCCGCCTCGGAGGGGAAGAGGTTTTTCCACTGGGTGAAGCCGGTGTTGGCGGTGAGGACGATAGAGCCCTGGCCGTGGCGGGCGGAGACGAGACGGAAGAGGGACTTGGTGGCGGCCGAGTCGAGAGGCTCGTAGCCGAACTCGTCGATCAGTAAGACTTGAGGCTTGACGAAGCGTTGCAGGGTGCGGGGGAAGGTGTGGTCGGCACCGGAGGCGTAGAGGTCCTCGAGCATCTGGGAAGCGAGCACGCAGAGGGTGGAGTAGCCGGCGAGACAGGCGGCGTGGACGATCGCCTTGGCCACGCGAGTCTTGCCGAGACCGGGCTCGCCGAGACAGAGGACGTTGCGGTGTTCCTCGACGAAGCGGCAGTTGAGCAGCTCGCGGACGACCCGGGGCTCGAGCTGGGGGCGGGCTGCGAAGTCGAATCCCTCGAGCCCTTCGATGGCGCCGAGGCGAGAGCGGTGCAGGCTTCGGGTGAGGCGGCGGCTGTTGCGGGCGGAGGCCTCGGTCTGGAAGAGCGCCAGGGCCTTCAACACTCGTCGGAAAGTGACCACCCTCGCTCGTTTGTTTATTGCCGGCCGAGCGTGGCCACCGGTCAGCGACAAGCCACTTGCGCTCAGCATCATCCCGCGCCGGAGGCGCGGCCGGGCGCGGCCCGCTTCTGACGAGCACACCCGGCAGTTTCCGGAAAGCGCTGAAGCGCCAGGGCGAAGGCGGTGAAGGAAAGGCCGTCGCGCTCGGCGCGATCCAGAACGGCCGGGAGGGCGGCGGCCAGAGCGGTCAGATCGAGGGCGAGCTGGCGGAGCTCGTCGGAGGGATCCTTGGCGGGCGGACGGCGAGAGCTACGAGCCGTCTGGGGTCTCCTTTGGCGGCGTGTCCGAGGTGTTGGGCTTCGGCAGGGCCTGTAGAGAGGGGGCTGCGGAGTCGAACTGGGCGTAGGAGTCGAGCGCGCCGGAATCGACGTGGCCGAGGATGAGAGGCCCGTGGCCAGAGAGGGGCGGGACGGGCTCCTCGGGAGGCGGGGACGTGCGCTGGAGAATCCGCTCGACGGCGAGGGCATCGAAGCGTCGGTACTCCTGGGCCCGGCACGCGGCGGCAAGGAAGTCCGGCTCCCCGTAACGGTCCGCCAGGCGGATGAGCGCCCGGATATGGATGGGAGCGAGCGTCTTGGTCCGCCGTTTGAGGCCGTCGACGAGATCCTGGATCTGGGGGAAGCGTCTGAGGAAGACCTCGTCGAGCCGGTCGCCGGAGCTGGCGCGGCGTCGCCTGGGGAGAGATGCGTAGTGGGTGGAGTCGATCACGAGACGGCCTTTCTCCTCATCTGGCACGTAGCGGCGAGAGAACGCGATTCGACCCAGACGATCGAGAACCTCGAAGTGGTCCGAGAAGAGGCGCACGGCAACGGAGTGGTTGGCCAGGCTGGTGGGAACGGAGTAGGGCGTGCCCCGCACCCACATCGTCGAAGCGTTGTCGACGTCGCGGATCTCTTCGGCGTGGACGGGGTGTTAGCGCTCACTTGAAAGCGCGGAAATCTGGACAGGAGCCGAGGGGCTCCGTCGGCTTCGCGACTGGCCAGTGAGGGCCCAGAAGGGGTCGTACCAGGTGCCCGGGCGCCCACAGGCTACGCATAGGAAGCTCTCGGGTGGCTTCGCCGAGCCATGGAGGCGGGTCTGCCCGTTGCCCCGTCCCAGCTCCCACCAGCGACCGCGTGCGACGGCGTTTGAGGCCGGGTGATGCGTCACGCGGAGCCGCTCCCGGTAGGCGCGCTGCCGGACTCGACGCCGAAGGCGGCCAGCCAGACTCGTCTGATATCGCCGTCCGGCGGCGCGTTGCACGTGACGACGATGATCCTGTCGGCAGAGGTCGCCACAGAAGCCATGCCCGCGGTGACAGTCTTCGCAGATCCCGAACGGCCGCCTGCATCGTTCGTTGGCGCAGACAAGAATCCTGAGCACGCCGTGAGGCAGGGATCGATCTCGAACCATGTGTCGACCTTAGCCCGTCGCCGCTCCGCGGCGGCGGGGATGATGCTGACTACCCTTCGATCGGCTCCTGTTCAGATTCCCGCGCCTTCTGGTGATCGGGGACAGCCGAACCTGGCGTCCCGCGTGCTTGGGCTTTCAGTGCGACGGCTTTCGAGGGACTGGCAGCTGACCTGGGGCCATCCGATCCTGGCGGTGGAGACCTTCGTCGACCCAGCCCGGTACAGGGGGAGCTGCTATCGAGGGGCAGGGTGGGACGAGGTTGGGTTGACCCGAGGCTTTGCTCGATGTTCCGGGGGTTGGAAGCGACACGGTCATCCGAAGCTGATCTTCGTACGGGATGTGAGTCGTGGTGCACGCCGGCTGTTGAGCGACCCGGTCCCGTCACAACGTCTCGGGCAGGGGGTCGCGAAGATGAAGTTGGTCGACAATGAGCTGGCGTCGCTGCAGCAGGTCTTGCGCCAGAGACCCGATCCACGCAAGCGGCGAGGGATCCGGCACAGCAAAGCGAGCCTGCTGGCGATCAGCGTCGCGGCGGTGGTGTCCGGGGCTCGGTCGCTGGAGGCGATCGCGCAATGGGCGAGGGAGTGCACCCAGCGCGAGAAGGGCCGGCTCTTCTTCCGATGGGATTCTCGGACGAGACGTTACGAGGCTCCGAGCGAGCCGACGCTCCGCCGGTTTCTTCAGAGCGTGGACGCCGAGACCGTGGACAAGCACGTCTCGGGATGGCTTGCGGGCCTAAGGCGGGATCGAGACGAACCGATCGCCATCGACGGCAAGGCGCTGCGCGGAGCACGCGGTGAGGATGGCACGGTTGTCCAGCTCCTCTCCGCGGTCTTGCACTCCTCGGGGATCACCATCGGGCAGAAGGAGATCGCTCGGAAGAGCAACGAGATTCCGGCCGCTGCGGAACGACTGCGGCCGCTCGACCTCGAGGGCCGCTGTGTGACCGCCGACGCCCTACACACCCAGATTCCGCTGGCCCGGTGCCTCGTTGAGGAGAAGAAGGCGGCCTGCTGCTTCACGGTCAAGGGCAACCAACCCTCGCTCGAGAGCGACCTCAGCCATCTGTTCGACCAGATGGCTCCCCCCCTCATCACGAGACGATCGAGAAGGCCCACGGCAGGATCGAGATTCGCCGCATCTGGACGTCAACGGACCTGAATGGGTACCTGGATTTCCCCGGGTGCCGGCAGGTCGCCCGGATCGAACGGATCACGACGATGCTCAAAAGCGGCAGGGCCCGACGGGAGCGAGTCCACATCATCACCAGCCTCGACGCGCAGAGGGCTGATCCCGCAGCGCTCCTGGCCATCGTCCGCGGTCACTGGTCGATCGAGAACCGAAGCCACTGGGTTCGCGACGTAACCTTCGACGAGGATCGCAGCCAGGTCCGCACCAAGACCGGGCCGCGCGCGATGGCCACGCTCCGAAACATCGCCGTGGCCGTCGCCCGCAAGCTCGCGTTCCCCTCCGTCCCGGCCGCGATTCGCACCTTCGCTCGCCGAACGGCTCTGGTCCTCGACGTCCTGGGCCTCTGAACCCTCTTCGAGCGCCCTCCTGCTGCCCGCCAAGGTGCCACATGGAGAAGGTCGGCCAGCAAGCCGCCTGGAGGCAGAACTGTCCCACGGCCCCGTTCCTCTACCCGTTCCCTGCCTCGCGCCCGCCTTCCCCGCCCGCTCCGGGCTTGACCTCCCCCTTCCGCAGCTGCCACACCCCGGGCACTCATCCCTGCGCTCGCTCACACCCCCGACT
>CAVOJA010000156.1:0-16104 GCA_963696015.1 uncultured Holophagales bacterium
CACGAAGCAGTGCGTTCATCCCACGTCAGCCCTCGGGAGCCGCTGGGGCGAGCCCGAGGAAGAGGCGGAGACCCTCGTCGATCGCTTCGATGGACGCGGGGTCGACGGTGCGGTAGACGGCGACGACGCGGCGCTTGTCGATGGAGCGGACCTGGTCGGTGAGCGCCCAGGAGTCCTTCCGGAGGCCGCCGGTGCCGGCGGCGACGTGCGGGTGGAGGGCGCCCCGGCCGGGCGTGCCGGTGAGCGGGACGACGCCGATGAGCGGGTAGCGCTGGTCGGCCGCCACGAGCGGGTCGCTGACGACGACGCAAGGGCGGACGTTCTTCTGCTCGTGGCCGAGGGTGGGGTCGAGGTCGACGAGGACGACCGTGCCGCGGTCGAGCCTCATCGCTTCGGCTCCGTCCATCCCTGGCCGTCCACCCACCTGACACGTCGCCCCTGCGACGGCTCGAGGAGCCCCTCGGCGTCTTCGGAAGGGAGGGATCGGCCCCACTCGGCCACGCCCGCCTCCGCCACGAGGAGGCTCTCCGGGTGCGGCGAGGAGAGGGAGGTGCGGAGGGCCGCCCGCCGGCGACGCGCCAGCTCGCGCGTGACGGCCTCGGCCACGAAGCGGCTCCGGTTGGGCGCGGTCCGGTCCATCTCGGCGACGAGGTCTTCCGGGAGCGTGACGGTGACGCGAGACAGCGACATGAGGCCCTCCGGGAGTAGGATCATATCAATGCTCATACCGGATCGGTCGCTATGACGCACGGGACTTGCGTCCCCTGCGCTTCGGAGACGTGCCGAGGACGGAAGCCGCCGGCAAGCGCCGGGCTGGCCTCATGCGAGGAGTCGGAGTGACCTCACGACGGGACTCTCGAGCGATCGTCGGCGAGCCCGACGGCGAAGGCCAGCGCCCGGTCGAGCGCAGCGAGCTTCGCGGGAGAGTAGGGACCCGACGTAGTTCGTCAGGCCGGAGCCAGGGTGCTGGACGAGGTACAGCTCCCCTCTCGTCACGGCATCGCTCCCTCAGAGAGGGATCTGGTAGGAGAGGGCGTCCTCGGCTTCGGCGTTCAGCCGCCCGGCGTGGGCGTTGATAATCGCCAGGTCGGCGGCATCCTCGCCGGACACGGGCCGCGAAAGGTACGCCCTGAGCGCCGCGGCCACGAGTTCGTCGCGCGCAGGCCCGGCCGGGGCGCGCCTGTCGAGCGCGGCCTTGAGGTCCTCGGGGAGAGCGACGACGGTCTCGACCACGTCGAGAGCGTAGCAGGAGGCGGTATCGCGGGCCAGCGAGGGACGGTAGCGGTTGAGGCGCGAGAGGCTGGACCGTTTCGACACCACCGACGCTTGCCTGCACGGCGAAGTTCGTGAGGTAGCGGTTGAGGCGCGAGAGGCTGGACCGTTTCGACGGCGCCTTTTCAGGCTACCTGCGACGGGATGGGCTGCGAGCGAGGGCGAGGAACTCCGCCGGAGTCCGGACGAGCATTCCCGCCACGGTCTTGCCGAGGAAGCGTCCGAAATCGCGGCGGTCGCCGGTGACGAGGTGCGTGGCGCGGGCGCCGAACGCGGCGGCGAGGACGGGCCGGTCCTTCTCGCAAAAGTCGAGCCCCGCCGGGAGAATGGCCTCGACCTGCCCGGGCACGACGCGGAGGCGCTGCACGAGGCCTTCGAGGCGGAGGCGGGTCTCGGCGGTCTCGAGGTTGCGCCGGGCCTCCTCGATCACGTACTCCGACGCCAGGAGGTCGGCTCCTTCGATCTCCCAGAGGAGCTTCAGGCGTGACGACTCGCTCCAGGCCGCCGAGAAGAGGACGTTGGCGTCGAGGAACGGGCGAGTCCGCTTCATTTCGGCGGTCGGGAGTGGGGAACGGCGTCAGGATCGATGCCGAGCCGCTCGCGGACCTCCTTGCGGGCCCTGCGGTCGTCCACGGCGTCGACGGCCGTGTCGAGGATGAGCGCCGCCTTCCGCTCCGGGGAGTAGGTCTCCACGGGGACGGCGATGGCGGGACGGATCAGGACGCCGTCGGGCTGCGCGTCGAAGACGACGAGCGTGCCGTCGCCCATGCCGAACTTCTTGCGAAGCGGGGCGGGGATGACCACCGCGCCGCGCTTGCCCACCCGGGCGGGCTCTCCCATGGCTGCCTCCCGCGCCCGAATGTCGGAAAATCGGGCGCCTGCGGGGAGGATACAGAGACGCTCCGGTTCCGGGTGGAGAACTGCTGGTTTAGATATCACGCGTACTGCGTAGCGTTGTCGAGAGTAAACTTACGTAGGTAGGTAGATACGAAGGAAGCTAGGAACGCAACCTCCGAGGCATCCCCCTACGGCGAGACCCGCGGGCTGGCGTTCCTCGGCGAGATCGAGGACGCAGGGAAGCAGGTCTTCTCGTCGGAGGATGCCCAACGAGCCGGGGAGAAGCTGGGCCTCGGGACGGCCCGAGTGAACTGGCTCGTTTCCAGGCTCGCCCTCGCAGGCTGGCTGCGCCGGATTCGGCGAGGGCTCTACGCCACGACGGGGCGGCTGCCAGGGTCGACGCCTCCGCACGACTTCGCGATCGCCGTGGCGCTCGCAACGCCTTCGGCCCTCAGTCATCGGACGGCACTCCACTTCCACGGCTTCTCGGACCAGGTGCCCAGGACAATCACCTGCACGACGACGGCGAAGGTCGTGACTCCGTCGATGAGGTCTGGAGAGCCGACGGCAGGACGGTCGAGCGTTTGGGTCGTCGACGGGCTCCGGGTAGAGCTGGTAACGGTGACGCCCTCCAGGTTCTTCGGCGTAGAAGAAGTCTGGATCGACCAGCGAACACGGGTCCCGATGACCGACCGGGAGCGGACGATCCTCGACGCCTTTTCGAGCCCCGCCCGGATCGGTGGCATGAGCGAGGCACTCGCGATCCTCGAAGGGCACGTCGCATCACTCGACCTGGAGAAGCTCTCGGGCTACGCGGTCCGGCTCGGTGTGGCGGCGACTGTGAAGCGCCTCGGCTGGGCACTCGAGTCGTTCGGAGCGAAGGAAGACGTCCTCGCCCCGCTCCTCGCATACGTCGTGAAGATGACCCAGCCGCTCGACCCGAGGCGCGTGAGGAAGGGGCCGGTCATCTCGCGCTGGAAGCTGCAGGACAACCTGAAGGAGCCGGTGCGGCGATGAGGCTCGAGCTCCGGCTGAAGAAGGCCGCGGCGGCGAGCGGCGTGCCGTACGAGACCGTGCTGAAGGACTACGCCATCGGGCATGTCCTCTCGGCCGTCGCGGCGGAGGAGAGCCTCGCCGGGACGCTGGTCATGAAGGGGGGCACCGCTCTCCGGAAGCTCCACTTCGCCGACTACCGGTTCAGCGAGGACCTGGACTTCACCGCCCTCGGCGCGCCACGGGGCGACGACCTCGAAGCCGGGCTCCGCTCAGGCGCGCGGCGCGCCCGCGAGAGAATGGAGGCGAACGGGCCTTTCGCGGTCACAGTCGACCGGGTCGTCCTCAAGGAAGAGCATCCGGGTGGGCAGGAGGCGTTCGTCGTTCGGATCCAGTTCCCCTGGCAGCGGGAGCCGTTCTGCGTTCTGAAGGTGGAGGTGACGGCTGACGAACCGGTCCTCCTGCCGACGGAGGCGAGGCCAATCCTGCAAGGCTACGAGGAGGAGCTGCCGGGGCGCGTCATCTGTTACTCGCTGGAAGAGATCGTCTGCGAGAAGCTGCGCGCCCTGCTCCAGAACGAAGAGCGGCGAAAGCGGCGGACTTGGGTTCGGCCGCGTTGCCGCGACTTCTACGATCTCTGGACTCTCCTCCGGAAGCCGCAGCCCGGCTTCGACGCGAGCGCGGTGAGGCGGAGCCTGCGCGAGAAATGCGAAGTGAGAGGCGTGGACTTTCGCTCCTGGGAGGACTTCTTCCCGGAGCCCCTCGTGGCGCTCGTCATCGATGCGTGGGAGGGGGACCTCGGAGGCCTCGTCGCCGAGATGCCCGAGGCAGGTGCGGTCGTCGCCGAGCTGAAGGGGCTCGTGGCGAAGCTGTTGGAGGCGGAGGTATGACGCGCTCGCCCGAGGAACCCGAATGATCCCGTCCGTCCTCTCGACACAGGTCCGGAAGGGGATCGAGGAGTTCCTCCTCACGACGTTCCCGGTCACGACGCCCCTCTTCCAGCAGAGCCTCCCGGAGCTCCTCCGCAAGGAGGGGTCGGTCTTCCGCGGGCCGTATCTTTCATTGAAGCTGCCGTTCCGGGCGGGGGAGAAGGGCGTCCGGTACTTCCCGGAGGTGCTCAGCGAGGGCTTTAGGCCGCACCGGCACCAGGAGCGGGCGTTCGAGCGACTGGCCGGGCCCGACCGGCTCTCGACGATCCTCGCGACGGGGACCGGCTCGGGAAAGACCGAGTGCTTCCTCTACCCCATCCTCGACCACTGCGCCCGGGAGGCGGGAAGGCCGGGGGTAAAGGCGGTCGTCGTCTACCCGATGAACGCCCTCGCGACCGACCAGGCGAAGCGCTTCGCGCGGGCCATCGAGGCGAGCCCGGCTCTGAAGGGAAAGGTCTCCGCGGGGCTTTACGTCGGGGGAATCGGGCTGGAGACGCGGAAGGCGATGGGGCCCGACGACGCCATCACCGACCGCGAGACGATGCGGACCTCGCCGCCCGACATCCTCCTGACGAACTACAAGATGCTCGACTACCTGCTCATCCGCCCGGAAGACGCGCGGCTCTGGCAGGGGAACGGGCCGGAGACGCTCCGGTTCCTCGTCGTCGACGAGCTGCACACTTTCGACGGGGCGCAAGGCGCCGACCTCGCCTGCCTCATCCGCCGGCTGAAGGCGCGGCTCAGGACGCCCAAACGGCACCTCTGCGGCATCGGCACGTCGGCCACGCTCGGCGAAGGGCCGGAAGGGATGAACGCCGAGGCGCTGAGCGGCTACGCGTCGCAGCTCTTTGGCGAGCCGTTCGGGGCGGACTCGATCGTCGGCGAGACGGTGGAGACGACCGAGGAGTTCCTGAAGGGGCACCTCGTGACGCGGTTCGGGGTGCCGGGCCCGGAGAAGCGCGAGGCGCTCGACCCGCTCTCGTACGCGGGCCAGGCCGAGTACCTCGAGGCGCAGAACCGGCTCTGGTTCGACGAGGGACTGGACGCGGCAGGGGGAGACGAGGCCCTCGTGGGCCTCGGTGAGCGACTGAAGGGGCACGCCTTCCTTCGGAACCTCCTCGTCATCCTCGACGGGAAGGCGCGCGAGCTGCGCGCCGTGAAGGACGAGCTGGCTCGCCAGGTACCGGGTTTCGCGGGAGCGGATGCCGAGACATTCGACCGGCTCCTCGGGAGCTTCCTCGCGCTCGTCTCGGCGGCGCGGGTGAAGGGGCCCGACGGCAAGCCCCGCCCGTTGGTGCAGGTGCGCCTGCAGCTCTGGCTGCGCGAGCTGAGCCGGCTGGTGGCGATGGTCGGGATCCCGCCCGCGGGAGGCTCGCCCCGCCTCGCCTTCGCCGACGACCTCTCTGCCGAGGAGGCAAAGCAGGCGCTGCCGATCGTCCATTGCCGGGAGTGCGGCGTCACCGGCTGGGGCGCCGTCTACAAGGCGCAGGACCAGAGGCTCGAGGCGGGGCTCAAGGGGTTCTACGAGGCGTTCTTCCGCTTCAGCCCTGCGGTGACGTTCGTCTACCCGGAGGAGGACGGAGCGACGGGCGACCAGCGCGGCTTCGCGTGGTGGCTCTGCACCGGATGCCTGCGGCTCGCGCAGGCGAACGAGGCGGGGGAGTGCCCGGGATGCGGGGTGGAGCCGGAGGCGGCGCTGAGGGTGCGCGTCGGCGAGAACACGTACCGCGACCGGGAGGGGAAGACGCACGGGCACCACAGCTGTTCGTCGTGCGGCGGCCACAACAGCCTCACCATCGTCGGTTCGCGCGCGGCGAGCCTGACGAGCGTCGCCCTCTCGCAGCTCTTCGCCTCGCGCTTCAACGACGACAAGAAGCTCCTCGCCTTCTCCGACTCGGTGCAGGACGCCTCGCATCGCGCCGGTTTCTTCGGAGCGCGGACGTATGCCTTCAACTTCCGGACGGCGGTGCAGAGGGTGGTGGCCTCGCTCGGGGGGCCGGTTCCCCTCGCCGAGCTTCCGCGGAAGGTCGCGGAGTTCTGGCGGGAGAAGCTGACCGACGGGCCGTTCGTGGCGACCTTCCTGCCGCCCGACATGGAGTGGCTGCGCGACTGGGAAGCGCTGCGCAGCGACGGAAAGGTCCCCGAAGGCTCGGACCTCGTCGACCTGGTCGAGAAGCGGATCGCCTGGGAGGTCTGGAGCGAGTACACGTTCAAGAGCCGTATCGGGCGAACGCTCGAGAAGTCGGGCAGCTCGGTCCTGCTGCCGCGCCCCGAGGTCGTCGAGGCGGCCGTGGCGAAGCTCCTGCCGATGCTTCGGGAAGAGATCGGCGTCCTCCGCGACCTCGACGGGGCGACCCTCCGCAAGCTGATCCAGGGCTTCCTCGTGACCCTGAAGAACAAGGGCGCCGTGCAGCAGGCGGACCTCGGGCCGTACGTCGAGTCGGGCGGGAACGTCTACCTCCTCAACAGGACGAAACACCTGCCGGGCTTCTCGAAGCACACACGGGCGCCGGCCTTCCTCGCGAGCCAGGGCTTCTCGCGCTTCAACACCCTGCTCCGGTCGACCGCGCAGCAGGCGCCCACCTGGTTCGAGGACTGGCTCGCCCGGTCGCTCGCGACGGTCGACGGGCGGGCGGGGGCCTACGCGGCCGAGATCTGGAAGCTCGTCGTCGAGGGGCTCATCGAAGCGGGCGTCCTCTTCCAGAGGACGGGCCCGAAGGGCGCTTCCGTCTGGGGCTTACGCGAGGACCTCTTCTCCATCGTCGACACGGTCGCCCAGATGCGATGCGGGCGCTGCGGCTCGAACGTCTCGGTGGCGGCCTCGGAAGCGGAGGCGTGGGCTGGCGCCGCGTGCCTGCGCTACCGGTGCGCCGGCATGCTCGCGACGGAGCCTCCGCGCGAGGATTACTACAGAAGCCTCTATGCGACGGGAGACGTGACCCGCCTCTTCGCGGAGGAGCACACGGGGCTTCTCGAGCGGGCCGAGCGGGAGGAGATCGAGATCGCCTTCAAGGCGAAGCCGGAAGACCGGAAGCCGGGCGACCCGAACCTCCTCTCGTGCACGCCGACGCTCGAGATGGGGATCGACATCGGCGACCTGTCGTCGCTCGCGCTCTGCTCGGTGCCGCCGAAGTCGAGCAACTACCTCCAGCGGGCCGGCCGGGCCGGGCGGCGCGACGGGAACGCCTTCGTCCTCGCCGTGGCGAACGGCCGCCCGCACGACCTCTTCTTCTACTTCGAGCCCGAGGAGATGATTCAGGGCCTCGTCGAGCCGCCGGGCTGCTTCCTCAACGCCTCGGCTGTTCTCGAGCGGCAGCTCACGGGCTACGTCTTCGACCGCTGGGTCGAAACGGGGCTGACGAAAGGGGCGATCCCCGAGAAGCTCGGCCCGGTTCTCGACGCCGTGGAGAAGGGGACGGCCGCGCGCGACGCCTTCCCGAACAACCTCATCCAGTTCTTCGACCTGAACCGGACCTCTCTCGAAGAGGACTTCCTGGCCCTCTTCGCGGGGGAGGTGACGGAGCACTCGCGCGAGCGGCTCCGGACCTTCGTCCGCGGAACGGACCCCGAGGTCCCGGCGCTCCCCATTCTCCTGGTCGAGGAGCTGCAGGGAGTGGTCAAGGAGAGGAAGAGTCTTCGGAACGCCGTCCGGCGCCTCGCGGAGCGAGTCGAGAAGGTGGAAGCCGAGCCGGCGGGCGGGGACGAACGCGAGAAAGAGCTCTCGGAGCTGCGCCAGGAGAAGCACGCGCTGACGCGCCTCGTGGCCGACATCAACGGCAAGCACGTCCTGAACTTCCTCACCGACGCCGGGCTTCTCCCCAACTACGCCTTCCCCGAGAACGGCGTCCAGCTCAAGTCGGTGATCTACCGGCGGAACGACAAGGCGAAGGACGCCGAGAAGAAGTACGAGACGAAGCAGTACGTCTACGAGCGGCCGGCGGCGTCGGCCATCATCGAGCTGGCGCCCGCGAGCAGCTTCTACGCGCAGGGGCGCAAGCTCCTCGTCGACCAGGTGAACGTCGACCTCTCGAGGCCCGAGCCCTGGCGCTTCTGCGCCGAGTGCTCGTACATGGAGAAGGAAGGCGAGAAGGAGCTTTCGGCCGCCTGCCCCCGATGCGACAGCCCCCTCTGGCCCGACGCGGGGCAGAAGCGATCGATGCTCCGGATGAAGCAGGTGCTCTCCACGGAGAACGACAAGGAAAGCCGTTCGTACGACGAGAGCGACGACCGCGAGCCGCAGTTCTTCCAGCGAAACATGTTCGTGGTGACGGCGCCGGCCGACGTGAAGGCGGCCTATTCGCTGCCGGTCGACGGGGTGCCGTTCGGCTTCGAGTTCTTCGGGAAGCTCACGCTCCGCGAGGTGAACTTCGGGAAGCGCGATTTGGGCCAGGCGACGCTCCGGATCGCCGGGGAGGACTTCGAGGACACGGGGTTCGTCGTCTGCCAGTCGTGCGGGAAGGTGAAGGGGATCCGGAAGGGGTGGTCGAACGGGCAGCCCGTCTCCATCGACCACGCTCTCCACTGCCGCTTCCGGCCGACGCCGAGCGCGACGCCGCCTCCCGATGCCCAGACGGCCTTCCACACGGAGTTCCTCTACCGGGAGCTCGTCTCGGAGGGAATCCGGATCCTCCTCCCCGTGGCGACGTTCGACGTCGAGCGGAAGGTGGAGTCGTTCGTGGCGGCGCTCGACCTCGGCTTGAGGAAGCACTTCCGGGGCGACCCGGGGCACCTCCTGACGACGGTCACCAGCGAGCCGGTGAAGGGCTCGGGGGTGAGGAAGCGGTTCCTCGTTCTCTACGACGGGGTGCCCGGGGGAACGGGCTACCTCGACGAGCTGATGCGGGACGAGAACGGCATCCTCGACGTCCTTCAGAAGGCTCTGGACGTCCTGACCGCCTGCTCGTGCCAGCACGACCCGGCGAAGGACGGCTGCTACCGGTGCCTCCTCGCGTACCGCGGCCGGCACGACAAGCTCCGGACGTCGCGGCGGGAGGCGATCGACATCCTCGGGTCGATCCTGCGGGAGCGGGGGCGGATCGAGAGGGTGGAGCAGATCTCGACGATCCCGCTCGGGTCGCTCCTCGAGAGCGAGCTGGAGGCGCGGTTCGTGGAGGCGCTCCGGCGGAGCCGGATCGGCGACCATCCTGTGCAGCTCCTCCAGACCGTGGTGAAGGGGAAGACGGGCTGGTTCCTGAAGTGCGCCGCCGGGAGCTGGCTCGTCGAGCCGCAGGTGGACCTGGGTTCGGAGGAGGGCGTCGCGGTGCCGTCGCGGGCCGATTTCGTCCTTCACCCGGAAGGGGGCGGCTCGGCGCTGCCGATCGCCGTCTTCACCGACGGGTTCGAGTACCACGCCGACCCCGCGTCGGGGAATCTGCGGCTCGGACTCGACACGGCTCAGCGTCTCGCCATCGTTCGCTCGGGGCGGTACCGGGTCTGGTCGCTCACCTGGGACGACGTGATGGAACGCTTCGACCCGAAGACGCCGAAGCTGACGCCTCTCGGCGCCGACCGCAGGACGCTGTTTGCGGCGCTCGCCGGAGGGGTGGCCGCGGAGGCCGCGCCGAACTGGATGGTGCTGGCGGAGGCGTCGACGTTCGGGATGCTCCTCGAGCGACTCGACCGGTCGCGGGAGCGCGACTGGAACGGCTTCGCGTGCGCGTGGGCGCTCTCGTTCCTGGAGCAGGGACGCGGGACGACGCTCTCGGGCGCGGAGAAGCTGCGAGACGACCTCCTCCTCGCGGAGCAGCGAGGCACGCTCGAGCACGGCCCGAGCGTGCCGGGCTCGGAATGGCAGACGGGGCGGCTCGAGCACCTCCTCCTCGGGACCTCCCCCGTCATCCAGGGGCTGGTCTTCGGCAAAGCCGAGGCGCTGGGCCGGGGGAGCTTCGAGGGGACGACCGTTTCGCTGCGCCTCAACGAGGCCTATGGCGTCAACTCCCCGCTCGAGTGGAAGGACGCCTGGCGGAAGTACCTCTGGGCGACGAACGTCGCCCAGTTCGTCGGGCGATGCGAGTTCGTGACGGCGGAGGGGCTCGCCGCGGGGCGGTATGCGGACCTCCTCGGCGACCTGCTGGGAGCCGTTCCGCCGAAGAAGGCTCTCGCTCCGGCGACCGAGGACCTCCTCCTGCAGGCGGACGTGGCCGTCCGCGAGCTTCTCCTCGCCCTCCTCGACGCCGGGGCCAGGGCGCCCGAGATGGGCTACGAGCTGACCGGGGCGGGCGGGGAGATCGTCGCGATGGCGGAGCTGGGGTGGGAGAAGCAGCGGGTCGCTGTCCTCCTGCCCCGGGAGGAGCCGTTCCGGGACGCCTTCGACGGGGCCGGATGGAGGGTCTTCCTCGCAGGGGAGACGGGCACGAACCCTGAGACGATTCTCGAGGCGCTCGGGGGCGGGAAGTGAGCGGAGGGACGGGAATGAAGGTCGCGATCTCGGACGACTTCCTCCTGGCGTTCTCGAACGTCCAGAAGGCCCACCAGAAGAAGGTGAGGGAGTTCATCGAGCTCTTCCGGGAGAACCCGGAAGCCGGGGGGATCCAGTACCACCCGGTGAAGAAGGCCCGCGACCCGAATCTCTACTCCGTCCGAATCGACCAGGCCTACCGGGCGATCGTCTTCCACCCGGCCGACACGGATCTCTACCTGCTGACGTGGGTCGACCACCATGACGAGGCCTACGCGTGGGCCGAGAGGAAGGTCTTCCGCGTCAACCCGATGACGGGAGCGCTCCAGGTGCTTGCCGCCGACGCCGTCGAGGCGGCGGAGGTGGCGCCGAAGAAGGTGGCCGCGGCCCCGAAGGCCGGCCTCTTCCGGAAGGTGAAGGACGAGGCGCTCCTGCGCTTCGGCGTCCCGGCCGAGCTCGTTCCGACGGTGCGGGCGATCGGGGACGAAGCGGGGCTGGAGGAGCAACGCGCCGACCTCCCGCAGGAGGCCTACGAGGCGCTCTTCCTTCTCGCGGCGGGGTACGACGCCGACGCGGTGCTGCGCGAGCTCGAGAAGCCGCTCGAGCCGGTGGCCGCCGATCCGACCGACTTCGCGGCGGCTCTCGCGAACGACGACTCGAAGCGGCGGTTCGTCGTCGTCTCCGATGCCAAGGAGCTGGCCGAGCTGCTGAACGCGCCGCTCGACCTCTGGCGCGTCTTCCTTCACCCGAAGCAGCGCAAGCTCGTCTCGATGGCGGCGAGCGGCCCCTACCGCGTCCTCGGAGGGGCGGGAACGGGGAAGACCGTCGTCGCGATGCACCGGGCGAAGCACCTCGTCGAGACGGTGTTCCCAGGACGGAACGACCGGATCCTCTTCACGACCTTCACACGGAACCTCGCGACCGATATCCACGAGAACCTGAAGACCCTCTGCGGCCCCGACCTCCTCTCGCGGATCGAGGTCGTCAACCTCGACGCCTGGGTCTCGAACTTCCTGAAGGGGCGAGGCTACCGGTTCGAGCCGGTCTTCGACGACGAGAACAACGAGCTCTGGGAGAACGCCCTCGCGCTCGCGCCACCCGAGACGGGACTCTCGGGCGAGTTCTACCGGCAGGAATGGGACGAGGTGATCCAGCCGCAGGGGATCGACACCCTCGCCGAGTACCTCCGCGCTCCCCGTCTCGGCCGCGGGACGAAGATCGGCCGCGCGACGCGCGAGGCGGCCTGGCCCGTCTTCCGCGAGTACCGCTCGCAGCTCACCGAACGCGGGAAACGCGAGTACATCGACATGGTCCGCGACGCCCGGCAGCTCATCGAGAAACAGGGAATCCGCCTCCCGTACAAATCCGTCGTCGTCGACGAGGCCCAGGACATGCACGCCGAAGCCTACCGGCTCATCCGGGCGCTCGTTCCCCCCGGGCCGAACGACCTCTTCATCGTCGGCGACGCCCACCAGCGCATCTACCGGTACCGGGCGACCCTCGGAAAGTGCGGCATCGACATTCGGGGTCGGGCGCGAAAGCTCCGGCTCAACTACCGGACGACCGACGAGATCCGCCGCTTCGCCGTCGCCCTCCTCGAAGGCCGCCCCATCGACGACCTCGACGGAGGCCTCGACGACCAGCAGGGCTACATGTCGCTGACGCACGGCCCGAAGGTCGAGGTCCACGGACTCGAGACCGCCGCGGCCGAGGCGGCCTTTCTCGGCAAGCACGTCAAGGAGCTCATCGACTCCGGCGCGGAGCCGGAGTCGATCTGCATCGTCGGACGCACGAAAACCGTGATCGAGCACGTCAAGGACGCGCTCCGTTCCGCCTCCCTCGACCTCTACGAGATCAAGCGCGAAGCCACGGACAACCGCAACCGCCCCGGCGTCCGCGTCGCGACGATGCACCGGGTCAAGGGCCTCGAGTTCGACCACGTCGTGGTCGCCTCGGCGAACGAAAAGGTGATCCCGCTCGAGAAAGCGATGAGCGTTGGCGATGACCCCATCGCCCTCCGCAACGCGGAGACGGCGGAGCGTGCGCTTCTCTACGTGGCGCTGACGAGGGCTAAGAAGTCGGCGGCGGTGAGCGGGTGGGGGGTGATGAGCCGGTTGGTGGCGACCGCATAGAGGCTGCCGGCGGCGGCGGGCCGGACGGCCGGCGCGGCCGCTCACGGATTGCATGAACCTACCGACCGGACACGAAGGCCGGACGTCCCTGGAGGGGCCCACCGGCCGCGGGCAGGCTCCGGGTTTTCGAGCCCTCGTCCGTTCGTGGCGGCGGGGAAGCGACGGCTGGTCGGGCCGGCAAGGTCGCCGCCCCCCTTCGAGCGGGTGCCCAGCCGAGTCGGCCGCGGGGCCGAGGCGTCGGGCGAGGCCGGCGGCGAGGATGCCGCCGAGGGCGCCGCCGAGGAAGAGGGCGGTCGCGACGAGGAGCATCCGCCGGCGGCCGTAGAGGTCGGCGAGATGGCCGAAGACCGGCATCGAGATCGTGGAGGTGAGGAGGTAGACGGAGAAGACCCGGGAGTAGAGGGAGAGGCCGTGGAGGTCCCCGATGATCGTCGGCGTCGCCGTCGGGCGATCGACGAGCTGAGGATCCAGCCCGTGGCGAAGAAGGGCGTCTGCAGCTACTACTCGCGTGACGCCGTGAAGAAGATCAAGGGCGCGCTCAAGTAGGCCCGGCCGCCCCGGGGGAGCCCGGAAACCCGATGCTAGGGTCCTTGTGTTGAAGAAGTCGTTGCGTACAGGTCGAGTTTTTCAGGCGGCGAGACGCAGGACCGCGGTGGCTTGATCGATCCTGGCCTCGAGGTGGCGGAACGCGGCGCGGATGGCGTTGTTGCCCGGCGGTGCCTGAGGGGAGAGCGCCGATAGGGTGGGACGGAGAAGGCGGCCGTAGACGCGGTTGAAGAAGACGGCGACACGCAGGCCCGCTGGCGTGAGCCGGTAGCGGTGGGTCTTCGGTATGCGCTCGAGGAGTCCGTGGAGGCTGAGGCGACGAAGGTCGTAGGTCATCCGGCCCGCGGAGAGTTGGTCCGGGCGAAGGCCCAGCAGGCGAGCCGGGGGCTCGCGCAGATCCTTGAACTGCTTGACCATCGCCGTCGAAGGCACGAGCCATGGGTAGGTCGCCCCGGTCTGCGGGTTGCGGCGCTTCTGGGTCCGGAATACCCGGGCCTTCTCCTGCGCCTTGCCGATGAACAGGACCCCTTCGGGCCCGACGAAGCGCTTCCGATACCCGGCAGCGAGGTCATCCTTCCTCTGCCCCTTCTCGAAGGAGACGATGTTCAGATTCCGGTCCCGAGCGAACGACTCGAGCGTCTCGATGAACGCCTTGCTGATCGGGTCCATCAATACCGATGAAGCGAACCGGTTGCCGCGGTGCTTGACCAGAAACGCCGCCACCCCCACGTCCGTCTGCAACCGGGGAACGAAGGCGTTGAGGTACATCCGGTCGCTCCCCGAGATCTCCAGAGTCGCGGGGCGCTCGAGGATCTCGGCAACGCTCCGGACTCCTGATACGCTTTCCCCGGACCCCGTCCGACGATGTTCTTCGGAACGACTCGCCGCTTGCCGGCTCATAACGGCCTCCCGATTTCGATCAGGAGGTTACCGCTCGGGCGGGGTCCCTTCTTCATGTCTCGTCGGTCTGAGGCGGAGCCTCGTTGGACTTCCCGGGGCCGAGAGGGGCCGAAAGCGAGGGCTACGGCATGACGGAGCTGATCCTTGGCGCGGGGGGCATGCTCGCGCGGGGTCTCGCGGGCGAACGGCCCCACGCCCGCTCGCTCGGCATGGGCGACCTCGATATCACCGATCCGGCGGCCCTCGCGCGGGCGATCGTCCCGGGTGTGAGCCTCGTGTGGAATGCCGCCGCCGACACCCGCGTCGACCTGGCCGAAACCGACCCGTCCCACCTCGCGGTGAACGACGTCGCGGTCGGCGAGATCGCGCGCCTCTGCCGCGACGCGGGCGCGCTCCTCGTCCACGTCTCGACCGACTACGTTTTCGACGGCCGCGCGGGCCGGGCCTGGCGGGAAGACGACCCGGTCGCTCCGCTCAACGCCTACGGGCGCGGGAAGCTCGGGGGCGAACGCCGTGCCCTCGCGAGCGGAGCGGAGGTCCTGATCGTCCGGACCTCTTGGTCCTTTGCGCCGGGGGGCGTCAACTTCGTCGACACCATGCTGGACCTCGCCGCCTCGGGGAAGACGGAGCTGAGGGTCGTCGACGACCAGCGCGGCCGGCCGACGTTCGCGCCCGACCTCGCCCGCGCGCTCGGGAGGCTCGTCGCCATCGGGGCACGCGGCGTCGTCCACTTCGCCAACGCCGGCGAGACCACCTGGTGGGGCCTCGCGAAGGAGACGCTGGCGCGCGGTGGATTCCCGCACGTGAGGCTCGTCCCCTGCACGACGGCCGAGTTTCCCCGCCCGGCGGCCCGACCGGCGAATTCGGTTCTCGATACGTCGCTCTACGAACGATTGACGGGCGAGGCGCCCCGTCACTTCACGGAGGCCCTCGACGAGCACGTGAGGCGTCGAGCGGAGGCAACGGGGTCTGCGGCGACTTGAGGCTCGAATCCACCGAGGCGAAACGGAAGGCCGTCCACATCGGGATGGCCGTCTTCGCGCTCCTCCTCCGCTGGCTGGACTGGAGGGGAGCCGCACTCTGCGCCCTCGGCGCCTTCGCGTTCAACGTCCTCGTCCTCCCGCGCCTCGGCGGGAGCGCGCTCTTCCGCGGCGAGGACCGTGCCCGCGGCTACCCGGTCGGCATCCTCCTCTATCCGCTCGTCGTTCTCGCGCTCGTCCTGCTCTTCCCGCATCGCCTCTCCCTCGCGGCGGCGGGGTGGGGCCTCCTCGCCTTCGGCGACGGCTTCGCCACGCTCTGCGGCGTCACGCTCGGCGGACCTCGCCTTCCCTGGAACTCGAAGAAGAGCTGGAGCGGCTTCGCCGGCTACGTCGCCTTCGGCAGCCTCGGAGCCATGGCCCTCTCCTCGTTCGTCGCGGGGCGGATTCCGTCGCCCGCCGAGGGCGTGGCGTTCCTCCTCGCCGGGCTTTCCGGAGCCGCTGTCGAAAGCCTCCCCTCCGAGCTGGACGACAATCTCGTCCCGCCGCTCGCGGCTACGGGAGCCCTGGCGGCTCTCCTGGCGGCGCTCCCGAACGTGGATTCCCTCCTGGCTCCCATCGTGCTTCGCCAGCTCGCCCTCGGCCTCGCGGTCAACGTCTTCGTCTCGAGCGCCGCGGCGCTCCTCCGCGTCGTCCGCCCTTCCGGCGCGCTTGCCGGCGGCCTCGTCGGGACTCTCGTCCTCGGCCTCGGAGGCTGGGAGGCCTACGCGCTCCTCTGGGTCTTCTTCGCCGGTGGGACGCTCACGACCCGCTTCGGCCGCAAGAGGAAGGAGGCGATGGGGAAGGCGGAGGAGGCGGGCGGGCGCCGCGGGGCCGCGAACGTCGTCGCGAACTGCTCCGTCGCGGCGTTCCTCGTCGCCTGCGCCGCGCTCACGCCCGGCTCTTCCGCGCTGCTCCTCCTCGCCGCGGCGGCGGCCTTCGCCACAGCTCTCATGGACACCGTCGGAACCGAGGTGGGGCAGGCGCTCCGGACGCCGACCGTCCTCCTCCCGGACTTCCGCCGCGTCCCACCCGGGACCGACGGAGCGGTCTCCGTCGGGGGAACCCTCGCGGGCCTCCTC
>CAVOJA010000157.1:0-124866 GCA_963696015.1 uncultured Holophagales bacterium
CTCACGCGGTACCGGGAGGGCTGGCCCCGGAGGCGCGGTGGGGCGGGTAGATCCTCCTCTCTGAGCCGGCTTCCGGCTCGGGAAGGAGATAGATCCGTGACACATCTGGGCGATCGAATGGTCGAGGACAGGATCGCCCGAGGGCTGGCCCCAAGGACGCAGGAGCACTCCGTCCGACAGGTTCGGCATTTCGCGCGCTTCTTCAACCGATCCCCCGAGCTCCTGGGCGCCCGGGAGGTCCATCAGTTCCGTTCCCACCAGCTCCTGGAACGACATCTGTCCGCCAGCACCGTCAACCAGACCGTCGCCGCCCTTCACTTCCTCTACGAGGTCACCCTTCACCGTCCCTGGGTGACGCAACGCCTGACGTTCACCCGACGACGTTCCGGGCTTCCCGTCGTGCTGAGCACGGAAGAGGTCACCCTCTTCTTCAGGACGATCCGCAGCATCCGCCACCGCACGGTTCTGCTGGTGGCCTACGGCGCCGGGCTGCGCATCGCCGAGGCGACCAGCCTGAGAGTGGACGACGTGGACAGCAAGAGGGGCGTCCTGCGCGTGCGGCGGGGCAAGGGGCAGAAGGATCGCTATGCTCTCCTCTCGCCCCGCTTGCCGGAGGCGCTTCGCTCCTCCTGGCGCCTGGCCAGGCCCGAAGGCCCCGTCCTTTTCCCCGGCATCCGTCCCGACCGCCCGGTGTCCATCTCTGCCGTTCAGCGCGCCTGTGCCAACGCCCTGCGGGAGAGCGGCCTCGAGAAGCACGTCACTCCTCACACCTTCCGTCACTGCTTCGCCACGCACCTTCTCGAGTCCGGTACCGATATCTTCACCGTCCAGCTCTTGCTCGGGCACACCGAGCTGAGCACGACGGCACGCGATCTCCACGTCTCCAGCAAGGTGCTCCTGTCCACGCGCAGCCCCCTGGATCAGCTCGACTCCTCCGCCTTCCTGCCCCCTGCCGTCTGACGTCCCGAGATGGACAGGCCCTCCATCGAGGTCGCCGACGTCTTTCGTCGCTACGGGTCCGAGTTCCGCCGGGCTCTGGGGTCGTCGCTCTCCTCCGCGCAGCGCCGCGTCATGGCCGCGATCGAAGCCTGCCGTTCCGCCGCCCTCGGAGGGCACGTCGACGTCTGCTCCAGCTGCGGACACCAGGCCATCTCCTACGGGAGCGGCTCTTTTCCGCAGCCTGTGAATGACTGACGCCAAGGACATTGGGGTCGAGCCGAGGCCGGGAAAGGGCTGATTTGCCGGGGATAACGAGCTTGCCATTCGTTATCCCTGACCCAGAGGAGTGAGCAAGGGACTGGATACTTCGCCGTCGATCTCGTACCGTGACCTGGGTAGGTGGAATGGAGCTGATGAGCACGGAGGAGAAGGTCCGGTTCCTCGGGACACCCGTGAGCGACGGGCAGCTGGCGCGCGTGCGGGAGGTGGTCGGGACGTACGGCAGGCTGAGCCGGATGGAGCTGGCGGCGACCGTCTGCGAGCTGCTGGGCTGGACCCGCAGCAACGGCAAGCCGAAGAGTCGCGAGTGCCGGGAGTGGCTCGAGCGGCTGGAGGCGTCGGGAGAGCTGGTGCTTCCCGAGAAGCGTGCGGGGCGGCCGATGGGGTCGAAGACTTCGATTCCCGCGCCGACGGTGGCCGCTATGGAGGTCGGGGGAAGCGTGGCGGAGGTTGGGCCGATCCGCGTGGAGTGCGTCAAGGAGGCGGCGGGCCGGGCACAGGTGCGGGAGCTGATCGGGCACTACCACTATCTCGGCTACCGGGTGCCATACGGAGCGCAGCTGCGGTACCTGGTCTACGGTCAGCGGGAGGAGGTGCTGGCGTGCCTGCTGTTCACGAGCGCAGCCTGGCGGATGGCGCCGCGGGACCGGTGGATCGGCTGGGAGGACGCCGCGCGTCGGCGAAACCTGGTACGCGTGGTGTGCAACAGCCGGTTCCTGATCCTGCCGTGGGTCCGTGTGAAGAACCTGGCCAGCGCGGTCCTGGCTCAGACGATGCGAGCGCTGGAGAAGGACTGGCAGGAGGCCTACGGGGTCACCCCGCTGCTGGTGGAGACTTTCGTTGACGAGCGACGGTTCAGGGGGACGTGCTACCGGGCTGCGAACTTCGTGGACGTGGGAATCACGACGGGCCGGGGGCGGATGGACCGCCACACCCAGCGCAAGGGGGCCGAGCCCAAGCGGATCTTCCTCTACCCTCTGCGTCGCGACAGCCGGCGGCTGCTGGTGGAGGGCTGAGGCGTGGGAGCGCGGCTGCAACCGGTTGCGCCCGAGCCGTTCGAGCAGTCGATGGCGCAGTTCGAGGCGATCCGGGAGTTTGCCGGGTCGGGGAAGGCCGAGGCGATGACGCAGAGTGAGCTGGAGCGCGAGCTCGAAGAGAGGGTGCGGGAGCTGAAGCGGCAGCTGCTGCAGGACCACCTGGACCGCCGTGAGGGGGGACGGGCGTTGGAGGCGGTGACGGACGCGCAGGGCCAGGAGCGGCCGGTGGAACGGGGGCACGAACGGACGTTGCGGACGACCTTCGGCGCGGTGAGCGTGGCGCGGTTCGGCTACGGCAGAGAGGGGACCGAGAGCCTTCATCCTCTCGATGCCGAGCTGAACCTGCCACCGGACGGCTACTCGCTCGAGCTGCAGCGCCAGCTGGCACGGGAGGCCGTCCGTGGCTCGTTTGGCGAGGCCGTCGAGACGATCCACGAGAGGACGGGGGTCCTCGTCCCCAAGCGTCAGGCCGAAGAGCTGGCGGTCCGAGCAGCCGAGGACTTCGACGAGTACTACGCGGCCAAGCAGCAGGCTCTGGAGACGCTCGAGCCGCCCACCGAGGAGCCGGTCCTCGTGCTGAGCCTGGACGGCAAGGGGATCGTGATGCGCCCCGAGGACCTTCGGGAGGCGACCCGAAAGAAGGCCCAGGCTCGAAAGCCCCACCTGACGGCGCGCCTGGCCCCCGGCGAGAAGCCCCACGCCAAGCGGATGGCCACCGTGGCCACGATCTACGCCGTGGGCCGGCACGTGCGCAGCCCCGAGGAGATCTTCCCGGAGCCAGGCCCCCGCCGGACGCCGCCGGCTCCGCGTCCCAGCCCAGCCCGCAAGCGCGTCTGGGCCAGTGTCGAGCAGGAGATGGAGGACGTCGTCGACGAGATGTTCCTCGAGGCGCAGAGCCGCGATCCTCAGCACGTACGGGAATGGGTGGTGGTCGTCGATGGCAACGAGCAGCAGATCCGGCTCGTCCAAGAAGCGGCGAAGGCGGCAAAAGTGTCGATCACCGTGATCCTCGACGTCATCCACGTGCTCGAGTACGTCTGGGCCGCGGGGCTGGCGCTGCATCCCGACGACCGCCCCGGCACGGAGCGCTGGGTGCTCTCGCACATGCACGAGATCCTCCGAGGTCACGCCTCCCTCGTGGCCGCGGGAATGCGACGCAGCGCCACCCGCCGCCAGCTCGCCCCGGACCGACGCCGGGCCATCGACAAGGCGGCCGACTACTTGCTCGGCTACAAGGACTTCCTTCGCTACGACCGCGCGCTGGAGTGTGGATACCCGATCGCCAGCGGCGTCATCGAAGGGGCCTGTCGTCACCTGGTGAATGCCCGCATGAACTGCAGCGGCGCCCGTTGGAGCCTCAGCGGGGCCGAGGCCGTCCTGCGCTTGCGCTCTCTGGTGAAGTCCGGGGACTTCGACGACGACTGGACCTTCCACGAGGCGCGCGAACGCGAACGCAACCATCTCGACCACTACGCCGACCGCCGCCTTCCCCGCCTCGCCAGGCCTGCCTCTGCGCGCCCGACCCTACGCAGGGTCAAGTAGGCGCTCCGATCGACCAATGACACCAGCCAAAGCGCTCACATCCGCCGTCGGAAAAGAGCCGCACCCATCTCCTACAACTCCTGCCGCGATCGCCATTGTCCGAAGTGTCAGGGCGCCGCGCGATCCGCCTGGCTCCGCGCTCGGCAGGCCGAGCTGCTTGCCGTCCCGTACTTCCACGTCGTCTTCACGCTGCCCGATGCGCTTTCCCAGCTGGCGCTCAACGACAAGCGCGCCGTCTACGACCTCCTCTTTCGCGCGGCCTCCAGCAGTCTTCTGACCATCGCGCGCGACCCACGTCACCTCGGTGCGGCCATCGGCTTCCTGGCGATCCTCCACACCTGGGGCCAGACCCTCGTCCACCATCCCCACCTGCACCGTGTGGTCCCCGGCGGAGGCCTCTCCCCCGATCGCCAGCGCTGGATCGCATCCCGGCCACGCTTCTTCCTCCCAGTACACGTCCTGTCTCGCCTCTTCCGCCGTCTCTTCCTCTCCGGCCTGGGCGACCTCTACGCGCAAGGCCGTCTTCAGTGGGTGGACCCCTCCTCGCTACGCTCCGACCCGGCGGCCTTCGCCGCGTTCGTCTCGTCCCTGCGCCGTGTCGAGTGGGTCGTCCACTCCACGCCCCCCTTCGGAGGCCCCGACCACGTCCTCGCGTACCTCGCTCGCTACACCCATCGCGTAGCCATCTCCAACCATCGCCTCCTCAGCCTGGACGACGGCACCGTCACCGTCCGATACAAGGACTACCGCCAACCGCACCTGAGCAAGGTCCTCTCCCTGCCCGCCGTCGAGCTCATCCGCCGCTTCCTCCTCCACGTCCTGCCGAAGAGGTTCTCGAAGATCCGCTACTTCGGGATCTTCGCCAACCGCCAGCGTGCGGCGAACATCGCCCTGTGCCGCCGCCTTCTGCCTCGCACACCAGCGCCTCTGCGCCGAATGCCGCCGGCACTCTCGCGGCTCCGGCCAGCCCCCGGCCGGCCGACACGGAAACGGTCGACCCGCGACCCATCTGTTCACTCTGCGGCTCTGCTCGCCTCGTCCGCCTCAGCCTTCCACCGGCCCCCGGCCGGCCAGCCGCGCTCCTCTGCGTTCCCTGCGATTCGTCATGAGACGACACCAACACGGCCTTCCGCTTCTCACACATCCACCGACGCGCGCGCCCGCTCCTGGGTCGCCTCGGCTGCACGACTGCCTCTCCGCCGCGCTCCGCTCCCCGTCCACCGCTCCGTTCTCCCCGTCGGCCACGGCCCCGATCCCCAACGGCAGCCCCCGCACGCATTCCACGCCCATAGCCGACGCCCCGGCGGCGGTTTAGTTCAAACGAGGCCTTTGCCGAGTGCTCGCGGGCCTCTCTGCCGCCCGGCCGCTCTCCTCTTCACGCCACGCCTCTTCGCGCCTCCCGCGAGACTCGGCAAAAACCTCGTCCCTTTCGCCCGACCAAAGCCGCGTGATCGAGCACAAGGCGGCTAACCAGTTCGGCAGGCCGGTGGCCTACCCCGAGCCGGGGTCCGACGCCTCGTCCTTCCAGGCGAACCTCGTGGCGTTCTCGAAGCGGGTCCGGGCCGAGCTCCCCTCCGTACAGGCCGTCTACACGTCGTCCCGCTCCCACGGCGGATTCAACACGCGCCCCGACCGTGGGGAACCCCTCTCCGACGAAGGGGGGCACGCCCTCAACGGCTGGCTCGCGGCCAACCCCTCCGTCGACGGTGCCTGGTACGCCTGGGGGCCCTACCTGTGGGTCCCGGACTGTGCGACGGGCGTGACGAACGGCACGGGGCGATGCTACGTCGTCGGCGACTATCAGGCGGACGCCGTCCACCCCGCCGCGGGCGCGCTCGAGAAGATCACCTCGATGATCCACGAGCGGTTCCTGCGCGAGCCCTTGTCCTGGCGTGTGGCCACGGGCTCGGTCGGGAACCGGTAGCGGCGGGAGCACGGCCCCGGCGCCTGCCACGGTGCGCGGAGGATGAGTCGAAGAAGAGGGCCGCGGGATTGCTCCCGCGGCCCTCGGCCTCGGCGAGCCGCCCCAGACCCGCGGACCAGAGAATGGGCATCGGTCGTACCTGGCGTGGCATCGGGAGAGGGTCTTCCGACCTGGAGGAGGATGCCCGCTGTGACTTCCCGCCGCTCCGGCTTCCGCGCCCGTGCGCTGTCCACCTGGCAGATCGCGATGTGCAGCAGCATGTTGTGCGTGGCGATCCAGCTGAGGTCGGCGTGTGGACTCTATTCGTCGCCGGGGGAAAAGTGGGTGATGGGGCCATCGCTCCCCGATTGCCCGGAATCAGGCGAAGTCCCCCGACGACGGCGGCCAGGAAGGATTGTTTGTGTAAATAAACATAAGTGATAGTTTTCACGAATGACTCATGGGGAACTCGTGGCCCTCGCCGGCAACCTGGAGTTTTTCGACCTGGCCCTCCTGGTGCAGGGGCTCGACGAGCGTCGGGAGGCGATTCTCGTCCAGCTTTCCCGCTTCATGAAGGCCGGGAAGCTCGTGGGGCTCCGCCGCGGGATGTATACGCTGCCCGACGCCTACCGGCGCGTTCCCCTCTCTCCCCCGAGGCTCGCGAATCAGCTGTATCGACCTTCCTACCTGAGCGGGCTCTGGGCGCTGGCCGCGCATGACCTCATCCCCGAGCGGGTCCTCTGGCTGACGAGCGTCACACCTCGGCCGCCGCACAGGTTCGAGAACCCGTTCGGCGTCTTCGACTACAGGAACCTCAAGCAGGACGCCTTCTTCGGCTACGCGCCGCTTCGGTACGGCGAGGTGGATGCCCTGGTGGCGGAACCGGAGAAGGCGCTGCTCGACCTCTGGCACCTCGGTGCGGGCGAATGGACGGTGGATCGCCTCGCCGAGATGCGTTACCAGAACACCGAAAGGGTGTCGGCGGAGAAGCTGCGGGCCTGGGCGGAACGCTTCCGGAGCCCGCGTCTCCGGAGAGCCGCCGCGCGATTCCTCGATCTGGCGAAGGAAGAGGAGGAAGGGACGGTGTCGCTTTGAGGGAACAGGCGCTCGCCCTGGTCCGCGGAGTGAGCGACCCCGGGAAGGGCCTCAACCTTCTGCGCGAGTACCTCCAGGCGCTCGTGCTCCGCTCTCTCTACGAGTCCGAGGCCTTCCGGCCCCTGGCTTTCGTCGGCGGGACGGCTCTCCGCTTCCTGCACTCCCTTCCGCGCTTCTCGGAGGACCTCGATTTCTCGACGGTCTCGCCCGAGGGGTACGCCGGCAGGGATTGGATGGCGAAGGTGAAGCGCGACCTGACTCTGGCGGGGCTCGACCCGACGGTGACCTGGAACGAGCGACGCGTCGTCCATACAGGCTGGGTCCGCGTGCCGCGCCTCCTCCACGAGGCGAAGCTCTCGGCGAGGCCCGGGGAGACGCTGGCGATCAGGGTCGAGATCGACACCCGTCCCCCGGCCGGGGCGCGCTGCGAACGCCGCCTCGTCACGCGACACGTGACGTTCCTGGTCCAGCACAACGATCTCCCCTCGCTCCTCGCCGGCAAGCTCCACGCCGTGCTGACCCGGTCCTACGCCAAGGGGCGCGACTGGTACGACCTCGTCTGGTACCTCTCGCAGCGTCCTCCGGTTCTTCCGAACGTCCCTTTCTTGCAGGCTGCGCTTGATCAGACGCGAGGTCCGGGAAGATACGACGCCGGTTCGTGGCGGGACCTCGTAAGCCAGAGGGTGCAGGCTCTCGACCTGAAGGCGATCCGCCACGACGTCAGCCCATTCCTCGAACGGCCAGAGGATGCGAGGTTCCTGACACGCGAGAACCTGCAGGGCCTCCTTCGGGACGCGGCAGCGCCGTAGCGCGAGACCGTCTCGGCGCGGCGGTTCCCGGAGCACCGATCAAGAAGAAAGGGCCGCGGGATCGCTCCCGCGGCCCTCCTGGCGAAACGATTGGTCCGGCGTGCCCTACGCCGTCATCTGCCGCAGGACGAACTGCCGGATGCCGCCGTGGCGGTCGTCGTCGACCTCGTTCGGGGTGTCGAGGCGGAGGGTGGCGACGAACGTCTTCTTCGTTCCGTCGTCGGCCGTCGCGGTGACGGCGATCTTCTTGTGCGGGGTGAGGCCGTCGGCGACGTCTCCGACGTCGAAGGTCTCCTTTCCCGTGAGGCCGAGCGATTGCGCGTCCTCGCCCGCGGCGAACTGGAGCGGGAGGACTCCCATGCCGGCGAGGTTCGAGCGGTGGATCCGCTCGAAGCTTTTCGCGACGACAGCGAGGGGACGGAGACAGTGACCCCGCCCTCGGTGCCCGGGGAGCAACAGGTTCTCCAGCCGGACGATTCTTCAGGCATCGAGTCGTTCCTCAGGGAAAGACATGTCCCTTGCTCTGCGCCGCCGGGCCGGAGGAAAATACCCTGTTGCCCCGTTGACGAGTCCGAAGGGGAGCGGCGAACGCTCAGCACACGTCCACGCAGGGACATGGAGGGATAGATGAAGGTCTCTACTCGCGCTTCCGGTTGGGTTCTGGGCGCCGTCGTCGCCCTCGTGTTCGGGCATGAGGCGCGGCCCGAGCCGACCTTCACCGAGGTCGTGAAGAGCTGGTCGGAGCTGAGCCTGAAGGAGTCGAGACCCGTTCGGGGCGTGGCGCTGTCGGCGGGGCACGGCCAGTTCAAGCTGACCAACGGAGACGCCGCGTATGTCGTCGCGGGAGGCGCGACCGTCGGGATCTACTTCCGCGGCGAAGGGGCGCTGGAATACGTCTCGGTCGACCCGGTCGAGTTCCCGGTCCTCCAGTGGAACGTCAAGAAGAATACGGGCTTGAAGGCGGACGTCGAGGCCAAGAGCGTCACGCTCCGGGACAGCTTCACCGAGATCCTCTGGCTGGCAGGAAGCTCTCCGATGCCGCAGCTCCCGACCGAAGGGGAAGGGCGGACGCTCGTTGGGCCCTTCTCTGCTCACGTGAAGAAGTTCGGTCGCGTCGAGTCGACGCCCGTCGGGCACATGTTCGCCTCGTGGCGCCTGAATGCCCCCGACCGGTCCCTCGTGCGCGCCGAGATCTCGGGCGGAGACGAGGACCTCCTCTACCTCTACGATGGTTTCGACCAGAGAAGTGAGTCTCTCTCCATGGTGAAGGGGGCCTTCCAGGCAGACATGGCGATCTCGGACCGGCTCTACTGCACGGTGCTGTCGGACCAGCCGATCGGACGCGACCGGCGTGATCCGCTTCAGCCGGCGTTCCTCCTGTCGGACGTCGACCTGTCGGTGACGGCCACCGACGGCGAGAACCTCACGATGACCGCCACGGAGACGTTCCGGGCGATCTCCGGAACGCCCCGCGTCCTCCTCCTCGACCTCTACAACACGCGATTTGCTTACGGCCGCCTCGGCAAGCTCGAGCCGCATTCGCTTCGGATCAAGGGGATCTACGACGAGTCCGGACAGGTGGTCCCGTTCGATCACGCGAGTGGCGAGGTCGCAATCGGCCTGCGGGCCCCCCTCCAGCGGGGCGTGCCGCTCAAGCTCCGGTTCGAGATCGAAGGGGACATCCTCTTCCGGCCCGACGGCGACAGCTACTGGGAGCTCGGTGTGGAGCCCTGGTTCCCCCAGCCCGACCTCTCCGGGCAGTACTACACCGTCCACTGCACGGTAAAGGTGAAGAAGCCCTTCGTCCCCTTCGCCCCGGGGAAGACGATCCGGCGGGCGACGGAAGGCGATTTCAACATCCTCGAGACGCGAGTCGAGAAGCCGGTCCAGTTCATGGTCATCCTGGCGGGGAAGTACTCGTTCGAGGAGGAGACCCGGAACGGAGTCACGATCAGGATCGCGTCGTACGGAGGGAAGAACTCCATAGGGATCCGGAAGCTGATGAAGCTCGCTGGCAACGTGATCGAGTACTACACGGGCTTCCTGGGCCCGTTCCCTTTCGACGAGTTCAACATCCTCGAGATCAACGCATGGGGGTACGGCCAGGCCCCGCCCGGGTTCATGTTCATCACCTCAGAGGCGTTCAATCCCATCGGGGGCGAGGTCAACCAGCTCTTCTCCGGGGGGGTGAACGAGAGGTTCGCGCACGAGATCGCCCACCAGTACTGGGGGCACGCGGTGAAGATGCCTTCTGGCGACGAGCAGTGGCTGACCGAGTCGTTCGCCGAGATCAGCGCGGGCCTCTGCATCCGCGAGCTGCGCGGGAAGGGCGATTTCGAGGTCCTGCGGACGACGTGGAAGTCGCAGGGCAAAAGCGCCACGGCCTCCGCGCCGATCCCGCTCGCGAACCGGCTTCGCTCCCGCGTGACCCCCGAAACGGCCTACACGAACCGCACGTCCCTCCTCTACTCGAAGGGGCCCTGGCTCCTCGACGTCATCCGGCGCGACATTGGCGAGAGGCCCTTCCTCGTCTTCCTCAGCTCGTGCCAGTCCACCTACCTCTGGAAGTTCGGCAACACGAAGGGCTTCCTGGCGGTTCTCGAGGCGGTCGCGAAGAAGGAGTGGGGACCTTTCTTCGAGGAGAACTACTGGGGAACGGGGATGCCGAACTGAGTTCCTACTCTCTTGAGTACGGTGTTGTATTGTAGTCGTAGCGTCCCGCGCGATTTCGTGACCGTGGGCTGGTCCGTTCTCGGTCTTCGCCGTGATCGCGTAGATTCGCCGGCGGAAGAGAGCGGGACCCTCGCCCCCGTTGAGGAGGACGAGAGCCTGCCGACGCGCTCGTACTTTGGCGGGTTCGTGACGCCTCGGCGGGCCCGCTACAGGACGGGCGGAATGCCATCGATGACCGGGGTGGCGTGCAACGAGTACGCGGACGTGATCGGGCGCAACGGGTCGGTCCCGCCGGTGCCGTGCCCGACGCTGGAATGCCAGGGGCGGCTTCAGCGAGGGCACGGCTTCTACAAGCGGTCCGTCGACGGGCTCTCGACCTGAAGGCGATCCGCCACGATGTCAGCCGCTTCCTCGAACGCCTGGAGCTTCAGCGCTTCCCGGAAACTGCCGGGTGTGCTCGTCAGAAGCGGGCCGCGCACGGCCGCGCCGCCGGCGCGGGATGGTGCTGAGCGCAAGTGGCTTGTCGTTGACCGGTGGCCACGCTCGGCCGGCAATAAACAAACGAGCGAGGGTGGTCACTTTCCGACGAGTGTTGAAGGGCTGGAGCATACGGAGTTCCTGACACGCGAGAACCTGCAGGGCTTCCTTCGGGACGCGGCAGCGCCGTAGCGCGAGACCGTCTCGGCGCGGCGGTTCCCGGAGCACCGATTCAAGAAGAAAGGGCCGCGGGATCTCTCCCGCGGCCCTCCTGGCGAAACGATTGGTCCGGCGTGCCCTACGCCGTCATCTGCCGCAGGACGAACTGCAGGATGCCGCCGTGGCGGTAGTAGTCGACCTCGTTCGGGGTGTCGAGGCGGAGGGTCGCGGTGAAGGACTTCCTCGTGCCGTCCGCGGCCGTGGCGGTGACGGCGATCTTCTTGTGCGGGGTGAGGCCGTCGGCGACGTTTCCGACATCGAAGGTCTCCTTTCCCGTGAGGCCGAGCGATTGCGCGTCCTCGCCCGCGGCGAACTGGAGCGGGAGGACTCCCATGCCGGCGAGGTTGGAGCGGTGGATCCGCTCGAAGGACTTCGCGACGACGGCTTTCACGCCGAGGAGCATCGTTCCCTTCGCCGCCCAGTCGCGCGAGGAGCCGGTGCCGTACTCGGCGCCCGCGAGGACGACGAGCGGCGTCCCCTCGGCCTGGTACTTCATCGCGGCGTCGTAGATCGACATCTGCTCGCCGGTCGGGACGTGGATGGTGACGCCCCCCTCGGTCCCCGGGAGCATCAGGTTCTTGAGGCGGATGTTCGCGAAGGTGCCGCGCATCATCACCTCGTGGTTGCCGCGGCGGGCGCCGTACTGGTTGAAGTCGGCGGGCTTGACGCCGTTGTCACCGAGGTACTTCGCCGCCGGTGAGGTCTTCGCAATGTTGCCGGCGGGGGAGATGTGGTCGGTGGTGATCGAGTCGCCGAGGAGCGCGAGGCAACGGGCCCCCTTCACGTCGGCGAGGGGCTTCGGCTCCTTGCCGAGGTCCTCGAAGAAGGTCGGCTTCCTCACGTAGGTCGACTTCGCGTCCCAGGCGAACGTGTCGCCCTTCGGGACCGAGAGGGCGCGCCACCCCTCGTCCCCCTCGAAGACGGCCCCGTAGGCCTTGGCGTAGTGGCCCGGCGCGATCGACTTCGCGATCGTCTCGGCGACCTCCTGCGGCGTCGGCCAGAGGTCCGCGAGGAACACGGGCCTGCCGTTGCGGTCGTTGCCGAGCGGCTCGGTCGTCAGGTCGAGGTCCATCTCGCCGGCGAGGGCGTACGCCACGACGAGCGGCGGCGAGGCGAGGAAGTTCATCTTCACCTGCGGGTTGACGCGCCCCTCGAAGTTTCGGTTGCCCGAGAGGACCGATGCGACGACGAGGTCGCCCGTCCGGACCGCCTCGGAGACCTTGTCGGGGAGGGGGCCGCTGTTGCCGATGCAGGTCGTACAGCCGTAGCCGACGAGGTGGAAGCCGAGCGCCTCGAGGTATGGCATCAGCCCTGCGGCGCGGAGGTAGTCGGTGACGACCTTCGACCCGGGCGCGAGCGAGGGCTTCACCCACGGCTTCGTGTCGAGGCCGCGCTCCACGGCCTTCTTCGCGAGGAGGCCGGCCGCGACGAGGACCGAGGGGTTCGAGGTGTTCGTGCAGGAGGTGATGGCCGAGATGACGACGGCGCCGTTCGGGAGCTCGTACTTCACGCGCCCCTCGGTGACCGGAACGGTCGCTTCCGCGGACGCGCCCTTGGCGAGCATCGCCGGGAGGCTCTCGCGGTAGACCTTCTTCGCGTCCTTGAGGGCGATGCGGTCCTGCGGCCGCTTCGGCCCCGCGATCGACGGGACGACGTCGGCGAGGTTCAGCTCGAGGGTGTCGGAGAAGCGCGGCTCGGGGGCGTCCTCGGCGCGCCAGAGGCCCTGCGCCTTGCAGTAAGCCTCGACGAGCGGGGCGAGCGCCTTACGGCCGGTGAACTCGAGGTACTTGATCGTCTCGCCGTCCACGGGGAAGAAGCCCATCGTCGCGCCGTACTCGGGCGCCATGTTCGCGATGGTGGCGCGGTCGGTCAGGGCGAGGGAGGCAAGACCCGGCCCGTAGAACTCGACGAACGTCCCGACGACCCCCTTCTTCCGGAGGATTTGCGTGACGGTCAGGACGAGGTCCGTCGCGGTCGCTCCCTCGGGGAGCTTCCCGAAGAGCTTCATTCCGACGACGTTGGGGATGAGCATCGAGACGGGCTGGCCGAGGAGGGCGGCCTCCGCCTCGATTCCGCCGACGCCCCAGCCGAGGACGCCGAGCCCGTTGATCATCGTCGTGTGCGAGTCGGTGCCGACGAGGGTGTCGGGGTAGGCGACCCCTTCCTCGTTCGTCCAGACGACCTTCGCGAGGTACTCGAGGTTCACCTGGTGACAGATGCCGGTCCCGGGCGGGACGACGCGGAAGTTCTTGAAGGCGCTCTGTCCCCACCGGAGGAACTCATAGCGCTCGCGGTTGCGCTCGTACTCGAGCTCGACGTTCTGGCCGAAGGCGAGCGACGAGGCGAAGTTGTCGACCTGGACGGAGTGGTCGATGACGAGGTCGGCGGGTGAGAGCGGGTTCACCTTCGCCGCGTCGCCCCCCATCGCCACGATGGCCTCGCGCATGGCGGCGAGGTCGACGACGGCCGGGACGCCAGTGAAGTCCTGCATGAGGACGCGCGCGGGGTGAAAGGCGATCTCCTTGTCGGGCTCCGCCTTCGGGTCCCACTTCGCGAGGGCGAGGACGTCGTCCTTCCTGACGACGCGGCCGTCCTCGTGGCGCAGGAGGTTCTCGAGGAGGACCTTGAGCGAATAGGGGAGCGTCCGGACCTCCGGGTGCTCCTTCGCGA
Organism: uncultured Holophagales bacterium; assembly: GCA_963696015.1. Classification (GTDB taxonomy): domain Bacteria; phylum Acidobacteriota; class Thermoanaerobaculia; order UBA5066; family UBA5066; genus UBA5066. Next base: position 13,644 of record CAVOJA010000157.1, read on the forward strand.
GCGTCTCGAGGCTGTAGTAGGAGACGGGCGCGCCTCCGGCGGAGAGGGTCGCCTTCGTCTTGAAGCTGTCGTTCATCTTTCCTCCGGCGGGTGATACGGGACCGGCGCGGATTCTAATCGTCGAATCCGCCGCCCATCCCGCAGCCGCCCATGCCGCAGGCGCTCATGTCCCCTGTCTCGCAGGAGCCCATGCCGCACGGGGCGTCGAGGGAGTCGGCCCCCTTGTCTCCGCCGCGGGCGGCGAAGGTCGAGAGGAGGCGGCCGAGGTCGTGGGAGCTGCAATGGGCGCACTCGGGGACGTAGTCGGCGGCGTCGCCGGCCAGGACGAGATCCTCGGTTTTCTTGCCGCACGCGCGGCACCGGTATTCGTAGACGGGCATCTCGGGACCTCCAGCGCCGATTCTACGGATGGGCCCAGGGGAACGCGAAAAGGCTCAGGCCACGGAGCCGCCGGAGGCCCGGGCTGCCCGGCGTTCGTCGAGGAGGAGGCGCGTCGCCTCGGCGGCCGGGAGAGGGCGGCTGACGAGGTAGCCCTGGAACCGGTCGCACGCGGCCCGGCGAAGGAGTCCGAGCTGCTCCTCGGTCTCGACCCCTTCGGCGACCGTCCCGAGCTTCAGGTTGTGCGCGAGGTCGATGACCGACCGGACGATGGCGGCGGACTGCGAGTCGCCCACCATCGCCTGGATGAACGAACCGTCGATCTTGAGAGCGTCGATCGGGAAGCTCCGGAGGTAGGCGAGGGAGGAGTAGCCGGTGCCGAAGTCGTCGACGGAGATGGAAACCCCGAGGGAACGAAGCTCTCGCAGGACGAACTGCGACATGTCCGGGCTCTCCATGGCGACGCGCTCGGTGATCTCCAGGTCGAGGAGCGGAGCGTGCAGCCCCGTCTCGGCAATCGTGTCGCGGACGGTCAGGTAGAGCTCGGGCTGACGGAACTCGCGCGCGGAGAGGTTTACGGAAACCCTGGCCGGAGTGCCGGCCTTCTGCCACTCGCGTGCCTGGGCGCAGGCGGTCCTCAGGGCCCAGCGGCCGATCGGGACGATGAGGCCGCTGGCCTCGGCGAGGTGGATGAAGTCCGAAGGAGGCACGTTACCGAGCTCGGCGCTTTCCCAGCGCAGGAGGGCCTCGAACCCTTCGATCCTCCCGGTCGGGACCGAGACGATGGGCTGGTAGTGGAGCTGGAGCTCGTCGTCGACGAGGGCTTTTCGGATGGCCCTCTCGAGGGCCACCGTCTTGCGCGCAACCTCGTTCAGGGACGGATCGAAGACTCGGACGGTGTCTCGTCCGTCTTTCCGGGCGCGGGCCGAGGCGATGTCGGCGGCGGCGAGGAGCGACTCGGGGACCTCTCCGTGCGCTGGCGAGACGGCGAGTCCTCCGCTCATCGTGACGTGGACCTCTCTCCCCTGGAGGATGAAGGGTCTCCCTGCGGCCGCGCGGATCTTCTCGACGACTGCGGACGCTTCGTCGGAGTCGCGGACTTCCAGGAGCAGGCCGAACTCGTCCGCCGAGAGGCGCGCCACGGTGTCCGTCTCCCGGACGGCCCCTTTCAGCCGCGTTCCGATGCTCCGGAGGAGCTCATCGCCGAGCCCCTGACCGAGCGAGTCGTTCAGGAGCTTGAATCCGTCCACGTCGAGCGCGAGGACGGCGACGGACCGGCGATCGCGGACGGCGCGACGAAGGGCCTGGGCGGTCCGCTCGAGGAGCATGAGGCGGTTCGGGAGGCCCGTCAGGACGTCGTGTCCCGCCATGTGCTCGAGCTGGGCCGCCGCCGCGACCGCCGCGTTCCGCTCGGCCTCGAGAAGAAGGATGACGATTCCCAGGACGGTGACGACGGCGAGGAGGACGTCGAGGGAGCTGAGAAGTGTGAGAAGCGGGTGCCGTGTTCCGGAGGAGAAGCCCCCGATGCCGACGAGGAGGTAGTGCAGGTGGTGGACGCCGGTGACGGCGAGGGATCCCGCGACGAGGGAACGGCCGAGAGAGGGGCTGTCCTTCAGACCCCTCCAGACGAGGAGGGCCGCGACGAGGAAGACGACGCCGGCCGTCAGGGATCGGACGCCGAAGCGCAGAGCGTAGCGGAGGAAGGCCGCCGACGGGTCGGACGAGCCCGGAAGCGCCGCGAGAACGGCGGCGGCGGACGTGAGCGCGAGGACCGGGACGAGGCGGGTGCGCGGGAAGAGGACGCCCGTGGCGACCTCGCGGGTCCCGGCCAGGAGGAGGACGAGCTGGGCGAAGCCGGTCATCGCGGCGAGGGAGGCGAGGGCGACCCGGGGCTGGGCCGGGACGCCCGATCGGGCTGCGACGTAGGCGGCCGCCGAGACGAGGCTGTGAAACGTCAGGAAGAGCCAGCTCCAGGTCCAGCTCCTGAGCCATGGCCGCGGGCGGGCGCGGTGGAGCGAGGCGAGAACCGCCGCCGCCACCGTGGCGCTGGCTGCCGTCCCGACGTAGCCGAAAAACGGGAGCAGGGACTCGTCCGTCACCCGCACTCCTCCCTCCTCCATGTTACGTGGTCGCGGGACCCGGTGCGATGATTCGCCGTCGGCGGCGGGCCGGGAGGGCGCGGCATGCGATGGGTCGTTTTCAACCAGAAAGGGGGCGTCGGGAAGTCGACGCTCGTCTGCAACCTCGCGGCGGTCGCCGCCGACGAGGGAGAGCGGTCGCTCGTCGTCGATCTCGACCCGCAGGGGTGCTCGTCTCACTACCTCCTGGGGCCTCGCGCGAAGGCCGCTCGGCCGAACCTCGCGGACTTCTTCGAGCAGAGCCTCTCGATCCGGCTCTTCGACGAGAGCCTGCGGACGTTCATCCACGCCTCGCCGTTCGAGGGGCTCGACGTCCTGCCGACCCAGCCGGTCATGGAGACGTTCCACGCCAAGCTCGAGGGGAGGCACAAGATCTACAAGCTGCGGGACGCGCTCGCCCCGCTCACGGGCTACGAGCACGTCTTCTTCGACACGCCGCCCGCCCTCAACTTCTTCACGCTTTCGGCGCTCATCGCGGCCGAAAGGGTCCTCATCCCGTTCGACTGCGACGACTTTTCCCGCCGTGCCCTCTACGGTCTCCTCGAGGTCGTCGAGGAGGTGAAGCAGGACCACAACCCCGGGCTGAAGGTCGCCGGGATCGTCGTCAACGGCTTCCAGCCGAGGGCACGCCTCCCGCAGCAGCTCGTCGACGAGCTGAAGGCCGAGGGGCTGCCGGTCCTGACGCCGTACATCTCTGCGTCGGTGAAGGTGCGCGAGTCGCACCAGGAGTCGGCCCCTCTCGTTCATTTCGCTCCTTCGCACAAGCTGACGGGCGAGCTGCGGCAGCTTTCGGCGACGCTCCGGATGGGGGCGCGGGGGCCGGCGAAGGGGACCGGGGCGCGAGCCGCGGTGCGGTGACGGTGACGCGTCACTCGGGGGGAGGCGGTCTCGCGTGCGCCCTCGTTGCGGGCGGCATTTTTGCGGCGTTCGCGCTCGTGCTTCAGGCGGCCGGCCCGGGGGTGGCTCCTGCGAGCCCGTTTGCCGAGGGTGTCGAGACGCTTCTCCTCGCTGGGGACGCCGGTGAGCCAGCCGCCGACGAACCGCTCCTGCGGGCTCTCGCCTCCGAGGCCGCGAAGGACCCGGAGCGGACGCTCGTCGTCTTCCTGGGCGACAACCTCTACCCGAAAGGCCTGCCCCCGAAGGACGACCCGAGGCGAGCGGAGGGCGAGCGCCGCCTCGCCGCACAGGCCGACGCCGCCCTCGGCGTGGGGGCGCGAGTCCTTTTCCTCCCAGGGAACCACGACTGGGACGGAATGCGGAAGGACGGGCTCGCCTCGGTTCTGCGGCAGGAGCGGTTCCTGGCCCGACGCTCGCCCCGCCTTCTCTATGCGCCGGGGGGCGGTTGTCCCGGGCCGCTTCTCCTTCCCACCGCTTCGGGGGTCACGCTCGCGGTCCTCGACACGCAGTGGTGGCTTCACCACGAGGGGCCCCGGCCGGAAGGGGCGTCGTCTCCCTGCGAGGCGAAGAGCGAGAAAGACGCCGTCGCCCAGCTCCGAACGGCAGCCGGGCAGGGGCCGCTCGCCCTCCTGACGCACCATCCGCTCGCAAGTGGCGGGCCTCACGGCGAACGGATGGGCGACTGGAAAGCCCACCTCTTCCCGCTTCGGGACGCCGCTCCGATGCTCTGGGTCCCGTTTCCCGGCCTCGGGTCGCTCTGGGTCGCGTACCGGGACTCGAAGGGGACGGGGCAGGACTTCGCTTCCCGCCGGTATTCGCGGCTCCGCTCCGACCTGACCGAAGCCCTCGACGGGCGCCCGGCGCTCTTCCAGGCCTCCGGTCACGACCACTCCCTGCAGGTTCTCGAGGCTCCTGTACCGGCGGCGCGGTGGGTCCTCGTCTCGGGGGCGGGAATCTACCCGGGCGGAACGGTCGTCTCGAAGCTGCCCGCCACGCGATACGCGACGACGAGAGCGGGATTCCTGAGAGTCCGCCTCGGCCGGGGCGGTCCATCCCACCTGACGGCGTTCGAGGCGACCGCGGAAGGGAAGGCCGTAGAGCGCTTCGCGACCGACCTCCAGTCGCTGACCGTGACGTTTCGTCTCACTTCTGACCGCGTGGGAACCGTCCACCCCGCGACACCGTACAGAAGGCCATGACCGCCGTCCTCTCCGCTGAAGGGCTCTCAAAGACCTTCCGGACCCCGTTCTCGAGGCGGGAAGTGAGAGCCCTGGACGGTCTTGACCTTCAGGTCGCCTCTGGCGAGGTCTTCGGACTCCTCGGACCGAACGGGGCGGGGAAGACGACGACCGTCAAGATCCTCCTGGGCCTGACTCATCCGACGGCGGGCGAGGCGCGTCTCTTCGGCCTCCCCGTCTCCGATCCCGAGAGCCGCCGCCGCGTCGGCTACCTCCCCGAGGGGCACCGCTTCCCGGGCTACCTGACGGCCCGCCAGACGCTCTCGATCTTCGGGCGGATGTCGGGCGTTGCCCGGGCCGACCTCAAGACCCGCATCCCCGAGCTCCTCGCCCGTGTCCGCATTTCCGACTGGGCCGACGTGAAGGTGAAGAAGCTCTCGAAGGGGATGACGCAGCGGCTCGGCCTCGCGGCCGCGCTCGTCCACCGTCCCGATCTCCTCCTCCTCGACGAGCCGACCGACGGCGTCGACCCGGTGGGGCGGCGCGAGATCCGCGACCTCCTGCGCGAGGAGGCCGCGCGCGGCGCGGCGATCCTCGTCAATTCCCACCTCCTCTCCGAGATCGAGATGACCTGCGACCGGGTGGCGGTTCTCCGGAAGGGGAAGCCGGTTGCCATGGGGCGGATCGCCGACCTCACGGCCCAGGGGTTCGTGTACCGGTTCGTCGGTACCGGAGTCGACGAGGCCCTTCTCGGTGCGTTCCGCGAGTCGGGGGCGGGCGCCGAGCGGGTGAACGGTCACGTGAAGCTGACGGCGCGGGACGCGGAGCACCTGAACGCCCTCGTCGACACGGCCCGTTCCCGCGGCGTCCTCGTGACCGAGCTGACACCCGTGAAGTCCACGCTCGAGGACGTCTTCGTCGACCTGGTGAAGGCCGGCGAGGTGGTGGATGAGGCCGGGGCGAACGACGCCCCGCGACCGGAAGGGGAGGTGTAGGTGAGAGTCCTCGTGGCGAACGTGGAGGAGGTCTTCCGCGAGGCCGCGGCGCGCTGGACGCTCGTCGCCTACGCGGCTCTCTCGTCGCTTTTCATCGGCCTCTTCGCGATCGCCGTCAACCTCGACGTCGTCGAAGGGGCGCTGGCCGGAGCCAGGCTCTTCGGCAAAGAAATGCAGATGGGGCCGAAGTCGATCGACCTCGACAAGCTCGTCCTCGGATTCGAATCGGGCTTTTCCGGCTTCCTCTACATCGTCGCGACGTTCCTGGCCGTCTTCGCCACGGCGCACCTCGTTCCGCGGCTGCAGGAGAAGGGGACGATCGACCTTTACCTCTCCCGTCCCGTCGGCCGGATGAAGCTCCTTCTCTCGCGCTACGCCGGGGGGCTCCTCCTCGCCGGGCTGAACGTCGCCTACCTCATCGGAACGATGGGGCTTCTCGTCTGGTGGAAGACGGGAGTCGTCCACCCGCGCTTCTTCCTGGGGGGCGCGATCATCTTTTTCACCATCGCCACGCTGATGGCCTTCGCGTTCCTCGTCGGCGTCGCCACCTCTTCGACCGCCGTCTCGATCATGGCGACGTTCGCGGTCTTCTTCCTGGCGGCGATCCTTTCCGGCCACCGGCAGATCGAGGCGGCCCTGACCGCCGAGTGGGCGGCCTCGATCGTCCGCGGCCTCTACTGGGCGCTGCCGAAGACGGGTCAGCTCGCTCAGGTGACCGTCGATTTCGTCTCCTACGGCGAGCTCTCGCGCCATACCCACGAGATCGACCGCCTCGCCGTATTCGGCTCCACCGGGCTTTTCGGCCTCGTCTCGCTCGCGCTCTCCGCGCTCCTCTTCCGGAGAAAGGACTTCTGACATGAAGCGCTTCGCACCCCTCGCCCTCGCCACCGCTCTGGCCTTCCCTGCGGCCGCGGCCCGCCCGACGGACGACGCCCTCGCCCTCGTCCCGCCCGACTCGGTGACGGCCGGAATGCTCCGCGTGGCGGACCTCCGGACGAGCCCGCTCGCCGCGCGGTTCTTCGCCGACTTCGACGAGGCGACCGTCGACGGGGACGCGGCGAGGTTCCTGGCCGAGACGCGCCTCCACCCGATCGACGACGTCGACCTCGTCGTCTTCGCCGCCCGGCAGGGCCCCCATGGGAATGCGCTCGTCGCGTTCGAAGGGCGCTTCGAGCCGCAGCGTCTCGCTGCAGCCGCCGCCACCCGTGGAGCCGAGGCTCGGACGGCGCCGGGCGGGACCTACTTCCTCCTGAAGGACAAGGAGCACCCCGAGCACAAGGGGGACGGCGCCGTCGCCTTCGTGAGCGACCGCCTTCTCGTCGCGGGGTCGGAAGACGCGGTCGTGAAGGCGCTCGCCGCGAGAGCGGTCGGCGGTACCGGGTTCACGGGCGGCGCAGGCCTGGGCGCCCAGCTCGTCAAGGTGAACGCCAACGCCTCCGGGTGGCTTCTCGTCGACCGGACGAAGCTCCCCCAGGCGAAGGGCTCGATCACGATCTCGAGCGGCGAGGGGGATGCCGCGCGAAACGTGATCGGCGCGATGAACCTCGTCTCCACCTTCTCCTTCGAGATGATGGTCAAGGGCGATTCCATCCGGCTCTCCGGCGCCGGCTACAGCGACGACGCCGAGACGCGCGAGCTTCTCGAGGACGCCCTCCGCGGCGTCCTCGCCGCGATGCGGATCGCGGCCCAGGAGAAGCCCGAGGTCGTCTCGGCCATCCGCAAGTTCAAGGTCGGAAGCGACCGCGACGCCGTCACGATCTCCGGCACGCTCGACGGGGCGACCATCAGGATGCTCGACGAGGCGAAGGCGAAACGCCAGAAGACCCGGGAGGCGGAGAAGAAGGCCGCGACGCAGTAGAACCTGGGAAGGAAACCAAACGACGACCGGGAGAGCCGAGGGGTGCCTCCCGGCGGTCCTTCCGCTCGTCGTCCCGGGCGTTGTCCGGTCCCGATTCCCGGTCCTCGCGTCCTCCCGGTGCTACAGTCGAGTTTGCAAGGAACTTGCTAGGCCGGTGCCGAGGTGCATTGAGATGAAGCTCGGTCTCTCCTGTCTCGCCGTGGCGGCGCTTCTTGCCGGCTCGTCCTGTTCCAGCAGCCCGGAAATCGCGGTCGCGGCGGGTCCGAACGGCACCCGGATCGCGAGCGCCCGCGGCGCAGTGCCGCCGCACGAGGTCCGCAACGCGCTCCTTTTCGCGAGCGCCGAGGCGACGCTGGAATCGGGGGAGCGCTTCTTTCGGGTCATGGGCGCGGTGCAGCGTGGCAGCACCCCGAACGTCGAATCCCCCAGCTCGCCTCCTCCCCCGAACGTGGCCGGCGCCGGCGCCTCGCTCCGCGAAGGGGACATGGTCTTCGCAACCGACCCTGGCCCAGCGGACGGGCAGGACGTCCGCGACGCCGTCGTCGTCGTCATCTCGAGCCGTCCGGAGCTCCGCTCCCGTCTGAGCGATCCGGCGCGCCGCCAGCTCGAGCTGTTCAAGCTGGCCGAGAAGTAGACCACAACCGGGGTCAGGTCTTGATTTTCCACTATAGCCCGGGGCTATAGTGGAAAATCAAGACCTGACCCCATTTCGGAAGACCCCCGTTTCGGAACTATGCTCCGGGCGTGCGTACGTTTCGAGCGATCGCCCTCTCCTTCCTCTTCGTTCCGTTCGTCGCCCCGGCGGGAGAAACTCCCGGGGTGAAGCCTCCCGTTGCCAGGACGGTCCCGAAGGTCACCGAGATCCACGGGGAGAAGCTCGTGGACGACTGGTTCTGGCTGCGCGAGAAGCAGAACCCCGAGGTGAAGGCGTATCTCGACGCCGAGAACGCGTACACGGACGCCGTGACGAAGCCGGGCGAGGCGCTGCGGCAGAAGGTCTACGACGAGGCCCTCGGGCGGATCAAGGAGACCGACCTGTCGGTGCCATACCGCCACAGGGGGTATTTCTGGTACTCGCGGACGGAGAAGGGGCAGCAGTACCCGATCGGCTGCCGGAAGAAGGGGAGCCTCGACGCGGCCGAGCAGATCGTCCTCGACCTGAACGAGATCGCGAAGACCGAGAAGTTCGTGGGCCGGGGAGCCTTCGTTCCGAGCGACGACGGCAGGCTCCTCGCCTACACGATCGACACGACCGGTTTCCGGCTCTACACGCTCCAGGTGAAGGACCTCGAGACGGGCAGGCTCCTGGCCGACAGGGTCGAGAAGGTGAACTCCGTCGCGTGGGCGGGAGACGGGAAGACGCTCTTCTACGTCGTCGAAGACGCGGCCAAGCGCCCCTGGCGGCTCTACCGGCACGTGGTGGGGACGGCGGGGCCCGACGTCCTCGTCTACGAGGAGACCGACGAGCGGTTCAACCTGGGCGTGTCGCGCTCGCGTGACGACGCATGGATCCTCGTTCAGTCCGGGAGTCACACGCAGAGCGAGTGGCGGCTGATCCCGGCGGCGAAACCGGACGAGGCCCCGAGGGTCGTCGCGGCCCGGGAGAAGGGCCACGAGTACGACGTCGAAGCGGCGGGAGACCTCCTCTACATCCGGACGAACGACGGCTGTCGTGACTTCCGCGTCGTGACGGCGCCGGCGGCGAGCCCCGGGAAGGCGTCGTGGAAGGAGCTCGTCCCCTGTCGGGACGGGGTCATGGTCTCCGGCGTGGATGCCTTCGAGGGCCACCTCGTCCTGTTCGAGCGCCAGGATGCCCTGCCGAAGCTCTCGGTGCGGGACCTGTCGACGGGCGAGACGCACCGGATCGAGGTGCCGGAGGCGATCGCTTCGTCGTTCCCCGAGGCCAATCCCGAGTACGCCACGAAGACGTTCCGCTTCTCCTGGCAGTCGTTCACGACCGCGCCGATGGTCTACGACTACGACATGGCGACGCGCGAGCGGACGCTCCTGAAGAAGACCGAGGTGCCCGGCGGCTACGACCCGTCGCGCTACCGCTCCGAGCGGCTCTACGCGACGGCGCCCGACGGAACGAAGGTCCCCGTCAGCGTCGTCTTCCGGAAGGACGTGCCGCGGGACGGTACCGCCCCGCTCTTCCTGACGGGCTACGGATCCTACGGCGCGCCGTCGTTCGTCGCGTTCAACCCGTCGCTCCCGAGCCTTCTCGACCGAGGGGTCGTCTACGCCGTCGCGCACATTCGCGGCGGAGGCGACCTCGGGAAGAAGTGGCACGACGCCGGCCGGATGATGTCGAAGAAGAACACGTTCACCGACTTCGTCGCCTGCGCCGAGGCGCTGGTGACGACGAAGCTCGTCGCGAAGGACCGGATCGCGATCCAGGGGGGCAGCGCGGGCGGGCTACTGATCGGAGCCGTCGTGAACCTGAGGCCGGAGCTCTTTCGGGCGGCCATCCTCCACGTGCCATTCGTCGACGTCATCAACACGATGCTCGACGAGACGCTCCCGCTCACCGTCGGGGAGTTCGAGGAGTGGGGAAATCCGAAGAAGAAGGACGAGTACCTCTACATGAAGTCGTACAGCCCGTACGACAACCTGAAGAAGGGCGCGTACCCGTCGATCCTCGTGAAGACCTCTTTCAACGACAGCCAGGTGATGTACTGGGAGCCGGCGAAGTACGTCGCGAAGCTGCGGACCCTCAAGACCGACACGAACCCGCTCCTCCTGAAGACGAACATGGCGGGCGGCCACGGCGGGTCGTCGGGACGGTACGACCGGCTGAAGGAGACGGCGTTCGACCAGGCATTCGTCCTCTCGCAGCTCGGAGCTCCCGACCTTTCGTCCTCGATTTCCGTGCCCGTGCGGCCCGTCCACACCTACTCGATCGTGGCTCGCGACCCGGCCACGGGGCAGCTCGGCGTGGCGGTCCAGTCGCACTGGTTCTCGGTGGGAGCGCTCGTGCCTTGGGCAGAGGCGGGGGTCGGCGCCGTCGCCACCCAGTCGTTCGTCGACGCGAGCTACGGGCCGCTCGGTCTCGCTCTCCTGAAAGCGGGGCGGAACGCGCCGGACGCGCTGAGGGGCCTCCTCGCGGCCGACGCGGGGCGGGAGGTGCGGCAGGTGGCGATGATCGACGCCTCGGGGCGCGTCGCCGCGCACACCGGGGCGAGCTGCGTCGAGGCGGCGGGCCACCACGTCGGGAAGGACTACTCCGTCCAGGCGAACATGATGAGGAACGACACGGTCTGGCCCGCGATGGCGAAGGCGTTCGAGGCGTCGAAGGGGGACCTCGCAGAGCGGATGCTCGCGGTGCTCGACGCGGCGGAAGCCGCCGGTGGGGACATCCGCGGCAAGCAGTCGGCGGCGCTCGTCGTCGTCAGCGGGACCCCCACGGGGCGCCCCTGGCAGGACCGGGTCTACGACCTGCGCGTCGAGGACAGCCCGGCGCCGCTCCCGGAGCTGCGCCGCCTCGTAACCCTCGCGCGCGCCTACAACCTGATGAACGAGGGGGACCTCGCCGTCGAGAAGAAGGACGACGCCGGGGCGCTGAAGGCCTACTCGGCGGCGCAGGCGATGGTGCCGGGGAACGCCGAGATGATCTACTGGACGGCGGTCTCGCTCGTCGGGATGGGGAAGGTGGACGAGGCCCTCCCGCTCTTCCGGAAGACGTTCGCGATCGACCGGAGCTGGGCGGAGATGACGATGCGCCTGCCGAAGGCCGGGCTCCTGCCGGTCGACCCGGCGCTCATGGAGCGGATCGTGTCGGAGGCTCCGGCGCGTCGGTAGGGACCGAGCCGGGCAGCGTCTCGAGGGCGGTCCTCACGCGGACGAGCTCCTCCGCGATCCGGTCGAGGAGGGGACCGAGCGTCGTCGTCTCGTTCTCCTTCGCCCGCGATTCCGCCTCGCGGCAGAGGGCGGAGAGCTCGAGCGCGCCGAAGCTGGCGCTCGTGGACTTGAGCGTGTGGACGGCGCGGTAGAGCTCGTCCGCGCGCTCGTCCGACAGCGCAGTGCGCGCCGACGCCAGGAGCCCTTCCGACTCGTGGCAGAAGGAGCGGACGATTCCCGGGAGGAGGTCGTTCGACCGAGCGCCGAGTGAGGCGTGCAGGCGGGCCCACGCCTTCTCGTCGAGACCGGGAGGCGTCGGAATCGGTCCGGGCGGAGCCGGGGAGACGGCGTCCTCCCGAGGCGGGGTCGCTTCGGCCTCGTCGACCATCGGAGAGAGGGCCGCAGCGGCGCGCTCGAGCGCGGAGACGAGGTCGGAGATTCCCATCGGCTTGACGAGGTAGTCGTCCATGCCCGCCGCCAGGCAGGCCTCGCGGTCGCCGGGCAGAGCGTGCGCCGTCATCGCGGCGATGCGCGGTCCAGCCGCCCCGAGCTCGGTGCGGATCCGGCGCGTCGCCTCGATTCCATCGAGCTCCGGCATCTGGACGTCCATCAAGACGAGGTCGTAGACGTTCTGTCGGACGGCGTCGACGGCGTCGGCCCCGTTTGCGGCGACGTCGGCCGAGTAGCCGAGGCGTTCCAGCATCAGGAGCGCGAGCTCCCTGTTCGTCGGGTTGTCCTCGGCGAGGAGGATCCGCAGGGGGTGGCGAGCTCCCATCGCCCCGTCGAACTTCGGCCGGACCGACGACTCCCTTCGGGCCACCGGCCGGCTTCCGCCGAGAAGCGCCGCGACGACGTCGTGGAGTGCGGCCGGCTTCACGGGCCGGGCGAGGCGGGCCGAGAACCCCTCGTCCTTCTCGTCGGTGTCGGCTCCGAGAGGGACGATGAGGACGACGGGAAACGGTGCCGCGCCGGCCGCCCGGAACTTCGCGGCGGCCGTAAGACCGTCCCCGGTGGGAAGGTCCCGCTCGACGAGCGCCAGGTCGAAGCGCCCTCCGTCCTGGACGATCGAGACCGCTTCGACGAGCGAGGAGCAGGCTGTGACCGAGAGGTCCCAGCGGGCGAGGAGTCGCTCGAGGAGCGACCGGGTCGTCGCCGCGGCCTCCACGACGAGGGCGCGGCGGCCGGAGAACGCGCTCCGTCGCGGAGGAACGAAGGACCCCGAAGACGGGGCCGCCGTCTCCAGGCACGCGACGAACTGGAACGTCGAGCCCTTTCCGGGCTCGCTCTCGAAGGAGATGGTCCCTCCCATCAGCTCGGCGAGCCTGCGCGAGATCGCCAGGCCGAGACCCGTACCTCCAAAGCGGCGGGTCGTCGAGCTGTCGCCCTGCCGGAACGACTCGAAGAGCGAGGCGGCCCGGTCGGGCGAGATGCCGATCCCCGTATCGCGGACGGTCACGACGAGCTCGATGTTCGCTCCGGGCGCGACGGGTCCCTCGGGGCTCGAACGGACCGAGACGGCCACCTCGCCGGCATCGGTGAACTTCACCGCGTTCCCGACGAGGTTCATGACGACCTGCTTCACACGGGTGACGTCGCCGAGGAGCGAAATCGGCACGCCGTCGTCCACGTCGAGCGTCAGCTCGAGGCGTTTCTCCTCGGCGCGCTGCGCGAGGACGTCGACCGCCCCTTCGAGGCACGAGCGGACCTCGAACGGTCGCCGCTCCAGGCCCATCCGGCCCGCCTCGATCTTCGAGAAATCGAGGATGTCGTCGATGAGGCGCAGAAGCGTCTCGCCGCTCTGCCGGATCGTGTCGGCGAACTGGCGCTGCTCCCGCGTCAGGGGCGTGCCCAGGAGAAGGCTCGTCATCCCGATGACGCCGTTCATCGGGGTCCGGATCTCGTGGCTCATCGTCGCGAGGAACGCGCTCTTGGCCCTGTTGGCGTCCTCGGCCTCGCGGGTCGCCGCCTCCAGCTCCACGGTCCGGGCCGTCACGAGCTCCTCGAGGACCGCTCGCCGACGGTGATGGCGGCGAGTCCGGCGCTGGAGGGCCGCGGCCAGGAGCGCGAGCGCCCCGGCGGCGACCGCGGCCCGGAACCAGCCCTTCTGGACCAGCGTCGGCTCGATCCTCACGGTCGTCTTCACGCCGGTCGTCCAGGTGCCGCCGCCTCTCCTCGCCGCCACCTCGAAGACGTAGTTTCCCGGTGAGAGGTTCGTGTAGCTCGCGGAGCGCTCCCGTCCCGCATCCACCCAGGTCGGGTCGACGCCGTCGAGACGGAACCGGAAACGGACGTCGTCGGGGGCCACGAGGCTGATCCCGGTGTAGCGGATCTCGAGACGCGAGGATCCCGGAGGTACGAAGACGGTCTCGCCCGGTTCGACCGGCGCGCCGTCGGAGAGGATCCCCTCGATCCGGAGGGCGAGGAGCGGCGGGGGTCGTTCGAGCCTCCTCGTGTCGAGGATCGCCAGCCCCCGCGTCGTCGCTATCCAGAGCCTTCCGTTGGAAGCCCTGATGGCGCCCGGCTGGGTGCCCCCGGAGCAACCATCGCTCCTCATCCCGTCGGCGAGCCCGAAGTGCTCGGACGAGAATCCGCGCCTCTGGCCGTCCATGGTGGCCGAGACGTCGGCGCGGCGCACACGGAAGATGCCGTGGTTGCCCGTCATGAAGAGCCAGCCTTCGTCCTGGAGGACGCTCTTCACGAGGCTGGCGTAGAGCCCCTCTTTCGTGCCGACGCTGGCGAACGTCCCGTGGCGAAGCCGGGCCAGTCCGTTCCCCGTCCCGATCCACAGCGTCCCCTCGTCGTCGAGAAGCAGGGACTGGACCCGGTCGTCGGGCAGTCCGTCCCTTCTCGTCCAGGCCCGGAAGCGGTCTCCCTCGAAGAGCGCGAGCCCGGACGTCGTTCCCGCCCACACGCCGCCGCCCCGGGCGGGCAGGAGGCAGAGAAGCCGGTCGGAGGGGAGGCCGTCGACGACGCCGAAGCGACGGGCGACTCCGTCGCGGAGGCGGATGACGCCTCCGGGGAGAACTCCGACCCAGATCGACCCATCCTCGTCTTCCGCGAGGGCCCGGATGTCGCGGGAGTCGACGGCCGGGGGCGGGAGCGCGACGCGCGTGAAGGCGCCGCCACGGCCGACGGCGAGGCCATCGGTGTAAGTCCCGACCCAGAGCCGCCCGTCCCGAGCGGCCAGGAGCGCCGAGGGCTGGTCGGACGGGAGCCCGTCTCTGGTTCCGAAGACCCGCGTCGAGTGTCTCGTGATCCGGTGGAGGCCGCCGCTGGCCACGGTGGCCCAGATCGCTCCCGAGGCGTCCTGCGTGACTGCGCGGACGTTCTCGCCCGCGAGCCCTTCCCGTCGCCCGAGGTTGACGAAGAGCCCGTGACGGAGACGAAGCAGCCCCTCGGTCCAGGTGCCCATCCAGATACTTCCCTCGTGGTCCTGGTAGAGGCTCCAGACGTGGTCGGCGGGGAGATCTCCCGTCGACGCAGATCGGCAGGACACTTTCTCGCCCGAAACCCGGCAGACGCCGCGGCCCCACGTCCCGACCCACAGGTCCCCTTCGCGATCGAGGAGGAGCGCCGAGACCTGGTTCGTCGGGAGGCGGGGAGCCTCTTTCGTCGAGACCCGTCCGTCGACCACCCGCACGAGGCCTCCGCCTGCGGTGCCGACCCAGACACCTCCGCCGGGGTGGGGGGCGAGGGCGATGACGGCGTCGTTCGGGAGCCCCTCGCGGGTCGTGAAGGTCCGGGCGCCCTCCGCTTCCAGGCGCGCGACGCCGCCTTTGGTGGATCCGGCCCAGACGACGCCCGCGCGGTCGACGCAGAGGGTGCGCACCAGGAAGCTCGCGCCGCTGCCGGAGGGGTCGACGCGCCGGAAAACAGGACCCTCCTTGCGGAAGAGCCCTGCGTCGTCCGTTCCGACCCAGAGCACGCCGCGCCCGTCGCGCGCCAGAGACTGGACCTTCAGGCCCGTCAGGCCCTCCCGGGGGCCCAGAGCCTCGAAGCGCGCCCCTGTCATCCGCAGCAGGCCGCCTCCGTTCGTCCCGACCCAGAGGGTGCCGTCCTGGTCCGCGAGGAGGGCGAGGACCGAGCTCGTGGAGAGCTCGGGTGTCGTCCGGCGGTCGAAGAGGGTGAACCGTGTGCCGTCGAATCGAACGAGCCCTTCCTGGGTCCCGATCCAGAGGTAGCCGTCGGGGGTCTGGGTGATCGCCTGGACGGTGTTCTGCGGGAGCCCCTGCCCGGCTGCCCAGCTGTCGAGCGTCGCGTGGACGAGAGGCTGGGACGGGTCGAGGGCGAGAGCGGCCGGAGACGGCATCAGCAGGCCGAGGAGCGTGGCGATGGCAAACGCAGGACCGGCGCACCCGTGGCCGCCGCGAGGAGAGTGCGCTGATGAGCCGTTTGGCCCCGGGAGCATGGACCGAATGATATAGAGCGGCCCGCCTCCTGGGGAGGCGGGCCCGGTCGGCGCGGTGCCGCGAATCGGTCAGTAGGCGAGGACCTTCCGTGCCGCGGCGAGCACGGTCTCGGTGCTCGGCAGGATCGCCCGCTCGAGGATCCGGTTGAACCCGACGGGCGTGAAGGGCGAGCCGACCCGCACGACCGGGGCGTCGAGGTATTCGAAGAGCTCGCTCGTCACCTGCGCGGAAAGCTCGCCGCCGAAGCCTCCCTTGACCTTGTCCTCGTGGACGACGAGGACGCGGGACGTCTTCTTCACCGACGTGGCGATGGCGTCGAAGTCGAGCGGGGCGAGAGAGCGGAGATCGAGGACTTCGACCTCCTTCCCCTCCTGCGCGAGGGTCGTCGCTGCCGCGAGCGCCCAGTGGACGGGGGTTCCGTACGCGAGGACCGTCAGGTCCTTCCCGGGCCGCCGGAGACGCGCCTTGCCGAACGGGACCGCGAAGCCGTCGGGGACGAAGGTCTTCGAAAGCGGGGAGTTGTAGAGGAACTTCGGCTCGAGGTAGAGGGTGATGCCGCGCGACCGGACCGCCGTCCGAAGGAGCCCGGCGGCGTCGTCGGCGAAGGCGGGGACGACGATGCGGATTCCGGGAAGTGTCGTGAGCCATCCCTCGATGTTCTGCGAGTGATAGAGGCCCCCGCCGATGTAGCCGCCGGACGCGAGACGCACCGTGACGTTCGGGACGGACTGCCCGTTCGTCCGCCAGTACTCGTGCGACATCTCGACCATCTGCTCGGCCGCCGGCCAGAAGTAGTCGGCGAACTCCGCCCCCTCGACGATGACCCGCACGCCGTCGCACACGCGAGAGAAGCCGTCGGCCATCCCGAGGATGTAGTCCTCGGCGATCGGGGCGTTGAAGACGCGGTGGCTCCCGAACTCCTTCTCCATTCCCTTCGTGACGTTGAAGATCCCGCCCTTTTCGCCGGAAGCGACGTCCTGGCCCCAGATGAACGTGTCCTCGTTCTCGCGGAAGAGGTCCTTCATCGTCTCGTTGATCGCGTGGATCAGAGACGATTCGCGGTGAGGCCGTCCGTCCTCTCCGGCTGCCGGTGTCCGGGGAACCGTCGCCAGGCCGTCCCCCTCGGGGACCCAGGGCTCGGGGAGGACGAAGTCGTGGATCGATTTCGGGTCGGGGTCGGGCGCGCTCCGGGCGCGATCCGCCGCGGTCTCGTAGGCCTGCCGGTTCTCGTCCTCGATCGCGCGGATCTCCTCCTCGGAGAAGGCGCCCCCTTCGACGAGGAGGCGGCGAAAGCGGGGGAGCGGGTCCAGCTCTTTCGCGACGGCGAGCTCTTGCTCGTCGCGGTAGAGCTCGTGCCGGTCGGAGTTCGAGTGGGAGCCGATGCGCACGCACTCGGCGTGGACGAGGACGGTCCCCGCGCCGCTCTGCGCGAACTCGGCGGCCTCGCGCAGAGCGCGGACCGAGTCGAGGACGTCCTTTCCGTCGCAGTGGATGACCTCGAGGTTCGGGAAGCTCGCGAAGTTGTCCGAGGCGTAGTGGTTCGCCGTCTGCTGGCGCTTCGGGACGGAAATGCCGTAGCCGTTGTCCTGGATGACGAAGATGACCGGGAGCTTTCCGAGCGAGCATCCGTTGACGGCCTCGTAGAAATAGCCCTCGGAGGTCGCCGATTCTCCCATCGAGCAGTAGACGAGGCTCTTCATGCCGTACGACCGGATCGCCCGGCCGAGTCCGGCGGCGTGCTGCGCGTGGTTGGAGACGCAGGAAGAGACGTTCCAGACGTAGAGGTCGTGCCGGGCGAAGTGGTTCGACATGTGCCGGCCGCCCGAGGAGACGTCCGAGGCCTTCGACATGCCGTTGAGGAGGATCTGCTCCGGGGTCACTCCCGCCGCGAGGCAGGTCGTCAGGTCGCGGTAGTAGGGGAACAGGTAGTCGAATGAGGGCCGGAAGATCGTCCCCAGCGCGACCTGGATGCCGTCGTGGCCGGCGCACGGCGAGTGATAGGACCAGCCGAGTCCCTGCTTGAGGTAGTTCGGGGCCTTGTCGTCGAGGACGCGCCCCATGTGCATGAGGGCATACCATTTGCGGAGCTCGGCGCGCGACGGGTTGACGGCGGCGAGGGCGGGGGAGACCTCCGGGGTGGTCAGGAGCGATTCGGTCAAGGGTGTCCTCCGGGGCCGGCCGCATACGCAGGAACGCACGGGTCGGCAGTTCTTCGAGCCATGAACCTCTCAATATACGAGAAAGACTTCGCGATGGGTTCTCAAATATCGAGCTGTTCCGGAGGGCTTTCGGGGCTTTTCGGGTGCTCGGTGGCCGGTGGGGGTACAATCCGCGTTCCCGCGCTTCGCCGGACCGCCCGGCGATCCCAGTCCCGCGGGCAGGAGTTCCGTCCGTGACCACACACGCCGTTGCCGTTCCCCCCGTCGACTCCACCGAGTCAGCGGATCGTCACGCATTCGAAGCCGCCCTCGAGGCGACTTTCCCCGCCAGCAAGCGGCCCCAGGAAGGGGAAGCCGTCAGCGGGATCATCGCCGGCATCACGCCGGACGTGGTCCTCGTCTCGATCGGGGCCAAGTCCGAGGCGCTGATGGATCTCCACGAGCTGGATGGAGAGAAGGTCGGCGACCGGATCGACGCCGTGGTCATCAAGGCCGGGCCGGACATCCGGCTCTCGAAGAAGCTCGCCGGCGCGCGCCGTGCGAAGGCGGAGCTGCGTGCCGCCTGGGAGACCGGGATCCCGGTCCTCGGCAAGGTCCTTTCCCGCAACAAGGGAGGCTTCGAGGTGGCCATCGGCGGGCCCGGCGGGCCTCGCGCGTTCTGCCCCGTCTCCCAGATCGACGTCGGGCGCCACGACGAGCCGGGCCTCCTCGAGTTCGTCAACCAGTCGTTCGACTTCCGGGTCATCGAGTACGCCGAGGACGGACGCCGCGTCGTCGTCAGCCGCGCGGCTCTCATGCGCGACGCCATGGAGAAGAGCCTCGGCGAGATCCGCGACAAGATCGTCCTCGGCGCGGTCCTGACGGGCAAGGTCCGCTCGATCACCGACTTCGGCGCGTTCGTCGACCTCGGTGGCGTCGACGGCCTCGTCCACGTCACGGAGATCTCGCGTCGCCGCGTGGCGCACGCCAAGGACGTCCTGACGGTCGGCCAGGAGGTGTCCGTCAAGGTCACCAAGGTCGAGAACGAAGGGAAGCGCATCTCCCTCTCCATGAAGGAGCTCGAGAAGGACCCGTGGGAGGGCCTCGCGCAGAGGATCCCGCCCGGCACCGCGTTCACGAAACCGGTGGCGCGTCACGCCGAGTTCGGCATCTTCATCGAGATCGAGCCGGGCATCGACGGTCTCGTCCACGTCTCCCAGCTCCCCCCCGGAGTCGACCTCAAGGACCCGTCCGTTGCGACCGGCCAGGAGGTCTCCGGCTGGGTGCGCGAGGTCGACGAGGAGCACCGCCGTCTCTCCCTCTCCCTCCGCGAGGTTTCCACGTCCGACCCCTGGGAAGGGCTCGCCGCCAAGATGCCCGAGGGCTCGGTCGTCGCGGGACAGGTCGAGAACGTCGCGGCGTTCGGAGTCTTCGTGCGGCTCGAGATCGGCCTCACCGGCCTCATTCCGAACTCCGAGACGGGCCTCCCGCACGGGACGCCGGCCACGAAGCTGTTCGTGCCCGGGCAGAAGGTCGAAGTCAAGGTGATCGGCCTCGACGCCCAGCGGCGCCGCATCTCCCTCTCGGCGAAGGGCGCAGGAGAGGAGGCCGAGCGCGGCGAGATCCGCAAGTACCGCGAGGACTCGGCGAAGCGCGAGAAGAGCGACCCGAGCCGCCCGACGAACTTCGGTGCCTCCCTCATGGCGGCGCTCACCCAGCCGAACAAGGCGGCGAAGTCGGCCCGATAGTGACGCTCAGGCGCTCCGCGCCCCTCGAGCGGAGGACGCCGCGGTCCGCGTCTTCCACTTAAAGGCGGCAGCGGCCCCTCGGGGGCCACACTTCCCCGTAACATCCGGCCCCCCGGCCCCAAAGCCGGGGGGATTTTTCTTGAGGAGCCCATGACGAGGAAACGCTCCGGAAGCGCCGACCAGCCGGCGCTGGCCTTCGACGCCGAGATTCCCCTCCCGGAGGAGGCGCGGCGGCGCTACCTGAACTACGCCCTCTCGGTCATCACGTCCCGGGCGCTTCCCGACGTCCGCGACGGCCTGAAGCCGGTCCAGAGGCGAATCCTCTTCGCGATGTTCCAGAACCTCCACCTGACGCCCGACGCCAAGTTCAAGAAGTCGGCGACGGTCGTCGGCGACGTCATCGGCAAGTACCACCCGCACGGAGACGTGGCGATCTACGACGCCATGGTCCGGATGGCGCAGCCGTTCACCCTCAGGGCCCCGCTCGTCGAGGGGCACGGGAACTTCGGCTCCCTCGACGGCGACTCCGCCGCGGCGTACCGCTATACCGAGGCGCGCCTCAGGCCCCTCGCCGTCGAGCTCCTTTCGGAGATCAGGAAGCGAACCGTCGACTGGAAGCCGAACTACGACGGCGTCCACTTCGAGCCGATCGTCCTTCCCGCCCGCTTCCCGAACCTTCTCGTGAACGGGGCGAGCGGCATCGCCGTCGGCATGGCGACGTCGATCCCGCCGCATAACCCGGTCGAGATCCTCGACGCGGCGATCGCCGCCATCGACGACCCCGAGGCCGACCCGCTGAGGTTCGTCAGGGGTCCCGACTTTCCGACGGGGGGCCAGCTCCTCTCCACGAAGAAGGAGCTGCGGGAGATCTACGAGTCGGGGCAGGGGACTCTGAAGCTGAGGGCCGAGTACGAGATCGAGGAACGCAATCGGGGCGCGCAGGCGATCGTCGTCACGTCGGTCCCGTACGGGGTCGCGAAGTCCTCGCTCGTCGAGAAGATCGCCGAGGTGATCATCGCCCGCAAGCTCCCGGCCCTCGTGGACGTGCGGGACGAGTCGACCGACGACGTCCGGGTCGTCCTCGAGCTCAAGCGCGACGCCGACCCGGCGCTCGTGATGTCGTACCTCTACAAGCACACGCCGCTCCAGACGACCGTTCCGGTGAACCTGACGGTCCTCGTCCCGACGGCCAACCCCGAGGTCGCCGAGCCGGCCCGCCTCTCGCTTTCGGCGATCCTGAGGCACTTCCTCGACTTCCGCTTCGAGACCGTCCGCCGCCGCTTCGTCTACGAGCTCGACGAGCTGCTCCGCCGCATCCACCTCCTCGAGGGGTTCGAGAGGATCTTCGACGAGCTCGACGAGGCGATCCGGATCATCCGCAGGAGTGACGGGAAGGCCGACGCCGCCGGCCGGCTGATGAAGCGCTTCGGCCTCGACGACGAGCAGGCCGACGCCGTCCTCGAGACGAAGCTCTACAAGCTCGCGCGGCTGGAGATCGAGTCGATCCGCAAGGAGCTCGCCGAGAAGCGGGCCGAGGCCGCACGGATCGAGGCGATCCTGAAGTCGCCGACGAAGCTCTGGGGGGTCGTCCAGCGCGAGCTCGTCGAGCTGCGCGGCGTCCTCTCGGGCGAGAAGCGGAAGACGCGCGTTTCCGTCGCCGTCGAGGAGCCGGAGTACGACGCCGAGGCGTTCATTCCCGACGAGGACGCCTTCGCGGTCGTCACCGTCGACGGGTGGCTGAAGCGCCTCGGACAGCTGAAGGACCCGAAGCAGACGCGCATGCGCGAAGGGGACGACGTCCTCGCCGTCCTGCAGGGCGGCACCCGCGAGCTGGTCGTGCTCTTCAGCAACCGGGGCTCGGCCTACGTCCTCCGGATGAACGACGTCCCCCCTTCGACCGGCTACGGGGAGCCGGTCCAGAAGCTCTTCAAGTTCGGCGACGGCGAGCGGGTCGTGGCGGCCGTGTCCCTCGACCCGAGAGTGACGCCGGAGCGGGACGTCGTCCTCCTGGCCGCGACCCGCCAGGGGATGGTCCTCCGCTTCTCGGCCGACCCTCTCCGCGAGGCGACGACCCGTTCCGGGCGCCGGTTCGCCCGCACCGCGGACGGCGACGAGGTCGTGTCGGTAGAAATCTGCGAGGACGGGGCGATCGTCGCCCTGGCCTCCGAGAAGGGGCGGGCGATCCTCTTCGACGCGGACGAGGTCCCCGTCCTCGCCGGACCGGGGAAGGGTGTCATCGGGATCCGGCTCGCCGAGGACGACCGGGTCCTCGGGGCCACTCTCTTCGGAAGGGACGAGAAGCGCGCCGCGCTGACCCTCGAGAATTCGAAGGGGACGGCCCACACCGTCACCCGCCGCCACGACGTCGTCGGGAGAGGCGGCAAGGGCTTCGAGCTGATCAAGCGCGACCGCTTCGTGAAGGTGGTCCCGCCCGAGATCGTCCTGCT
Organism: uncultured Holophagales bacterium; assembly: GCA_963696015.1. GTDB lineage: Bacteria > Acidobacteriota > Thermoanaerobaculia > UBA5066 > UBA5066 > UBA5066. The sequence continues at coordinate 35,667 of CAVOJA010000157.1, forward strand.
GGAGCTCCCCGAGCGGTCGAACGGCGGAGGGAGATAGCCGTGGAGGTCGTCCTGGCCGAAAAGTACGGGTTCTGCGCCGGGGTCCGGGTGGCGGACAAGCTCGTCAGGATCGCCGCTGCGAAGGGGCAGTCCGGGGCGATCCTCGGGCAGGTCGTCCACAACGAGAGCGTCGAGAGCGAGATGGCGAGGCTCGGCTTTCCGACGGTCCACCGGCTCGAGGAGGCCCACGAGCACGCGGGGCGGATCGTCTTTTCGGCCCACGGCGTGGCTCCGTCGGTCCGCGAGGAGGCGAAGGCCCTCGGCCTCAGGGCGATCGACACGACGTGCAAGTTCGTCACGGACATCCACAGGGAGATCGCCCGCTCGCTCGACGACGGCTGCTTCATCGCCGTCCTCGGGCAGAAAGGGCACCGTGAGGTCATCGGCTACACGAAGGACCTCGACCCGGCGCGATACGGCGTCTTCTACGACCTCGAGGAGGTGCGGGCCTTCCCGTGGGAGGCGCACCCGAAGGTCAAGGTCGTGTTTCAGACGACCCTCAACGCGGACGGCTTTGCCGCGCACGTCGAGTCGATGCGGTCCCGGGTCCCCGACCTGAGGGTCGCCGACACGATCTGCTACGCGACGAAGGAGAACCAGGACGCTCTCCGCGTCCTCTGCGCCGACGCTTCCATCGACGCGATCGTGGTCATCGGCGGCCACCACTCGAAGAACACGAAGGAGCTCGTGAAGATCGCCGAGGGCTCGAAGCCGACCGTGTTCGTCGGGACGGCGGCGGACCTGCGTCCGGAGACCTTCGCCGGAATGCGAAAGGTCGGAGTCACCGCCGGGGCCTCGACGCCCGACTACGACGTCGAGGCGGTCCTGGAGAGGCTCCGGGCGATCGGCTGACCGGGCGGCCCGGGAGCGTACACTTTCGCGATGGAGATCAAAGGCGCAGGCGGGACGCCGGGCGGCGTCGGGCTCTTCCTCGGTGGCCTCGCGATGATGGTCGTCGGCGGCTACCTCCTCCTCCAGCAGGTGCAGGTCCACAGCGGCTTCTGGCACTGGTTCGGGCCGAATACGTTCGGCCTCACGCTGATCCCCCTCCTGGTCGGCATCGGCTTCCTCTTCTTCGACGGGAAGTCCGTGGCGGGGTGGCTGCTGACCGGGGCCGGGGCGCTCGTCATCGTGGCGGGGATCATTGCGAACCTGCAGATCTGGTTCACGCCGACGAGTCTCTACAACACGCTGATGATGCTGGGACTCCTGGCGGGCGGCGTCGGCCTCGTGGCGCGGTCGCTGAAGGCGAAGCCGGAGGCGAAGGGGTAGGCCGGTGAACTACGAGGCGAGCCGGAGAATCCTCGCGGCCTTCGAGGAGGAGGGAGTCCGGTATCTCGTGTTCGGAGGTGTCGCCGTGAACCTTCACGGCCTGCCTCGCTTCACGGAGGACCTGGACGTCTTCATCGAGCCGACTCGCGAGAACGTCGAGGCCCTGAAGCGAGCATTGAGGACGGTCTACGTAGACCCGAACATCGATGAGATCTCAGCGGACGATCTCCTGGGCGACTACCCGGCGGTCCAGTACGTTCCGCCGGAAGGGACGTTCCACGTCGACATCCTCACACGGCTCGGGGAGGCGTTCGCGTTCGCAGACCTCGAGCCAGACACGACGTCGCTGGAGGGCGTGGAGGTGCACCTCGTATCGCCGAGGACCCTCTGGCGGATGAAAAGGGACACCGTTCGCCCCAAGGACAAGCTGGACGCGGATGGACTTCGCGCGAAGTACGGGTTCGAGGGGGATTGATGCCCGTCCGGAAGTTCCGCTCGATCGAAGAGATGAAGGCTGCGCGAGGTTACGACCGCGACGACCCCGTGCTGCCCAGGGTGATCGAAGGGATCTGGACGTTCGGGGAACGGACAGCCCGCTTGCGGTTTCCTCCGGGGGTCTACAGGCACCGAACCCTGGACCATCTGAACGCCCTCACGTCCGAGTGGGCGGACGAGAACTTCCGCTCTTTCCAGGTGCGCCGCACCGCCGAACACGCGGCCGCCGCTTGCGCCCCCCCTACGCCGGATCGAGAATGAGCCTGCCGAGGTCCGCGATGGCCTTCCGGCCCTTCTCCTTGTCGAACGGCGCGGCGTAGAAGTCTCCGAGGTCCATCGGCGGGAAGAAGCGGATCGTCGCGGTCTTGCCGGTCTTCCCCGGGAGCTGCTTGTGGAGGAGGAGGCCGCGGAAGCCGTCGACGCGGACCGGGACGGCGATCGGTTTCGTGCGGTGGAGGAGCTGGGCGATCCCTGGACGGATCGGCGCGTCCTTCTGCGTCGTTCCCGTCGGGAAGTGAAGGAGCCAGCCCGTCGCGATCGCCTCCTCGATCTTCGAGACCCCTTCGAGGTCGACGGGCCGTCTGACCTCCTGGCCCGCCTCGCGGAACGACCTCCGGAACGTGACGCCGCCCGCGTAGGTCAGGATCTGCGTCAGGAGGTTCTTCTTCATCGTCTCGGTCGCCGCGGAGAAGCGCAGGTGCGGGTCTTCGTAGGGCATCCCGTGGACGATGTAGAAAAGGTCGTAGAAGGCGATCGCCTCGGTGAAGTAGGTCTGGTGGTTCGAGAGGAGGATCACGTTCTTCCGGGGAAGCGTCTTCAGGATGTCCGCGCCTTCGGCCTTCACCGAGTTGAGCCACCGGAAGTAGACCGGGGTGAGGAGGTTCCCGATCGTGAGGATCATCCCGCGCCTCACGAGGCGGTCGAACGAGGACTCGATCACGGCGTCAGGCCTCGAAGGCGCCGGCCCCGTGCCGCTCGATCGCCCAGCGGACGAGGTCGGTCGCGACCGGCTTTCCGCCCAGCCGCTTGAGCATCGCGGCGATCTGCCCGCGGTGATAAGAGGCGTGGTTCACGGTGTGCCGGAGGACGGCCCAGAGGGGTGCGGCCTTCTCCTCCCTCTTCAGGTTCTTCCAGGTGAGCGGCGCCTGGAGGCGCTCCGGGCTCTGCGTCGAGAGGAAGGCAGAGATCCGCGCGTCGGCGTCGTTCAGCATCCGCGCAGCGTCGGAGAGCGTGGGGACGTCCTCGACGCCCGGCAGGGCCGTCGCGTCGCGTCCGTCGAATCGCTCCGCCCACGCGCGGGTCGCCCCCGCGAGGTGAACGAGCGTGGCGCGGATCGACGGCCAGCCTCCTCCCATCTCCCGGACGTAGTCCTCGTGCGAGAGCGGCGCGAGCGATTCGACGAGGAGGCGGTTGGCCCAGAGGTTGTAGTCCTGGAGCGCGAAGAGGTCGTCCTTCATTTCGCACCGTCCTCGACGACCGTGTTCGTCAGCGTCCCGAGACCGTCGATGGCGAGGTCCACGACGTCGCCCGGGCGCAGCCACTGATCCTTCGTGACTCCCGAGCCATTCAGCTCGAGGAAACAGCCGGTGCCGACCGTTCCCGATCCGATCACCTCACCCGGCTCGAGCGTCACCCCGTCGGCGGCGCGCTGGACGATCTGGGCGAAGGTCCAGTTCATCTGCGCGACGTTCCCCTCGGAGACCTGAATGCCGTTGACGTACGCCGTCATCCGGGCGTGAAGGACGTTTCCCCGGGGCGAGGGCGAGATCCGGCTCGACAGCTCGTCCTTCGTGACGAGCCAGGGGCCGATCGCGGTCGCGAAGTCCTTTCCCTTGGCCGGCCCGAGGTTCAGCTTCATCTCCTCCATCTGGAGGGCACGGGCGGAGAGGTCGTTCATGACGCCGTAGCCGAGGATCGCGTCGTCGGCCTCCTCGAGAGTCGGGTTCGTGACGGTCTTCCCGATGACGACGAAGCACTCCAGCTCGAAGTCGAGCTTCTCGAGGCGTCGCCGGCCGACGCGCAGCTCGCCCGGCCCGATGACGGCGAGGGCGTTCGTGAAGTAGAAGACGGGAAACTCGTCGAACTCGGGGATCATCGCCATCCCGCGGTTCCTGCGGGCCGTTTCGACGTGCTGGCGGAAGGCGTACCCGTCGCGCATCGAGACGGGGCGCGGCAGCGGCGCGAGGAGCCGGACCTCGTCCTCGCGGAGGAGGCTCCCGCTCGGGAGCGACGCCTCCCCGGTCGACAGGACGGCCGCCTCCGGGAAGAGCTCTTCGTTCCGTTGGACGATGTCGAGGACCGAGAGTCCGCGGAAGGCCTCGGAGGCCCGGCCGAGGTCGATGATTCCCGCGCCGGGAAGCATGAGACCGGGGAGGCCCGCGGAATCCCCCCCCGGGCGGACGAACGTGATGAGCTTCATCGGTCGCGGTTATACGACACGCACCCGCCGGCCGCAGCCGCAGGACGGCGCGGCGGAGTAGGGAGGGCCTTGCCGGTGGCCGGGCTCCGCCGCGACCAGCGGGGTGCCGAGGACTCCGGACGGGGCGAGCTGCACGAGGAGCCTGTGGATGGAGTTCGAAACGTGCCACTCCTGGTCGAGCGGGGTCGTCGGGATGGCTCCAGCCGATCGCTGGCGTGAACATGTCGACCTACGCACCCGTCCGTCCCCGGTGGAGGCGCCGGAGGCCCGTTCCGGAGGCGTTCGCCGGGAGCGCGCGGATCCTCGGGTCCTCCAGGAGACGCCGGCCCCGGTCGGGCTTGGTGGTCAGGACGAGCGGAGCGAGCGCGAAGTGCGAGAGGTCGCCGAGTCAGACGTCGTCGCCGGGATTCCGAGCCAGATGGACCCCGCCGCGTGTGGGGAGCCGGTCTCTCATCGGAGCGAGGCGGCGGTCCGTCTCGAGCGCGGAGGTCGAGAGGATCTTTCTGAAGGCGTCCCTGGCCCCGGACTGGATTCCCCCGACGTTCCTCGCGGCCCGGACCACGAGCACGGTCAGGACCAGGACCAGGACGAGGCCGGAGATCCGCGCCGGTCGGAAGCCGAGGTCCCCCGGGACGGGGTCTTCCTCACGGGTGCGCCCTCGTCGAGGCGCGAGCCCTCTTCCGGGCCCGAGCGAACGAGAGAAACCGCATCCCACGGGGTCATACGACACCGCTCCGATTCACGGGATCGCTGCGAGCGACTGCGAAGCTCCCGGGCAGGAGACGCACCGGGCCGGGTGTGGTCTGAGTGCTAGCATTCGTAGCGAATGAACCGGATTCGGCGACGGAGCGGCCCCGCACCCGGCAGGCGGGATTCGATCTGAGCCCCGGATCGGTTTTCGTCACCGGCGGGACGGGGTTCGTCGGCGGCCGGCTCGTGGCATCCCTCCTCGCCCGGGGTCGATCCGTGCGGGGGTTGGCGCGCCCGACGAGCGAGCGAGCCGCCGGCGCCGAGCGCCTTGAGTGGGTGGAGGGCGACATCCTCGACCGCGATTCGCTCCGTCGCGGCGTGGCCGGCTGTGAGGAGGTGTTTCACCTCGCCGCCTACGCCCGGAACTGGGCGAGGGACCCTTCGACGTTCTTCCGGCTCAACGTCGAGGGTGCCCGGAACGTTTTCGAGGCGGCGGCGGAGGCCGGCGTCCGACGCATCGTCTACACGTCGACGGTCGTCGTCTTCGGGCCGACGCCCCGAGGGGTCGTCGGGAACGAGGAGACGCCGAGATCGACGCCCCGTTACCTCACGGAGTACGAGGAGACCAAATCCGTCGCCGAGAGGGATGCCCTCGATCTGGCCGTTCGGGGCGTCCCGATCGTGCTCGTCCACCCGACACGGGTCTACGGCCCCGGGAAGCGAACCGAGGGGAACTCGGTCTCCCTGATGATCGACGACTACGACCGCGGGAGGTTCCCCGTCGTCCCCGGCCGGGGCGAGAACGTCGGGAACTACGCGTTCGTGGACGACCTCGTCGAGGGTCACCTCCTCGCGATGGAGAAGGGGCGGGCGGGGGAGCGATACATCCTCGGAGGCGAGAACTCCTCGCTGTCCGGCCTCTTTCGGCTCGTGGACGAGCTGACGAGGAAGAGGCACATCCAGATCGGCCTGCCGAGGGCGGTTGCGATGTCGTACGCGAGGCTGGAGAAGCTCGAGGCCGAGTGGCTCGGTATCTATCCCAGGATCACGCCCGGATGGGTGGAGACGTTCCTCGAGGATTGGGCCTACTCCAGCGCGAAGGCCGAGCGCGAGCTCGGCTACCGGATCACTCCCCTCCGGGAGGGTGTCCGCCGGACCCTCGAATGGCTGCACGGTCCGGAGAATGCTCGGTGATCCGTCCTTCGGTCCCGCCCGTCGGTGGGGGGCTCGTTCCTTCCATCAGCCGCAAGGCGACCATCGTCATCGTCGGCGCGGCGGTCCTCGGGATCCTCTTCTTCTATCTCGGAAGCAAGCCGTTCTACTTCCGGCACCTGGCTTCCTCCTTCGTCCTCTGGGGAAACAGGGAGCTGACCGCAGGGCTCTTCACGTTCTCTTCGGCGTTCGTCCTTCTCGGGCTGATTCCGGCGCTCGTCGTGAAGTTCGTGTTTCGCGAGCCGCTCTCGGCCTACGGGGTGCGGCCGGGGGACCTCTCTTTCGGATGGAAGGCCTTCGCCGTCGTCGCTCCCGTCATGGCGCTCCTGAGCCTCTCGGCATCCCGGATGCCGGAGTTTCTCGCCGTCTACCCCCTCAACCGGGCCGCGGGCGACGGGCCGCTCGCCTTCGCGGGTCACGCCCTCGCCTACCTGGCTTTCTACGCGGGCTGGGAGTTCGGCTTCCGCGGCTTCGTCCAGTTCGGACTGCGCGAGGAGATGGGGGACTGGAACGCCATCCTCGTCCAGACGGCCCTCTCGGCTGCCCTGCACGTCGGAAAGCCCTTCGGGGAGACTCTCGGCGCGGTCCTTGGAGGTCTCGCGTGGGGCGTCATCGCGTTCCGTTCGCGGTCCCTGCTCGTCCCCCTCCTGACCCACTGGGTGCTGGGCCTCTCCCTCGACCTCTTCATCGTCTGCCGGTGAATGCCAGGCGATGACCGAGAGGCGTGCGGGGGACGACGGGGCGAGACGGATCTTCGGAAGGCTGGAGCTCCGGGCGGTCGACGGGGTCATCCTCGTGACTCTCGCGTTCTTCAGCCTGCTCGAGGTCGGATTCCGGGCGGGCGTCCCGGGGTGGCTTCTCCTGGTCGGGAAGAACGCCGGTGTCGCGGTCGTCGTCCTGGTTGCGGCCGCCGTGATGCCGCGGGTCCGGCGCCCCGTTCTCGCGTTCTTCCTCCGCACGGCGACGGTCTCGCTCTCGTACGCCTACCTGTTCGGTGCCGTCGACTCCTTGCAGCTGATCCTCCACGGACGCTTCCTGGACGACGTCGTCCTCTCGCTCGAGGCATGGCTCTTCGGAGTCCAGCCCACGCTGTGGCTGGAGCGATTCGTCTCGCCCTCCCTCACCGAGTGGATGATGTTCTGCTACGTCGTCTACATACCCCTCTACCCCGTCCTCTGCGCGGTCCTCTGGGTCCGGCGGGGCCGGGCGGTGGCCGAGGAGTATTTCCTCGCCCTGGGCCTGGCGAACGTCCTGTGCGACGTCGGCTTCATCCTCTTCCCGGTGGCCAGCCCGATGTACTGGATGGCCGACCGGTTCCGTGTCCCGCTCGACGGCTGGGTGTTCACCTGGGTCGGGGAGCTCATCCGGACCCGGACGCACTTCGCGGGCGGTTCTCTCCCCAGCCCGCACGCCGCCGCTGCCACGGTCATGTGGGTCATGGCGTGGAAGTACCACCGCTCGACGTTCTGGCTCCTCTCGCCGGTCATCCTCTCGCTCTACGTTTCCACGTTCTACGGGCGGTTCCACTACGTCACGGACGTCGTCTTCGGCATCGCGACGGCGGGCCTCGCGATCGTGCTGACGCCCCTTCTCCAGAGGGCCTGGGACCGGCACGCCGGAGCGGGGCCGGCGTTGCCGTAGAGCGGTAGACGAAGGCCGGACCCCTGGTCACCGGAGCTTCTCCGGCCCCTTCGCGCCGCCCATGATCCGTTTCCAGCGGAGACGCTCGGCGCGCGCGGGTCCGAGGGTGCGGCGCGTCTCCAGCGCCTCCTCCTCGCGGCGGAGCTTCTCCCAGGCCGCGAGCCGGCCGGAATCGAGACCGCCCGCGTCCGCCGCCTCGCGGACCGCGCAGCCCGGCTCGGCCTCGTGGCGGCAGTCGCGGAAGCGGCATGCCGGAGCGAGGGCGGAGACCTCGTCGTAGGTCGCTGCGATGCCGTTCGCTCCGTCCCAGAGAGCGAGCTCCCGGAGGCCCGGCGTATCCACGAGGAGCGCCCCCGAGGGAAGGGCGAAGAGCTCGCGGTGCGTCGTCGCGTGGCGGCCGCGCTGGTGGGCGTCGCGGACCTCGCGCGTGGCCTGGCGCGCCTCCCCGAGGAGCGCGTTGACGAGGGTCGACTTGCCGGCGCCGGAGGGCCCGAGGAGGGCCGCGGTGCCGCGAGGGACGAGCAGGGCCGACAGCTCGTCGAGGCCTCGGCCCAAAGGCGCGCTCACGGCAACGACGGGTGCGCCACCGGCGATCTCGCGGGCAGCCGCGAGGGAGGCGGCCGGGTCGGCCGCGAGGTCCGCCTTCGTCAGGACGACGGCGGGCGGGACGCCGGATTCGCGCGCGAGTGCGAGGAAGCGTTCGATGCGGCGCGCGCGAAGGTCCCCGTCGAGGGGAGCCGCGACGAGGAGAAGGTCGACGTTCGCGGCGAGGATCTGAGCCTCGTCACGACGGCCGGCTGCGCGGCGGACGAGAGCCGTCCGGCGCGGCAGGACGGAGTCGACGACGGCGAGGCCGTCGCCGAAGTAGGTCCGCGCGGAGACCCAGTCGCCGACCACCGGGAGGTCGGAAGGGGAGTCGGTCGCGAAGCGCAGACGGCCGGAGAGCTCGCCGGCGAGCTCTCCGTGCCGAGTCGCGAGGCGGTAGATCTCGCGCGTCGCGGTCAGGACGCGTCCGGGGACGAGCCCTTCGCGCGCGTGGTTCTCGAAGAGGGCTTCGAACTCAGGATCCCACCCGAAGCGGGTCAGGGGCATGACGGGGCCTCCGTGGAGAAACGGTTGCGGACGGGAGAGGAGAGGCGGGCCGTGCGGCGAAACGAACATCGCCGGGCGCGTTGCCCGTCTCGATCACCGGCGCGCTAGGGGGCGCGCCTTCCCGTCAGGCAAGGACCGTAAACAGAGGCCGTCTCAGGTGCCGATGATATCTCACCGTGCCACGTGCCACACGTGACTGACGACCCGGAGTCAGCCGTCCCGGAGGCGTTTCCAGGCGATCGCGGCCCCGCGCGGGACCTCACCGAGCCTGGACTGGACCTCGTGCGCGACGTCGCCGTCCCGGTCACCGTCGAGGAGCTGCTTCACGTCCCAGAGGTCCTGCGTTCCCCCCGCGTGGAGCTTCAGGAGAACGAGGTCCGAAGCGCGGACGACGGGGACTCGCGTGTCGAGGAGCGCGAACGCCTCGGCCCGATTCACGACGCCGTCGAGCCAGGCGCCGCGGCCGACGAAGACGTCGACGGAGCGTTCGTCGCGCGAAAGGAGCCGGACGAGGCCGCGGAGAGGGTCGTCGGCGTCGCCGCGCCGGATCTCGATCTGCGCGCCGTCCCTCGTGACGAGCGCCCAGTAGGGCTCGGCGAGGACGGCGGTGTCCATCGTGAGGAGGTCGATGTCGAAGGTCGAGCGGGCGACACCGCGGACCGCGAGAGCGACCCCGCCGACGGTCGCGAAAGGCGTCCGACGGTGGTCGAAGTGCTTTGCGACGTTCGCGAGGAGGCTCATCCGGTCCCCGCCACGCGGCTCGGGATCCGGCCGGCCCGCCGCCTGGACCCGAGCTCGGCTTCCGCCGCCGCCCGCGTGATCCCGCGCGCCCTCCGGAAGGCCTCGGCGTCGTCGTCGCCGAGGCGAAACGCGCGCTGGACCCGCTCGGCGGGCGTGAGCGATTCATCGTCCTCGGCGGTCTTCCGCCGGAATGCGTCTCCGATGGACGTCATGGCGCGATTATGGCCCCGGCGACGGCCCCGCCGAGGACGAGCCAGGTGGAGTTCACCCGGAAGCGGAGTATCAGGAAAACGCACGCCGCGGCCAGCGCCGCCGTGGGGACGTCGACGATGGCGGCCCGGGCGAGGAGGGCCGTGACGACGGCCATGAGCGCGAGCGACGCGACGTTGACGCCGTCGATGGAGACCACCGTGCCAGGCGTGCAATCGTGTATTGTTAGAAACAATACACGATTGCACGCCTGGCACGGTCTCCCGAATCCCCGGCACGGGAGTGCGGCAGAATCCGGCGCATGCGCGATCCTGCACGCCCGGCGAACCGGCTCGAGAAGGAGATGTCCCCCTACCTGCGCCAGCACGCGCACAACCCGGTCGACTGGTACCCGTGGGGGCCGGAGGCGTTCGAACGGGCGCGGCGGGAGGACAAGCCGCTCTTCCTCTCCATCGGCTACTCGGCGTGCCACTGGTGCCACGTGATGGAGAGGGAGTCCTTCGAGAACGACGAGGTGGCGGTCGTCCTGAACGCGCACTACGTGTCCGTGAAGGTCGACCGCGAGGAGCGGCCCGACGTCGACGACGTCTACATGAGCGCGGTCCAGACGATGGTCGGCCGGGGAGGCTGGCCTCTCTCGGCGTTCCTCTTCCCCGACGGACGGCCCTTCTTCGGCGGCACGTACTTCCCGCCGGAGGACCGGCAGGGGCGCGCCGGGTTCCGGACCATCCTCGAGAAGCTGGCGGAGGCGTGGCGCGAGCGGCGCGACGAGCTGGCGAAGGGGGCCGACGAGATCGTCGCCGAGGTCGAGAATGCGAACCGGATCGCCGAGCGGGCCGGTCGCGAGACGCTCACGGCCGCGACGGGGAACGTCCTGACGGCTACGCTGAAGAGGACGTTCGACGCCCGGCACGGCGGCTTCGGCGGCGCGCCGAAGTTCCCGCCGCACCTCGCGCTCGAATGGCTCCTCCTGAAGGGAGCCGAGGGGGACTCGATCGCCCGCTCGATGGCGCTGAAGACCCTCGACGAGATGGCCCTCGGCGGCATCCACGACCACCTCGCCGGCGGCTTCCACCGGTACGCCACCGACGAGCGGTGGCTCCTCCCGCACTTCGAGAAGATGCTGACCGACAACGCGCAGCTTCTCTCGCTCTACGCGCGGGCGTTCGTCCTGACGGGGCGGGACTTCTATCGGAGGACCGCACGGGGGATCGGCGACTGGCTCCTCTCGGAGATGCGTGGCGAGGAAGGGGGCTTCTTCGCTGCCACCGACGCCGACTCGGAAGGGGAGGAGGGGAAGTACTTCGTCTGGCCGGAGGAGGAGGTGCGCGAGGTGGCGGGCGGCGATGCCGCGCTCTTCGCCAGCGCCTACCGCGTCCGCCCCGAGGGCAACTTCCACGACGAGTCGACGAGGCAGGCGACGGGTCTGAACGTTCTCCACCTCGGAGACGAGCCGTCGGCGGACGACGAGGCGCGTCTCGCCGCCGTGAGGGCCCGGCTCCTCGAGCGGCGTCGTCGGCGCGTGCCACCGGCGACGGACGACAAGCGGATCGCGGGGTGGAACGCGCTGGCGATCTCGGGGCTCGCGGTCGCCTCGTCGATTCTCGGCGAGCCGCGCTACCTCGAGGCGGCGCGGGAGTGCGCGCGGTTCCTCCTGACGCGGATGCACGACGTCGAGGGGTGCCTCCTGAGGACCTGGAAAGGCGGGGAGGCGAGGATCCTCGCCTTTCTCGAGGACGAGGCGTATCTCGCCCTGGCGCTTCTCGACCTCGCCGACGCGGAGCCCGAAAAGACCGAGGCGCGCCGGTGGGCGACGGAAGCGCGTCGCGTCGTCAACGGCCTGCGGCGCCGGTTCACGCGGCCCGGAGTCCCCGGCTTCACGTTCACCGGGGAGGGGCACGAGCCCCTTCTCGTGAGGACCCGCGACCTTTTCGACAAGGCGATCCCATCGGGTCCCGGCGCGGCGGCGCGAGCCCTCGCTCGCCTCGCGCGCCGTGATGGAGACGCGGCCCTCGCGGCCGAAGCGCTCGCGGCGGTCGAGGAGGTGTCGGGTCTCATGGAGCGCGCCCCGCACGGCACGGAATCGTGGCACCTCGCGTGGGAGGACCTCCGGACGAGCGGCCTTCTTCGGGAGGTTCCGGCCGTCGAAGAAGGCGGGGAGGAGAGTGGGCGGAACGTCGGCAAGGACGCGGAGACGGGAGGGGAGCCGGAACCGGCGGGCGGGCCGGTCCGAGTCTCGGCCTCCATCTCCACCGACCGCGTCGCGCCTGGCGAGATGCTCGAGGTGAGGATCGCGGTCGAGCTGGCCGCGGGGTGGTCTCTGACGGGGGAGAAGCCCCTCGCCGTCGATGCGTGGGGCGGTCCCGACCTGCGATGCAGCGCCGTCGAGCTGCCGCCGAGGCGGACGGTGAGGCACGACGACGGGACGACCGAGCCGGGCTACGAGGGGCGCGTCGACGTGACGCTCGTTTTCGACGTCCGTCCCGAGGCGACAGGGGGCGAGCACCCGATCGCGGTCTCGCTCCGCTACCGCGCCTGCGGCGAGGGGACGTGCCTCCCGGAGCGGGCGCTCGCCCTCACCGTGCCGGTCCTCGTCCTGAAGCGCTGAATGCCCGAAGCTCTCTCTCCCCGCGCCGGCCGCCTCTACGTCGCGGCGGCGGCGCTTCTCTGGTCGACGGGTGGCCTGGCCATCAAGCTCGTCCCGCTCGACGCCCTCGGCGTCGTCTTCTGGAGGGCGGCGCTGACGGTCGCCTTCCTCGTCGCCGTCTTCCGGCCGAGCCTCGAGAGGTGGAAGAGGGCGTCCGTGGCGACGGCCATCGTCTACGCGCTCATGATCCTGACGTTCGTCACCGCGACGAAGTGGACGACGGCGGCGAACGCGATCTTCCTCCAGTACACCGGACCGTTCTACGTCCTCGCCCTCGGGCCGTGGCTCCTGAAGGAGACGTTCCGCAAGGCCGACGCCGTCGCGATCGCGCTCGCGCTCGGTGGAATGTCGCTCTTCTTCGTCGGGAAGCTGGACGGCGGGCACCTCGCCGGCAACCTGATGGGCGTCGTCTCGGGAGTCTTCTTCGGCCTGACGGTCCTGCTCCTGCGGCGGGACCAGTCGCGCGACGCCATGGCCTCGGTTTTCCTCGGGAACGTGATGGCCGGAGCGATCGCCCTCCCGTTCGCCTGGGGCAACCTCGCGCTCGACGCGAAGGGCTTCGCCGTCATCGCCTTCCTCGGCATCGTCCAGATGGGAATCGCCTACATCCTCTTCGTGAGGGGCCTGTCGGTCGTTCCGGCCGCGGAGGCGTCACTCCTCGGGATGCTCGAGCCGGCCTTCAACCCTCTCTGGGCTTACCTCGGCATCGGCGAGAGGCCGTCGGGCTGGGCGCTCGCCGGCGGAGCGATCGTCCTTCTCGCCGTGGCGGGTCGGACGGTCCTGGGGGCGCGCGCGCAGAGCTGACCTCAGGGCCCCGCCGCACCGGCTGCCGCGGATGTCGACATGGCAGGACGCAGGTTCGTGGATGGCATCCCCGTTGCGCGAACGGTGAGACCGTCCCGAACGGAGGCCGGTCGTGGGGCGGAATCGGTCATCTGGTCCTGCTCCCGAAGTGGAGGAGGCATGCGGAACGTCGCAGCGATCCTGGTGCTCGCTCTCGCGGCCGGGTGGCGGCTTTCGGCTCAGACGGGGTCCGCGACGTCGGAGAACCAGGACGTCGACGTGGAGCGCGTCCGCCAGTCCCGGGACGCCATGGCCGCCGATGAGCGGGCGCGCGGGTGTTTCGACAGAAAGGACTTCGAAGGGGCCCGGAAGGAGCTCGGCGTCTGCTTCCTGCGAATCCCGGCATACCCCGACGCACACTTCCTCCTGGCAAAGGTCCTCGACATCGAGAAGGACTACGCTCAGGCGCTGAAGGACCTCGAGCGGGCCAGGGACGGCCACCCGATCCTGGCAATGAGCCTGGCGAGCGTGCAGGAGGCTCGGCTGTCCGAAATGCGCACGCGAATCCGGGAGAGCTCCGACCTGGCCACCGCCTTCCTGGGGTGGGGGATCAGCTGGCTCGAACCCGAGGGGAAGGCGACCGAGCGCATCCTCTTTGCCCGGCGCTCCGACCCGAACGAGCTCCCTGCCGAGCACCCCTTCTTCCACGGGAACGTCCTCCTCCGGCTCGGGCGAAGCGCCGAGGCGGAAGCGCAGTACGAGGAGGCGTCGAGCGCCCGGGCGGACGACTCCGACGCCGCGCACGACCTGACAGCCCTCTACGTCGGGGAGCGGCGGAACGAGAAGGCTTTTGCCGTCGTCTCGACTGTCGAGGCCAGCGGAGCGACGATCAACCCGGAGCGGAAGAAGGTGATAGAGGCAGGTCTGCGGCAGGGCGGTTAGGCACAGGGGCCCACCGCCCGGGGAGCCGCGGTCGTCGAAGCGGGAAGACGCGGTCCGTCGATAGCATTTCCATTGCTATATTGAGGCGACCATCCCGGAAAGCGGCGGATCGGGGAGCAGAATCGCCTGTCCGGTCCGTCCCGGGTCCCGAAAAGGAGAAGACATGCGGAACGTCGCAGCGATCCTGGTCCTCACGCTCGCCGTCGCAGCGCCCCTGACTGCCCAGACGAGCCCCGCGCAGTCGGAGTATCAGAACACCGACGCGCAGCTCGTGCGACGGTACCGCGACGCCGAGGTCGCCTACGGGAACGCCAGGACGCGTTTCGACAAGAAGGACTTCAAGGGAGCCCGGAAGGAGCTCGACGCCTGCATCGGCCTCATCCCGGCGCACGCCGAAGCACACCTGCTCACGGCGAAAGTCCTCTACATCGAGAAGGACTACGCCCAGGCGCTGACGGAGGTCGAGCGGGCGAAGGCCGGCCACCTATCGACGGCGGCGATCATGGCGAAGATGCAGGAAGACAGGCTGTCCGAGCTGCGGAAGCGGGCCCAGGAGTCGAGTGACCGCGTTGCCGCGCTTCGCCAGGCACAGGGCTCGACCGTGTCGGCGGCCATGCAGGCGCAGATCGCCGACGAAGAGGCGCAGAAGCAGGAGATCGACCGCATCCTCAACGCCCAGCGCCCGGACCCGAAACAGATTCCGGCCGGGTACTTCTTCTTCCACGGGAACGTTCTCCTCCGACTGCAGCGAAACGCCGAGGCGGTGGCGCAGTACGAGGAGGCGCTGAAGATCAACCCGGCCTACGGCGAGGCCGCCAACAACCTGGCGGCCCTCTACTTCTCTGCGCGGCAATACGAGAAGGCCAGGGAGGTTGCGACGACGGCCGAGAGCAACGGCGTGGTCGTCAATCCCGAGCTGAAGAAGGCGATCGAGAGCGCCCTGCAACAGCCCCGATAGGCGAGCCCGAGCGGGGAGTCAGGAAACCGCTTCGGAAATCGGCGCGCCGCCAAAGCCGAGAAGAGGGCGAAGACGAGCCCGGCGTGGTCGGCCGGCTCGGTCTCGGAGCTCACCGGCTCGAGGCCCGCGCGACGCCAGTGGCCGAGGATCGAGGCGTGCGTCTCTCCGCGCAGCCGCGGCGGTCCGCGGCCCGCCCGTCGCGGGCTGCGCGACGGCGAGCGAAAGGAGGAGACCGCGGGGACCCGGAGCGCCGCTCGTCACGATCAGGCCTTCGCGATGGAGACCGCGGCGTCCATGATGCCGGCCGCGCCGCCGACGTCCATGCGGGCGAGGATGTCGTCCATCGACTGCCCGGGGACGAGGATGGCGTCCTTGGCGCCCTTGCCGTAGGCCGCGGTCAGGAGGCGCGACTGGTGGCCGAAGCCGCGCGGGACGAGGACGCAGTCGGGCCGGATCGCCTCGGTGAGGCGTGAGGGAACCTGGATCTCGCCGACGCGGGAGCGGACCTCGATCATGTCGCCCTCGGGGATCCCGAGGCCGCGAGCCGTCTGGACGTTGACGAAGACCTCGTTCGTCCCCTCGATCTCGTTCGTGATCCGGTTGTTCTCCGTGGTGTTGCGGAGGTGCATCGGGGGAATGATCGTGAGGAGGTAGAACGGGTACTGGCTGCTCGGGACGTCGCGCTTCTGCGTCCACGTCGGGGCGGCTCGAAACCGGCGTCCGCGAGGACTTTGACGTAGACGTTGATCCTGCCGCTCGACGCCGGGAAGGGCGGCCGCGGGACGGAGGCCGCGACCTCCTTTACGAATCCCTTCGCCTTCATCTCGGCGAAGTTCGCTCCGAGTCCGGCACGCTTGGTCTTCTCGTCGAGGACGGTGCCCATGTTGATCGGCGTCCCGTCGGGGCTCTTCCTGTACTCGGGGAAGGCGTTGAGGCCCCAGGAGAGGAGGATGGAGCCGAGGGCCTTCGTCTCGAACTGCGGCGGAACGACGGGCTGACGGACGACCGTCCTCTTGTAGGGGGGGCGGTGGTCGCGGGCGACGAGGTCGGTGACCTCGAGGTAGAGGGCCGAGGGGAGGACGACGTCGGCCAGGTCGATGATCTCGTTGGGGAAGATGTCGCAGACGACCGTGAAGGGGGGTCTTCTTCAGCTCGGCCTCGACTTCGGGCGGATTCGGGAAGGCCATCGTCGAGTCGCGGGTGATGATCCCCGTCTGGATCTTGCCGGGTTTCTTTCGCAGGCCGTCCGCCAGTCACGAGAACATGCCGCTTCCGACGGCCGTGAGGAACGGGTGGTGATGTCGTCCGACGATGTCGACGCCGCTCTTGGTCGTCCTGCGTCGGTGACGGCGCGCGCCCAGACCACCTTCGCCTTGCCGACGACGTCCCCCCCCGAACGTCACGATGTGCTTCGCGTTCGCGAAGTCGTGGCACCAGACGAAGCCGCCGATGACGTTGGTCGAGACGACGCGGTTCGCCAGGAAGCACTCGTCCCAGTGGTCGAACCGGTTCGACGTCCCGATGCAGTTCTGGAAGCGGGCCCAGACGTCGGGATTGGCGAGACCGAGGATCATGACGCCGTCGCGTCCGTTCTTCTCGATCGTCTCCTTCAGCTTGGTCGTCGCGAGGTCGAGCGCCTCGTCCCAGGTGATGCGGACCCAGCCGGCGTCGACGCCGATTCCCATCACCGGGTTCGTCCGCTTCATCGGGTACTCGAGACGGTCGGGGTCGTCGAGGACGCCGGTGGCGGCCTTCCCCTTGGCGCACGTCTTCCCGCCGCCCTGGATGTCCTCGGGGAGCCCCTCGACGAACGTCAGGACGCCCTTGGACACCGTGGCCTTCGTGCCGCAGGCCGAGCCGCACCAGGCACCGTCGCTGATGGGCTGCGTGGGCGTGTCGGCGAGGGAATCGGGGACGCCGGCCCTACGGACGATGCCGTCGAGGAAGCCGGGGATGACGGCAGCGCCGGCGAGAGCGGTGCCGGAGGTCTCGAGGAACTCGCGCCGGTTCGCGTCGAGCGTGTTCATCTCATCCCTCCTTCGGCACGAAGCGAATCCGGCGTCGTGCCCCTCGTCCCCGCGGTCCATCTCCACGAGGCTGGTGGAGCCCCACAAAGGGGTCTGCGTCACCGTGTCGCTGGTCCTCTTGCCGAGGGCGACGCGGGCGTTCCAGTCGATGCAGAGAAGTCGGAGCCTGGCGCCGAGGGCCCCTTCGAGCAGCTGCGTGTCCAGGTCGGCCAGGGCCGGGCTGAAGAAGCCCGGCGCGCCCGAGTCGCCGAGGGCGAAGCCCTGGGCCTCCCGGGGAGGGCCGGGCCTGTTTCATGGAGCCTCCTGTGGGTCGGTGTTCGGAAGTGATGCCGAGCAGAGCGGGGAATCCGGATCGGCCGCCGTGGCGGCCGGGGAGATCCGGGCGAGGAGGGCTGCGCGGCCCTGCTCGCAGACGAGGTCGTGCGGCAGGGCGAGGATGCGCGCGGTCAGGTCGCGGTCCTTCCGGACGGCGGAGTCGGCGGAGAGCTCGGCGAGGACGACGTCGGAGAGCTTCCTCGCATGCTCGTCGACGGCGAGGGAGGAGTAGACGACCTTGCCGTCCCGGCGCTCGCCGACGAGACCGACGCGCCGGAGGGCGGAGAGGTGCTCGGACGCGGTCGAGCGGGCGATGTCGAAGATCGCCGTGACCTGTCCGACGCAGAGCTCGTTTCCCGAGAGAGTGGCGAGGATCCGCAGACGCGCCCGGTTCGCGAGGACCTTCGAGGTGTCGAGGAGGCGGGAAAGCGGCGAGGTCTACATGTCGCGAGTCGACGAAATCACGCCGCGACTCGCCGGTCGTCTCAACGATGACGTTTCATCATGCTCCGATCCTACGAAGTAGAGACGGCGGTGCGGGAGACGGGGCGAAGCCGGGTCGTCCGACGGGCCGAGGGGCCCAATCGTCTCCAGCGGAATGGTCTGCGTGGGCGCGGCTCCCGCTGTGGCGCCTGGTGCCGGCACCGTCGGCATCCATCCATCAGGACCGGCGATGGCCTGATGAACCGCTCGGTCGTCAGCCCGGTTTCCGCGCAGACGGCGGCCGCTTCGGCGCGGGACGGAACGCCGGGAGGAGCTTCCAGCGAGGGCCGGCACCGCAGAACGTCTCGACGTCGATCGCCTTGACCCGTTCGAGGAAGGCTCGGTCCGCCGCGACCTTCTCGTCGTTCTGTATCCCCGTGAAGGTCGCCTTCAGCCAGGGCTTCAGCTCGGGCCGTTCCGAGAGGCGGTAGAAGACGACCTTGCCGTCCTTGCGATCGAGGAGGAAGCCGGCCCGTCGAAGCTCCGAGAGGTGGGCCGAAACGGTCGAGGGGGCGAGGTCGAGGACGGCCGTCAGCTGGCAGACGCAGCATTCGCCCTTTTCCAGGGCGGCGAGGACTCGGAGACGGGCCGGGTTCGCGAGCGCTTTTGCGACGGCGAGCGTGCGATTCAGCGGACTCTCCATGTCAGCGACGACGGTAGCCCCGGGTCGGAGCCCCCGTCAAGGCGCGGAGACTCGGGCAGAGACCGGAGCCGGGGGAAAGAACCCGCTCCGTTCGAGGATCTCGCGGCCCCGCACGCCGAGGAGGGCGTCGCGCAGGAGGCGGGCGGCTACGGGCTCACGCGCCCCCTTCAGTACGAGACCTGCCTGGTCCATGCGTGGATAGCTCGCGAACGGGATCTCGACGTGCCGCCCGCCCGAGCGCATCTGCGGCGAGAGAGCGAGCGAGAGCGCGATCACGCCGGCGTCCGCGGCGCCGCTCCGTACGAACTGCGCGGCCTGAGCGACGTTCTCTCCGAGGACGAGCTTCCTCTTCACGTCCTCGTAGATCCCGAGCGACGTCATCGCCGCCTCGGCGGCCCGTCCGTAGGGCGCGTGGCGGGGGTTCGCAATCGCGACCTTGCGGACCGAAGGATCGAGGAGCGCCCGCAGCCCGAGGGCGGCGAGGTCCAGCCTCGAGCGGGCCGGGGCCCACAGGGCGATGCGGCCGACGGCGTAGAGGAAGGGATCGCCGTCGGCCAGGCCTTTCGCCGCGAGGCGCCTCGGGTACTCCGCGTCGGCGGACAGGAACAGGTCGAACGGGGCGCCGTTCTCGATCTGCGCGTAGAAGCTCCCGGAAGAGCCGTACGTGACGGCGGGACGGACGCCCTGCGTCGAGACGGCCGTGCCGGCGAAAACAGCGTCGAGCGCGAACTTCAGGTCGGCCGCGGCGGCGACGCGGACCTCGCGAGGCAGGGCCTCGGCACGGACGGGGCCGGCGGCGCTGAGGCCGACCACCGCCAGGACCGAAGGAAGGGACGAGACCCGGCGCAGCGTCGATGGGCTCCTGTGAAGGTGGCGATCACACTCGGGGTGGCCCGAAGGGAACCGAAGGCTGTTCACGGTGCCTTGGTCTCCCACGAAATGAAGGCCCAGCAGCGAGGGGTGTCGACGAGGCGCGCTCGCTCCGGGTCGGCGAGGAACCAGGCCGCGAGCCGCTCCCTCTCGATGGCGCTCGGCACGCCCAGGGAGAACGTCACCTGGCGGACGAGGGTGTCGAGGTCCGGCGCCGCGGCCCGGCGGCGTTCGCTCCGGATGTAGTCCAGCCGGGGCTGCCGGCCCATCTGGTAGAGGATGTTGAGGATGTAGATGTGGTCCGGAAGAGGCGGGTGCTCGCGCCCGAGGGCCTCCAGGATCCCGGCGTGCACGAAGCGGCCGCCCACGAGGCTGGTCACGTAGACGCGCCGATTCGCCCGGGCGTCGAGCTTTGCGAGGGCATCGGCCAGGTCCTCGACGAGGGTGGAGCGGGAGGCGACGACGACGTCGCATACCGGCACGTCGGACCAGTCGTCCTCCCAGGCACGCTCGATCGGTTCGACGTTGCAGAGGCCCCGGGCCACGGCGTTCCGCATCAGCGCGTCCAGCATCCCCCGGCTGTAGTCCAGGCCGTAGACGCGCGCGAGACGGCCCGCGACGGCGAGAGCGATCGCCCCGGGGCCGCAGCCCACGTCGAGAAGCGTCGTGCAACCGGAGAGGTCCATGCGACGGACGAACGCGTCGGCGTATCCGCTCCCATCCGTCTCGCGGCTCATCTCCGCCGCTCGCGCATCCCATTCTCCGGGCGGTTTCCCGTGTCGGCCGGTCGCGGCGAGGTGTTCCCTGTAGAGCCGAGCGAAGTCGATGTCGTGGATGGTCGTCATCCGCCCCTCACCTCGTCTGCGTCTGCTGCGTTCAGCTCCAACAGCTCCGCGATCCGGGGCCAGCGCCGGTGCGCCTCGCCGAGGAGCTCGGGCCGCACGACGACGACCGCGAGGCGATAGCGGCATGCCGCGAGTGCGGGAAAGCTCGACACGAGACCGCTTTCGTCCCTCAGCTCCAGTGGCCCGAGCTCGTCGAGGACGAGGAGGTCGCACGGCCCGGCCCGCTCGAGGACCTCGTTCCCCCAGGCGAGCGTTTCCGGGCGAAAGCGCCAACCCAGCCCAGCAGTGCCGGATGTGCCCGGCGGAGGCCGGTCGGCGAGGCGGCGCCGTGCCCCGCTGGAAAGGTCGAGCAGGTCGATGGCGGTCTTCACGCCCGCCCCGACCACTGACGGAGAGACGAGGCCTGCCACACGCAGCCCGGTTGCACGGCCGACACCGGCGAGCCGCTCGCACCAGCGGGACTTGCCGGCCCCGCGGGGTCCGGTCAGGAGGACCAGAGAGGGCTCGGTCCTCCCGGCGACAGTAGCGACGAGGCCTTCCGGCGCTTCGGCGCGGCTCGTCACGGCCGGCTCCAGAAGGCCGGCAGGCTGGACGCGACGTCCTCCTCGGAGGCTCCGTAGAGCGCGGCGAGGCGGCTCGGCGTCGCCGTGTCGCGCGCGCCCCCCTGGGCGACGATCCGCCCCGCCTTCAGAAGCGAGATCCGATCCGCGACTTTGAAGGCGTGCTCGGGTTGGTGGGTGGACATCAGGATGCCGATGCCGTCCTGCCGGAGCCGGGAGATTTCGGAGAGAACGCGCAGCTGGTTTCCGAAATCGAGGCTCGCCGTCGGCTCGTCCAGGATCAGCGTTTCCGCCTCCTGCGCGAGCGCCCGGGCGATGAGGACGAGCTGCCGTTCGCCGCCGGAGATCCGGGTGTAGACGCGCGACGCGAGCGCGCCGATGCCGAGCCGCTCCAGGGCCGTCCGGGCCACCTCGCGATCGTGGGCCGACGGGGACCCGAAGCGGCCCATCCTCGCGGTGCGGCCCATCAGCACGACGTCTTCCACCGTGAACGCGAAGAGCCCGGCATGGGCCTGGGGGACATAGCCGAGGAAACGGGCCAGCTCCCGGCGCGGCCAGCGGGAGAGCGGCTGGCCGGCGACCCGCACCTCGCCGGCAATCGGCGCGAGCACGCCCAGAAGGGTCCGGAACAGGGTGGTCTTGCCTCCGCCGTTGGGACCGAGCAGGCAAAGGACCTCCCCACCGGCGAGGGCCAGGTCGATCTCCACGCCGACCACGGTTCCCCCATAGCCGATGGACAGGCCGAGCGCCTGGATCCGGCTCACGTGGATCGACCGCTCCTGGCCAGGAGCCAGAGGAAGGCCGGCGCGCCGACGATGGCCGTGAGGACGCCGAGGGGGAGCTCGATGCCGGCCACGCTGCGCGCCAGCGTATCGGCAGCCACGAGGAAGGCGCCTCCGAGCAGCAGGCTGGCCGGCAGCAAGCGGGAGAACTCCGGGCCTACGAGGAGGCGCGCGGCGTGCGGCACGAGGAGGCCCACCCAGCCGACGATGCCGGCGATGGCCACGGACGCCGCGGTCATGAGCGTGGCGGAGACGATCAGGACGAATCGGAGGCGCGGCACGTTCACGCCCAGTGTCGCGGCCTCCTCGTCGGCCAGCGTCAGGAGGTTGACCCGCCACCGGAGCAGGAACATCGGGATCAACCCTGCGGCGATGAGAGGGGCGGCCCGGACGAGGTCGCCCTTCGTGACGGCGTGCAAACCGCCGAGGAGCCAGAAGGTGATCGCCGGCAGCTGCACGGCGGGGTCGGCCAGCACCTTGACGAGGGCGATCCCTGCCGAGAACAGCGTGCCGACGGCCACGCCGGCGAGCACGAGCACCAGCACCGGGTCGTGCCGGCGGACCCATCCTGCGACCTGGTAGACCAGCCCGACGGCCGCGAGGCCACCGACGAAGGCGAGCGCCTGCACCTGCAGGAGCGCCTGGCCGGAGAGGATGGCCAGCGCGGCTCCCAGGCCCGCTCCGGCAGAGACGCCGAGGATGTCGGGCGAGACGAGCGGATTGCGGAACATCGCCTGGTAGGCCGCACCGGCGCCCGAGAGCGCCGCCCCCACGAGCAGGCCGGCGACGACTCTCGGCAGGCGCAGGCTCCAGACCACGACGGCCGCATCGTCTGCCGCCCCGGGGCCGGCGAGCAGCAGCCGGGCCACCTCCGCGGGCGAGAGAGGGAAGGGACCGACGCCCAGACCGGTCAGCACCGCGAGGAGCAGCAGGCCCCCGAGGAGGAACCAGGGCCACCGTGCCATCAGGTGTTTCCCAGCAGCGCTTCGAAGGCGCTCCGCTCGGGCGCGTAGCCGTAGAAGAGCCGATGGAAGGCCTGCGCCTCCGCGGCCTGGTCGTCGCCGGCCGCTCCGCCGTGCAGCCTGGAAACGAGCCAGGGGAGGCCGATGAGCCGGTTGACGCCGGGCGGACCGTCCAGCCAGCCGAACGGCAGGCTCGGCGCCAGGTGGAAGCGCCCTGCGCGCAGCGCCGGCATCCGCCGCCAGGTCGCGTCCTCGAGCGCCCGAGCGTGAAACCCTGCATCCTGGGTGATGACGACCTCCGGGGTCCAGGCGAGGACCTGCTCCAGGGAGACGCGGGCGAGCCCACCGCCCGGCCCGGTCGCCACGTTGACGCCGCCAGCCGGCTCGAGTATTTCGGCGTTGATCGAACCGGCCAGCGCGGTCTCCAGTCCATCGGCGCCGCGCGCCAGATAGGCCCTGGGAGGTTTCGTGGCGGCGGGATCGCGCCGGGCCTTCGCCGCACCGAGCATTCCTTCGGCGGCGCGCGCGAGCAGCTCGCCGCGTGCCGGCACGCCGAGCATCTTCCCCGCTTCGAGGAGCTGCCAGGGGCTGTCGGACAGCCGCCCCGGGAGCAGGACAAAGGGCAGCCCGGTTCGCTCGTGCACGCCCTCGGCCGCGGAGAGGCGGGTCGCGTCGACCGTGCCCGTGTCCAGGATCAGGTCGGGACCGAGGGCGAGCAGCTTCTCCAGGGGCATCGTGCTGCCCCGTCCGGACAGGCGGCCCAGGAAGGGCCGGTCGCGCACGCCGGGGGCGAGCCAGGATCGTGCCTCGTCGGACAGCTGCTGGGGCCAGCCCAGGAGCTTGTCGGGAGAGAGGACGTGGGCCAGCACGGCCGCCGGAGGGCCGGCGGCGAAGACCCGCTTCACCGGCCCGGGCGCCGGGAGGCGGCCGAAGACGAGGGCTTTCGGCGGCGCGGTCGCGCCGGCAACGGCGCCGGACCAGGGGAGCGCGGCGAGGCTCGCCAGGAAGGAGCGGCGGTTCACGAGGCCTCCCGCCCGCCCGCGAACGCGAGTGCCGTGCCGACGTCCCCGAGCCGGTGCCTCATCGCCATCCTCTCCGCCCGGTGGTCCGGCGCGACGCCGGCTCCCATCGATATCTCAAATGAAATATATCGCTGCCGCCGGGCCACGGCAATCCACCCTCCGCCGCGCGCGCGACGCAGGGAGCCGGGAGGGACCTAGCGTCGCAGGTCCCGCTGCAGCCGGACCAGGCCGGGGGCCACCGCGTCGAGCGCGGCCCGCTCCATTTCGCGGTAGAGGACGACGACCCGCATGCCGAGCGGCGTGACGACCGCCCCACCATGGCCGGTGCCTCCCCGGACCGATCGGACGAGCGGCGTGCGGAATGCGGCGTTCATGACCCTGACCAGGGACCACGCCCGCATGTAGGACATTCCGAGCGCCGTCGCGGCCCCGCGGATCGAACCGGCGCGAGCAATCGCCTCGAGGAGATCGGCCTTCCCGGGGCCGAGGACGATGACCGGCCCGCGCTGGAAGCGGAGGCGAGGGACGACGACGACAGGGAGCAGACGGGTCCTGAGTGCGGGCACGGACGGATCGTAGCCCTGGCCGGTGCACTTCACGCCGATGGCTTAGACTCCCGCCCCGGCATGATGTGGGGAGGAGCTGCCGCCTGGGAGGGGGACCGCCCATGACGGCGAAACGCAGGGAGATCCTCCCTCGGGCCGGCTGGCTCCTCGCCGCGCTTCTCTTCCTCGCCTTCGTCGCCGGCCTCGTGAGGCGCGACCGGATCGAACGGGCGGGAGGAGAGGTCATCCGGATGCTCTTCGTTCCCTCCGTCGAGCAGGGAACTCTCGCCCGCCGCGGAAACGAGCTGGCGGAATTCGTACGGAAGGACGCCGGCATCGTCATCCGGTCGGCCGTCCCGACGAGCTACGCCGCCGTCGTCCAGGCGCTCGGGACCGGACAGGCCGACATCGCCTGGGTGCCCGCCTTCGCTTACGTCGTCGCCCACGCCCGATACGGGGCGGAGGCGCGTCTGCAGGTCGTCCGAGAAGCCGAGCGCTACGCCGTCGTCGTGACGCGCAGCGGCGCGGGCGCGCCCGCGGGCCTGGCCGACCTCGCGAAGAAGAGGATCGCCTTTCCGAAGAGCTTCTCGCCGGAGCTGAGGGCGACGCTCCTCCCCGAGCTCGACCGCTGGGCCCCCGGCTGGGTCGAGGTCCCTGCGGCCGACGACAAGGACGCCGTGCAGCAGCTCCTCGACCGCGCCGACGCCGTCGACGCCGCCGCCTCCAGCTGGGTCTTCTCGGGTCCGAAGGACCTCGTCGGCGACGGGCGCAAGCTCCTCGAGTACGACCGGCCCGGGACGCTGGAGAAGACCCGAATTGCGTTCACGACGAGCGAGGCGGCCCGCGAACGGGTCACCGTCTACTACGGCTCCGTCCTGACGAGGACCGACTCGGGCGTCTCGCGACTCGAGGACCTGAACGGCCGGCCGTTCGCTTTCTCCGACGCCACCTCGACCTCGGGCTACATCTTCCCGTTCAACCTCCTGAACGCCAGCTCCGTCAAGCTCGGCCACGTCTACTTCGCGGGCGGCCACGCGAACGTCATCCAGGCGGTGGCCGACGGCAAGGTGGCCGGAGGCTCGTCGTTCTACTCGCCGCCAGGCAAGGTGAACGAGATCGAGCACACCTACGTCGCCGACGCGCGTCACCTCGTCATGAAACGGATCCCGACGGACGAGGGGAGGCTCGCCTTCCTCGACGAGGTGCGCGTCCTCGCGCTCACGGACCCGATCCCGAACGACGTCTGCTGCGTCCGCCGCGGCTTCCCGAAGTCGACCTGGGACCGCTTCGAGCGCTCGCTCCAGAAGTTCATCGCCACGCCCGAAGGGCTCCGCGCCTACCTCGACCTCGTGGCCGCGGTCGCCGCCCGGCCGTGCGACGACGCCACCTTCGACGGCTTCCGCTCGGCGCTCCGGGCGACCGGGGTCAGCGCCGTGCAGCTCCTCGAGGCCGAGGAGGAGAAGCTCCGGAAGAAGCGGGAGGGGAAGAAGTGAGCGCGCCCGTCGCCGTCACCGTCGAGAAGCTCTCGAAGGTCTGGCCCGACGGGATCAAGGCCCTCGACGACGTCTCTCTCGAGGTGCGCGAGGGGGAGTTCCTCGCCGTCCTCGGCCTCTCCGGCTCGGGGAAGTCGACGCTCCTCCGGTGCATCAACCGGCTCGTCGACCCTACGGAAGGGAAGATCTCGATCTTCGGCCGCGACGTGACGAGCGCCGAGGGGGCAGGCCTGCGGGCGCTCCGCCGCGAGGTCGGGATGATCTTCCAGCAGTTCAACCTCGTGAAGCGGCACAGCGTGAGGGACAACGTCCTCTCCGGCGCGCTCGGGAGGACGGGGACGCTCCGGAGCCTCCTGCTCCTCTTCTCCGAGGCCGAGCGGGCCGAGGCGCAGGCCTGCCTGGACCGCGTCGGGATGGGCGACCGGGGCGAGAGCCGGGCCGACGCCCTCTCCGGCGGCCAGCAGCAGCGGGTCGCCATCGCGCGCGCCCTGATGCAGAGGCCGAAGCTGATCCTCGCCGACGAGCCGGTCGCTTCGCTCGACCCGGCGCTGCGCACCTCCGTCATGCGGCACGTCGAGGCGCTCAACCGCGAGGAGGGGATCACGGTGATCTGCTCCCTCCACGACCTCGACCTGATGAAGCGCTACGCGACCCGCGCCGTCGCCCTCCGCGAGGGCAGGCTCGTCCACGAAGGGACGCCCGAGGATTTCGACCTCGCGACGCTGAAGGCGATCTACGGCCAGGAGGCCGAGTTCGGCTTCGAGGCGGCCTCGTGAAGAGTGTGGCTCCCATCTCGCCGAACCTGGGGAAGCGGTTCCTCGCCCTCCTCGTCGACGCCCTCCTTCTCGCGACGTTCCTGCTGATGGGCGAATTCCTCGGTCGGGCGCTCGTTTTCCCGGTCGAGGAGGGGACCCTCCGGACCGCACAGGAGATCCTCGAGCGGCTCCACTATGCCGTCCTCTCCATCGCCGGGCTCGTTCTCGCCGCAATTTGGCACGCGGCGGCACGGTTTCTCGGCGGCACGCCGGGGTTGAGCTTCGCCGGCGCCCTTTCGCAGGCGGAGTCCGAGATTCCGTGGGACCTCACGCTCCGGGGCTGGTTCACGCTCCTCTTCGTCGAGCTGACCTTCTTCACCGGCTGGCTCGTCACCGAGGTCGACCTCGGGACCTTCCTCACGAACTTCGACAAGGCCGCGGACGTCATCCGCGGACTCCTGCATCCGTCGGGGACGGTCCTGTTCGAAGGTCTCATCCTCCTCATCCAGACCCTCTTCCTCGCCTTCATGGCGACGGCCTTCGCCATCCCGCCCGCGTTCCTCCTCGCGTTCGCCGCCGCGCGGAACCTGACCCGCGAGAGCCCCGCGGCGAGGTTCGTCTACACGGCCCTGCGCACCGCCATGAACCTCACCCGGGCCGTCGAGCCGCTCGTCTGGGCCCTCATCTTCATCTCGTGGGTCGGCATCGGCCCCTTCGCGGGAGTCCTCGCCCTCTGGGTCCACTCCGTCGCCTCGCTCGTGAAGCTCTACTCCGAGTCGATCGAGAGCATCGACCGCGGGCCGATGGACGCGATCAAGGCGACGGGCGCCGGGACGCTCCAGGTCCTCCGCTACGGCGTCGTCCCCCAGGTGATCCCGCCGTTCCTCTCGTTCACGATCTACCGCTGGGACATCAACGTCCGGATGTCGACGATCATCGGCTTCGTCGGCGGCGGCGGCATCGGCTACATCCTCAAGCCCCGCGTCGACCTCGGCGAGTGGGGCGAGGTCGGGACGCTCGTCCTCCTCATCGCCGTCGCGGTGTGGGTGATGGACCTCGTCTCGGCGCGGATCCGCGAGCGGATCGTCTGACGGGGGGGCGGAGCGTGGCCCCTGCGGGCTCGGAACGCCCCTCTGGCCTGTCTTCACGCAATCGCGTGCTACACTCCTTCCCGTGAAGACGACCTGCGAACGGCCCGCGACGCAGAACGTCACGCTCGCCCTGCCGAAGGGGGTCCTGACGCGCGTCAAGGTGCTCGCGGCCGAGAGGGGGACGTCGATCTCGGCTCTCCTGGCGGGCCTCCTGGAGGAGACGGTGGAGCGCGACCACGCTTTTCGCCGTTCGCGCTTGCGGGGTCTCGCGGCCCTTCGGAAGCCCGCCGATCTCGGCACCCGAGGCCGGCGGCCCGCCTCGAGGGACGACCTGCATGAGCGCTGAGGCGCCGCGGGAGTTCGTCGACACGAACGTCTTCGTCTACGCCTTCGACGCCGGCAGCGGGGAGAAGGGGGAGAGGGCGAGAGCGCTCGTGAGGGATCTCTGGGAGGGTGGGCGAGGTGTCCTGAGCCTCCAGGTCCTCCAGGAGCTTTACGTCACCTTGACCCGGAAGGTCGCGAAGCCTCTCGCCGCCGAGGCTGCGGCCCGGATCGTCGAAGACCTCTCGGCCTGGTCCTGCCACGAGCCGTCGAGGGCCGACCTCGCCGACGCGATCGCGCTCTCGCGGAAGGCCCGGATCTCGCTCTGGGACGCGCTGATCCTCCAGAGCGCCCGCGCGAGCGGCTGCGCGGTCCTCTGGAGCGAGGACCTCAACGCCGGCCAGAAGCTCGCCGGCGTCGTCGTCCGGAATCCCTTCCCCTGACCCTTCCCGCCGTCTGCGCGAGCTCCGCCCCTGGACGGGCCTGTCGCCGATGTGCACGTATCGGTGCCAGGCATGAAATCGTGTCCTGTCGTCGACGCGAGACGATCTCTCCCGGCGACGGCGCCTCGGCGCCCTCCCCGCACGCGTAGACTCGGCCCCGTGACTGCCGTCGTCGATCCCGTCCGGAGCTTCCTCGAGCTGGAGAAGCGGCTGGAGCGGGAGCCGGCGAGCGCGCAGGGCGAGATCGCGCGGGGCGTCTACATGATGACGCCGCGACCGCGCATCGTGCATGGTGAGGTGCAGGGGAACCTGTTTGCGGCCCTCCGCCTCCGCTTCGGCTGGGGCGAGGGGATTGCGGCGCCGGAGTGGCTCTTCGTCGTCGAACCGGAGATCCGGTCGGAGGAGAACCTCTCGCGGCTCGTTCCCGACCTCGCCGCGTGGCGGCGCTCGACGACGGGATGGCCAGGCCCGAACGAGACCCCGGTGTCGCTGGTGCCGGAGTGGGTCGCCGAGGTCCTCTCGCCGACGACGGAGCGGTTCGACCGGCGCGAGAAGATGGGGGCCTGGGGAGCGATGGGCGTCGGCTGGGTCTGGCTCGTCGACGTGGACGGCCGGCGGGTCGAGACCTTCGCGAACGTCCGCGGGTCGATGGTCCCCGGGGCCATGCTCGCCGCGAACGCCGAGCTGGCCGCCGAACCGTTCGGCGCGCTCGGCATCGCGGTCGCTCGCCTCTTCCCCGGCTGACGCCGGGCGCCCGTCAGCCCTTCTTCCCCTGGTTCGCGACGGCCTCGGCCTTCGCCTTCACCGCCTCGGCGTCGCCGAGGTAGAAGCTCTTCAAGGGCTTCAGGTTCTCGTCGAGATGGTAGACGAACGGAACGCCCGTCGGAATGTTCACGCCGACGATCTCGTCGTCGGAGATGCCGTCGAGGTACTTCACCATGGCGCGGAGGCTGTTGCCATGGGCCGCGACGAGGACCCGGCGGCCGGCCGTCACCTCCGGGGCGATGACGCTCTCCCAGTAGGGGACGGCGCGGGCGACGGTCTCCTTGAGCGATTCCGTCAGCGGCAGCTCGGACTTCGTGAGGGAGGCGTAGCGGCGGTCGTGGCCGGGGAAGCGCTCGTCCTCGGGAGTAAGGACGGGTGGCGGCGTCGAATAGCTCCTCCGCCAGACCTTCACCTGCTCCTCGCCGAACTTCGCCGCGGTCTCGGACTTGTTGAGCCCCTGCAGTGCCCCGTAGTGTCGCTCGTTGAGCTGCCAGGCACGGATCACGGGGAGCCACATCCGGTCCATCTCGTCGAGGGCGATCCAGAGGGTCCGGATGGCGCGCTTGAGGACGGAGGTGTAGGCGACGTCGAAGTCGTAGCCGCCGTCGCGCAGAAGCCGACCCGCCTCGCGGGCCTCCTCGCACCCCTTCTCGGTGAGGTCGACGTCGGTCCAGCCGGTGAAGCGGTTCTCGAGGTTCCACTGGCTCTCACCGTGGCGGACGAGGACGAGGGTGTACATGAAGGCCTCCTGCTTCGGCTTTCTGCGCGGGAGGCGCAGGGTGCACGCCCCCGACCGGAGAATGGTATGCCATATGCACCGGAGTCCGGCGTGGAGGGGCAGGCCTTGGAATCGTCCTCGAAAGGGCTCGTCGCCTGCGGTCGACTCCGCCGCGAAGGTCCGGGCCTGGGGGTTCTCGTACTGCTTGCCTGTGGAACGGTCCTGCTCGCGGGACGGTCCCCTGCCCAGCCGGCGTCGGATCTTCCGCGGCACACGGCCTCGGCGGAGGTCTCGCTCCTCGGCATCGACGTGGTGGTGACCGACTCGAAGGGCCGGCCCGTCCACGGGCTCACCGCCGAGGACTTCGAGATTCGCCACGGCGGCCGAATTGTCCCGATCACGAATTTCCTGGAAGAGCGCGAGCTGGAGACGCCCGTCGATCCGGACGGGCTGGCGGGACGCGCGACGGGGGAAGCGTCGCAGGCTGCAGACCTCGTGGCCCAGCGGCCCGTACGACACATCGTCGTCTTCGTCGACCGCCTGTTCCTTCCGGAGCTCGACCTGAGGACCCGGGTCTTCGGGGCCCTGAAGGAGTTCCTGGCCCGGTCGCTCGGACCGCACGACGAGGCGATGATCGTCACCTGGGGCGACTCGGTCCGGATCGTCCGCTGGTTCACGGGAGACCTCGAGGAGCTCGACCGGACGCTCGACGCGGTCGCCCGGCGCTCTGCCCGTCCCGACACGCAGGCGACGGAGCTGGACCAGCTCGCGGAGCAGGACGCCTGGTTCCGGTCCATCGCGAAGGAGGGTGGAGGCTCGACGTTCGACGCTGGGGCCGCGGACCTCTCTCGAACCGTCGCGGCGACCCAGGCGTGGGGCGAGTTGAAGGCGAAGACGGCCGCGCTCCGTGGCCTCGTCGCCCTGATGGCCGGAATGGACGGGCGGAAGGCCCTCGTCGTCGTCTCACCCCGATTCTCCCGCCATCCGGGAGGCGAGTACTTCGTCGCGAAGCGCGGCGGGCTCCTCCCCGGCGGCTCCCACCGCGTGCAGGACAGCCGCCAGCCCCTGGGCCAGCTCGCCGACGCGGCGAATGCAAGCGGAGTGACCTTCTACGGCGTCTTCCCCTACATCTACGACATGACGACGCTGCCTTCGGCGGCCGACTCGTGGGAGACCAATCCCAGGATCAACAGCAGCCTCCCCGGTCCCCGCAGCGACGCGATCTGGCTGGACGGGATGGGGGGGCTCAACCTCCTCGCCGAGTCGACCGGTGGCCTCACGGCCGGCCACCCGGGTCTCCTGCAGGGCTTTCTCGAGCAGGTCGAGCGGGACCTCGATTCGTACTACTCGATCGGCTATCCGGCCCCGGGGCACGGGCGCGCGGAACGGGTGAGTGTCGTCGTGAAGCGGCCTGGGCTTTCCGTCCGCACCCGACGGACGGTCGCGGAACGGACGGTCGAGGAGCAGATGCACGACCGGGCGCTCGCGAACCTCTTCGCCCCCGACGAAGGTTCGCGCCTCTCGATCTCGATCGTCGCGGGCGAGCCGAGACCAAACGGACGGAGGTTCCGGATCCCGATCGAGGTGAGGATCCCGACCGGTGCTCTCGTTCGCCTCCCCGGCGAGGTCTCCACGAATGGAAAGTTCTCGGTCTTCGTCGTCGTCGCGACGCCGAACGGGGATTTCTCCGGCGTGACGCGCCGAAGGCAGTCTTTCGAGGTTCAGAAGGCGGAGGAGGCCAGGGCGAGCGCCTCCCACCTCACCGACACGCTCGAGGTCGAGAGCGACGTGCCGGCGCCGCGGATCTCCCTCGGAGTCTGGGACGAGATCGGCGGCGAGGCCGGGTTCGTCCTCGTAGGCCGCCGCAAGGGCTGAGGGCGCTGGGACTCAGCGGGGCGCGGCGGGCGCGGAAGCCTCCGCCCGGCGCGCCGCGTCGAGGTCCGTGATCCACTTCGGCGCCTCGGGCTCCGTTCGAAGGAGCGCCTTCACGTCCTCGCCGCGCGCTGCCGCGAAGCGATGGAGCCACGACGGGCCCCAGGGGCCGAAGTAGCCATCCGCGCTCTTCCACGCGGGGTCGGCGAGCGCCTCGTCGAGGGAAACGAACGTGTAGCCGCGCTTCTCGAGACGTTCGAGGAGGAACGGCATCGCGCGGGCGTTCAGGGCATTGGCGTGGGAGAGGAGGACCTGCGGGATCTCGCGGCCGAAGACGGCGCGGGAGCGTTCCTCGTAGAACGCGCAGCGGGCGTCGAAATCTTCGATGTATGCGGCGAGGAGGCGCGCGCGGCCCGCCTCGTCGCGGTCCGCGGCGAGCTTCGCGTCGGCCGACGCGAAGACCCAGTCCTCGTGCTCGACCGAGAGCGGGGCCACGGTGTAGCCGCGAGAGGCGAGGAAGGTCTCGAACGCGTCCCTGGTCTCACGCGTCGTCCCCGTCTGCGCGTAGGGATGGCGAAACCACTTCAGCTTCTGCCCCCGCCGCTCGAGCAGCCCGCGCGTGACGACTTCGCCCTTCACCACGGCGTCCTGCATCACGGGGAGCGACGTCTTCGTGAGGCCCGGGTGGCCGAAGGTGTGGTTCCCGAGCTCCATTCCGGCGTCGAGCCACTCCGTCAGGAGGGCGATCCGTTCGTCCACCTCTCCCGGAACGAAGAGCTTGTCCTCGTTGACGAAGGCGACGGCCTTCACCGTCCGCGCCACGAGCGCGGCGACGAGCTCGCTGGAGAGTGGCGCGACCGCCGCGAGCGGCAGACCATAGGCGACGAACGGGAGATCGTCGATGGTGACGGCGACGGTCCGGCGCGGCGTGGCAGCCGGCGGCGACGGTGCGACGGCTTCGGGCGTGCCGGCCGCGGCGAGGAGCCGGGGGAATGCCGTAGTCGCCACGATCGTAGCGAGGGCGAGGATGTCGAGGTTTCGGGAACGCGACACGAGGACCTCCTGGACCCGGGGATTCGAGATGCGAACCATTGTGCACGGCCCGAAGTCGCGCCGGTTTCCATCCTTGCGGTCCGGCGGCGTTCGAGGCGATCGTGTCCGGCCGGAGGCCGCGATGAACGCTCGCCCAGGGGCACTCCTCGTCCTCGCGCTCCTCGTCTGCGCCGCGCCGGCCTCGACACGTTGCACACCCAGGACGCGAAGTACGACCGAAGCCTGTGGAACGACCAGAGCCGCGGCAATCCGGGCAGGCAGGCGAAGGTCGACGACCTCGTGGCGCAGACCGCCCTTCGAGCCTCGAGCTTCGACGTCCTGACGATGAAGCTCTGCGACATCGACCCGGACGCGAGCTTCACCTGCTACCGCGATGCCCTCCTGCAGCCCGAGGCGGGCGACCCGACGAATCGTTTCGTCTGGTGGACGATTCCGATCGAGACGCCGGGCGACACCGCCCGGCAGGCGTTCGACGACCGGGTGAGGGCGTACGCGCTGGCGAACGGCAAGCTTCTCCTCGACATCGCCGACATCGAGTCGCACGACGCTGCGGAGGTGAAGCGAACGGATTCGAGCGGGAGGGAGCTCCTCTGGGACGAGTGGACGAGCGACGGCGGCCACTGGAACGACGCGGGGTCCGTCCGCGTGGCGAGCGCCCTCTGGTGGCTGATGGTGCGGATCGGCGGCTGCACCCCGACGGTCGGGTCGCTTCGGGTCCACACCCAGCGCTTTCAAGGTGACCGTTCCCTTTGTGGCCGGCGGCCGCAACCCGCATGGTGAGCGGCTTTCCGCGTCTGGGAAGAACTGAAGCTGCCCGTCACGAAGGCCGGAAAGCCAATGGCAAGCGCCTGTTCTTACGGTAAGTCACCCGTTTACAATACTTTACCACCTTGAAAGGGCTGGGTCCACACCCTCGCCCCGTGCCGCCTCGTCGACACCCGGAACGCGGCGGGACCGTGGGGAGGTCCGGCGCTCGAGGCGGGCGCAGCAGACGCGTTCGAGATCACCAGCGGGCACGGTGGACCTGATCGTCGACGTCAGCGGCCACGTTCGGTCGCAGGGGGCGGAAGAGTCCCAGCGAGCCGCTTTGAGGGCGGTCCGCCGCCTCCGTCGCCGGGCGCCTCAGCCCGAGCCGAGCAGCGGCTCGTCCGCCGAGCGGATGTCCGAGGCGGGGAGCCCGCCGGGGAAGCGTTCGCGCACCTTTTCGAGCGCCTCGGCCGCGACCTCGAGGTGGGTCACGCGGCTCTCGCGGTAGAAGGTCTGCGCCTCGGCGGAGAGCTTCGGCTGGCCGTGGAGCGGCTTGTCGCTGACGCAGAGGAGCGCGGCGGTCGGGATCCGGTAGCGGAAGCCGTTGGCGGCGACGGTGGCCGACTCCATGTCCACCGCGACGCTCCGGCTCGCCTGGATGGCGGCAAGGGCCTTCGCCTGGTTGAACTCCCAGTTCCGGTTGGAGGTCGTGAAGACCGTTCCCATTCGGTAGGTGAGCCCACGCGCTTCCATCCTTTCGATCAGGAGGGCGTTGAGGAAGTGGTTCGAGGAGACGGGGACGCTCGTCGGGAGGACGTCGTCCAGGATCCGGTCGTCCCGCATGTGGCCGGTCGCCAGGACGAGGTCGCCGATCTCCTGGTGGTTCCGGAGGCCCGCGCAGTGGCCGACCATGAGGACGGCGTCGGGGCGGAGGACGGCGAGGTGGTCGGTGATCGTCTTGGCGTTCGACGGACCGACGCCGATGTTGACGAGGGTCAGGCCTGCGGCGCCGGGGAGCTCGTGGTGCCAGGCGGGCATCTGGACGCTGCGCCCGGGGCCGACGGCCCCCGGGTAGCGGGAGCGGAACGCCTCCGCGTGCATCTCGTAGTTCGTGAAGAGGACGTGCCGCTGGAAGCGCTCCGGCGGCGTGCCGGTGTAGTGCTCGAGACGGTTGAGGGAGAGGTCGATCCGCTCGGGGTGGAAGAGGAAGAGCTTTTTCTGGCGGAGGTCCCACGCGTCTTCGTCGAGGCTCTCGAAGAGGGCGGGGTCGTCGAACGGGACGCGGGGCCTCGAGCCGCTGACGGAGATACGGGCGCCGTACGAGGCGAGCTTGCCGAGCTCGCGCTCGAGGTACCAGCGGATGGCGCGAGGCCGGGCGAACTCTCCCCTCAGGACCGGGTTGTGGCGGGACCAGGGGCGGTCGATCTCGAGCTGCGGGTAGAGACCCTCGTCCCAGATGGACTCGATGGCGACGCACAGCCCGCGGACGAGCTCCGCGTGTCCGGTGTCCGGCGGAAGGGCAGCGAAGTCGACGGCAGTCTCCATGAACCGATGAGCTTACCGGAGGCGGGATCTCCCGGCACAGCGCCGATTCTCGCGACGGGAGTAGGATTCCTCGGCCCTCCGTTCGGGGGGCTCGCTGAGGAGGCACATGTCCAGTCGTTTTTCGGACCACGATCAAAGGAGGCGGGAGCTTCTTCTCGGCGGCGGCGCCGAGAAGATCGAGAAGCAGCATCGCCAGGGAAAGCTGACGGCGCGCGAGCGCCTCGGGCTTCTCCTCGACCCAGACAGCTTCGTTGAGTTCGGCCTCTGGGCCCAGGGGGGCTCGGGAGAGCCGGGGGGGAAGGCCCTCGCCGCGGAAGGCGTCGTCACCGGCAAGGGCTGGGTCGACGGCCGGGCCGTCTACGCGTTCTCCCAGGACTTCACCGTGGGCGGCGGCTCGGTCGGCAAGCTGCACGCCGCGAAGATCTGCGAATGCCTGAAAGGCGCCCTCCGGGTCGGCCTTCCCGTCGTCGGCTTCAACGACTCGGGCGGCGCGCGGATCCAGGAGGGGGTCGAGGCGCTCTCCGGCTACGGGCAGATCTTCTACACGAACACGCTCCTGTCGGGCGTCGTCCCGCAGATCAGCGTCATCGCCGGACCCTGCGCCGGCGGCGCAGCCTATTCGCCGGCCCTCACCGACTTCATCGTCATGGTGCAGGAGAGCGCGAAGATGTTCATCGCCGGGCCGGACGTCATCCGGGCGGCCACGGGCGAGGTGATCTCCGACGAGGCCCTCGGCGGTGCCCGGGTTCACGCCGAGGTTTCGGGGAACATCCACTTCTCCGCGCCCGACGAGAGGGCCGCGGTCGCCACCGTGAAGGCGCTCCTTTCCTACCTGCCGGCGAACAACCTCGAGTCGCCCCCGGACGTGGCCTTCGCGGCGCCTCTCGTCGACGACGACGCCATGGACGAGATCGTCCCCGAGGACCCGCGGAAGAGCTACGACGTCCGCGAGGTGATCAACCGACTCGTCGACGGCGGGACCTTCCTCGAGGTGCAGGACGCGTTCGGCAGGAGCGTCGTCGTCGGCTTCGGCCGGCTCGGCGGAATGGTCGTCGGCCTCGTAGCGAACCAGCCGATGCACCTCGCCGGGTCGCTCGACATGGACGCCTCCGACAAGGCGGCCCGCTTCGTGAGGACCTGCAACGTCTTCAACATCCCGCTCGTCACGCTCGTCGACGTGCCGGGCTTTCTACCGGGCGTCGCGCAGGAGCACGGCGGGATCATCCGGCACGGGGCGAAGATGCTCTTCGCCTACTCGGCCGCGACGGTCCCGAAGATGACCGTCATCCTCCGCAAGGCCTACGGCGGGGCCTACCTCGCCATGTGCTCGAAGGACCTCGGGGCCGATTCCGTCCTCGCCTGGCCGACGGCCGAGATCGCCGTCATGGGACCGGAGGGGGCTGCCCGGATCCTCCACCGCCGCGAGCTCGAAGCCGCGAAGACCGCGAAGGAGAAGAACGCCCTCCTCGCCGAGAAGTCCGCCGAGTATCGGCGGCTTCACTCCAACCCCTACCGTGCCGCGGCCGCGCTCTACGTCGACGACGTGATCCGGCCGTCGTGGACGCGGCGGCTCCTCATCGAGCGCCTCGTCACGCTGCGGGGCAAGCGCGACCTGCGCCCGCAGAAGAAGCACGGCAACATCCCGATGTGAGGCGGCGATGATGTCGCCCTACGTCGTCGCCGTCATCTGCCTGGCCGTCGTGATGAGCGTCATGACGCTTCTCGTCGGCGTCCTCTATGCCCTCCAGGCCGTGACCCGGAGGCAGGCGAAGTCCGCTGCCGCGGCCGCTCTTGCGGACGCCGTTCCGGAAGGCGAGGTCACTCCCGAGCTCGTGGTGGTCCTTGCCGCGGCAGCCCACGCCGCGCTCGGCAAGGCCGTCGTCGTCCGTCGCGTTCACGTCCTCCGTCCCGCCGGCCAGGAAAACTGGTCGCGCGTCGGGCGGATCGACATCCTGCGCTCCCACCGAATGGAACCGAAGAGATAGAAATGAAGAAGCTCCGCATTACCGTCAGTGGCAAGGTCTACGACGTCGAGGTCCAGGTCCTCCAGGACGACGAGGTGATCGGCACGCCGGCGAGCCTCCCGTATCCGGGGGCTGCCACACTTCCGATTCCGGAGGCCGCGCGGCCCGCGTCGGTCCCGGCGGCCGCTTCGGCTCCCGCCGGCGGCATGGACCCGAACGTCATCGCCTCGCCCCTCGCCGGCACAGTCCAGAAGGTCTTCGTGACGAAGGGGATGCCGGTCGAGGCCAAGACGCCCCTCGTCCTGCTCGACGCCATGAAGATGGACACCTACATCTACGCCCCGCGCACCGGGACGATCGCGGAGGTCTGCGTGGAGGTGGGCGCGGCCGTCCAGGTCCGCGACCCCCTGATCCGCTACACACCGGAGGGCTGACGTGGAGAAGCTGATCGCGCAGACCGGCTTCCTCGCGCTGACGTGGCGCGAGGGAGTGATGATCGCGGTCGCGTTCCTCCTCCTCTGGCTCGCGATCAAGAAGGAGTTCGAGCCGCTCCTCCTCGTCCCGATCGGTTTCGGGGCGCTCATGACGAACCTGCCGCTCAACGGCCTCATGGCCCTTCCCGCGAGCGGCGCGCCGGGTGGGCTCTTCCACTACCTTTTCCAGGGGGTCGAGCTCGAGATCTTCCCGCCCCTGATCTTTCTTGGCCTCGGCGCCCTGACCGATTTCGGGCCGCTCCTGGCGAATCCGAAGACGTTCCTGCTCGGCGGGGCGGCGCAGCTCGGGGTCTTCGGCACCTTCATCGTCGCCGGCTGGCTCGGCTTCACGCCGCAGGAAGCGGCATCGATCGGGATCATCGGCGGGGCCGACGGGCCGACCTCGATCTACCTGACGATCAAGCTCGCGCCGCACCTGCTCGGCGCCATCGCCGTCTCGGCCTACTCGTACATGGCGCTCGTGCCGCTCATCCAGCCGCCGATCATGCGGCTCCTCACGACGAAGAAGGAGCGGATGATCCGGATGGAGGCGAACTTCGACGTCCCGAAGTGGCTCCGCATCTCGTTCCCCCTGATCGCCACGACCCTCTGCGCCCTCATCGTGCCTGCCGCCACGTCGCTCATCGGGCTCCTGATGTTCGGGAACCTCCTCCGCGAGTGCGGCGTCACGGAGCGGCTGAACCGCTCGGCCCAGAACGAGCTCATCAACCTCGTCACGATCGTCCTCGGTCTCTCGGTCGGCGTGACGATGGACGGCGGCAGCTTCCTGCGG
This sequence comes from uncultured Holophagales bacterium, assembly GCA_963696015.1. Lineage (GTDB taxonomy): Bacteria > Acidobacteriota > Thermoanaerobaculia > UBA5066 > UBA5066 > UBA5066. Next base: position 73,895 of record CAVOJA010000157.1, read on the forward strand.
ACCGCCACGCTCAAGATTCTCGTCCTCGGCTGTATCGCGTTCGCCGTCTCCACGGCGGGCGGCGTCCTCCTCGGCAAGCTGATGTCGCGACTCCCCGGGACGCCCGTGAACCCGCTGATCGGAGCCGCCGGCGTGTCGGCGGTCCCCATGGCCGCGCGCGTCGCCCACAACGTCGGCCAGGAAGCCGACCCCGACAACTACCTCCTGATGCACGCCATGGGGCCGAACGTCGCGGGAGTCATCGGCACGGCCGTGGCGGCTGGTAGTCTTCTCGCGCTCCTGAAGTAGCGGTTCCGGGCACGAGGTCCAGATGACGGTTCCCTGGTACGGCCTTCTCCCGTTCGTGGCGCTCCTCGCCGCGATCGCGACGTTTCCCCTCATGCACGCAACGAAGCACCTCTGGGAGAAGAGGCGCTTCCAGCTCCTCCTGGCCCTCGTCCTCGGCGTGCCGATGGGGGTCTGGTGCTGGAGCCTCGGCGGCGGGGCCGAGGTGATCCACGCGCTCGTCGAATACGGCGCGTTCATCACGCTCCTCTTCTCGCTCTTCGTCGTGAGCGGAGGCGTCTTCGTCGCCGGGGATATCCAGGCCACACCCCGCAACAACACGCTCTTCCTCGCCGTGGGGGCCGTCCTCGCCTCCGTCATCGGGACGACCGGAGCCGCGATGCTCCTCGTCCGGCCCCTCCTCAACACGAACCGGGAGCGGAAGAACAAGGTCCACACCTTCGTCTTCACGATTCTCGTCGTGGCGAACTGCGGCGGGCTCCTGACGCCGCTCGGCGATCCGCCGCTCTTCCTCGGCCTCCTGAGGGGAGTCCCGTTCCTCTGGACGCTGAATCTCTTCCCCGAGTGGCTCTTCGTGAACGGGATGCTGCTCCTCGGATACTACTGGCTCGACAGTCTCGCCTTCCGGCGCGAGGAGATGCCCGACGTCGTGAAGGACGCGGTCGAGGTGAAGCCCCTCGCGATCCACGGGAAGGGGAGCATCGCCCTCCTCGGAGTCATCGTCGCGGCGGTCGCTCTCGCTCCGTCCGTCGACCTCCACGCGATCCACGAAGGGCACGCTCCGATAGCGGCGTGGATTCCGTTCCGCGAGCTCATCCTGCTCACGGCTGCGTTCCTGTCCTTCCGGCTCGGGGACCGGCAGGCGCGTTTCGTCGACAACCGGTTCGAGTGGGGCCCGATCCAGGAGGTCGCCGCGCTCTTCATCGGGATCTTCCTGACGATGGTTCCGGCCCTGGCATATCTCGCCCAGAATGCAGCGGCGTTGCCGTTGAACCGGGTGACGTTCTTCGTCTTCGCCGGGGGCCTTTCATCCGTCCTCGACAACGCCCCCACCTACGTGACGTTCTTCGAGCTCGCCAAGGCCCTCGGCGGTGAGCCGGCCGTCGCCGGAGTGAAGGAGGCGTTCCTCGTCTCGGTCAGCCTCGGCTCGGTCTTCTGCGGGGCGATGACCTACATCGGGAACGGCCCGAACTTCATGGTCAAGGCGATCGCCGAGTCGGACGGCGTGGCGATGCCGAGCTTCGGCGGCTACGTGGCCCGATACGCTCTCGTCTACCTCGCGCCGATCCTCGCCCTGATGGTCGGGATCTTCATAGTAGAGACGACCTGGATCCGGCTGACGAGCTCCATCCTGGCGCTCCTCCTCGCGTCGGGAATGGTGAGCCGGATCGCTTCGCTCCGCCGCTGAGGCGGGAGCGGGGCGGGCCGGTGCTACGCTCTTCCGACCGATGAAGTCCCTCGCCCTCGTCTTCCTCGGTGGCGGGATCGGCGCCTCGCTCCGCCACCTCCTCGGGGGCGCGGTGCAGGCGCTTTCCAGGAGCGCCGCGTTCCCGTGGGCGACGTTCGCCGTGAACGTCTCGGGCTGTTTCGTCATCGGTCTCCTCGCGCAGCTCTCCGAGACGCGCGGCGTCCCCTCCGGCGGGACCCGGACGTTCCTCTTCGTCGGGGTCCTGGGCGGCTACACGACCTTCTCCTCGTTCGGCAACGAAACGCTGAACCTCCTGCGCGGCGGCGAGGCCCTGGCCGCCGCCGCGAACGCGGGAGGGCAGCTGGCCCTCGGCCTCCTCGCCGTCGCTCTCGGACGGGCGGCGGCCCAGCTCCTCTGGAGGTGACGATGACGCTCCCCGAAGAAGGCGCCCTCCTCCGGATCTTCGTCGGCGAGAGCGACCGCCACGAGGGGAAGCTCCTCTACGAGTGGCTCGTCCTGAAGGCGCGGGAGAAGGGGCTCGCCGGGGCCACGGTCCTGCGCGGGGTCATGGGCTTCGGCGCGCACAGCCGGCTCCACACCTTCAAGATCGAGCGGCTCTCGGAAGACCTGCCCGTCATCGTCGAGATCGTCGACGTCCGCGAGAAGCTCGAGGAGTTCCTGGAGGAGATCGAGGGGCACGTCCCCGAGGGGCTCGCGACGCTGGAGAAAGCGTTCGTCCGCTTCTACCGCGGGGGGAAGCCGCCGGCACGATGAGCAGCTTCTCCCTGCTCGACTGGGCGGTCGTCGTTCTCTACATGGGTGGGATCGCCGCCTTCGGCCTCGCCAAGGGGGGAAGCAGGCGTCCGCGAAGGACTATTTCCTCTCCGAGAAAAAGATCGGCTGGTGGGCCGTGACGGCCTCCATCGTCGCAACCGAGACGTCGGCGCTCACCTTCATTTCGGTGCCCGGGATGGCCTTCAAGGGGGCCTGGGGTTTCCTCGAGCTCTCCTTCGGCTACCTCCTCGGGCGGATCGTCATCTCGTGGCTCCTCCTGCCACGCTACTTCGAGGGTGAGCTGACGACGTCGTACGCCCTCCTCGAGCGGACGTTCGGGGTGGGAGTCCGGCGGATGGCCTCCGGGACCTTCATCCTGACCCGGATCTTCGCGGACGGCGTCCGGCTCTACGCCACGGCCATCCCGCTCGTCCTCATCTTCCGCGGGTACAACCTCTTTTCGGGCGTTTCCGACCCGACGCTCTACGTCGGCGCGATCCTTCTCACCGCGGCCGTGACGGTGATCTACGTCCAGGTCGGGGGCGTGAGGGCCGTCATCTGGACCGACGTCATCCAGCTCGGGGTCTACATCCTCGGGGGAGCCATCGCCCTCCTCGTTCTCGTCCCGAAGATCCCGGGGCTCGGGGCGAAGCTGGCTGCCGCGGCCGCCGCAGGCAAGCTCACGGTCTTCCAGACGGACGGCAGCTTCCTCGCGTCGCCGTACCACGTCCTGACCGCGGTCCTGGGCGGGGCCGTCCTCTCGATGGCTTCCCACGGGACCGACTACATCATCGTCCAGCGCCTCTTCGCGACGGAGAGCCTGCCCGACGGCCGGCGCGCCCTCGTCGCGAGCGGCGTCGTCGTGATCCTCCAGTTCACCCTCTTCCTCGCCGTCGGGACGCTCCTCTTCCTCTACTACGGCGACCTCCCCCTCAAGGGGGACGCCGTCTTCCCGAAGTTCATCGTGGAGCAGGTCCCGTCGGGCCTCTCGGGGCTCATCATCGCGGGGCTCCTGGCCGCGGCGATGTCGACGATCTCCGGCTCGATCAGCTCGATCTCGAGCTCCACCGTCTTCGACCTCTACGCCTCGACGAAACGGGGACGGGCGGCGACCGAGGAGCACAAGCTCCGGCTCTCCCGCCGCGTCAGCTTCGGGTGGGCGATCCTCCTGACCGGCGCGGCGCTCGTCTTCATCGGGACCGGGCAGGCCGTCGTGGAGCTGGCGCTGAGCATCGCGTCGTTCACCTACGGCGGCTTCCTCGGCCTCTTTTTCCTCGCGGTGCGGGGGAGGACGACCTCCCGTTCGGCCGCCATCGGCTTCCTCTCGGGCGTCGGCGTGATGGTCTTCGTCGTCCTCGGGACGAAGCTCGCGTGGCCGCTCTACACGCTCGCGGGAAGCCTCGTCACCGTCGCGGTCGCGTGGACCGCGTCGGCGCTGGAGGGGCGTACCCGGCCCGCCTGACGATCCCCGGAAGCGGATGTCCCGCCCGGGCGTCTTCTCCGCCCCTGGTTCACTCCGAAGGGCCGGAGAGCGGGTTCTCCCAGCGGAGGCCACGGAACCGGGCAAAGTCAGCGTCGCAGGAGACGAGAGTTGCCCCGTGGCTGATGGCGAGCGCGGCGAGGTGCGCGTCGGTCGTCAGGTTACCGGCGGAGCCGCTCTCCCGCAGGAGCGTCGCCAGGAGCTTCCAGTGTCCGTCCGTCTCGCCCACGACCTGCACCACCTCCGTCGACATCCAGGCTTCGACGCGTGCCAGCGCCGTCTCCGTCGGAACCGGGCGAGGGAAGACCGAGGAGCTCGTCGCGAGACGGACGAACCCGAGGATCACGAGCCAGGGAAGCCCGACCGCTTCTTCCCCGTTCAGCAGACCTTCCCAGGCCTCGCGCACGGCGCGGTGGTGACGGGAGTCCTGGTTCACCGCGTAGAGAAGGACGTTCAGGTCGACGATCTTCATTTCCGGAGTGCGAGCTTTCTGGCGACCTCTCCGTCCTCGAGACCGGCTGCCACCGTGAGCGCCTTCCGCAGGTCCACGTGGGCCTCGCCCAGGAAGAGCGGCTTCTCCCGGTAGGTCTTCCTCGGGCGGGGCCGCGTCGTCGTCGACCGCAGCCCGGCACGAACCACGTCGTTCAGTGCGCGCGTCAAGGAGACTTTCTCTCTCTGCGCGCGCTGCCGGAGCCCCTCGAGGAGCTCGTCGTCGATGCGGACGGTGCTTCTCATGGATGACATCATAGCATCACAATGATAGATGCTATGACATCATGAAGTGGCCTCCCGTGTTCCCCGAAGTCCGCTGCGGGGGCCTCGGCCGGGATCAGCCTCCGATCGAAGCCATCGTCGAGCCGATGGTCATCTCGGTCGGGGGCTGCTTGCCGGCGACGTAGCGCGCCGCCGCCGCGGCCACGTCGGCCTCTCCCCGCCGGAGGAGATCGACGAGCGGGAAGGCGTGGTCGTCCATCAGGCAGCGACGGAGGCGCCCGCGGGCGTCGAGCCTCAGGCGGTCGCAGTCGTCACAGAAGGAATGGCTGACGGGGTCGATCCAGCCCGCGAGGACCTCGCGTCCTCTCCAGAAAATCGCCGTTCGCCGGGCGGGGGCGTTCGGCCGGTCGATGAGCGGCGCCATCTCCGCGCCCTGGGCGGCGAGCCAGGTCCGCACCTCGGCACCGGTCACGCGCTCGGCGATCGCCCAAGCGGCCTCCGTGCCGGTCTGCATCAGCTCGATGAACCGGATCTCGACACCCTTCTCCGCAGCCAGATCGAGGAGGGCGGGAACGTCGCCCTGGAAGGAGCTCCGGCGAAGGACCGAATTCAGCTTGAGCGGCGTCAGGCCGGCCTCGAGGGCGGCGTCGATTCCGGCGAGGACGTCTTCGACGCGGCCGCCTCTAGTCAGCTCGCGGAAGCGGTCGGGGTCGACCGTGTCGAGCGAGACGTTCACTCGCGCCAGGCCCGACTTCGCCAGCTCGGCTGCGGTGCCCACGAGCCGCGTCCCGTTCGTCGTCATGGAGATCTCGTCGATCCCGGGAATCGCCGCGAGCTTCGCGACGAACTCCGGGACACCGCCGCGCACGAGCGGCTCTCCGCCGGTCACCTTGACCCGGTCGACGCCGTACCTCGCCACCAGCCACGCGACCGCCGACGCCAGCTCCGGCAGGGAGGGAATCTCGCCCCGGGGAAGGAGAGGAACCCCCGCCTCCGGCATGCAGTAGGCGCAGCGGAGGTTGCAACGGTCGGTGACGGAGACGCGCAGGGTCGCGGCTCCCGCGGCGCGATGCATCGAGCGATCTCCTTTCCAACCGGGAGGCCGTCCCGTTTCCGGAGGCGGCCCTCGGGGCTCCGGGCTCCCTCGGGGAGTCCTGCCCGCCGCTCCTGGTCCCTTGGGGGAGCCCCTTTAGGGGCCAGGAGTCGAAGACCTGAAGAGTCTATCGCGTCGGGTGATACGTTGCGAAGAGATGACCGCCGAGCCGAAGACGGAGTCGCAGGGCGAACGCGCGATGGCAGTCCTCTGGCGGTACCTGCGGCCGCACCGGGGGCTCTTGGCGCTCACCCTCCTTCTCGCCGGTGTGGCCCAGGTCCTGACGCTCGTCGACCCGCTCATCTTCGGCCGAATCGTCGACCAGTACGCCCTGAATCCCGGTGGCCGTCCCGAGGCCGAGCTCGTTCGAGGTGCGCTCGGCTGGCTCCTCGTCGCCGCGGCCGTGGCCCTGGTCGCCCGCCTCGCGTCGGCCCTGCAGGAATACGCCCTTCGGCTCCTCGTGCAGACGGTCGGGATGGAGATGTTCAACGACGGCCTGCGCCGGACGCTCCGGCTCTCGTTCCAGGAGATGGAGGACCGGAGCAGCGGCGAGACGATGGCGCTGCTCTCGAAGGTGAGGATCGACACCGAGCGGTTCGTGAACGCCTCGGTGACGATCCTCTACTCGTCCCTCGTCGGCATCGGTTTCCTCGTCTGGTACGGCGTCACGCGGCACTGGCTCCTGATCCCGGCGTTCGGCATCGGGGTCCTCCTTCTCGGCTCCCTCACGGGCCTCCTGAGCCGGAAGATCAAGACGGTCCAGCGGCAGGTGGTGCGCGAGACGCGGCGCATGGCGGGTGCCATCACCGAGTCGCTCCGGAACATCGAGCTCGTGAAGAGTCTCGGGCTGACCCGCGCGGAGATCGGGCGCCTCTCCGGCTACACGAAGCGGATCTTCGACCTCGAGATGGCGAAGGTGAGGAAGGTGAGGGGCCTCGCCTTCCTGCAGGGGACGATCATCAACGTCCTCCGGCAGTCGATCCTCTTCATCCTGCTCTGGCTCATCTTCCGCCGGGCACTCTCGCCCGGCGAGCTCATCGCCTTCCAGTTCATCCTCAACACGATCTTCGGCCCGCTGCAGCAGCTCGGGACCGTCCTCCTGAACCACCGGGAGGCGGAGGCCTCTCTGCTCGCCTTCGGGGAGCTCATGGCGACGCCGGTCGAGCAGCGTCCGGAGGAGCCCGTCGACGTCGGGGAGATCGGGAGCCTCCGCTTCGAGGACGTCTCCTTCCGCTACAGGGGAGCGGCGGAGGATGCCCTCGACCACATCAGCTTCTCCGCGAAGCTGGGCGACACGATCGCCTTCGTCGGGCCCTCGGGCTCCGGCAAGTCGAGTCTCGTGAAGCTCCTCGTCGGGCTCTACGCCCCGACCGGCGGCGTCATCACGATCGACGACGTCCCGACGAACGAGCTGCGCTACAACCGTGTGAGGCGCCAGATCGGCTTCGTCACTCAGGACCCGCAGCTCTTCTCGGGGACGATCCGCGAGAACCTTCAGCTCGTGAAGCCGGACGCCACCGACGAGGAGATGCTCGAGGCGCTCCGGCAGGCCTCGGCCGGAGCGCTCCTCGAGCGTTCGGGAGAGGGGCTCGAAACACGCCTCGGCGAATCGGGCCTCCGGGTCTCGGGCGGCGAGCGGCAGCGCATCTCCATCGCGCGCGCCCTCCTGCGCCACCCGCGCCTCCTCATCTTCGACGAGGCGACCTCGGCCCTCGACTCGATCACCGAGCGGGAGATCACCGCCTCGGTGCGCGAGCTCTCGGGCAGCCGCCGGCACATGGTCCTCCTCATCGCCCACCGCCTGAGCACGATCGCGCACGCCGAGACGATCTACGTCCTCGAGCGCGGGCGGATCGTCGAGACGGGGAGCCACGACGAGCTCGTCGAGAAGCGGGGCCTCTACTACGCGATGTGGCGCCAGCAGATCGGCGAGCGCGAGCCGTGGGCGATTCCGAAGGCGCCGGCTTCCGCGCCGGAGGAGACGGCGGTCCTCGACGACGCCCTGGTCCCGGAGGCCTGACTCAGAGGTCGTGAAGCACTCCGGGTCTTGGCCCGGAGCAGGGGGCCATCGCCGGTTTCGGCTTCATTCTCGGTTTCGACCCGGAGATCGGCGTCCGATGACATTCCGGTCCGCGGCCGATCCCGCGGGCGTCGGGACCGGGCCGAGCGGACCCTCCAGCTCGAGTTTCGTCCTCGGCGAGACGGGTTCGCCGGAGGACGTGTGAACCGGGCCCTGGCGCGCGGAGCGGCTCGGAGACGCGAGGGTCTTCTCGGCGAAACCGGCCGTCACGAGGCTCGTCCGTGGCTTCTTTGCGAGCGACGCCGGGGGAGCGGACCGTGTCCCGGCTGGGCTGGAGGCGAAGCTCGCTGAAATCGGCCGGTTCTCCGCGTCCCAGCCCGCGGCCTGCTGCCCGGGGCTGCGGGTGCCCGGATTACGGGCGCGAGGGGTCGATCACGGTCAGTCCGTCGAAGCGGCGTCGAAAGAAGCCGCGATCGCGAGCCAGAAGGCGGTCGGCCCGGACCTTCGCGTGCGAGCCGACGAGGAAGTCGGGAATCAGGTGCTCCCGCTTTCCTCCCTCGCGCCGATACGCGTGCCAGAGGTCGCCGGCGAGATCGGCGCAGGCCTCGTCGAATGGGTCGAACCGGATCCCTGCCGCTCCGAGGTGCTCGTTGATCCGCTCCGGCTCGCGGAGCGCGGCCCGGACCTCGCTCCAGACCACCGGGCAAACGACGAGAACGCCCGCGGCATGGGCGGCACCGAGGGCGGAAAGCGAGCGGTCCCGGTGCCGGGGGTCCTCGAGGAGGACGTCGAGCAGGACGGACGAATCGAGCGCCGTGATCATCTCCCGTCGCGCTCCTTCGACCAGGCCGGTCCGCGCGAGGCCGCGAGCCAGCGATCGACGTCGGCGCCGCGCCGCTCGCCCAGGCCGACCAGGCTGCGGATCGGGTCTTCGGCGACCGCTCGAGAGGCGACGAGCGTGCCCTGTCGTTCTTCGAACACCAGGACGGTCCCCGCGGTCAGTCCCAGCCGCGCGCGCAGCACCTTCGGAATCGTCACCTGACCCTTCTCGCTGACGATCGCGCTCGTTTTCATACCGACAGCGTATGAATTCCTACAACGGCTGTCAACCTATCGAGCCGCGTCCACCGGCCGGCGGCGGAGATCCGGAAGCGGCGGGCGCGAGTGCCGGTGGCCGGTCATCCGAACGATGCGGCCGAGGGCCGGAGAGCCCGGAACCGCGACGCTCCCGACTGGGGGTAGGAGCGCGGCGTGCCGACGGGCGCTGGATGAGCCCCGGCGAGGCCGCTGTCGCGGACGGCGCGCGACGCACCTTCTCGCCGAGGAGGATCTCGTTCGTGATCATCTCGACCCGAGAGCCGCGCCGCCGGGGCAGCCTGCCCGACCGTTCGGTGCGCGGGGCGCCCGCCCAGATCAGAGCCCCGAGAGCCCCAGCTCCCGGACGACGAGCGGCACGAGGATATCGCGGATCTCGTCGCGCACGCGGCGGAAGACGGGGAGCGCGTCGTCCCCCTCTCCCGCGTGCGCAGGGTCCTCGAAGACGTGGTGAACGGTCTTCTTCGCCCCCGGGAAGACGGGACACGCCTCACGCGCCGAATCGCAGACGGTGACGACGAGGTCGAAGGGGAGGGCCCTCAGCATCTCGACCGACTTGCTCGTGTGCGACGAGAGGTCGATCCCCGCCTCCGCCATCACCTGTATGGCCTTCGGGTGGACGAAGGATGGCCGGGTCCCGGCGGAGTGGACCTCGACGCGATCGCCGAGGAGGTGGCGGACCCAGCCTTCTCCCATCTGGGAGCGGCAGGAGTTGCCCGTGCAGAGGACGAGGACGCGGGGCTTCTCCACCTCAGGCTCCCTGCGCGGCGGCGCGCGCGGACGGGGCGCCGAAGTACCTCCGCTGGAACCAGAACGCCACGTTCACGAGGCCGATCATGACGGGCACCTCGACGAGCGGTCCGATGACCGCGGCGAAGGCGGCTCCGGAGTCGATCCCGAAGACGGCCACGGCGACGGCGATCGCGAGCTCGAAGTTGTTGCTCGCCGCGGTGAAGGCGAGAGTCGTCGTCTTGCCGTAATCGGCGCCGATCCTGCGGCCCATCCAGAACGAGACGAGGAACATCAGGACGAAGTAGACGACGAGCGGAATGGCGATCCTCACGACGTCCATCGGGATCGAGACGATGAGCTTCCCCTTGAGGCTGAACATCACGACGATCGTGAAGAGGAGCGCGATGAGCGTGATCGGGCTGATCGCGGGGACGAAGCGGCCGTGGTACCACTCTCTTCCCTTCAGCTTCACGCCGACGAGCCGCGTCAGAGCCCCTGCGATGAACGGGATCCCGAGGTAGATGAAGACGCTCTTCGCGATCTCCGCCATGCTGACCTCGACGAGGCTTCCCGTCAGCCCGAAGAGCGGAGGAAGCACCGTGATGAAGAACCAGGCGTAGACGCTGTAGAAGAGGACCTGGAAGACGCTGTTGAAGGCCACGAGGCCCGCTGCGTACTCCGTGTCGCCTCTCGCGAGCTCGTTCCAGACGACGACCATCGCGATGCAGCGGGCGAGGCCGATCATGATGAGGCCCGCCATGTACTCCGGGCGGTCGCGCAGGAAGACGATCGCGAGCGCGAACATCAGGACCGGCCCGACGATCCAGTTCTGGACGAGCGAGAGGGCGACGACCTTCCGGTCGCGGAAGACGTCGCCCATCTCCTCGTACCTCACCTTCGCGAAGGGGGGGTACATCATCAGGATCAGCCCGATGGCGATCGGGATGCTCGTCGTCCCGACCTGGAACGAGCTGACGAACGACTCGACCCCGGGGACGAAGGCTCCTGCGAGGACCCCCGCGGCCATCGCCGCGAAGATCCAGAAGGTCAGCCACCGGTCGAGAAACGAGAGCCTCTTTCCGACGCCATCGGGCATGGACTCTGCCTCCTGAAGGAATCCGAGCTCTGGATTCGGCGGGGGAGGGCGGCCCTCAGCCCCGCGCGGGCTTCGTCGCGCGGACGAAGGCGCTCCGGAACTTGCCGTCGACCTCGTGACCCAGGGTGTCGACGTCGATCCCGGCCGAGGAGAGGAATTCGCGCGCGTCGTCGACCCGGTAGATCCGCGTCGGCTCGACGGTCACTTCGGCGAACCCGGCGGCGGTCAGCTTCGCGACGTACTCGTCCTCGTCGAGGGCCCCGGCGATGCAGCCGATCCAGAGCTCTACGCTCATCTTCACGGGCGCGGGGATCTCTCCTTTCGTCACGACGTCCGAGACGGCGAAGCGGCCGCCCGGCTTCAGGACGCGGAACGCCTCCCGGAGGACCCGGTCCTTGTCGGCGGCGAGGTTGATGACGCAGTTCGAGATGACCACGTCGACGCTGTCGTCGGGGAGCGGAATCTCCTCCATCGTCCCCTTCAGGAACTCGACGTTCGTCGCGCCCGTCTTCGCCTGGTTCTCGCGGGCGAGGGCGAGCATCTCGTCGGTCATGTCGAGGCCGTAGGCCTTGCCCGTCGGGCCGACCCGCTTCGCCGAGAGGAGGACGTCGATGCCGCCGCCCGAGCCGAGGTCGAGGACGACCTGCCCTTCCTCGAGCTTCGCGAGACCGGTCGGGTTGCCACATCCGAGCGAAGCCTGGACGGCCGTCGTCGGGAGGAGCTCCTTCTCGTGGTCGGCGTAGAGGTTCGAGGTGATCGGGTCGCCGGAAAGGCCGGAGGCCGACGGAGCCGTGCCGCAGCAGGCCGAAAGCTCCGGTCCGCAGCAAGAGGCGCGCCCCTCCTTCACCTGCAGCGCGGCCTTCCCGTACCTCTCTCTCACGACGTCGCGGATCTCGTTGTCGTTCATGGCGATCTCCCTGCGATCAAGAACTCTCGATACGTAGAAGAAAAAAAAGGGGATTCAGCGCCGGCGGCAGCTCGCGGCCGACGTCTTCGCGGCCTCCGCGAGCTCTTCGAGGGCCAGCCGGATCTCCTCGACCGCTTCGGGGACGAGCGAGTAGTGGATCCAGCGCCCCGCGCGCCGGTCCTTCACGAGGCCGGCGTCCTTCAGGGTCTTCATGTGGAACGACAGGCGGGACTGCTGGGCGACGAGGAGCCCCGTCAGGTTGCAGACGCACTGCTCGCCGTTCTTCAGCGCCGCGAGGATCCGGAGGCGGGTCGGGTCGGAAAGGGCGTGGAAGAGGTCGGCGAGACGCTCCGCACGGTCTGCTCTCGCGGGCAGATGGCCGGTCCGCGCCGGTTTCGAGCGGAGCGCCGTCGTCGCCATGCGGACAAATATATCCACGAATCTTGATATGTCAAGGGCGGTTTGGCAGCAGCAGCCGGAATCGGCGTCCGCCGGCCTTCACCCCAGCCGCAGGATCCGGACGGCGCCGAGGAGGACCAACGCGCCGACGAAGGTCCCGATGACGAGGTCGGGAAGGCGGGAGCCGGTTGCCGCGACGAGGGCCCCCGCCGCCATGACGCCGAGGTTCGCGAGGACGTCGTTCGTCGAGAAGATCCAGCTCGCCCTCATGTGGGCGCCGCCGTGCCGGTGCCGGGCGAGGAGGAAAAGGCAGGTCACGTTCGCGGCGAGCGCGAGAGCGGAGATCCCGATCATCGCCGGCGGCTCCGGTGCGCTCCCGGTGGCCCATCTCCGGGCTACGTCGACGAAGACGCCTGCCGCCAGGACGGCCTGGAGGACGCCCGAGGCGTGCGCGGCCCGGAGCTTCTCCCGCGAGGAGTGCCCCACGGCGTAGACGCTGAGACCGTAGACGAACGCGTCCGCGAGCATGTCGAGGGAATCCGCGATGAGACCGGTCGACTGCGCGAGCCAGCCGGCGAGGATCTCGACCAGGAAGAGGACCGCGTTGAGGCCGAGGAGGATGCGAAGCGTGGACGTCTCGTCGTGGACCTCTGGGGCCACCGCCTCGGCGGGGCCGGCCTCGGCCGACTCCTCGACGCGAGCACCGAGGCCGAGCGGCTCGAGCTTCGCGAGGACCGGACCGGGCTCTCCCCGGTGAGTCACGGCGAGGGTCCGCGCCTGCAGGTCGAACCTCAGATCGAGGACGCCGTCGAGACCGTCGAGGGCCATCCGGACGAGCCGCTCCTCGGATGGGCAGTCCATCCTCGGGATGGCGATCAGGGTCCTCTTCCTGGCGGGCGGCGTCATGTGGCGGGGATGGTAACCGGTCGGCGGAAGGGGATCGGGAAGCCCAGGACGAGCCCGGGACGGCGACGGGAGTCTCGCCGAAGGCCGTCAGGAGATCCGTCGCCGCTCCTCGCGCACGAGATCGAAGAGGTGGCCCGTCCCGTTCTCGACGACGTCCTCGACGAAGGCGCGGCCGAAGCCGATCGGACTCCGTCCGAAGGGTGAGGGCTGTGTCGAGCAGGTTCTCGTGGCTGATCGACACGTGCGAGAGCGCCGAACGGCAACCCGCGCAGAGCCCGTCAGCTGAGGAAGACGAACCGCACCGAGAGGTAAGTCCCGACCGCGAGGAAGACGATGCCGGTGATCCGTCTCGCCCAGACCTCGAACGCCCCGACCGTCTTCATCGCAGCGGCGAGCGCCTTCGTGCCGCCGGTCGCGACGAGCGCGAGAAGCGCGACCGGGAGCGCCGTGCCGAAGCCGTAGACGACCGGGAGGACGACCTTCGAGGAGTGCTGGAGGGCGAGCGGGACGAGGCTCCCGAAGAAGAGCGCCGCCGAGACGGGGCAGAAGGAGAGGGCGAAGAGGGCGCCGAGGAGGGCCGCGCCCCAGGCGCCCCCATCTGCCGACCTCTGCCGCAGGTCTTCGCTTCCACCGGAAGTGGACACGCCGAGCCGGATCAGGTCGAGGAGGTACATCCCGACGAGGACGAGCAGCGGACCCAGGAGCTCATTCATGTACCGCTGCAGGAACTGCGAGAGGCCGGGGACCGAAAGGAGGCCGAGGACCACGACGGCGCTGACCGCGGCATAGGCGAGCGCGCGGCCGAGCGAGCAGGTGAAGGCCGAGAGGAGGACGAGCCGGGGCCTGTCGGCCCGCCTCGCCAGGTACGAGACGGCCGCGATGTTCGTCGCGAGCGGGCAGGGACTGATCGACGTCAGGACGCCGAGCCAGAGAGCCGTAGCGGCAGCGGGGGCGAGGTCGGGGATCACGCCTTTCTCAGGAAGGCCTGGACCTCGCGCTCCACGTCGCTCTGAAAAGCGGAGGGGTCGCCCAGGAGCTGCCAGACCTGATCGAGGTCCTTCCAGCGCACCTCCCGACCGTCCTTCACCTCGGTGACGACGACCGACGTCGTGTAGAGGCCGTCGTCCTTCGCGTCGTGGGCGTGCTCGGGCTCGTCCAGGTTCACGAGCCGCCAGACGATCCTCTTCTCGGCGATGGGGCCGGCGAAACGCGTCGTCATCGTCGCGTTCGTGAGGTCCTCGATCTTCAGGCACGAGGCGCATCGCGCCGTGGTGTGAAGGTAGGTGACGTAGATCGTGGAGGGCCTGGCGAGAGGTGACGGCGAGGGGTCTGCGGCCCGGGCGGCGTCCGCCGCGTCCACGACCCGCGCGCGGCGGGTCTCCTCGACGGCGACCGTGACCCCCGTGACGACGACGAAAGCGAGGAGAGCTCCGGTGACGAGGTGCCGCTTTTCGATGCTCATGACCCCAACGCTCCGAAGACCAGACCGGTGACGGTGGACATCACGATGACGAGGCCGACGTAGGCGCCGGTCTTCTTCATCCCGAGGTACGAGCTGATGACGATCATGCTCGGCAGGGAGAGCGCCGGACCAGCGAGAAGGAGCGCCAGCGCGGGCCCTTTGCCCATCCCCGAACCGAGGAGGCCCTGGAGAATCGGAATCTCGGTGAGCGTCGCGAAGTACATGAAGGCGCCGGCCACGGAGGCGAAGAGGTTCGCGGCGAGAGAGTTCCCCCCGACCGCCCCGGCGATCCACGAGTCCGGGATCAGCCCCGAGTCGTGCCCGGGACGGCCCATGAGCCAGCCGGCGACGAGGACGCCGCCGAGAAGCAGCGGGAGGATCTGCTTGGCGAACTCCCAGGTCCCGAGGACCCAGGACTTCAGCTCCTCGCGGTCGTACCAGCGGACCATCATGAAGACGAGGGCCGCGAGGGCCGCACCCGCGAGATACCAGTGCGCTTCGTAGACCGCCGCGAAGAAGCCGACGGCCCGGTTCGAGGCGCCCCAGCTCGCGAAGACGAGGATCGCGATCATCGCGCCGAGGAAGGCGGCGTCCTGCCACCCCTCCCGTGACCGGCCGCCCGGTGCTGCGCCGGCGGCGGCGAACGGGTCGGGGCCGTTCCTCACGCGCTCGGCCTCCTCCTTCCGGAAGAGGAACGCCATGATCAGGCCTATGACGACAGCGAAGACGACCGCGCCGATCGCGCGGGCGAGGCCCAGCCGGAGGCCGAGGACACGGGCCGTCAGGACCATCGCGAGGACGTTGATCGCCGGGCCGGAATAGAGGAACGCCGTGGCCGGGCCGAGGCCCGCCCCACGCCGGTAGATGCTCGAGAAGAGAGGAAGCACCGTGCAGGAGCAGACGGCGAGGATCGCGCCCGAGACGGAGCCGACGCCGTAGGCGACGGGCCGCTTCGCCGTGGACCCGAGGTACTTCATCACGGCGCCCTGGCTCACGAACTGGCCGATCGCCCCGGCGATGAAGAAGGCCGGGACGAGGCAGAGAAGGACGTGCTCGCGGGCGTAGTCGCGCAGGAGGACGAACCCCTCCGGCAACGCCCGTTGGACCCGGGCGCTCTCGATCGGCAGGAAGTACGCGCCGAGGAAGACCCCGACGATCAGGAGGAGTTTCGTCCTCTCCCTCACCACGGTCCTCCGGACGGGCGCGGCCGGCTCCGTCGGCCCGCCGCCGTCCCGGTCATCAGAGTGTCGCCAGCGCGGCCCGGATCTCCTCGGCCTTCGGGATCCGTCCCGAGAAGATGACCTTCCCGTCGACGGCGACGCCGGGGGTGGACAGGAGGCCGAGCTCGATCATCCGCTCCATCCCCTCGACCTTCTCGACGGTGAACGGGAGCGTCTCGGTCTCGACGACGTGCGCGACGACGCGGAACGTCTCCTTGCAGCGGGTGCAGCCGGGGCCGAGGACTTCGATTCTTCGGACGGGGAGTGTCTCCATGAGGGCTTCCTTCCTTCGACGCCGGTCCGGTGGGTCCGCCGTCGCTTCGATCGATCACGAATCATAGTTTCTTGATACGTACCTGTCCAGCATCGGGAGGAGAGGCGTCTGAAAGCGAACGCCGAAGGCCTCAGACGGCGCCGCGGGCGGAGGAGCGGCGGCGGGTCGCTTCCGCCTGGGGCCCGGCGTCACAGTCGGTCGACGCGACGAGCATCTCGGGCGGAACGAGGCGGATGCGGGCGGCCCAGTCGTAGTCGGCGGCAACCTGGGGATCGTCCGTCGATTGCCGGGCGACGAGGCGAAGCCAGGGCACGACGTCGTCGTGGCGGCGGAGGGCGTACCAGACGAATCGCCCCTTCCTCTGCTCGCCGACGATCCCGGCGCGGGGGTGCCGGGAGTCGAAACGGGGGGAGGGAAGTCCGTGACCGGGGACGAGAACGCGACCTGGGCCTCGAGGACGAGCTGGTCGTACGTCTCGTCGAGGACGTTGTCGACGTGCCGGCCTTCCTGGTCGATTCCCTACCGCTCGGCTTTCAGGTCGATGCTCCTGCCCTGGATCATGTTGGGAACGCCTCCGGTGACGACCGTGAGCTCGTCGTTCGCGACGTCCTCGTCGGCGTCGTACATCTCGTCGCCCAGCCCCAGGCGGAACCGCCCTGCAAACGTGTCGAGGCCGGAGACGGAGCAGCCGTCGCGGTCGATCTCGTCGCCCTTCGTCAGGCCGTCCGTCGCCCTGCCGTACCCGGCCCGCTGCATGAGCGGGAGCTCCGCGGTACCGTCCCACCGGACGTGTGCGGCGTAGTGGTCGCGCGTCAGGGCCTGTGTTGCCTCTCTGCCCGTCCCGCCGGAGACGCCAACGATCGGCCCTTTCGTCGGTTTCATGTCGAAGCGGGCCGCGAAGAAGAGCCGGTCGGAGGTGCTGGAGGTGTTCGAGGCGACGCCGCTGTTGATGGAGACCCGCGAAGCGAAGAGGGAACCGTAGGAGTCCTCGTAGAAGAGGCCCCCCTGCCGCTGGTCGCCGATGACCCGGGTGATGCGGGAGCGCTCGGCGAAGTCGATCTCGGAAGAGGAACGGAGGCCTTCCTCGGGGGGATCTTCTTCTGGCCGAGGGAAAACTCGTGCCCCTTCAGGCCGAGCCAGGTGATGGCGAGGTCCTGGAGGATCTCGTCGTCGGCTCGGGAGGAGAACGTCCGTGTCCTGGCGGGGTCGATCGCCACGTCGAACCCCCAAGGCCGGAGTGACGGTTCCGTAGAGCTTGATCCCGGCGCGGCGGATGGGAATGTGCCGATGCCCGTGGCGTTGCCGAGGTCGTCGGTCCCGGCGCCCCGTGCGGAGTCGTCCGCCACGGTCCACGCCTGGAGGAGGGCGCTGATCCTCAGCTCGCCGTCCGCGCTCTTCAACGTCATCGGGCGTGGGGAGGCGGGTGCCCTCGGGGCGTGTGAGGACGGACGTCGGGCTCCTTCACCTGGGCGGAGGACGTGCCGGCAAGCGCGACGAGCGCGATGATCGTCGGGATTCGAGGCGAGGGGCGAAGCATGACGTCGGTCGTTTCGACGGAGGGGTGGGCCGGGGCTTTCCTATCGGCGATCATCTCTCGTCGTGTCCGTCTTTGCCCCGTTCCCCCTGTCCGACCGTCCTCGACTGTTCGGCGTCGCGGTGTCGCACTTCCAGGTGGAAGGGAACGACCCGTGCGACTGGACCGACTGGGAGTCGGCAGGGAAGACCCGCGGAGGGCCGTGCGGCCGCGCCGCGGGCTCGTGGGAGCGATACGAGGAGGATGCCGAGGCCGCCGTCGCCCTCGGCGCGAACGCGTTCCGCTTCTCGGTCTCGTGGAGTCGCGTCGAGCCCAGGCACGGGGAGTTCGACGAGGCGGCTCTCGAACGCTACGCCCGCCTCGTCATCCGTCTCGACGCGCTCGGCCTCGAGCCGGTCGTCACGCTTCTTCACTACACCCACCCGCGCTGGTTCCACGGCGAGACGCCCTGGACCTCGACGGCCTCCGTCGACGCGTTCGGCCGGTTTTCAGCGCGGACGGCGAGGGCGCTCGGGCCGAAGGCGCGGTGCTGGACCGTCCTGAACGAGCCGCTCGTCCTCGTCCTCGGCGGCTTCCTGGACGGTCAGGTCCCGCCAGGGATCGCGTCCGGGCGCGACGCCGCCCGCGCCCTGGACCACCTTCTCGCCGCGCACGAGGCGGCCGCTGCCGAGATCCGAGCGGCCGTCCCCGGCGCCGCCATCGGCGTCGCGCACAACATGATGGGGTTCGCTCCGGAACGGGCGCACAACCCGTTCGACCGGGCCCTGGTCCGAGTCGCCGGCCGCTTCTACAACCAGACCCTCCTCGACGCCTTCGGCGAAGGGAGCTGGAGCGCCTACCTGCCTCCGTTCACGCGCCTCGCCGGACGGCGCCCCGGCCTTCCTGCCTCGCTCGACTTCTTCGGCGTGAACTACTACTCGCGCCTGCACCTGCGGTTTCTCGGCGACGGCGGGCGCATCGGTGCCTTCGCCTACCGCGACCCGCTCGGCCGCGGCCTCACCGACAACGGCTGGGAGGTCGTTCCCGAGGCATTCCTCCCGCTGCTTCGCCAGGCGGCCTCGCTCGGCAAGCCGCTTCTCGTCACCGAGAACGGGCTCGCGGACGCCGCCGACACGAAGCGGGCCGCGTTCCTCGAGTCCCACGTCGGCGTCCTTCAGGCAGCCGAGGCCGAGGGTCTGCCCGTCCATGGCTACCTCCACTGGTCGCTCGTCGACAACTACGAGTGGCTCGACGGGTGGGCGCCGCGCTTCGGCCTCCTCGAGCTCGATCGCGAGACCCTCGCGCGTCGAGAGCGCCCCTCTGGCCAGACCTTCCGCCGCCTCGCATCCGGCTACCTGGGACGGCCGCTTCCTGGGCGGCAGGGCTACTGATGATTTAACAGCCCCGTAACTGCCTCCACACGCCACCCTCAGCATCGGAGCCGATCGTCGGGTTCCGAAAAGGGGGAATTCGGAATGCTGCTCGGCGACTTCCACATCCACACGACGTGGTCGGACGGCCGGCATTCGCTGCCGGAGGTCGTCGACCTCTTCGGCCGCTCAGGGCACGACGTCATCGCCATCACCGACCACGTCGTCAACTCCGATTCCTTTCTCGGGAAGACGGCCCACAAGCTGCGACTCTCCGTGACGAAGGAGAAGTGGGCCGACTACCGCGCAGAGATCGAGCGGGAGACGCGCCGCGCCTGGGATACCTACCGGATGCTCGTCCTCCCCGGCGTCGAGCTGACGCGGAACGGCTTCACGGGCGGCAAGTCGGCGCACGCTCTCGCCCTCGGCCTCGACGACTTCGTCTCCGCCGACGGCCGTGTAGAGGAGATGCTCGCCCGCGCCCGGGACGCGGGAGCGATCACGGTTGCGTGTCACCCGAACGAGCAGTCGGACTGGTTCGCGAACACGTTCTACCTCTGGAACCGGAAGGACGACGTCAAGGGCCTCGTCCACCTCTGGGAGCTCGCCTGCCGGTGGGACCTTTTCCCGCAAGTCGGCAAGGCTGGCTTCGCCTTCCTTGGCAACAGCGATTTCCACCGCGCCCCGCACATGTGGGCCTGGAAGACGCTCCTCGACTGCGAGAAGCGCCCCGAGGCGGTCCTCTCGGCGCTCCGGAAGGGAACGGGACTCGGCCTGATGCGCCTCCACGCTCCCGCTCCCGCTCCCGCCCTCGCTCCCGCGCCGCACCTGCCGCCCGAGCCGTGCGAGGGCCTCCCCGGCTTCGCGAGGGCCTCGGTATGACGGCCGCCGCGCTCCTCCTCGCCGCCTTCGCCCTCGCGGGCCTGGTCATCACCACTCTGCCGGTCTTCCTCCTCTCGCGCCTGAAGAGGAGCCCCCGCCCTTTCCGCCGCGGCCCGCGCGCGCGGGCCGATCGGCCTTCTTCCCCGCTGGCCGCTTCCACGGCGGCCCGTCCGCGCCTCTCCATCATTAAGCCTCTTCGTGGCCTGGACGACGGCCTCGAAGAAAACCTCGCATCCTTCGCCGGGCTCCGCGGCGTCGACTACGAGGTCGTCCTCTCCGTCGCCGACCCGAAGGACCCCGCCCTCGACGCCATATCGCGCGTGAGGGCACGTTTCCCGGAGGCGCCTTTCGTCCTCGTCGTCGGCGGCGCGCCCGCCGGGCGGATCGGAAATCCGAAGGTCGAGCGGCTCGCCGCCGCCGCCCGCGTCGCCCGGGGGGAGATCTTCCTCGTCTCCGACTCGAACGTACGAGTCGACCCCGACGACGTCGCCCATACGGTCGCCCTGTTCGACGACCCGGCCATCGGCTGCGTCTCGAACCTCTTCGTCGGGTCGGGTGCGCGCGACTTCGGGGCCCTCGTCGAGAGCCTCCACCTCCTCACTTTCGTCGTCCCCGGCAACGTCCTCGCCGCCTGGAACGGCACGCCGTGCGTCGTCGGCAAGTCGATGGCGTTGCCACGGCACGTTCACGACCTCATCGGCGGCTTCGCCGCATTCGGAGAGTTCCTGGCGGAGGACCAGGCCATCGGCCTCGCCGTCCGCGACGCGGGCTACCGTGTCGTCCTCTCCCCGGTCGTCGTCGCGAACGTGATCGAGCGCCGGACGCTCCGGCGCGCCCTCGACCGGCAGGTGCGCTGGGGGAAGATCCGGTACGCCTTCTCGAAGTCTCTCTTCGCGGGCGAGCTTCTGATGAACCCCTTCCCCATCGCGCTCCTGGCCGCACTCCTCGCCGTCCCGGGAGGCTCGCCGTGGGCGGGGGCGGTCTCATCCCTGGCCCTCGTCTCCCTCCTCCTTCGCATTCTCCAGGCGAGCTTCCTGGGACGGATCAGCGGCACGCCACTCGGCCCCGCCGAGCTCCTCGCCATGCCCCTGAAGGACGTCCTGCAGCTGGCGACCCAGGCCATTCCGTTCGTCTCCAGGGAGGTCGTCTGGCACGGCCACCGCGCCCGCATCGGCAAGAGGACGGTCCTCGTCGAGGTCGAGCGACCGGCCCTCCTCGGAGCCGCCTGACGGCCCTGTACTTGACAGTACCTTCACGGCGTCCTTACACCAGGCCCCTCATGCCGTCCGTACCATCGGGCATGGAGGAGCTTCACATGACTCTCGCGCCGGCTCGGGCCCGCACACGGCTCGCGGCTTTCGTGTCTCTCTCTCTCCTTCTCGCTCCCGCCTGCTCCCGCCGGGAGGTGCCTTCGGGAGACGCGGCACCCGCATTTCCGAAGGACGCCGTCGTCGTGAAGGTCTCCTACGGGTCGGAGAAGAAGGGCTTCCTGAGCGACTCGATCGAAGCGTTCCACGCGACGAACCCGAGGACCGCGGGAGGGAAGCCGATCCGGATCGAGGCGGTTGCCGAGGGCTCAGCCGAGTCGATGGACGCGATCCTCGCAGGCCAGAGCGACGTCCACGTCTGGTCTCCCGCGTCGAGCCTCCTCGTCGACGTCCTGAACGCGCGCTGGGCCGAGAGGGAAGGTCTCGGCGGCGGGAAGCCGATCGTGGGCGAGGCCCCGCCGCTCGTCCTCTCGCCGGTCGTCGTCGCCATGTGGAAGCCGATGGCCGAGGCCCTCGGCTGGCCCGGCAGACCCCTCGGCTGGAGTGACCTCGCCGCGATGGCCTCGTCGAAGGAAGGCTGGGCGAAGTACGGAAAGCCGCAGTGGGGAGAGTTCAAGCTGGGCCACACGCACCCCCGCTTCTCGAACTCGGGCGGCGTCGCGCTCGTCGCGGCCACCTACGCGGGAGCCGGCAAGACGCGCGACCTGACCCTCGAGGACGCGACGAAGGCGGGCCCGTTCGTCAAGCAGGTCCAAGCGTCCATCGTCCACTACGGTCGGTCCACCGGCTTCTTCGCCGAGAAGATGCTGACCCGCGGCCCGGCCTACCTCTCCGCGGCAGTTCTCTACGAGAGCAACGTCGCCGAGAGCTATATCGACCCGAAGTACGAGGACCGCCCGTTCGACGTGGTCGCGATCTACCCGAAGGAAGGGACCTTCTGGGCCGACCACCCCTGGGCCGTCCTCGACCTCCCCACGGTCACGCCGGAGATCCGCGAGGCGGCGGAGTCGTTCCGCAAGTACCTCATGTCGACGGAACGCCAGCAAGCCGCGTTGACGCGGTTCGGGTTCCGGCCGGTCGACACGGCGATCCCGCTCGGCGCCCCTATCGACGAGGCCCACGGCCTCGACCCGTCCCAGCCGAAGAACGTCCTCCCGAACCCGCCCGTCGACGTGACCCGCCGCATCCTCGACTCCTTCGAGAGCGTGAAGCGCCCGGTGGCGATCACCTTCGTCCTCGACACGTCGGGCTCGATGAAGGGTGAGGCGTTTCGGCAGGCGCAGGCCGGGGCGCGGACGTTTCTCGAGAGCCTCCCCGCGGAAGACTTCGTCCGGGTCCTCCTGTTCTCCTCCGACACGCGGTGGCTGTCGCAGGGATACGGCCGGCTCGGCGAGACGCGGGCGCCGCTCGCACTCGCGATCGACGAGTCCTACGCAGGGGGCGGCACCGCGCTCTACGACGCCGTCCTGAAGGCGCTCGAGCCGGCCGAGGGCGCACCCGAGGGCGCGATCCGGGCCGTCGTCGTCCTGACCGACGGGGAAGACACCGACTCGCGGACCCGGCTCGATGCCGTTCTCGCCGACCTTCGCCGCCAGACCGGCAGCGGGGAGGAGGAGGGCTCCCGAGGGGGTGGCTCGCCGCCCCGGCTCTTCACGGTCGCCTACGGCAAGGGGGCCGACGCCTCCGTCATGAAGAAGCTGGCCGAGGCGGGGGGCGGGGCCTTCTTCGAAGGGACGCCGAAGAACATCCGCTCCGTCTACGCCGAGCTGGCGTCGTTCTTCTGAGGAGGGGATAGTGGCCGTCACGTTGAAGGCTCCCGCCCGGCTCCTCCTCGTCGTCGTCGGCCTCTCGCTCCTCGGCTATGCCGCGTGGAAGCAGGGCTGGGTCGGGGGCGGCCCGAAGACCGGGACACCGAACGCGTCCGGCGATGCCTCCGCCCCGCCGAAGGGGACGAAGGTCACCCTCGACTTCCTCTACACGACGGAGAAGGAGCGCTGGCTCAAGGGGGCGCTCGAAGAGTTCGCGAAGGCCCGGCCCGACATCTACGTGAAGGCTCGCGGCGTCGGGACGATCGAGTCGATCCGGCTCATCACGGAAGGGAAGGAGTCGCCCGTCGCCTGGTCCCCCGCCGACGAGGTGGCCATCAACCTCCTCGACACCGAGTGGTCGCTCCAGAAGGGCGCCCCCATCGTCGACCGCGCCGAGGACGTCGCCCCGCAGCCCCTCGTCATCACGCCCCTCGTCGTCATCGCCTGGGAGGAGCGTGCGAAGGCGCTGGCAACGGCCGGGACGGGCGATCCCGCCGACTGGGCCGTCATTCACCAGCTCGCCACGAACCCGAAGGGCTGGCTCGGCGTCGGCGCTTCCGCCGAGTGGGGCTTCGTGAAGCTCGGCCACACGGCCCCGAACACCTCGAACTCGGGCCTGCAGGCACTCATCCTGATGGCCTACGGCTTCCACGGAAAGAGCGCCGGCCTCGCGCAGGCCGACATCCTCGACGAGAAGTTCCAGAAATGGCTGAAGGAGATCGAGACGGCCGTCGGGAAGTTCGGGAGCTCCTCCGGCACCTACATGCGAGACATGGTCCTCTTCGGTCCTTCGAAGTACGACCTGATCTGGAACTACGAGAGCGTCGCGATCTCGGAGATGGCCGCCGCGCAGGGACGCTGGGGGAACCTCTCCGTCTACTACCCGAAGCCGACACTCTGGTCGAACCACCCGTTCGTCGTCCTGAAGAGCGCCTCCGCCACACCGGAGCAGCGCGAGGCCGCGAAGGTCCTGCGCGACTTCCTCCTCTCGGTGCCCATTCAGCAGCGGGCGCTGGACTCCGGCTTTCGCCCCGCGAACCCGGACGTCAAGGTCCTCACCGCCGACCCGAACAACCCCTGGAACCGGCTGAAGCCGTACGGCGTCCGCATCGACATTCCCCCGACCGCCGAGCCTCCGTCCGGTGAAGTCACCCGCCTCCTCCTCGAAACGTGGCGCAGGGTGATGGGCGTTCCCGCGTCCTGACGGCGGCACCGGTAAACTGACCGAGATGGCCGGCCGTGGGGTGAGCCTGAAGGACGCGCTCCTCAACCAGTACCAGGCGATCGTCGCCGCGGGGGCCGTGGGATTTGCCGTCCTCTCGGGGAGCTGGCTCCCGTTCCTCGTCCTGGCGGGCCTCGAGCTCGTGCTCCTGCCAGCGGTCGTCGGGAACGAGCGCCTCGCCAACGCCCTGGCGATGCGCAGGCGTGGGGCCCTCGTGCCCGGGACCGCCGGCGCGGGCGCTCCTCCGCCGCGGCTCACCGGGGACGGCCTTTCTTTCGAGCGCCGCCAGCGCTTCGCCGAGATCCAGTCCCTCGCCGCCGTCATCGAGCGGAGCTACGCGCGTCTCTCCGAGGTCTCTCAGCCGCTCCTCCTCGAGCAGCGGGCCAAGCTCGACCAGCTCCTCGGCAATGCCCTCTCGCACCTGAAAGCGCTGGAGGCGTTCGAGGACCTCGGCGCGGTGAAGGCCGCGCCCGAGACCCTCGCGCCCGAGATCGCCGAGCTCGAGCGGCGCATCGCCGACCCCTCGACGTCCGAAGCTCTCCGCCAGCGGCTGCGCGACGGAAGGGACTACAAAGTCCGCCTCGTGGAGTCGATGGCCCGCGGCAGGGAGCGTCGCGAGGTCCTCCTCGCCGAGCTCGAGACGCTGGAGACGGCCCTCAAGATCCTCGCGCAGGAATCCGCCGCGCTCCTGGCGCCGGGCGAGGTGGCCGCGCGCCTCGACGAGCTCGTCGCGGGCGCCGAGGCGACGGGCGAGACCGTCCGGGAGATCGAGGAGCTGTCCAGGCTGGGAGAGGCCTCGCAGCGCCATCGGGCAACGCTCCTCCAGTAGCGCTCCTCAGGCCGACTCGACGTACCTGCGGTACTCCGCTTCCCCCGCGGAGAAGGTGATCCGACCGTGCCTCACGAGGAGGCGGACGTCCTCGAGGAATCGCTCCTCGGCGACACCCAGGTCGGTGAGGAGAACCTTCAGGCTCCGCGTGCCGTCCGTCTTCTTCAGGATCAGCGTCCCGAGGAGCGTCGGCGCGGCGAACCGCACTCCGCCTTCGCGGCTCACCTGGGGAACGATGCGGTCGAGAAAGGCCGAGTCGCGCTCCTTCAGGACGAGGTCCGCCGTGAGGAGCCCCGCGAGGACGCCGCGCACGTCTTCCTCGGGGCGGGCCGTCGCCACGATGATCTGGCGGATCGTCCGTTTGCCGTTGACGAGAGAGAGGATCGACCACTCCTTCGCGGTCAGGCGGATGTCGTCCTGCGGCGGCTCCGGCGCCACGAAGAGCGGCTGGTCGTCCGCCGGCAGGACGGCCTCCACGTTCCAGGCGCCGTCGAGTCTCCGGAAGCCTTCGAGGATGAGGTTCTGTACGCTCTCCCGGATCGTCCGCGGCGGAGGTGAATGGTGGCCTAGAACGAACTCGAACCGTCCCTTCGTGATCGTGAGCGCCGCGTAGACGGCGTCGGCTCCCTCGAGGCCGAACGCGAGGGCGTGAACGACCTCCCGCCCCTGGTACCAGAGCGCGGCGAGCGGTTTCCCGTCGGGCCCGGTGACGGCGAAGACCCCGTCCCGTCCCTGGATATGGAAGAACTGGATCAGCTCGGGGAGCGCCAGGTTTTCGAGGTCTCCCTCGAGGGCCGTGGATCGTGTCGTGGGGACCGCGCTCATCGATGGCCTCCAGCCGGGAGGTTCGGCTCTCGAATCGCGGAATCCCGTGACGACCCGGTTAACCCAACGTTCAGGAACGCCCCGAGCGCGCCGCCGTCCGTCTCGCCGAGACGCCGGCGGTTGAGGATCACCGCCGGGCCCGCGATGGCCTTTGCCGCGCGCTTCAGCTCGGCGACGGTCGACGCGAGCCTCCGGTAGTCGACGCCTCGTTCGCCGTTCCACGTGACGATTCCGATCGAGAGGCTCAGGAAACCGGAGCAACGACGGACGCCGAGCCGATCGGTCGCGACGATCGTCCCGGCCGCGCGCTCGGAGGCATCGTAGAGCTCGACGATCCGTTCGACGAGCTCCGCGGTCGTCGCGCGCCCGCTCCTCGACGCCCCCGGGTCGCACGACGAAGGCGAAGTCGTCGCCCCCCGCGTGGGCGAGGAGCTCTTCAGGGCCGTCGCCGAGATGGCGGGACAGGACGTCCGCCGTGAGGAGGAGGGCGGCGTCGTCGCGGGCGAAGCCGTAGCGGTCGTTGAACGGCTTGAAGTCGTCCAGGTCGGCCCAGCCGAGAGAGAAAGGACGGCCGGCCTCGAGGAGCGCCTCGGCCCGCCTCGCCAGTAGCGAGGTCCCGGGAAGACCCGTGAGCGGACTGGACTGGAGAGCGAGCGCGACCTTCTGCCGGGTCATCTCGGCGAGGAGGGCGTCGACCGTCAGCAGCCCCTCGAAGACGCCGGCAGGCGTCTCTACCGGATCGGTTCGTCGCGACGCGCCACGGGCCTCCGCTGCTCGACCTCCGCAGCGTCCTCGAGGGGTGCGTCAGAGCGAAGAGTGTCGTGCGGGACGTCCATCTCCGAGAGAAACCGGCGAAGGGGGCGGTCCCGCCAGAGCGAGAAGCCGTACTGGTGCCCGAGGTGGAAGAAGAGAAGCGCCCGGGTCACCAGGCCGATCGCGGCGCGCCCGTCGAGGACCGGGACAGCCGCGAGCTCCTCTTCCTGCTCGAGGGGGCGACGAGGCGGCCGACGGGGGTGTCGAGGGGAGCAGTGGCGACCACCCTCACGAGAGGCCCCACGGTCTCCCCGGGCGCCGTGAGACTGGACCTCAGGACGTACGGCCGTCGTACCTCGCCGGTGAGGTGAGCCGAGGCGGCGGCCGGCCGGCCGAAGACGTAGCCCTGTCCGAGCGGTACCCCCGCCTCGCGGGCTGCGTGGACGTCTTCATCCGTCTCGAGACCTTCTGCGACGACCGTCCCGTTCAGGCGGCGGCCGAGCTGCGCGAGGGCCTCGAGGACGATCCTCTTCCTCGGGTGCATCCGGGCTCCCGTCACCAGCGACGCATCCAGCTTGATGAAGTCGGGTGCGAGCTCGGCCAGCAGCGGGACGTTCGAGAACCCGGCCCCGAAGTCGTCGACGGCGAGGCCGAAGCCCTCCTCCCTGAGCGGCCTGACCGACCGCGCGAACTTCACGGGATCGGCAAGGCGCACGAGCTCCGTCAGCTCCAGGACGACGAGCTCCGGCGCGAACCCCGCCTCCCTCACGAGCCGCGTGAGGGCGCCCGGCTCCAGGCGCTCGTCCTCGAACGAGAGCGCCGAGAGATTCAGGAAGAGGCGGCCCTTCGGCAGGGCGCGCGCCGCGGAGAGGTGCGCCTCGAGGGCCGCGATCTCCAGGTCGGGCAGACGCCCGGCCGCCGCGGCGACTCGAAAGGCGTTGAGCGGCCCCTCGAACCCGACGTCGGGAGGCAGCCGAAGGAGAGCCTCGTAGCCGACGACGGCGTCGCCGCGCAGGTCGCGGATCTCCTGGAAGACGCTCACGAACTCGCTCTTCCTGAGGAGCGCCGCATCCAGGCCGACGAGCGCCGTCCGCCGCCGCTGGTCGCTCGCCGCGAGGCCGATCGGGGACGCTTCGATCCGCAGGGCCACGGCTGGAGAGAGTAGCCGCCTCGCATGAGGCCGGGGTGAAGACCCGGAAACGCCCCCGCTTCCCTCGAAGGGGTGTGGTCTTCGCCGGCGGGATGCAGGCATTGACATGGCCTTCACGTGGTCGACGCCGGGACTTAGGTGGCGGGCCCGATCGTGCGCACGACCGGGGAGACGAGACCCATGAAAACGATCGAGACGGGAACCAGCTCACCCAAGCACCTCTTCCGGCTGGCGGAAGAGACCTACGGCCGGCTGGAAGCCGAGACGGAGCAGGCGCTGCTCGAGCGGGCGTTGCGGAGCACACTGGACCTTCTCCACGAGCATGGCGGCCAGGCGTCGGGATGGATCGACGTCCTCGACGAAGTCACCGACCCCGTCAGGGCCCGAAGGCTCCTGCACGAGCGCGTCGTCGTCGAGGGGTTTCCCGTCCCGGCCGTCGAGTGGGTCCTCCGCGGCAAGTCCGACTGGGTCGCCCGCTTCGAGCTCAGCGCCCTGCCGTCCGAGGAGGCGGTGGTCTTCCTCGAGATCGCGCGCGAGGCCGTCCAGCTGCGCCTTTCGGAGTTTGCGTGGACCGGAGTCGTCGACAAGGTCCGGGCGATCCAGAGGAGCCTTCTCCCCGATCCGATTCCGCGGCTCGACGGCTTCGAGATCGCGGCACGCTCCGTGCCGGCCGAGACCGTCGGCGGGGACGTCTACGACGTCATCCCGGTGGATTCCGAGTGCCTCGCGCTCGCCGTGGGTGACGCGTCGGGCCATGGCCTGCCGGCGGCGCTCGAGGCCCGCGACGTCGTCATCGGGGCGCGGATGGGCATCCTGTGCGGCGTGCGGCTGGCCAGCCTCGTCTATCGGCTGAACGAAGTCCTCGCCGGGACGACCCTCTCCTCGCGATTCGTTTCACTCCTCCTCGGAGAGCTCGACGCGGGCGGGGAGTTCCGCTACGTGAATGCGGGCCACCCGCCGCCGATCCTGGTCGGGGCCGGCCCGGCCCGTTTCCTCGAAGGGACCGGCCGCGTCCTCGGGATCTCGCGCACCTACCGCTACGAGCTGTCCAGCGTGAACCTCCCGGTCGGAGCCATGCTCGTGATGTACACGGACGGCGTTACCGAATGCCTCTCCGCGACCGGAGAGGAGCTGGGTGCCGAGCGCCTCCTGCGGCTCGCGAGCCGCTTCGGTGTCTCGTCCGCCGCCACGGTCGTGGAAAGGCTCTTCTCGGACCTCGACCTGCATACCGGGACCCGCGGATTCCACGACGACGCCTCGATCCTGGTCGTCAAGCGAACGGGCCGGTCGACGAGCTGAAGCCCGAGCGCGGCGCGCCCGGGTCCGCGGCGACCGGACCTCGGCCGAGAGAAGGCAGACGTCGTCCTGGAAGGTGCCCGACGAAGAGAAGGAACGGACACTCTCGAGGAGGCCGTTGAGAAGCGGCTCACCGCGAAGGCCCGCCAGGCTCCCGGCGAGACGCCGGAGCCCCTCCTCGCCGAGGTGCGTTCCGGCGGGCCCTTTCAGCTCGAGGAGGCCGTCGGTGAAGAGGAGAACCGCGTCGCCCTTCTTCAGGGGCGTTTCGGCCGTCGGGAACCGGGTCCCGGGGAGGAGTCGAGGACACCCTCGTTCGAGCCGGGATCGCAGTCGAGGGGCACGGGGGCCGGTGTGTCTCGACGCAGGAGGAGCGGGCTCGGGTGTCCGGCCGAGGCATGGCGCAGGACTCCCGCGTCGAGGTCCACGACCAGCGCGAACGCCGTCGCGAACGTCGCGATCCGCCCGTCCTCGAGGATCGAATGGAGGCTCTCGTTGATCCCCGTCAGGAGCTCGCCGGGGCGACGCATCGATTCGGCGTGCTCGTGGATGAGGCCGCGCAGCATCGCCGTGACGAGAGCCGCCTGCACGCCGTGGCCCGCGACGTCGACGATGAGGGCGCCGAGGGCCCGCTGGGAGATCGGCACGATCTCGTAGACGTCGCCGCCCACCTGCTCGAGCGGAACGTAGCGCGAGAGGACGCGGACGGTGGCCGACTCCACAGCCGACGCCGGGGGGAGCGTCTTCGTGGAGCGCGGGAGCAGCGCGAGCTGCAGCTCCCGCGCGATCCTGAGCTCCTCCAGCATCTGGCGGTGGCGCCGGTCGATGTCGGCCTGCTTCTCCTCGAGCTCCTCGATGCTCTGGAGGAAGAGGCGCGTCTGCAGGCGCACGAGCGTCTGAACGCCGATGAGGCCGAGGTACCGCCCCTGTTCGTCGAGGAGCAGGACGTCTTCGCTGAACGCCTCGCCCGTTCGCGCGGAGACGCGGGCGAGAACGTCGTTCAGCGCTTCGCCCACGCTCACGAAGAGGGGGTCGGGGAGGAGGTGCTCCCTGACCGGGGCCTTCGCGAAGAGCGGAAAACCGTAGCGCGAGCCGAGCTTGGTCCCGACATGATCCCGCGAGCCGATCCCGATCGGCGTCTCGCCCTCGAGGACGGCGAGATAGCCCGACTCGGCGTTCGAGAACCTCTCCTGCACCTGACCGAGGGGCTCGGACGCCGCGACCGCGCCCTGATGATCGACGAGGCTCCTCCAGTCGACGTTGAGGCGGCCGTTCGACATCGGGCAGCCATCCTGGCGCAAGGGGAGAGCCGCACGGTGCGAACGCGGGCCCGTGACACGGAAGAGTTGACTTCTTCCCGGCGCTTCGCAAAGGCTACGGGAAAGAAGGAGACCAGCCCATGTCGTCACGCCCCCTCGGTGCCACTGGCCCCCGCGTCTTTCCCGTCGGCCTCGGCTGCATGGGGATGTCCGACTTCTACGGCCCTGTCGATCGGGCGGAGAGCATCGCCACGATCCACGCCGCTCTCGACGCCGGCATCACCCTCGTCGACACGGGCGATTTCTACGGCATGGGAGACAACGAGCTCCTTCTCGGCGAAGCGCTCCGGGGGCGCCCCCGGGACAGCGTCGTCCTCAGCGTGAAGTTCGGTGCGCTGCGCGACCCGGATGGTGGCTGGACCGGCGTCGACGGCCGGCCGGTCGCAGTGAAGAACGCGCTCGCCTACACGCTTCGGCGGCTCGGGACGGACTACGTCGACGTCTACCGGCTCGCGCGCGTCGACCCGCAGGTCCCGATCGAGGAGACCATCGGCGCCGTCGCCGAGCTCGTCGGGAAGGGGCACGTCCGCCACGTCGGCCTCTCCGAGGCCGGGGCGGCGACGATCCGGCGGGCACACGCGACCCACCCGATCTGTGATCTCCAGATCGAGTACTCGCTCCTCTCGCGGGGTATCGAATCGTCGATCCTCCCCGCCTGCCGCGAGCTCGGCGTCTCGATCACCGCTTACGGCGTCCTGGGGCGGGGGCTCCTGAGCGGCCACTGGTCACGGGACCGCGTGCTGACGCCAGGCGACTTCCGGAGCTGGGTCCCGCGATTTTCCGGCGAGAACCTCGAGGGGAACCTCCACCTGGGGGAGGAGCTTCGCCGGATCGCCTCCCGGCTGGGAACGACCGTCGCCCGGCTCGCGATCGCGTGGGTCCTCTCGCGGGGCGAGGACGTCGTTCCCCTCGTCGGGGCGCGACGGCGCGACCGCCTCGCGGAAGCCCTGGGTGCGCTCGAAGTGACCCTGACCCCGGACGATCTCGCGAGGATCGAGGCGGCCATCCCGGCCGGTGCCGCAGCCGGCGACCGGTACCCGGCCCAGACGATGGCAGATCTCGACAGCGAGCGCGCTCCCGAGTCGACCTGAGACGATCAGGGGAGAGCCGCCTGCGGCCTCCGGTCGAGCGTCTTTCGGAGGCGCGAGATCTGGCCCTTCCGCCGGACGAGCTCGTCGCCGCGAATGACGGCCTGCTTCGCGTCGAGGAGACCGGGCAGGGCGAAGCGGCCGCGTGTAAAGCTGTAGGCGAGCCAGAGGTCCAGGGCGTTCAGGAGGAGGTTGAACCGGAGCCGGAAGCCCGCGGGCCGGATCCGGAACCCGAGGCGGCGGGCCGTCTCCGCCCGAAAGAAGTAGGACGTCCCGGTGATCTCGACGCTCCGCGGGATCTCGCCGCTCTCGATGCGCGACGCGAGGTCGATCAGGCCCTCGAGGTACCAGATCATCACCCGCCTCGCCGCGGGAGCGCCCCGGTCACGGAAGCGGAAGAGGACGAGCCAGTCCCAGCTCGTCCCTCCGTGGACCTCGTAGGTGCGCGACGTCCGGAACGTCGCTTTGAACATCGGCGAGTGGTAGCGGTAGATGCCCGTCGCGCGGCAGAAGGGTGTCACCGAGAGCTGCCATATCGTGATCGCGAAAGGCCAGGAGAGGAGGCTGCCGGGGAGCCCGGGCGCGACGAGGACGAGGACGGCCGTGCCCACGCCGGCCAGTGCGACGAAGAGGGCGGCCGGAAGGGCGAGGACGGCCGTGGCGGTGCGGTCCGTGTCGGCAGGCAGCCGCTCATCCCCAGGTGTGCCCCAGGCGACGCCCTTTCCCGTCGGTGAAGCCGAAGCCTTCACGTGCACGGGCACGCCTTCGTCAGGGCGCCGGCGCCGGAATGGGAGCCGCTGTTCCTTTCACGCGAAGAACGAGGAGCACGTCTTTGACGGAGTTCACCGGAAGCTCGACGCCGGTGAGCACGTCGGCCTCGTATCCACCCCGCGACGCCGAGAGCTCGTAGCTGCGCGCCTTCAGGCGAATCCGGACGATTCCCGAGGCGTCGGACGTCGCCGTCAGGCCGGGGGGCGTGATCTTCACGACGCTGTTGCCCAGCGGACGTCCCTCCTCGTCGGAGACGTAGGCGCGGAGGAGACCGTAGGAATCGGAGCGGGCGGGTGCTGCGAAGAGGAGGGTGAGGGCGAGCGTCGCGGACCAGGTGCGTGCGCGAAAAGAGGGGATTCTGCTCATGGAACGGAGTGGACTTCCTCCGTTTGAAACCGTCGTGAGGACCGTGTACGGAGTTCGTTCTACGGTGGCCCGGCGATCGGGCCTCGGCCTCCGAGGGCGGTCGTCGGAGACTCCGGCCGCCTTCAAACCGATCGTTCGATCTGCAAGAGGTTCTTACTTCGCGTTGAAGGGGCTTGCACACGGGAGGGGTCTCATGCGCCGCATGCGGATGACCGTCTCTGGACGCGGTTCGATCGCCCTCCTGGCGTTGGCACTGGTCGCGGGCCTGGCTCGGGACGCGAACTCCGAGCCCACCGGCATCCTCACCGGGATCGTCGTGAACGAAGCGTCCGGGAACCCGGTTCCCGAGGCGTCGATCGCGGTGGACGGAACGGGCCTTACGACCCGGACCGACCTCCGAGGTCTCTTCCGCCTCGACGTCGCTCCCGGGACCCGGATCGTTCGCATCACGGCGAAGGGCTTCAAGCCGAGCACGGTGACGGACGTCGTCCTCGAGGCGGGGCGCGTCCAGAACATCGGCGTCGTCCTCGAGCCGTCGGGGACCGGGTCGGCGGGAGCCATCACCGGCGGCGCGGGGCTCGCCACCTCGGCCGAGGTCGTCGTCACCGTGCGCGGCGCCGACTCCACGGAGGAGGCCCTTCTCGTCGAGCGGCGGACGGCCTCCGAGGTGAGCGACAACATCGGAGCCCGGGAGATGACGAAGGGCTCCGTCTCGACGGCTGCGAGCGCCGTTCAGCGCGTCGTCGGCGTCTCGCTCGTCGACGACAAGTACGTCTTCGTCCGAGGGCTCGGCGAGCGCTACAGCACCACGCGCCTGAACGGGACGCTGATCCCGTCGACGGAGCCGGAGAAGAAGGTCGTTCCCCTCGACCTCTTCCCCTCGACGCTCCTCGAGAAGGTGACGGTCGCCAAGTCGTACTCGCCGGACAAGCCGGGCGAGTTCGCCGGTGGCCTCGTCGACCTGAAGAGCACCGACTTCCCTCCGACGCCGTTCATCGGCCTGACCCTCGGAGGGGTCAGCAGCGACAACACGACCGGTGAGCCCTTCGGGGAATACGCCGGCGGTCTCGAGACGTTCGGAAAGGGGGGGCAGCCGGCGCCGGCATCCCTCCCGGAACAGCTCGTCATCCGCGGCAACCCCGCGACCGGGTCCGGCTTCACGCCGAACCAGCTCCAGGAGATCGGCCGCTCGTTCGGCGGGACCTGGCAGGGGGACCAGAAGGATGCAGCCCTCAACCTCGGCGGGAGCCTCAACCTCGCCGGGACCTTCGGGAACCTCGGGGTCCTCGTCTCGGGCACCTACAGCCACCCCTTCAAGTACCAGGAAGAGAAGCAGGCCCGCTACGCGACGACGGACCAGGGCCTCGTCCTCAGGAACGACTTCGACTACAAGACGAGCGAGGAGTCGGTGAAGCAGGGGCTCCTCGCGAACCTCGGCTGGAAGCTCGGCGAGACCGGCCGCCTGAGCCTGCGCGGTTTCATGACGGACACGTCCGCAGCGGAGTTCCGTCTCGTCGACTACTTCGACGACGACACCGGCGCCGACCAGCTCGACCGGCGGGGCAAGTACACGAGCGAGCAGATCCTCGCAGGGCAGGTCGCGGGCGAGCACTACCTCGAGGGGTTCCTCGGGAGCGGGACGTTCGTCGACTGGAAGGTCGCCTATTCGCGCGGCACGCGAGAGGAGGACGTCCGCCAGTCGCTCTACTTCGTCGACCCGACGACGGGTGTCTACACGTTCGCCGAGGAAAGCCAGAGCGGCTTCCTCCTCTTCGACGACCTGACGGACAGGATCTTCGAGGCCAACCTCGACCTGACGACGACGACCGGGAGCAACGAGGCCCCCATCACCCTGAAGTACGGCGCGGCCTGGAACGACGGGGAGCGCGAGTTCGCGGCCCGGCGCTTCCGCTTCCGCCCGCGCGGGAACGTCGACCGGACCCTTCCTCCCGACGAGCTCCTCTCCTCCGCGAACATCAGCCCGACCGGGATGGAGATCGGGGAGGAGACCCGGCCCACCGACCGCTACGACGGGACTTCGGAGGTCCTCGCCGGGTACGCGATGGCCGAGCTCGGGACGGGGAGCTGGCGGCTGCTGGGAGGCGCGCGCGTGGAGAACGCGCAGATCAACGTGAGGACGTTCGACCAGTTCGCGCTCGACCCGACCGTCGTCGAGTCCGTCCTCGACGACACGGACGTCCTCCCGGCCGTCAGTGTCATCTACCAGCTCGGCACGAAGGCGAACGTCCGGGCGGCGTTCAGCCAGACCGTGAACCGGCCGCAGTTCCGCGAGCTGGCCCCGTTCGAGTTCACCGAGATCTCGGAGGGTCGCGCGACGATCGGGAACCCCGACCTGCGGCGCGCGACGATCCGCAACTACGACCTCCGCTGGGAAGCCTTCCCTTCAGGCCGGGAGGTCTTCGCCGTCAGCCTCTTCTACAAGGACCTGACGGACCCGATCGAGCAGACGCTCGAGCCAACGGCGAACCTCCGGACGACGTACAACAACGTCGCCGGGGCGCGGAACCTCGGCGGCGAGCTGGAGGCGCGCGTCAACTTCGGGACGTTCGCCCAGTCCCTCTCGGCGGTCACGTTCATCGCGAACTACACCTACGTCGACTCGAAGGTCGACATCGGCGACAAGCAGGGGATCCTGACGAGCCGCGAGCGGGCGCTGCAGGGGCAGTCGGACCACGTGGCGAACGGGACGCTCGAGCTGGCGCCGATCGGAACCGGCCTCTCGCTCCAGCTCTTCGTCAACTACACCGGCGACCGGATCAGCGACGTCGGCTCCTCCGGTCTCCCGGACATCATCGAGTCGGCCCGGACGACCGTCGACCTGACGTGGGCCCAGGACCTGAACTTCCTCGTTCCCGGCCTCGGCTTCAAGCTCGCGGCGTCGAACATCACGGACGCCGAGGTCCGCTTCACCCAGGGAGGCCTCCCCCAGCGCACCTACAGCGAAGGCCGGCGTTACGGCCTCCAGCTGAAGTACCGCTTCGACATGTAGCCATCGGGACCCCGTGCGGTCACCCGAACGACGAAAGGAGAGAACGATGAAGCGACACTTCTCCCTCCTGCTGGCGATCCCGCTGCTCGCGGCCGGATCCCTTGCGGCGGCCACGAGCCGCGTTCCCCTCACCGAGGGCGCTTCCGTGCCAGGCGCCGAGTGGATCCGGCAGGCGATCCCCGCGCCCGAGGACTCCGCGGCCGCCGCCGTCGCCGGAGGCCGGATCCCGGCCATCCTCCTCGAGGTGACGCCGGGCTACACGTTCGAGTCCGGCAAGCCGCTCGGCCTGAGAGTCGCGATGGACCCGAAGGGCCTCTCCAGCGCGGCCACGATCTACCTCTCGCGCCAGGATCGGGTGAGCGGGGCACGCACCTGGTACAACATCCCTTCCGGGTCCTTCGGCAGCGAGCAGCGCGACCTCTTCGGGACGAGCACGACCCCCGTGCCGGTGAACGTCCCGAAGCTGAGCGACTTCGTCTTCTTCGGGCCCGGCGGGGCGCTCGGGCCGGCCCTCACCGTCAGCCAGCCCGTCGGCCGCTACATGTTCGTCCTCGAGGTGCGTGACGCCACGGGGACGAAGGTCCTGTCGAAGGGCTGGGCGCTCTACAACGTCGTCTCGGGCACCGAGGCCATCCAGGGCGACATCACGGCGAGCCGCACCCTCACGGCAGACAAGCAGTGGCTCCTGAAGGGCGCCGTCTTCGTCCGCCAGCCCGCGATCCTCACGATCGAGCGCGGGACGGTCGTCGCCGGCGAGTTCGCCACGAAGGGGACGCTCGTCATCGACCGCGGGGCGAAGATCGTCGCCCAGGGCTCAGCCCTCCAGCCGATCGTCTTCACCTCCGACCAGCCGGCCGGGACCCGCACGCGCGCCGACTGGGGCGGCCTGATCATCAACGGCTTCGCCCCGATCAACACGCCGGGCGGCATCGGACAAGGCGAGGGGAACACCGGCGCGTACGGCGGCGGCACGACCCCCGACGCGAACGACAGCAGCGGCACGCTCTCGTACGTCCGCGTCGAGTTCGCCGGGATCGAGTTCAGCCCCGAGAACGAGCTGAACGGCATCGCGTTCCAGGGCGTCGGCAAAGGGACGAAGGTCGATCACGTCCAGGTCCACTGGAACGAGGACGATGCCTTCGAGTTCTTCGGCGGGACGGTCGACGCGAAGTACCTCCTCGCCACGTTCACGGGCGACGACAACATCGACTGGGTCGAGGGGTGGAACGGCCGGGTCCAGTGGGCCGTCGCGGTCCAGACGGGCGCGACGCCGAGCAATCGCGGGATCGAGGCCGACAACAAAGACGGCGCCAACGACCTGACGCCGCGCTCGGCGCCGACGATCTACAACGCCACGTTCATCGGGATGAAGCCCGCCGCCTCGGCCGAGACGGAGGGGATCGTCCTCCGCCGCGGCACCGCCGGAAAGCTCTACAACCTGATCGCCCAGGGCTGGGCGGGCCTGATGATCGACGTCCGCGACGCGGCGACCCAGGCGCAGGCCACCAACGGCTCACTCGTCGTCGACCACTCGATTTTCACGCTGAACACCGCCGTTCAGGACGGCGGCTTCGGGACGAACGCGAACGGACAGTTCACGAAGACGTTCATCACGCAGACGATGAAGAACAACCGGACCGGCGCCGCCGGCCTCGTCGACCCGACCGAGCCGACCATGCCGAACGTCATGCCGGCCGAGGGCTCCGCCGCGGCCGATGCTCGCTACGCGGCCCAGCCGCCGGACGACGGCTTCTTCGAGCCGGCCAGCTGCGTCGGTGGCGTCTGCCCCGGCAACAACTGGATCCTCGCCCCCTGGACCACCTTCTCGCAGAACTGAGGGCCGATCGCCGATGACGCTCCGCCCGCTCCTCCGGCTCGCCGCCCTCGCGCTCGCCGCCCTCTCCCTCGCGGGAAGGGCGGGCGCGGCGCCGGCGCAGGACGCCTGCCTCTCCGATGCGTCGCCGACTCTCGAGGAGGCCGTGAGTCGCTTCCTCGACGCGCTCGCGGCGGGGGACGCGGACGCCCTGCGGCGCCTCGCGCTGAGCCGGGAGGAGTTCCGGGGCGTCATCTGGCCCTGGCTCCCCGTCTCCCACCCCGGTAACAACCTGACACCGGATTTCGTCTGGGGTCACTACGCGATGCGAAACGACGTCGCCTTCCACCGGCTCCTCGCGGACCACTCGGGCGTCCCGTACCGCCTCGTCGCGGTCGAGCCCGAGGGGACGAAGGACTACGCCGGCTTCGAGCTGCTCGTCCGTCCGGCCCTCGTCGTCGAGGATTCGGCCGGCGAGCGGAAGAGGCTCCACCTCTTCGGCTCGGTGGTGAAGCAGGGCGACCGATACAAGGTCTACGGATTCAAGACCGACTAGGAGAGAACGATGATGAAGAAGACCCTCCTCGCCGCCGCGCTCGGCCTCCTCGTGGCCGTGCCCGCCGCGGCCCAGTCCTTCAGCGGGAGCCTGACCGGAGCCGCCGAGGTCCCCGGACCCGGCGATTCCGACGGCTCCGGCTACGCCGTCGCCACGTTCAGCGGCACGAATGTGACCTACAGCATCCTGACGAACAAGATCGCCTCTCCGACGATGGCCCACATCCACCGCGGCAAGGCGGGCGAGTCGGGCCCGGTGGTCATCGACTTCGCCCCGACCTTCTCCGCTGGTCTGGCGACGGGAACCGTGACGGCGACCCAGGCGATCATCGACGAGATCAAGGGGAACCCGACCGGCTTCTACTTCAACGTTCACAACGCCGAGTTCGCGGCCGGCGCCATCCGCGGGCAGCTCGGCGGAGCCGCCGTGACCGAGGTCTACTTTCCGACGGTCACGAAGGCCGACGGCCTCAACGACACCTCTTTCGTTTCCGACCTCTCGATCGTCAACCCCGGCACCGTTGCCGCCTCGATCACGGCCGAGGCCTACCTGGCGAACCCCGACGGCCTCTCCGCCCCCTCCGCGGTCGCCTCGGCGGTCGTCCCTGCCGGCGGGCAGGTCACGGTCCCGGACGTCTTCGGTACCCTCTTCGGTCTCACGAACGGCTCCGGCGCGGCGCGAATCACCGCCGACCAGCCGGTCGCGTTCTTCCACAAGGTCATCAACGACAAGCGCGCCTCCGACCAGGGGACGTCGCTCCTGAACGTCGCCGCGGTCACCCGCGCGAATGCCCTCACCGAGGGTTGGCTCCTCCAGCTCTCCCAGGCGAGCGCGGCGGACCAGGCCGCGGGGAAGGCCTACCGCACGAACATCGGCTGGTTCAACCCGAGCTCTACGGCGGCGAGCGTCACGTTCACGGCCGTCAAGCCCGACGGCTCGGTCCTCGGCACGGTGACCCGCGACGTGAAGGGGCTCTCGCAGGAGCAGACCTCCATCTTCGGCCTCTTGTCGTCCGTTCCGGAGGCGGATCGGGTCCAGGCGGACTTCTACGTGAGGTTCACGGCCACCTCCGGAGTGTTCGTCTACACGACGGTCGTCGACAACAAGACCGGCGACGGTCTCTACCAGAACGCGGCTCCGAAACCCTGAAGAGTGCAGGGCGCGAGGACCGTCTCTCCCTCGCGCCCGGTCCCGGTCCCCGGGGGCGGGTCCTTCGGACCTGCCCCCGGGTTTCTCTTCAGATTCTCTTCGCACCGGGATGTCACTCTCCTTCCCGAATGGGGAATCCGATGAGTCCCTCACGTCCCCTTCTCCTCCTCGCGCTCGCAGGCCTCACAGCGCTTCCCGCTCCCGCGCAGTGGCGCGGTTCCGGCGATGCGGCGCTCGTGCTCGCGGAGTCCGCGGTCGTCTTCGATTCCGAGAAGGGGGACGAGACGATTCACCTCCTCGTGAAGGACGAGATCGTGGTGGCTCAGGGCGCTGGCCGCAAGCTCCGGGAGTCCGGTGGCAGGGCCCGCGTGGAGCTCGTGCTCCGGGACGGGAAGAGGCTCCGCGCGGTCACGGGCTGGGTCAGCCTCGAGAGCGGTTTTCTGAGGTTCTCGTACCCGTGCCGGTGCGCCCAGGGGTGCTGGCCCTTCGAGGACGGGGGGCGGGACGTCCGCTGGAACTCCTGCGTTCAGGAGGCCGCGATCGAGGCGGTTCGGAGCGCCGCGGCAGCGCCCTGAACAGCAGACGGTGGCCGGCCGGGCGTCTTCGGCTCGCCTGAACGCCGTCTTCAAGTCGCTTCCGTATCCTCACTGCCCGGGCCAGGGGACGGGGTCGCCGCGCGCCCTCTCGTTCCGGCAGGGTGATTCCGGACAGGCGCGAGAAGGAGCCGAGGCGTGACCGGGACCGAGAGAACGACGAGAAAGAGGAGCCCGAAGCCCGCATCGTCCGCCCGGGTCGCAGCCTCACCGCAGCCGAAAGAGGCTTCGGCTCCCGACGCAAAGCCTCTTCTGAACCGCGAGCTGTCCTGGCTGGCGTTCAACGAGCGCGTCCTCGACGAGGCCCGGGACGAACGGTGGCCCCTCCTCGAGCGGCTCAAGTTCCTCTGCATCTCCGAGAACAACCTCGACGAGTTCTTCATGATCCGGGTCTCGGGCCTCCGGGAGCAGCTCTCGGCCCGCCTCACAGAGGTCTCGGACGACGGCCTGAGCCCGCTCGAGCAGCTGAGGCTCGTTCGGAAGGCCGTTCAGACGATGGAGGCCGGGCAAACGGCCTGCCTTCACGAGGAGCTTCTCCCGCGCCTCGCCGCCTCGGGCATCTCCGTCCTGAGCTGGTCCGACCTGGACGACGCGCAGCGGCAGGCGGCCCGCGAGTACTTCCTGCGCGACGTCCTGCCGGTGCTGACGCCGCTCGCGGTCGACCCGGGGCATCCGTTTCCCTTCCTGTCGAACCTGTCGCTGAACCTCGCCATCGAGACGCGCAACCCCGAGACCGGCGAGGTCCGCTTCGCGCGCGTCAAGATCCCCCCGACGATCCCCCGGCTCATCTCGATGCGGACGATCGTCGAGGGAAAGAAGAAAGTGAGAGCGGCGAGGGCGGAGCTCCTCCTCCTGGAGAGCCTCGTCCAGGCCAACCTCGAGGAGCTCTTCCCCGGCCTCGACATCCTCAGCTCCTACCTCTTCCGGATCACCCGCGACGCCGACATCGAGATCCAGGAGGACGAGGCCTCCGACCTCCTCGCCTCGATCGAGCAGGAGGTCCGTCGCCGTCGCTTCGGCGTCGTCGTCCGCGTCGAGGTCTCATCGGAGACGCCGAGGCAGATCCGCAAGCTCCTGATGCGCCAGCTCGAGGTGCAGGACGTCGACATCTACGACGTGGCCGGCCTCCTGGGCGCCTCGGACCTGATGGCTCTCGTGGAGCTCGACCGGCCCGACCTGAAGGACGCGTCGTTCACTCCGGCGTTCCCCCGGAGTCTCGGCTCCCCGGACGGGTCGATCTTCCAGGCCATCCGCCAGGGGGACATCCTCCTGCACCACCCGTACGACGCATTCGCGCCCGTCCTCGACTTCGTCGCGTCGGCGGCCGACGACCCGAAGACCCTCGCCATCAAGATGACGCTCTACCGGACGAGCTCCGACTCGCCGATCATCCCGGCCCTCATCCGTGCGGCCGAGAACGGCAAGCAGGTCGCCGTCCTCGTCGAGCTGAAAGCCCGCTTCGACGAGGAGAACAACATCGTCTGGGCCCGCGCCCTCGAGCGCGCCGGCGTCCACGTCGTCTACGGCGTCGTCGGCCTGAAGACCCACGCGAAGATCGCTCTCGTCGTACGGCGAGAGAAGGAGGAGATCCGCCGCTACGTCCACCTCGGCACCGGGAACTACAACCCAGCGACGGCAAAGGTCTACACCGACCTCGGTCTCCTCACCTGCCGTCCGGAGGTGGGCGAGGACGCCACTCACCTCTTCAACACCCTCACCGGCCTCGCGACCCGGACGGCGTTCCGCCGCCTCGTGACGGCGCCACGCGAACTGCACCGGACGGTGCTCGGGTGGATCTCGCGCGAGACGGCGCACGCCCGTGCCGGCCGCCCGGCGCGGATCCGGGCGAAGCTCAACGCCCTGGTCGACACGAACGTCATCGAGGCGCTCTACGAGGCCTCGCGGGCCGGCGTTTCGATCGACCTCAACGTCCGGGGCGTCTGCTGCCTCGTCCCCGGCCTCCCCGGCGTCTCGGAGACGATCCGGGTGCGCTCGATCGTCGGACGGTTCCTCGAGCACAGCCGCTTCTTCCTCTTCGAGAACGGCGGAGCGCCCGAGGTCTGGGCCTCCTCGGCCGACTGGATGCCCCGGAACTTCTTCCGGCGCGTCGAGACCGCCTTCCCGATCGAGGACGCCGCGCTCCAGGAGCAGCTCTCGGACGCCTTCGACCGGATGATGGCCGACGACGCGCAGGCCCGGAGGCTGCTCCCCGACGGCACCTACCAGAGGCTCCGGCCGAAGAACGGGGAGCCCGCGGTCGACTCCCAGCAGCTCTTCGTCGAGCAGGCCCGCCGCCTCGTCCAGAAGGCGGCCGAGGCGTTCGTCCGTCCGAGCCCGTCGGACGGCTTCGAGAACGTCCCCGAGCCGCGCGAAAGGGGCCCCGAGGACGACGAGGGCTGACCCGTTCCGACGAGCGCCTCGCCTGGTCCCTCTGACGCACCCTGCGTGACCGGTCTCCCGGGATTCACGCCCGAAGCCGTGAGCGCATCACCTCCGGGCGAAGCTACACGATCAGGTCGACGTCCTTCCGCAGGCGCTCCGCCATCACCCTCATGACGTGGAGCGCGAAGCGCGGCGTGTTCTGGACCATGAAAAGGAATCGCTTCTCGTCTATGGCGGCGGCCTTCGTCGGCTCGAGGGCGGTCGCCGTGGCCGAGCGGGGGCGGGCGTCGAGCAGGGCGACCTCGCCGATGATCTCTCCCGGCCCGAGCTCGCCGAGCGTCTTCCCCCTGGCGTGGATCCGGACACGCCCCTCGACGATCACGTACATCCTGTCGGCCGGCTCGCCTTCCCGAACGAGGTCGGCACCGGCCTCGAACGCGGTGTGCGCCTCCTCGTGACGAAACAGAAGCAATGGATCCATCAGGGCCCTCCCAGTGTCGTATTTTCGCTCGACGGGGTTAAGGGGGTGTGAACTGGCGCTCGGGCGCACCCGATGCTGGCGGCGCGGTTCCGCTCCTCCCCTCGGCCGCGAGACCGGTCAGGGCTCCTGGTCCCGGTCCCCGCCGACCTCGTCCGCGACCGGGCGGCCGGTGTACGCGGAATAGTCCTCGGTCTGCGGTGAGTAGGCCCGCGCCATCAGGGGCGAGGAGATCAGGAAGTCGGCCGTCGACCGGTTGCAGGCGATCGGCACGTTGTAGACCACGGCGATCCGGAGGAGGGCCTTCACGTCGACGTCGTGAGGGTGGGGCTCCATCGGGTCCCAGAAGAAGACCACCGCGTCGATCCTCCCCTCGGCGATCATCGCGCCGAGCTGCTGGTCGCCTCCGAGCGGGCCCGATTTCAGCTTGAGGATCTGGAGCCGCTCGGCGACCGGGTCGCCCTCCGGGAGCAAGGCCCGGAGCGCTTCCTCGACGAGGCGGCCGGTCGTGCCGGTGCAGACGAGATCGTGCGCGAGGAGCACGCGGTGGTTCCACGTCACCCACTCGATGAGGTGCTTCTTCCGGTTGTCGTGCGCGACGAGGGCGATCGTCTTCTGAGCGTCCATTCCGCGGAGAGTACGCGAGCGATCGTGCGGGCCGCGTGAAGTCCCGCTGGAGAGACGTAACCCTCCGGCACCCCGACCGCGGATGCGAGCGAGTCCGGACCCGCTCCCGAGATCGCCACGGCCGGGGCGCGCGGGGGTGGCCGCCTCCGGAGCTCGGAAGAAGATGCTGCGTACGACGGGTCGGCGCTTCGCGCCAAGCTCCGGGCTTTCGTTCCAGGGACGGTCTCGGGTCTCACCTTCCCGCTGACGCGCGGGGACGAGACCCTCTTCCTCGAGGATTTCGGAGACCAGACGGGCGACACCGTCCTCCCGATCGCGTCTACCAAGAAGAGGCCCTCGGCGCTGGCGATCCTCACGCTCGTCGACCGCGGACTCTGAACTGGGCATCGGGTCCTCTCCGCGGCGATGGCCGAGCTGATGAGATCGGGCCAGATCCTCATCAGGGACCGGACGCGCACGAGGACCGAGAAATGGGACGCGATCCGCCCGCTCGTCATCGAGCAGATCGAGCGCGTCCCGGCTCCGGTTCCGCTTCCTTTCTCCTGGGTTCTTCCCTCGAGCGCCCGTGCCGGAGACGCCGGAAACGCCTTCGACACGACGGACCTCCGGGCCCGGGACCGGCAGCTTCGCGGACCGGGCGAGCCGGCCGAAGGACATCGCCTTCCCCCTCGACGCGCTCCATGA
Organism: uncultured Holophagales bacterium; assembly: GCA_963696015.1. Lineage (GTDB taxonomy): Bacteria > Acidobacteriota > Thermoanaerobaculia > UBA5066 > UBA5066 > UBA5066. The sequence goes on from CAVOJA010000157.1 coordinate 117,509, forward strand.
GATCGAGGCGAAGGTCCCGGCGCTGAGGGGGAATTGGAATCGCGCTGCGACCGGAGTGGGCGGCCACTCGTTCGGCGCGCACACGGCCCAGCTCGTCGCCGGCGCGACTGCGGCACCAAGAGGGCTGCTCCGAAGATTCCCGGCCGCTGGTAATCCGTCTGTCGTGGACGAGCGTCTATTGCCCCTATGACGCTCACCACGATGACGAAGGCCCTCCTCCTCGCGTCGACCCTCATCTCCCCGCTGTCCGCGCTCCCGGTCGCGGCCGCCCCCCAGGAGGCCGAACCGGGGCCGGCCGCCGGAGCAGCCCTGGCCTCGAGCCCCGAGGAGCGCGCCGAGAAGCTGACGGACGCGATGAAGGCTCGCCTTTCACTGACGGACGCGCAGGTGGCGCAGGTCGCGCCCGTGAACCTCGATGCAGCCCGCCAGGCGGACACGGCGTGGAAGGGTGCGGGCGAGAGCCGTGCGGGGAAACGGAAGGCGGCTAAGGCCATCCGGACCATCAACGAGGCGCGGGACGCGAAGCTCGCGGCGATCCTGACGCCGGAACAGGCCAAGCTCTGGGAGGCGACCAAGGCTGAACGAAAGGCAGAGGCGAAGGCCCGGGCCGCAGAAATGCGCAGCACGCCGCGGTGAGGACCTCACCGCCGGCACGGGCGAAGCACTGGTAAAGCACTGGTAAAGCGAGCCGAACCGTCTTCAGAGGAAAGAGGTGACTTCGATGCGCCGACGACCCCGGTATCCCACCCGCGTGAGCGATTTCGCCCGTCCCGGGCGCGCTCTGCTCGCGGCACTCCTCGCCCTCGCCAGCCGGTCCGCCATCGCGGCCAGCACCGGCCCGTACGACCTGTCGGCAGCGGACGCGCTCCTCCAATCCGAGCTTCCCGACCTCCAGGGGCACGTCGCCGTCCTCGTCCGACAGAACGGCAAGGAGATCTACCGGTTCCAGGCCGGGGACATCGGCTACGACACGAAGATCCGGATGGCGTCGTTCACGAAGACGGTCTCGGCCGCCGTCATCCTCGCGCTCCGCGACGAAGGCCTCCTGTCGCTGGAGGAGCGGCTCGGGTCAGCCCTCCCGAAATTCGAGTCGCACGGGCTCGGGGCCCCGACGATCCTCGACGCCTGGGGAATGCGCCACGGCATCGATTCGGCGGTCCCCTACGAGATCGACGCACGATTCACCCTCGCCGAGTCGGTCGACCGACTCGCGACGTTCGGCTACCTGGCCTACTCGCCGCCCGGGTCCCAGCTCGGATACCTCGGGGCGGGGATGCAGGCCGTCGGCCGGATCGCCGAGCTCCGCGCCGGGGACTCGTGGGAGGAGATCGCGCGGAGCCGCATCCTCGACCCGTGCGGTATGCCGCAGACCGACTTCGGCGAGTTCGCCCCGAACCCCTCGCTGCCGGGTGGCCTCCGGAGCACCCCCGAGGAGTCGATGCGCTTCGCGCAGATGGTGATCGACGGGGGCTGGTCGGGCAGCCGCCGCGTCCTCTCGGACGCCTCGATCGAGCAGCTGTTCACGAACTCCACCCGCGCTCTCCCCGTCTTCGCCTCGCCCTGGCCGGCGACCCACCCGCTCTACCCGTACGGAACCGACCCGGACTACGGCTTCGGAGACTGGGTCATCGCGGAGGACCCGGCAACGCGTCAGGTGGAGGAGATCGTCGGCGCGGGCGCCTGGGGGAGCTACATCTGGATCGACCGCCGCCGCGGCGTGACGGCGGTCCTCTTCACCGACGTCGCGGCGGGCTCGCAGGCCTCGCTGGACTCGGCCCTCGGCCTCTTCGACGTCGTCCGCCGGCAGCTGGAGGCGACGCAGGTCGCGCACCTCGCCGTCGCCGGCTCGGGCACCGAGCGATCCCTCTCGTGGCTGCGGCCTGCGGCCGCGACGGCGACCCGGCTCTACGGCTCGAACCACCCGATCCGGAGCATCTACGACCTGCGCGCAGCCCGGCTCCTCCTCGAGACCTCGTCGAACGCCGCGACCGTCCCCGTCTACCCGTACTACGCGGCGACGGCGATCCTCGGGTCCCACGAGAACACCGCGCTCGTCCCCGGAGGGAACGCGCTCACCGAATCGGCCGGCGGCCGCCAGTGGGTGCCGGTCGCGAGCCATTCGCCGGGGGCGCAGGGCTCGGCGTGGAGGACCGACCTCGCCCTCCTGAACGCCGGCTCCTCGGAGCGCTCGGCCACCGTCACCTTCCACGCTCCCCAGGGCCCCGTTTCCCGAGACATCGTCGTCATGCCCGGCGCCCAGCTCCTGCTCCCCGACGTCGTCGCCTTCCTCGGCGCCGAAGGCTCGGCCCCCCTCTCCGTCGCGACCGACGGCGCCCTCGAGGTCTCCTCGCGCACCTTCTCTCCCTCGGCCGGCTGCCTCCCGTCCGGCTCGCTCGGCCTGGCCCTCCCCACGCTCGCCGACGGCGAGGGGCTCCTCGCGGGCTCGCCCGGCCTCCTGCCCCAGCTGCGCGAGGACGCCGCCTTCCGCACGAACGTCACCTTCGTCTGCACCGGCGCGTTCCCCGCCCTCGCCCGCCTGCGCCTCTACGACGACTCCGGCGCCGAGCTCGCCGCCGCCGACGTCTCCGTTCCCGCGTCCGGCTTCCTCCAGCTCGACCGCCCCTTCGCCTCCCTCGCCTCCCGCTCCGACCTGGCCAACGCATGGGGCCGCGTCGAGGTCCTCGAGGGCGGTCCCCTCCTCGCCTTCGCCACCGTCATCGACAACGCGACGAACGATCCCCTCGCCCGCTTCGCGAGCCCGGAGGCCGCGCTTGCCTCCGCGGCGCGCATCCCGATGGCCAGCCACTCCTCCGGCGCGCAAGGATCCTCCTGGCGGACCGACCTCGGCCTGCTCAACCCCGGCTCCGTCCCGCGCTCGGCCACCGTCTCCTTCCTCACCGAGCCCCCCGCCTCCCGCACCTTCTCCGTCCCGCCCGGCTCACAGCTCGTCCTGACCGACGTGGTCGCCTCTCTCGGCGCTTCCGGCTCGGCCCCGCTGCGCGTCGACGCCGACGGACCGCTCGCGGTCTCCTCCCGCACCTATTCCCCGGCCGGAAGCTGTCCTGGCTCGCTCGGCCTCGCCCTGCCCACCCTCGTCCCGTCCGACGGCCTCGCCGACGGCGCCTCCGCCCGCCTCTCCCAGCTGCGCGAGGACGCCGCCTTCCGCACGAACGTCACCTTCGTGAACGCAGGCTCGCTCGGGGCCTCCGCGCGCCTGCGCCTCTACGACGACTCCGGCTCCGAGCTCGCCTCGACGGAGGTTTCCGTCGCCGTCTCCGGCTTCCTCCAGCTCGACCGCCCCTTCGCTTCCCTCGCCTCCCGCTCCGACCTGGGTTCCGCCTGGGCCCGCGTCGACGTCCTCTCCGGCGGCCCTCTCCTCGTCTTCGCCACCGTCATCGACAACGCCACCAACGACCCCCTCGCCCGCCTCCCCGCGCGCTGAGGGCCGGCGGACCAGGAGCGCGGTCGCAGAGGACCCGCGACCATCAGAAAGGGCTCCGGGCCCTTCGAGGCGGGATGGGACGACGGCGAGCGGGGGCTTTCGAACGCGGGGGGAACGGACCGCGTGGGGCCCCGCTCGCGAGGCCGCCTCAGCGGCGCGGCGCCCACGTCTCGAGCATGGTGTCCCGCACCGGGCGCAGCGGCGGCGTGCCGTCAGGGGCGAGCTCGATCGAGTCGTCGACCACGGGGCAGCTGTGGTCGTCACCGTCGCTTTTCGGGTCGCCGCGGCACTCCTCGGTGGCGGTGGTCCGCCGATGCGAGCCGAGGAACGGGGGCGGCGTCGCCTCCACGCCGGTGGGCAGACCCGGAATGCCGATGCTGGCCCACGAGCGCGCGATCCCGGCGAAGATCGGCTCCTTCTTGACGGACTCGGCTTTCGTGGCGCATGAGTCTGAGACGTCGAGGAGACCGTACGCGTTCACACACGTCGCAGGCCTTCGATTCGGCGGACCTCCCCATCTCCGCGCCGGAGAGCCGCGGGCGCCAGCCCTTCGACCCAACGCGATCACGGGAGACGTTCGACCGTCTTTTCACCGTCTTCCCGCCGCGCTCATCCGGGCGACCCATTGTTCCCGGCATGGACTTCGAGCTCCGTCAGTACGAGCAGACCGATATCTGGAACGAGGTCCTCTGCTTCCGTCCGCACCTCCAGCCCGGCCACGACCCCAGGTGTCCCGGGATCAGCGAGAAGCTCGAGATCCGCGAGGGCTCCTGCCGCCGGTGTCGCAGCTGGCTCGAGCTCCTCCTGAGGAAGGACATCCTTGGGTAGCCCCCGTGGAGGCGCTCCGCCTGCGCGAGCTGGGGTCGGTCCGGACCGCGAGCGCCTCGGCGCCGATGCGAACGGCTGGAGCACGCGATGCCTGGCGAAGGCCAGGCGCCTGAGCCCGTCGGTGGCATCTCGGGTCTGGCGTGCTTTGGCTCTGCAGGCACGCCGCACGGAGGTCCCTCCGACAGTCCGGGAGCCTCGGTTTCTCGAGAGGCTGCGGGATGTCGTCGACCTCCACGTGGATCCGCCCGGGCGTGACGGGAAGTCCCTCGTGACCGGGCCGGAGCGGTCCCCGTCTTCCGCCCGGACGCAGCCGCTCCTGCCGACGCGGGCCGCCAGAGCAGAGCGGCGCACGCACGACTGAACGGCGTCCTCCGTTCCGCCCCGCTCATACGGGCGTCCGGGCGCCTGAGCGTCCTCGCCGTGGGGGGGGCCTCCACGAGGCGGAATCTGCCCGGCTCGCGCGCCGGCTCGGACCGCCCCTCTCTCGCCCTCCGGCTCGGGCCGGTCTCTCCGTCGGGCGCGAAGGGGGGTGGGAAGAAGGTCGATCTGACGCTCGACCGGCGACGCGGCCGCCGGCGTCCCGGTCGCCCTTCCCCGTCGCTTCGGGTCCCTGTGGATCAGTACGTCGACATCGTCACGAAGCTGCCGTCGTTCGTGCCGCCGCTGCCGGGCGATTCGCCGTCGTTGACGACTCCGTAGGCGACGAAGGGGGAAGCGCCCGAGAGCCGGACCAGGTGGACGTATCCGTTCGACAGGCCGAAGCGGCCGAGGATGCCGTCGATCTGGGTCCAGGCGCCCGGAGCGACGGAGAGGACCTCGGTCGAGCCAGCGAGGAGGCCCGTCGCGCCGTCGAAGACGTCGGCGCGAAAGGTGGCCGCTCCGCCAGGACCCGGCCAGGTCGAGAGCGCCAGGTTCGAGCGGCTCTTCGAGTCCTGCTTCAGACCGTAGACCCACGCCTCCGACGTCGCCGCCCACGAGGACCCGGTGGCCGATGAGAAGAGGCCGTAGGCGCCGCCAGCGGGAGCCGGGGCCGCGGTCCTCGCGCCCGCGAAACCGCTCGACGACGCGCCGCCCATCCGGAACTCGACGAGAAGGGAGCCGGCGTAGGTCGCCGCGCCGCGCGGCCCGATCGCGATGCCCTTCTGCCGGAGGACGTCGATCGCCCGCGGGACGATCCTCTGCTCCGCCGGGAGGAGATCGAGCGACACGCTTCCCCCGGCGCCCCCCGCGGGCGAGAACGACTCGACGTACGACAGCGTCACCGTTTGCGTCGCCGCGGTCGGGTTCGTCAGGACGAGCTCGCTCTCGAAGGCGGCGCTCTCCACGAGGACGGGGACGAGGCGGGTTTCCGAGAGCCGGAGCCCCGGCTCGAACGGGACGTACGACCCGTCGTTCGTGACGTCGTCGTTGAAGACGGCGTAGGCGAGGTACGGGCCGAGGCCCGAGACGACGTCGATGCGCGCGTAGCCGTTCACGAGCCCGGCGCCTTCGAGGACGCGATCGAGCTGTTTCCACTGCCCCGGCTCCAGCGCCACGTCGGGCGAGAGGACGCTGGACCGATAGTCGCCCGCTTCGCCCGAGTAGAGCGTCACCCTCAACGTCGTGGACGCGTCGCCGGTGTTGGCGAGGGCGAGGTTCGTCCGGTCGGCGGCGCTCGTCCGCAGGCCGTAGACGAAGGACGTCCAGGTCTGAGCGTCGTGGTGGGCGATGCCGGTGTACGACAGGCCCGCACGCCCGCTCCCCGAGAGCGAGGTCGTCCGCGCCCCGGCGTAGGCGACGTCCGGCGAGGAGAGCCCGCGGAAGGTCGCCTGGAGCGTTCCCCCCTGGCTCGACCCCGAGGGAATCGCGAGACCGCGCTCCCGAAGGAAGGCGAGCGTGTCGGTGACGACGAGCTGCCGCCCCGCCGGGAGATCCACCGTCACGCGGCCGCCGCCCGAGGCTCCGAGCGACGTCGCCGGCGTGTAGACGAGATCGACCCGGGTCGCGGTCGTCCCGCGGTTTGCGAGGACCAGCTCGGTGACGTAGTGCGCGCCCCCCGAGCCGGCGACGTCGAGAACGATCGGGACGGTCTTGGCAACCGTCAGCTCCGTCGGGTCGCCCGAGACGAGCGCCGCGAAGCCGCGGCCCGTCGCCGTCGTCCGGCCGGCGCGCAGGGCGTCGCCCGCCGCCGCGGTGGCGAGCTGGATCAGCTCGTCCGAGGACGGGGGCGGCGAGGTGGCGCCCACGGTCGCGTAGTCGAGGTTCCCAATGAAGAGGCGCGACCAGAAGGGCGAGACGTAGTCGATGCGCGCCGCGTGGGCTGCACGGACCATCGCGCCGAAGAAGCGGCGGTCGAGGGGCTCCCAGAAGCTCCAGGAGTCTCGGGCGAAGACCGTGGAGTCGAAGGCCGAGTCGATCGTCGCGAGCTCGGAGTCGCGGATCTTCTGGAGCCAGCACTCGAGCATCGTCACGCGTTTGCCCGCCGCCCGGGCCTGGGCGGCGAGTGAGAGGAGCCGGGGGAGGAAGTCGTGGTTCACCGGGTAGACGTGGAGATCGATCCCCCAGAGGCCCGGGACCTTCACGAGCTCGGCGACATACGTCCCTCCGGAGGCGTCCCACGTCCCCGTTCCGGCGAGGAGCGGGACGCTCGAAAGCCCCGCCGCCGCGACGGCGTCGACGACGCTTCCGACCATCGAGGCGAAGCCCTGCGGCGAGCGGACGAAGGCCTTACCCGAAAGGCGGGACTCGGTGTCGGGCTCGGAGCCGACGTTGAGGACGTCGGGGCGCATCCGATCGGCCAGGGTGACGACCTGCGCCGCGCGGCCCGCGGCGTACTGCGCGTCGGAGAGCTTCGCCGATCTGCCATGCGCATCGCGCGCGCGATCTCACGCGATTCGCAGTGGAGTGAAGAAAACATCGACGAGACCCTTCTTATTTCCCGTCATGGCCCGGCTTGTCCGGGCCATCCACGTCTTCCGAACGGTTGCGATCACAGAAAGACGTGGATGCCGCATGAAGCGGGGCATGACGCCCGAGTTCAGGTGAGGATACCATGGCCCCTCACATCCGGAACACGCCGAAGCGCGTATCCGGTACTGGCGTGTTCAGC
>CAVOJA010000158.1:0-78284 GCA_963696015.1 uncultured Holophagales bacterium
CCCTTCGGTAAGCATGCATGAAAGGACCGGTTCAGTCGGGCTAGCCTCCCGGGCGGCGGCACGGAAGCCGGGGAGGACGGGACATGAGCCGGAAAGCAGGCGTCGAGCAATCAGCGCGGGTGAGGAAGGTCGGAGAGCGGATCGCGCAGTGGCGAGGGACACGGGAGAAGCGTACTGCGATGCCCGCAGGTCTCTGGGCGGAGGCGGTGGCTCTGGCGCGGAGGGAAGGCACATTCGCGACGGCTCGCGCGTTGGGTGTGAATTTCGAATCGCTGGCGCGGCGGGTGGCTGAGGAGCGGGCCGGTGCAGATGGCGGGGCGGCGCATGCGAGCGCATTCGTGGAGCTGAGCGGTGCGCAGCTTCTTGGTTCGAGGGCAACGGCGGGGCCGGTCGTAGAGATCTGCGGCGGCGACGGAATGCGGCTGACGATTCGTTTGGGAGGGGACACACGGCTGGACGTCGTCGCAGTGGTGCAGGGCTTCTGCCGGCGCGGGGCATGATCCAGATCACGCCGCAGATGCGGGTGCTGGTGGCCATCGAGGCGGCGGACTTCCGGCGCGGCATCGACGGTCTGGCGCGGCTGTGTCGCGAAGCGCTCGGGGCGGACCCGTTCACGGGCACCGTATTCGTGTACCGCAATCGCCGAGGTACGGCGGTAAAGCTGTTGGTTTACGACGGCCAAGGGTTCTGGCTGTGCCACAAGCGGCTGTCGCAGGGACGGTTTCGGTGGTGGCCATCGCGGGAGGAAGGAGGCGGGATGTCGCTGCGTGCGCACGAGCTGCAGGTCCTGCTGTCGGGCGGCGACCCGGGTAGCACGAAGGCGGCGCCAGCGTGGCGACCGGTTGGTGTTGCGGCGGGGTGACGGGGTGGGTTTAGAGCTTGCGTTCTATCGCGGGCTCTGGTATTTATGGTCGGCATGGAGCCCGTCTTGGCGTATCGCGGTCGGCAGCTCACAAAAGCCGACGTCACGTTCATCAGCGAGCTGATAGCGGCGCATCCGGGTGCGAGCCGGCGAGCCCTGTCGCTGGCGTTGTGCGCAGCCTGGGGCTGGGTGCAGCCCAACGGCAATCCGCGGGACATGGTGTGCCGGGGACTTCTGCTGGGGCTGGAGCGGGCGGGCCACATCACCTTGCCAGTGGCGCGCTGGTCGCCGCTGGCGGCCCGACAGCGGCGACCGCCAGCACGGGTGGAGATCGACGCGACACCCGTCCGTGGCCGTCTCTGCGAGCTGGGGGCCCTGGAGTTTCGGCAGGTCCGGCGCAGCGCCGAGGAGAGTCTGTTCGACAGCCTGATCGAAACGCACCACTACCTCGGCTACACGCAGCCGGTCGGGGAGCACCTGAAGTACCTGGTGTACGCCGGCTCGCGGCCGTTGGCGTGCTTTGCGTGGAGCTCGGCGCCACGACACCTGGGGCCGCGGGATCGGTTCCTGGGCTGGACGATGGCCGCGCGGCGAAGCAACGTGCGCTTGGTCGCCTACAACAGCCGCTTTCTGATCCTGCCGTGGGTGGAGGTGGAACACCTTGCCTCGCACCTGCTCGGCCGCATGGCCAGGCTGCTGCCGGCGGATTGGGAGCGTCTCTACGGGCACCCGGTGTACTTCGCGGAGACGTTCACGGACCCGACCCGGTTCCGTGGGACGTGCTACCGGGCGGCCAACTGGATCTTTCTGGGGCAGACGACCGGGCGGGGCAAGGCCGACCTGACGCATCGGGCGAATCGGCCGCTGAAGGACGTGTGGGGATATCCCCTGTCGCGGGACTTTCGGCGCCGACTGGCGGAGGTGGCATGAAGCGCAAGAAGCAGAAGCAGCGGTCACGACAGGGACCGCCCCCCCGCCGCGAGCTGCGCCTGGACGAGCTCGTCGGGATCGTGGAGCGGGCCAAGGCGTCGTTGACCGAGGAGGAGCACGCCACGCTCCGGGCGGCGGTGGAGACGCTGGCCTTCCTGACCCAGGAGCTGGAGGCCAAGGGGACCACCCTCGATCGGCTGCGCAAGCTGCTGTTCGGGGCGCAGACCGAGAAGACCAGCCAGGTTCTCGGCGACGAGCCTGAAACCCACGAGAGGGCCGAGGCCTCTGCCACTACGGGCGCAAATGACGCCGCTGTGGGCGAGATGCCCAGCGAGAAGCCGAAGCCTGCGGGCCACGGCCGCAACGCAGCGGCAGCCTACCGCGGTGCCACGAAGGTCGTCCTACCGCATGCCTCGTTGCACGCGGGAGAGAAGTGCCCCTCGTGCCACGACGGCAAGGTCTATCCGATGGCCGAGCCGGCCGTGCTGGTGCGGGTGCGTGGGATGGCCCCGCTCGCGGCCACGGTCTACGAGTGCGACCGGCTGCGCTGCAACCTGTGCGGCGAGGTGTTTACCGCCGAAGCGCCGCCGGGGGTCGGCACCGAGAAGTACGACGAGACGGCCGCGAGCATGATCGGCCTGCTGCGCTACGGCGCCGGCCTGCCGTTCAATCGCATCGCAAAGCTGGAGCGGGGCTTCGGCATCCCGCTGCCGGCCGCGACCCAGTGGGAGGTCGTCGAGCATGCAGCCGGCCAGTTCGCGCCCGCCCACGAGGAGCTGATCCGCCAGGCAGCGCAGGGCGACGTGCTGCACAACGACGACACGACCATGAAGATCCTCGAGCTGGAGACGGCGGATCGCAAGGGGGGCGCTGCTGACGACGCGGCGGACGAGCGGACGGGGGTGTACACCTCCGGGATCGTCGCCGTGGGCCACGGTCACCGCATCGCGCTCTTCTTCACCGGCCCCAAGCACGCGGGCGAGAACCTCGAGACGGTGCTGGCTCGTCGCGCCAAGGAGCTGCCCCCACCGATCCAGATGAGCGACCTGCTGTCGCATAACACGGCGGGCGACTTTGAGACCATCCAGGCCGGTTGCATCGCCCACTCCCGCAGACGCTATGTGGAGGTGGTCGACAACTTCCCTGCCGAGTGTCGCCACGTCCTCGAGACGCTGCGGGAGGTCTACAAGCACGACGCCCTCGCCAAGGAGCGCCAGCTCTCGCCCGAGAAGCGCCTCCAGCTCCACCAGGCAGAGAGCGGGCCGCTCATGGAGCAGCTCCAGCAGTGGCTCGGGGAGCAGCTCGATGAGAAGAGGGTGGAGCCAAACTCGGGCCTCGGCGAGGCGATCCGCTTCATGCGCAAGCACTGGTCACGCCTCACGCTCTTCCTGCGCGTCCCCGGGGCGCCCCTGGACAACAATATCTGCGAGCGGGCACTGAAGATGTCCATCTGTCATCGGAAGAACTCGCTCTTCTACAAGACCCTCAACGGCGCCCACGTCGGCGATGCCTTCATGGCCCTCATCCACACTGCCGAGCTCAACGGCGTCGACGCCTTCGACTACCTCGTCACACTGCAGCGTCACCACGAGCGCCTCGCCGACAACCCCGGTGACTGGATGCCGTGGACCTACAAGGACACGCTGGCACGGCTCGCCAAGGATCCAGTCCCGCCGCCGTGACGCCGCTGGCTACCACGCTGGCTCATCCCTCCGAGACGCGCTTCCTCCTGCGGTAGTCGCCCGCCTCAACTGGCGCGGGCGGCTGCCCTTCCCTCGGACTGTGCCGGATCGTCGTGCCTACCCGTGGCGTCCGCCTGTGGTCGCGCGGCGGCACGATTCACCTCGACTACGCACGCCTACCGAAGGGACACTCACATCCGGCGTCACGCCGTAGTCGTGAGGCTCAGGATGAAGTCGGGAGTGGTAGGGTCAGGTCTTGATTATCTATTATAGCTGCCTAACCGGTACACCGGAAGTTCAGGCACCGCGCGCGAGTGCTTCAGTCCGAACGACGGCGGCTCTGGGATTCGTCCATTTCGACCGTTGCCCTGCCCCCGGGCTGCGCGGACCTCAGGCCCGCGGTTTCCCGGTCGTCTGGATGGCCCAGTTGATGAAGTCGACGGCGGCGCGCGTCTGTGCGAGATCGACCGAGACTCCTTCGATGACGCCCCTCTTGAACGCGAAGCTGAAGACGGCTCCGCCCGTGGTCTCGACGGCGATCGCCATCTTCTTCGAGAGAAAGTAGGCGACGAGGAGGAGGCCCGCGAGGATGAGGCCCCCGAGGAGGAGCCAGCTGTTGTTCCGGGAGAGTCCGGCCCAGATCGAGGCGACCGCGACGATCACGCTGATCCAGATGAGGCTGATGGGTTTCGAGAAGCCGTACTGGAGGCTGGAGATGTGTGAGAGCGGGACGACGATGGCGTGCTCGCCGGAGAGCTTGGCGGACTTGAAGGAGATCTCGTTCCGCGTGACCGTCAGGCTCGTCGTCGCGTCGACCTTCATCGCCGTCAACAGCCAGGAGACGAGGCCCTGCGGACGGCCCCGGATCTCCACGAGGTTTGGGGCACGCCCGGTGCTGTCCAGAAAGAACCGCTGGAGGACGAGCGGGCGGCCCGAGAGAGGGAGCCGGGCGCCGCGCCCGGCGACGGCGGTGCGGAAAGCGACGATGATGAAGATCCAGGCGAAGGCCGCCACCAGCATTTCTGAGATCCCGACGTTCGGCACTCACTCCTCCTTCGCCCGGCAAGTGGCGGATACCAGTCTGACGTCCCATCCGGGGCGGAAGAACTCAGGGCGCCCACAGGACGGGTTTGTCACCGAGCTCCCCGGATGCCGCCTGCCCCCACTCGATCGGAACCGGACCCTACGGAATTATCGACGTCATCCGCGGCGAAGGGAACGCTTGCTGGGACTCGATTCGGGAAGAATGTAAAGAACCTGCCCGATCGTCAGCCTGTCTGTCGTGCTAGAGTTTCCTTGGCTCCGGCTCCCACCGCAGGCAGTTTGAAGTCCAGAATGGCGTGGTCTGCCGGGGCTGGTTGACACCTTGGTGCTGCGGACCGCAGGGGAGGCACGCGGATGTCCTACACGCAGGACGAACGGAAGTTCTCCGTTGAGACGCCGCTGGGGCAGGACTTCCTCCTGTTCCGGGGAATCACGGGCCGGGAGGGTCTTTCCCGTCTCTTCGAATATCAGGTGCGGGTCCTAGGGGACAACCGCATCAAGGTCCCGTTCGAGGCGATCCTCGGCAAGAGCGTGACCGTGGCGATGAAGATGGGGCTGGAAGAGACTCCCTGCTTCCTCAACGGCATCTGCCACGAGATGAGCCAGGGAGGGCGGGACGACACTTTCACGACGTACAGCGTCGGCGTCGTCCCCTCGGTCTGGCTCCTCACGAAGAAGTCGCAAAGCCGGGTCTTCCAGCACCTTTCCGTCCCCGACATCCTCCGAAAGATCTTTCAGGGCTACGACGTCTCCTGGGAGCTGACGGGCCGCTACGAGCAGCGCGATTACTGCGTGCAATACCGCGAGAGCGACTTCGACTTTGGCAGTCGCCTCATGGAGGAAGAGGGGATCTTCTACTTCTTCAAGCACGAGGACGGCAGTCACATGATGGTCGTCTCGGACGATTCTTCCACCTGCCCCTCGGTGCCGGGTCCCTCGGAAGTCAAGTACGAAGAACTTGCCGGCGGTGTCCGCGACGAGGAGCGGATTTACGTCTGGGAGAAGCGGCAGCAGATCCGGTCGGGGACGGTGACCCTCTGGGACCACACGTTCCAGCTCCCCCACAAGCACCTCGACGCGCAGCAGCCGATCGTCGCCAGCGTCCCCGCCGGGACGATTACGCACAAGCATCGCGTAGGGGGCAACGAGAAGCTCGAGATCTACGACTCGCCGGGCGGGTATGCCCAGCGATTCGACGGCATCGACGCAGGCGGCGGCGAGCGGCCCCAGGACATCCAGAAGGTCTTCGAGGACAACAAGCGGACGGCCGCCATCCGGATGGACGCCGAGACCGTGCCCGGCCTCGTCATCCAGGGCGAGACGAGCGCGAGGCAGATGAGGAGCGGGCACCAGTTCACCCTCGCCAGTCACTTCAACGCGAACGGGCCGTATCTCGTCGTCGAGTCGGGCATGGAAGCGGAGGAGACGGGCGACTACCGGTCGGGGGTCAGCGAGCTCAAGTTCAAGGCGACCCTCTCGTGTGTCCCCTTCGCCACGCGCTTCCGGCCGGCCCGGACGACGCAAAAACCACTCATCTCCGGCTCGCAGACGGCGATCGTCGTCGGGCCGAAGGGAGAGGAGATCTTCACCGACAAGTACGGTCGCGTGAAGGTCCAATTCCACTGGGATCGGGAGGGGAAGAACGACGCGACCAGCTCCTGCTGGATCCGGGTCGCGCACGTCTGGGCGGGGACCCGGTGGGGCGGGATCCACATCCCGCGAATCGGGATGGAAGTCCTCGTGGCGTTCCTCGACGGCGACCCCGACCAGCCCATGATCGTCGGGACCGTCTACAACGCCCGCGAGATGCCTCCCTACGACCTGCCCGCGAACAAGACCCAGAGCGGCGTGAAGTCGCGCAGCACGCTCGCGGGAGGCACCGAGGATTTCAACGAGCTGCGCTTCGAGGACAAGAAAGGCAAGGAAGAGATCTACTTCCACGCCCAGAAGGACTTCACGCGGATCGTCGAGCACGACGACGACCTCGAGGTTGGCAACGACCAGACGATCCTCATCAAGAGAGACCGCAAGGAACAGGTCGACCGCAACGAGGAGGTCCTCGTCCGCAAGAATCGGGACCACCACATCGAGAGCAACGACGGCCTCTGGGTGGATGGCTCGAAGGGACGGGCGATCCGGATCACAAATGGCAAGCAGATCCTGACGATCGACCTGGGAGACAACCTCATCGAGGTCAAGACGGGGGACATGAAGACTACCCTCGACCAGGGGAACCACACGCTCCAGCTCAAGGCCGGGAACATGGAGACGATCCTCGACATGGGGAACGACACCATCAAGCTGAAGATGGGAGATATGAAGACCACGCTCGATATGGGGAACCTGGAGACCCGTGCGAAGCTGGGCAACATCAGCACGAAGGCGGACCTCGGCAAGATCAACGAGCAGGCCCTCCAGGGGATCGAGATGAAGGTCGCCGGGTCGAGCGTGAGGATCGATCCGATGGGGGTGACGATCAAGGGGATGATGGTCAAGATCGAGGGCCAGGTCATGACCGACGTGAAGGGGATGATCACCAAGGTGGACGGTTCCGCGATGCTGAGGGCGGGCGGCGGCATCACGATGATCGGATGAGGACGCCATGATCGACTCCAGCGGCTCCTACAAACTTCCGCCCGACCCTCCGGTCAAGTCCGTCGAGACAAGCGGCTCGTACAAGCTTCCGCCCAGCCCGCCCGGCAAGTCCGTCGAGACCAGCGGCTCCTACCGGCTCCAGCCCAACCCGCCGGGCAAGGCCCTCGAGGCCAAAGCTGTCGACGTCTGCCGGAGCCTCAATCTCGGTGACGAGGCTCGCGAAGAGCTCAGGCCCGACCTGACCGTCCGGCGGTTCGCGGGCGTTCTACTCGATGCCGAGCTCCCGGGCGACGCGATGAAGGTCGTGGCGCGAGCCTTCCCCAAGCGAGAGGCGGTCTGGTGGGCCTGCCTCTGCGTCCGTCGCACCTTCGCGCCGCGGGAGCTGGAAGGGAAAGACGCCCCCCTACTGGCGGCTGAAAAGTGGGCCCGGGACCCGAGCGAATCGAACCGCCGAGCGGCTGGTCAGGCGGCGGAGGTCCAGAACCACGAGACGCCCCAGGCCCTGGCCGCGCAGGCGGCGTTCTGGAGCGGCGGAAGCCTGGCGTCTCCCGAGGTCGAGCAAGTGGTGCCGCCCGGCGAGGACTTCACCGCAATGGGAGTCGCCGGCGCCGTGAGCCTGGCACCGGCGAAGAAGGAGCCGGAGCGGATGATGGAACGCTACCGCGCGTACCTGACGCTGGCGGAGGCCGTCGACTCCGGTGCCGAGTGCTGGCCGCAAGGCCTCTCGCCGGACTCAAGAAAGGAGGACCTGGATGCTACCCGCGGCTCGCGTAGGTGACATGCACGTCTGTCCTCTGGTGACGGTCCTCGTGCCGCATGTGGGGGGGCCGATCCTTCCGCCCGGAGGGATTCCCGTCCTGATCGGCGGCCTGCCGGCGGCACGCGTAGGCGACATGGCCGTCTGTGTCGGACCGCCCGACGTGATCGTCATGGGCTCCTTCAAGGTCCTCATCAAGGGGCAGCCCGCAGCCCGGATGACCTCGCTGACTGCCCATGGTGGCACGGTCGTCATGGGGTACCCGATGGTGCTGATCGGTTAGCGGGGCGGGGCGAAGAGGTAAGGAATGGGAGAGAATTTCGCACGGGAGCTCGAGCCGAGGACGACTTCTTCGAGGACGGGCGAGCTTCCCCCGGGGAATATGGCCGGGTCCGGCGGCGAGAAGACTTGCGCAGCCGCAACCATGAGCGCGGCGAAAAAGGGTGCCGTGCCTTTCATCGACGCGAGTTCAAAATACGCGGACGGCGGTGGCCCGCCGTGCGCCGGCTGACGAGGACGCGATAGAGAGCAGGAGCGAAAGCCAAAGTGGCCGATCACCCAGCCCTCCACGAGGAAAAGGTCGCCTTCGAGACGCTTCTCGGCATCGCCCGGAGGGGCACGCTCTGGGCCGTCCTCGACGCCTGCGACTCTCCCGACGTTCCGGAAAAGGTGGAGGAGCTCGGAGTTGCGAAAGCCGTCTCTCTCTACCGGGGCAAGGGCGAAACCGACTTCTGGGCCATCGCCCCGTATCTGGCGTGCGTCGACGAGGAGCTCCTGACCTGGATCAAGGAGACCCTCTGGGCCGAGCCGTGGGGCATCTTCGCCGAGGCGACTTCGGACCTCGACAAGCTGAGGTCGCACTTTCGGAAGTTCCTGACTGTCGAGGACCCGGGGGGGAAGAAGATGTACTTCCGGTTCTACGACCCGCGGGTGCTGAGGACGTTCCTGAAGTCGTGCGACGAGGCAGAGATCAAGGGGTTCTTCGGGCCGGTCGCGTCGTTCGCGATACCGGAGGAGCTCTCCCAGAGGCTGCCGGAAAGCACGGAAACGCGTGTGGACACACCTGCGCAAATCGTCTCGTTCTCCAAGCGCGACAGGCCGGGCTCGAGATGAGAATTCGCCAGGAGCAGATGAATGTCTTCCAACAGGACGCCGAGGGCCGGTACGAGGATCGGGTCATCGGACACCTGAAGAAGAACTTCTCGGATGCCCGGACGGAGCCGGACGCGAAACTCCGCCCAGCGGTTCGCGAGGAGCTCGCCAAGGCGATTTCGTATGGCCTTCGCTCCGAGACCCAGGGTGCGACCTTCGTGACGTCCGCCTGGGTGCTTGGCCGGGGGTTCGACACATCGTTCCCGGCGGCCCGTCGGGTTCTCCCCTCGGAGAACGTCTCCCCCGAAGACAAGGAAACTTGGCTGCGGGAGTGGACTGTCGAGATCACCCGGCGACTGGCAGGGTAACGCGGTGGGCTTCGGGGACTTTTTCGTCGATGCCTGGAACGGGGCGACGGACGTTGAAAAGGCGTCTGTCAATGCGGTTGCGACCGGCGTGGTCTGGGTCGGATCGAAGTCGTTGGAGCTCGCCACGGAAGCCAAAGACCTGGCCATCGAAGGCGTCACGGTGGTCAAGGATTCCGTCGTCGAGGGGGTGCGGCAGGCCATCGAGGTTTCGGACTACGTGGCAGCGAAGGTCGTCGGTGCCTACGAGGCGATCGACGAATGGGCTTACGAGAGTGGTGGGCGCTTCGTCCCTGGAGTCCCCGTTTGCTTGCCCTGTCTGGAGAGACGTCTGGGGATCGCCGAGCGCGCGGCGAGCCCGGGGCCCAAGCCTTCGGTGGGCCCCGTGGCTCCAGTACCTAACGAGGTCGCGGCGAGGCTGTGCGCCGAGGTCTACAACGATAAGGTCAAGCCGGATGAGATTCCGGATGGGTGGGAGCGGATCAAGGGCGAGGATTTCAATGACCCGAAGTCAGGGTTCCAGGCCTCGATCTACCAAAATCAAGCAACGGGCCAGGTCGTCACAGTCTTCCGAGGCACGGTATCGGGCAAGGATTGGTGGGCCGACGGCAAGCAGGGCCTCGGCCAGGATACCGAGCAATACCAGGAAGCAATTATGGTTGCTCGGTACGCGAAGGACAAATACCCGAATACGGAGTTTGGAGGGCACTCGTTGGGAGGGGGGCTCGCGGCGATGGCGAGCGCCGTTACGGGCGCCCACGCGACCACGTACAACGCGGCGGGAGTGAGCGAGAGCACGCTGGAGAGGGCGGGCACGTCGAAGGCCAACGCGAAGGTCGACAACTACAGGGTAAGAGGCGAGATCCTCACGACGGTTCAGGAGGCTACGCCGGCGCCAAACGCACTCGGCCAGCAGCACACGCTCGAACCCAGGGACAGTGCGGAGACGCTGAAAGCAGGCGATGACGGGGCTCTCGGCATCAGCGGCGAAAGACACAGGATGGGGTCTGTTCTCGATGCGCTCGCCATACCCCGGAAATGACGTGGCGAGCCAGACCATCCAGCGGGGCGGAGCAGGGAGATGATCGGTGAAGGGTAATGCACAGCAGGCTTTCCCGGACGGGAGGACGGCGGAGCTCGCCGATGCGGCGGCAGCGGGCGACGGGGCTGCCGTGCGCAGGCTGGTCCTGGATGGGGCGAATCCGAACGCCGTCGGAGTCCAGGGCCTGACGCCCTTGGTGTGGGCGCTCTTTCACAAGAACCCGGCGGGCATGAAGGCCCTTCTCGAAGCGGGCTCCAAGCCAGGCTATCGGGCGTCAAACGGTCAGTCGGCCCTGGCAGTGGCGGCGGGAACCAAGGACGGTGAGTATCTCCGGCTGCTCCTCGACCACCGGGCCGATCCGAACCTGCTCGACGAGAACGGTGAGCCCGTGATCTTCCGGGCGATTGCCCAGCGGGCATGGGACAACCTGCGTCTCCTGCTGGATCGGGGTGCCGACATCGACGCGGTCGGCCGCTACGGCCACACGCCAATGATGCGACTGGCGACGCTGAGCGAGTTCGAGCAGGTCGCGCACCTCCTGTCCCGGAAGGCAGACTTTCGCAAGGCCGACGACAACGACGCCACCGTCGCCTACCGCGTCCAGTCGAATCTCGTCGATCCCAGATCACCCGAAGTGAAGTGGCGGGACAGGGTTCGCGAGATGCTGGAGGCGAGAGGCGTGAAGTTTCCCGTCGAGGGGCCCCGAGCGGACACCGGTTCCGGTTCGTCCTCGGCCTGAGGCGTGAGACGCCCGCTCGATCGCCGTCACGTCGTCAGCCCATCAGCCCTCGGTCGCGCCCTTCCTGCTCGCCCTGCCGATCTAGGCCTCGCAGGCGGTCGGTGCTCCACGGATAGAAACTTGATTTCAAGCGGGTAAGTGGGTTAAGCGGGCAAGGGGTCAGGGCGGGGATTAGGAACGCTATCTCCAGGGAGCCGGGCGTTGCTCTTTTCGACGCCTTGCAGGCTTCAGCGACGTCGGGGCGCTCCCGTGGGGTCCGGAAGTCGCGGGGGTCGAGGTCGCAACCGACCCACCGATGATGAATGAATCGGGAACGGAGGCGACGCGTGTGTCCTCTGGCGACGCGACATGCTAGAGTTTCTGCGGTTTCGGTTTCGGCAGTAGGCGCCACATTGGGGCGACCCTTGATCATAGCTCGACCTTGACGATGACTTGGGGCAGATCCAGTTGGCCCGGCAGGAGGAGTGAATCAGTGTACGAAGCCTCTCGATTCCTCCCGCCGTCGGATGCGCCGCTCGACTCCTGGGTTCTGATTGAGGCATGAGGATCATGGCATTCCCGAAGCAGGTCTCTCACCGATCCACGAACCGGACTCCGGCGCCGGACGGAGGAAGCTACGGTGCCACGGGCGTAGGACTGAACTGGGCAAAGAAGATGGGGCCCAGGACGCGCAAGAAAGCGGGCTCCTCCGAAAAGGCCCCGGACGGCTCCGCGGCGTCGAAGAAGCCTCATGGCCCGACACCCGCCCCTCCCGTTCTCAAGAAAGCCGCCGTTGAGTACAAGGTGGATCCGGACGACGAGGGAGCCGACTCCGTCAAGTTCGTCTACGCCGATGCCGGGAAGAGCGACGTCAACAAGGACGGGAAGTACGACACGGTCGAGGCCGGCGCGGGTGTTTTCAGCCTCTCGAAACGCGGCCAGCACGGGAACGTCGGAGGGGAGTACAAGACCGAGCTCCTCACAACGAAGCTCAAGGCCTCGGCGAGCGAAGGTGGCCGTTCCCTCGAATTCAAGACCGCGGCTGTGAGCAAGGAATGGAGCGTCTTCGTGGCTCCCGAAGGCGATAACGGCAAGAACCCCTACCTCGAGCTGGGCGCCGGCGGCGACCTGCTCAGCGCCGAGGTCAAGGTTGACGCTCTCACCGGTTCCGACGGAAAGCGGGTTGGCTTCGTCGGGTGGGCGAAGGCGGGTGCGGCCGTCGCGACCGGTTGGCTGAAGGGCCGGATAGGGATCCCCCTCGGGAAGTACTCGATCGATCTCAAGGTGTCGGTGTCGGGTGATGTCGGAGAGGTGGGTGGAGAGATCGGGGGGGGAGCCTACTATGACAAGGAGGAGGGGCGCGCTCATGTCATCGGCGGAGGCGCAGCCAGTTTCCTGGGCGGGCTCGGTCTCAACTTCGACCTCAGCGTGGGTAAGAAGTTCTGAGCCTTAGCGCGGGCCAGGCGGTGCAGGCGTGATCGGCCGTACCGCGACGGACATCGGAGGATAGGACTTTGACGGACCAGCTGCCCCATCCGACGGCGCTCACGCGCCCCAGGAATGCCGTGAACGACGACTTCTTCTCCGTCACGCAGACGCGTTGCGTCGACCGTCGCTGGCACTTCCAGGTCGGCGTCCACCGGGCGAGCAAGGCCGGCCCTGGGGGGGAGGCGCCACCGGAGGGGCAGGAGATCCAGTCGCTCGGGCTCTTCCAGCGCGAGAGCCCCCCGGCGGACGTCGAGATCCTCGGTATGGCGCTCGGCATCGAGATCGACCCGGCGGACTGGCTCGAGGAGTTCCTTCGACTCCACGGGATGGAGGTCGTGTCGAGGCGGCCCGTGCGCATGCTCGCGGGGGTCGTCGGAGACGTCGTGGCCCGTTGGAGCGCCGAGGGAGGATCATTCGCCGGGCGCTTCTTCGCGACGAAGTGGGGCCCGCGCCTCTTCCTGCTCTGGGGTCGAACCGGGCTCGCGAGCTATCCGGAACTCGCGGAGGACTTCTTCGTCTCCGTCATGACGTTCCGGGTCCTCGACGACAGTCTCGGCCTGTTCGCCGAGAAGGTGCGCACCGTTGCGGGCGGCGAACCGATATCGTGGAAGGCGATGGTTCCCGGCTCCTGGAAAGTCGAGCCCGAGAACGCGCGGGAGGGGGTCGGCGCGTTCCAGGCATCGCTCATCTCGCCTGCCGAAGAGGGCGGCGCGGCGCAGCAGGAGCTGCTCGGAAAGCTCTCGTTCGCCGTCGTCTCTCGCGCGAAGGCCACTAAGGCGCGCGAGGTGGCCCGAAAGTACTTCGACGCCTTGCGGGACCTGGATATCGATCTCGAGAGCACTGCGCTCGTCGAGGAGGAAGCCAGCGCTCCGTACGAACAGTCGTGGCTTCTCGTGAGTCCGTTCAACAGGAAGGGGGGCACGGGAGAGGTGCGCTGCCGGATCCTGCAGCACCCGCGGGCGTGGGTCGTCGCGGGCGTGGTGGGGCCGAATCGGGAGGCCGACGTGGCCGCCTGGATGCAGTGCAAGCGGGCGCTGGACATCGCGGCCCTGGCGTTAGAGCTCCGACCGTGACGGTACAGGGGAGCGGCCCCGGCGTCTCGAGATCCCTTTGCGCAGCGGGGATCATCCTCTCGGCGACTGCCGTCCTTCTCCTCTCCTCGACTGCTCAGGGGCAGGCGGTCCGTCTACACGCGAGCTCGGCGTTGACGCCGCCGTCGGTCCCCTTCATCGTGCCGTTCGATTCGGAGGGCAGCGGCTGCCCCCTCGGGTGCGTTCTTGCGGGCGCCTCACGGGGAGGGGCGCGGTGGCGACCTATCTGAAGCGACGTCAACGGTGGTTTCCGGGGGCCTCCCGATGAGTGCTTCGAAGTGACCTCAGTTCGCATGTCCCAGCTGTGGAGGCAGGTCGCCCCCGCGGGACTCGAACATTGACGATCGGGTGAACTCGGGAAGACAATGCCCTTGCGGTCAGGGTAGGCCGCTCACCCGAAAGACGTTTGGCCGGGGGTGGTTTCCGGCAGGTTGAGATCAGTTGTCAGGTCTCGCGCGAACATGTGCGAGGCGGCGGGCGGTGAGCGTATGACCCGAAGTCCATCCCTCGTGATCGAAGGGTGTCAGGACGTCTGGGAGGAGCTGGCGCTTACGTTTTGCCGCGGCTCCGAGCAAGCTGCGCGGGACCTAGTGCGGCGGCAGTCCCTAGTCGCGCAGCGCAATGCGGCCCAGGCGCGCTTGCCGGAGGCGAATCGGGCCGTTTCAGGAGCTATCCAGGGCCTCGCGGTGGTCCGGGCGGACTACGATCGAGTGGCCGGGAGCCCGAACGCGCGGATTGCCTACGGGATCTGTGGACTGGTGGCGCTCGGCGGTTTGACCCTTCTCTTCGTTCCAAACGCCGAAGCGTTCGGATTGTTCTTTCTCCTCGGAGCAGCTGGTGGCGCAGGGGTCTTCGCCATGAGTTCGTGGCACAAGCTCACGGAAGCCCGTGAGAAGGTCAACACTTGGGAGGCGGAGGTCGGCCGTCACCAGGAGGCGGCGGAGGCGCTGAAGAGGGAGATCGCCGCGGTGACGGCGGAAGTCCAGTCGATCCAGCCGAGGACGCCGGTTCGAGCGGTCGGGAGGGTCTACCTGCCCGCGACCGTCGAGTTGATAGGAGGCTACGGCGTCGCAATGGACCGATCCGGCGTCATACCTCCGGCGAGCTTCCGGCTGGCCGACTTCACGTACGACTCCTCCGAGCTCGCGCACATAGTCGCGGCGATCGAGCAGCTGAAACACCCTCCCGTGATGCTTCAGCCGGCGGAGGGAGAAGGCGCCGACCGCATCGATGCGCTCCACGGGGAAGAGGTCATTCTGCGAGACACGGTGACCCGGTTTGCCCGGTTCGTGGGGAGCGTGCCGACGACGGATGTGGCGCTCCCTCTCGTTCCGAGCGCGGAGCTGGCCAGGGTCGGCTTTCGTCTCGACGGCGGTCAGGCGCTTCCCTTCCCCGGCGCCGTCCTGGGCGGAAGCCGTCCGGGGCCGGCCGAGGCTTCCATTCGGAAGCTGAACGAGACCCTCGGCTCCGTTCGCCGACAAGGGGCGGCGCCGAAGGAGGAGCTTCAGCGCTCGTACCGAACCATCGCGTCCCTCCTACGCCAGTACCGGGATCTGCGGACGACCTCGATGGGGCAGATCCACGAGCAGCTGCTTGGAGCGATGAGTCGGTCGCAATGGTGCGGGGTCCACTTCTATTGCCCGAAAGCGACCCGGAACCCGCACTGGATCCAACGGCGCCTCGGTATCGACATCGGTTCGGCGCACGAGATGCCCCAGGACGTACTGATGAGGTCTCTCGTCGACGACGACGAGATCGGACCGCGGATCGCTGCGAGACCCGAGCTGGTCGACCGGCTCGACAGGGCCTGGGTGGCGATCGCGGAGCTGGACGAGGGGGTCGAGGCCCTCCGGTCCGCAGCCGCGGTCGCGGCGGGCGGGGTGGGCGTCGCGGCCTCGGCCAGTGCCGCGACGTACTCCGGCACGATCCGAGGCCTGAACTCGCAGCGGGAGCAGCTCGTCCTTCAATACCGAGACGTCCTCCGGGAGATCATGTTCGGCTCCCGGCAGCCGCTCATCGAGATGTCATCGCTCCCCCGGCTGACGCTCGACCCGGACACCGGAGTCTGGCGAAATGAGACGGCCGGGACGGAGTACGCGGATTTTGCCGAGATCGAGTGTACGCAGGTGCTTCGGGTTCACGAGGATCTCCTTTTCCCGATCTGGCGGCACCTCTGGACCGAGAAGGCGGATTTCCGCAAGTCCGAGCTCTTCCGGACGAATGAGCAGCTTCTCCGCTTGAGCGAGAAGGAGTCCGAGAAGCTCATCTCGATTGGCAACCAGTTCCGAGACGACATGCGGACGACGCGCGAGGTCCTCAAACAGGTGGAAGGCGAGCTGAAGGGCAAGCTCGACCAGATGAGGGGGACGCGCGAGGCGCTGAAGTCGCTCAATCTCCTCGGCACCGAGGGAATGCAGACGCTCGGAGAAGCGTCCATGGGTGCTCTCGACGTTGGCGCGGCAGGGGTCCTCGCGCATGCGGAGGTAAAGGAGACCATCCTGGCGCTCGAGCCGCAGGCCCAGACCGAACGGCGGGAACGGGCCACCGACCCGATCGACCAGATTGCCAGGCCGGAGATACTCTTCCAGGCATCTCCCGCTGATTGGTACCGGACGCGACTCGCGGCCGGGGAACGTCCGGCTCAGGAGGCGAAGCACCTGACCGAGAGGGTCGTAATAGCAGGGATCTCGGGCGCGGCGTGAGCGAAGGAAGCTGTAACTGCGGAAGCCAGATCGCCTCCCTCGAGGCGAGGGTCTCGTGGGCGATAGACCGCATCGAATCGATTGAGGCAGAGATGGCAGATGTCGCACGAGCGATCCGTGAGATCGGAGTTCACCTGGGCTCCAAGATCGAGAGCACGAACGACCACCTCAAGGTCGTTCAGGTCGAGGTAGTGGGTGTCGGGGCGGCCATCGTCGCCTTGAAGTCGAGCACCGAAAAGAACTTCGACCAGACCCAGCGCCTTCAGGAGCGCCAGACGAGCGCGATGGTCCAGCTAGACAGCGTAAAGACGTACACGGAGGCCGTGTCACTGTCGGCGAAGGCCGCGTCCTTCAGCCAGGAGGTCGACCAGCGCTTCAACAAGGCGGTCGAGGGAATCGTCCTCAACCGAATTCTCTACGACAAACACTTCGGGGCCATCCACGAGGAGCACGCCGAAAAGCTGCGGACGATCGGCTCCCATATCTACTCCATCTGGGCGGAGGACTTCTCGCGGCTCGAGGAGACGGCCCGCGTGCCGACCGCCGCGTATGCCGAGGTCTCGTTCGAGGTCGACCTGCAGCGCCTGGCCAGTCGCTCGGAGCAGCTGGATCAGGACCTCGACCTGATTCGCACGCAGCACCTCGAGCCGCTTGTGGCGCTGGACTCGCACTTTGAAAGCACAATGAGAGAGACGTTCGCATTCGACGACGTCTCGGCCGACAGCCGCCTCTATATCCCGGCCATGGTCACGCTGAGAGCGGACGGGGCGGCGCTGGAGGTGGATCGGCGGGCCGTCGTCTCCGGAGATGAGGCGGGAGGAGAGATCGCGTCCCTTCAGCCGATGGGGCGGGCACCGACGCTCGATGCGGCCTGTAACTCGCCGGAGGTTCTGGCGCGAGTCGCGCGCGCCTGCCACGTACGCCCGATGACGGATGAGGAGTCGGGCGAACTCACGGCAGCGATCGGAAGGCTGGCGGAGCGGGGCCTCATCAGCCCTCAGCTCGCGACGGGATTCGTGCAGTTTGTTCAGGGGGTGAGGATGGGCATCGTCGACGCGGCCTATGAGGAAGGAACGGTGGCGAATGCCGGAAGTCGTTGAAGGGGACCGTTTCCGGGTGACAGGCCAGAGCGACGCCTGTTTCTTCCCCCGGTTCGAGCGGGAAACGAATCTCGCCCGGGAATTCGACGGGCGGACGGTCGACGGAGCCTTCTTCCTGGGTGGCTCCGTTTACGGACGCTCCCTACAGTTCCGTGGGATGGGTGACTGCCGCGGCGTGGTCGTCGGGCGCGGCGACCTCAGGATCGACGTGTCCCGCCCCGGGGAGCGGCAGCTGTTCCGTGGCGGAATCTGTGCAAACGGGAGCATAGAGGTGTCCGCGCCGCGGACGGGCCTTCGGGCTTCACTGGTGGGTGACATCAGGCAGGCCTCCGTCCTCGTTCGGGGCGACGTCGCCGGGGACAACGTCCACTTGCGGAACGCCGTGGTCGTCGGAAACGTACACGGTTCCAACGTCTTCCTTTCGAATTGCATCGTCTTCGGCGCGGCCGTGGCTTCTGAGCAGCTCACGCTGTCGGCTTCGGCCTGCCTCTACTACCACAGCCGCCTGGCGACCTTCGAAGGTCCGTGCCTGATGCTCCAGGCCATGGGGGACAGCGCGGCACGCCCGATCTTCGCGCCGCTCGAGGACGGGGACGGCACCGCATATGCCCCTGAGGTTCTCTACTACCCGATGATCCGGCGGGACGAAGGGCACCCGCTCGGCAATCGGCCGTGGGCTCCGTCTGCATCGGCAAAGCTCGCGAAGCTCTATCCAGGGGCGGACTGGATTACCGTTGCAACCGAGGTGGAGAGCCGTACACCGGGAGCCGCCCCGATTGCGTCTGACCGGACGATTCTGTCGATCGCAGGGCGAGCCCTGAACCTGGGGGCTCTCCAGGTAGGAGTGGAACAGATGGCGACGCTCCTGAAGCTCAGCTTCGAGTTCGACCACTATTCCGAACGGTTTCAACAGACGGCGATCGGTCGGATCCGGGAAGTGACGACGGACGACGAATTCTGGGTATTCGCAACCCTCCTTCAACCGGCGAGAAGCGCTTGAGCTCGAGCCGGGCCGGTGTGGGAACTCGCTACAGGACACGGAAATGTCGCTTCGCATGTCTCTACTGGCAGGCTAGGTGAGGTAAGGAAGAGATGAAGGTCTCGAGGGGCATTCTGGTTTTTTCCGGCCTGTCGCTGGCGCTTTGGCTCGCGCTCTGGATGCCGGGGCTCGAATTCGCGAGGCGCGCCTGGATTCCGATCTCCGGCTGGGTCGTCCTTGGCCTACTTGCTGCTCTGCCGAGAAGGATGCCGCCTCTCGCCGGAGTACACGGTCCGACGTACGGCATGGTCGCCCTCGCCTGGGGCGGAGTTGTATGCGGCGGCGGCGCACTCCTCGCAGCGGCGGCGCTTCTGCTGGCGCGCTACTCGACTGCGCCCGGGGTGCCGTGGGAGCGGTGGGCGACGAGTCCCGTTCTTGGAGCCCTGTTCGTCCTGCTGTTCCTCGCTGCGGTGGTCCCGATGTCAGCGATGACGAATCGGGATCTCGGCGCGGTCGGAACGACGCCGCTCGAAGAGGGGCGAGAGGGCCTCCGCTCGCACGGGGCCCCAACCCGCAGCGCCGAGGAATGGCGCGATTCCGGAAAGTCCGGGACCTGAAATCGAGGAGCTGGGAATGTTCGGCAAGTTATTCGGAGCGACGCAGGCCCTTTTCATCGCCCGGCCCGAGGAAAAACAGCTGGAGCTCGTCTACAGGCATCGGGACACGACGATTCCCCGGGGAGCGAAGCTGACGGTCCGCAGCGACGAAGAGGCCGTGTTCTTCCGGCAAGGCCGCCTCGCGGGCATTCTCGAGGCAGGATCGTACATTCTCGACACCGCCAATATTCCCTTTCTGGGCGGTCTCGTGAACGTCGCCACGGGCGGGAATCACTATCTTGCCGAGTTGTTCTTCGTGAGGTCGGCAGAGACACCCCTCTCGGTCGGTCCGGCGGAGCTGGGCAGCTTCGTCGACGTGAATTCCCGCAACCTCTTGAATCTCCTGTTCACCGCCAGGGTCACGGTCTCGGTGTCCGACGGTGCAGCGCTGATCACGCAGCTGGGAGGACAGTCGAGCGACTCGGGTGACGTCGCCTCCTCGATCGTGAGATCGCGGATCAAGAACAGCCTGAAGGTGCTGGTGGCCGAGAGTGCGCAGACGCTCCCGATTTACAACATCATCTCGAACGCGCTGACGGAGGAGTTCGGCGCCAGCATGATGGCCCGCGTCGCACCGGAGTTCCAGAAGCAGGGGCTCCGGCTCGACCGCTTTCTCGAACTCTCCCTTACGCTCGACGCCGAGAGCGAGAACCTACTCAGGCGCTACCAGAGCCGCGAGGCGGATCTCGAGATCGACAAGAAGGGAGCCCAGGTCGCAGCTGATCCCGGCTTCGCGACATACAACGCAGTGAAGGGGAACCGAAACGTCGCTGAAGGGCTTGGAAGTGGTCTCGGAAAAGGGTCCGGGTCGATGGTCGGGATGGGGTTCGGCTTCGGATTCGGTGCCGGAGGGCCGGGGTCCGGGGTCGGGGCGCGCGGTCCATCGCCGGCTGCGGCCGGCGGCGGAATCGGGT
This sequence comes from uncultured Holophagales bacterium, assembly GCA_963696015.1. Lineage (GTDB taxonomy): Bacteria > Acidobacteriota > Thermoanaerobaculia > UBA5066 > UBA5066 > UBA5066. The sequence goes on from CAVOJA010000158.1 coordinate 20,018, forward strand.
TGGTCCAGCCGTCTCGCCGCCCGGACCGTTTCTTCGTCCAGGTCGGCTCGACGGCAGAGGGGCCGTATGCCGCAAGGCAGGTCGCTCTCTGGTTGATCGCGCGAGGCGCCGCGCCAGATTCGGCCCGGGTTCGTGTTGACGGGGACCCCTCGGAGTTCTGGCGCCCCGCGTCGACGGACCCCACCATCATGCTCGAGTACTCGCGCCGGATGCCGTCTGCCAGCGCGGGCGCGGTGACGCCTACCATTCCGCCGCCGAGCAAAGAGGAAGCGAGGGTTCTATTCGCGTACTGGAACGGCGAACGGGAGGACCGTGACCTGTCGGCGGAGGAAGTGGCCGCGAGAATCCGCGGGAACGCATCGGGAACGAACCTCGTCTGGACGTCAGGACTCACGGATTGGCGCGAGGCCGCGGACGTTCAGGAGGTCGCCGAAGCTCTTGGGCGCATACCCCCACCGCACCCGCGAGTCGTAGGCTGACCCCGGACGGACGAGGCCGAGCAAGCTCACCTGAAGCGGCGACGCCGGTTCGTTCCTCCTCAGCCCCAGAGCCCCGCGAGCGCCGCGTACGGTTCGGCGATCGACTGGAAGATCGCGAGGCGCACCGTGTCGGTCCCCTTCATCGTCACGATCGGCATCAGGCTCTTCGCCGTCACGGCCTCCGCCGCCCGGACGGTGAAGAGGGTCTCGGCGCACGGCACGGCGTGCTTCTCGCCGTCTTGCGTCACGAGCGCGAACGGGAGGCCGGAAATCTCCTGAGCCGACCCGGGTCGAAGACTCCATCCGTCCTCGAGGAACGCTTCGCCGAGGAGGAGTGTCAGCGCGAGGGCGGGGCTTCCCCAGAGGTACTCCTCGTGCGACGGGGGAGAGGAGAGCTCCTCGAAGTCGAACGCGTCGACGGCGTTCGTCTCCTTGCCGTAGGGGAGGCGGAGGAGGATCCGCGGCAGGGCGAGGCCGACGTACTTCGCTTCGGGGAGGTGCCGCAGGGCGGCCCAGGCCTCGGCTCCCGGGCCCGTGGGATCAGTCCAGTCGTCAGGATCGGGAGTCTCGGCGAGCGAGGCGCAGCCGACCAGTCCTGGTTCGGCCCCGGCGAGGACGGCGGTCCCCGCCTGAGCGGCGACCTTCGCGAGGCGCCCCAAGGCCTCGGCGTCCGAGGGCGACGGCCCGAAGGATCCGAGGACGACGAAGGCGGCCCACGGGTGGGCTCCGGGCGTCCCGACCGTCTTTTCGACGAGAAGGCGGTGGAGACCCGTTTTCGAAAGGTCGTCTCCCGCGAGGAGGTCCGTGCGGACCTCCTCCGGGGAAAGGTCGACGAGGTGAAGCGTGAGCGGTCCGTCGACGTCGAGCCGGCGAAGGAGGAAGTCGACACCGCGCCAGGCGGCTTCGAGCTCTCTGAAGGCGCTGCTGCCCAGGATCGTCCGCATCAGCTCGGTCGGACCGTCCGGCCCGGCCTCGACGGCCGGCTCTTCTTCCTGCGGCGCTCCGGCGAGGATCCGGTCGAGAAGCCCGGCGGCGGGGCGGGTCGTCGACCGCCGCTTCGCGTCGGCGTCGGAGGCGTCCTTCAACGTGGCAAAGCGGGCGATCCGGGCGAAGAGCGTGTCGGGCAGGAAGTCGTCCAGCTCGCGCAGGCGGATCACGTCGCCGTCGCGGAGCCGAACCTGGGGCGCGAGACGCGCGATGGTCGCGTCGAGCGAGTCGAGGTCGATACGAAACGCCTTGCGCTCGCCGAGAGCCGCACCCGTCTCGACGAGGCCGCGCGCCGAGCGCCCGGAGAAATCGGCGGCGAGGAGGACCCGGAACGGGGTGTCGTCCTCCGCCCGGGCGGGGCGAGCATCGGACTCGGCTTCGAGACGGACATCGATCGCACCGAAAGAATACGGCTTCGACATCGGGGGCGACCTCCTCGACGATGGGTGGCATCGAGTATAGGCGCGGACGGGATAGACTCGTGTGCCCTCAGCAAGGAGGTCCCGTTGATCCGCTTCCTGAAGAAGGTGGGGCGGCAGCTCCCGGTCCTCAAGGACATCCACCGCTACATCCTGGCCCTCGAGGCCGAACGCGAGGAGCTTCGACGGTCGGTCGCGACGCAGCGGGACGACCTCGCCCATGCGCGCGAGACCACGAAGAAGCTCTGGGTCCCTCCCGGCCATCCGCACTCCCCGATCCCCGACCTCGATGACGTGCGCAGGCGCGAGAGCGAGCTCTTCGGCAAGCCCCCCGAGGAGCTCCCCGGCGTCGACACTCTCGTCGAGGAACAGCTGACGATCATCCGCGAGATGAAGCGCTGGGGTGCCGAGCCGCCGCTCCCGGCGGACGGGAACGGGCGCCGAAGCTCTCCCGACGATCCCGCCTATGGATGGGGCGACGTCGCTCTCCTCCACGCCATGCTCCGGAAGCTCCGGCCGCGGCGTGTCGTCTGCGCGGGCGCGGGTCCGTTCGTCCCCGTCCTCCTCGACCTGAACGAGGCGGTGTTCGGCCGGACGATCTCGATCACGGTCGTCGATCCCGATGCGGAACGTTTCCGCCCTCTCCTGAAGAAGGAGGAGGCGGAGAAGGTCCGCCTCCTGCCCGCCCGGGTCCACGAGGTTCCGTTCGATACCTTCACGTCCCTTTCCGGAGGAGACGTCCTCTGCCTCGAGACGAGCCACGTGTCCCGGACCGGGAGCGACCTGAACCACCTCCTCTTCCGGGTGATGCCGAGGCTGAAGGGGGGAGTCCACGTCCACCCCAACGGCGTCTTCTGGCCGTTCGAGTACCCGAGCGCGTGGGTGACCGAAGGGCGGGCCTGGAACGAGGCTTATCTCTGGCGGGCGTTCCTGCTCAACAACTCGGCCTGGGAGATCGCCGTCTTCGCGAGCTTCCTCGAGACGGCCCACCGGGGGGCCATTCTCAAGGAGCTTCCGCAGTGGCAACGGAGCCGCGGCGGCGGGTTCTGGCTGCGCCGGAAGCTCTGAGCGCCGGCCGGACGCCGGATCGGTCAGCTCGGGGCGGCGTCAGCCCTCCTCGAGAAGCTCCGGATCCTGGGCCTTGACGAGCTCGACGAGCTTCTCGCGGAAGGCGTCCTTCAGACCCGAGATGTCCGAGACCTTCACGAATTCCTCGAACTCCTCGCTCCCCGAGATCTCCGTCGTCTCGATGATCACCTCGTCGTCCGGACGGTACGTCGACACCGCCGTCGTGATGCAGGTGATCGGGAGGCTGCCGAACTCGGGGCGGCGCTCGACGACGACCGGAAAGCGGAGCGAGGCGAGCATGTCCTTGATTCCGGGCTGGCGCGTGAAGACGTGCTCGACGAGGAGGAAGTGGATGACGAACCGCCGGAGCTGCTCCTCGGTCCGGTTCCGGTCGGCGAGGACCCGTTTGAGCTCCTCCAGGCCGTAGTCGCGGTAGTTGACGACCCACTTCAGCGGAGAGGTGATCTTGACGGTCTTGCTCTCCCGGTCGCCGCGCGCGGTGTAGGAGTATTCCACCGGCTGCATCTCGAGCGAGGCGCTCATCACCTCGAACGGCGACTTCAGCTCCTTCGGGATGTGGAACGGCTTGCTCCCGGCGACTTCGACGAAGTCGGCCTGAAGGTCCTTGAAGGCCTTGTCGGCGCCCTTGACGAGCTCCTTGCCGGATCCCTGAACGTGCTCACCGAACATCGCCCGCGGCCGGAGCAGCGGCTCGACCGTCATGAGCGTGCTTCGCAGCTCGCCACGGAGCGTCTCGGCCAGGGAACGGGTGAGCTTCCGGAGGGCGATGAACTTCCTGGTGCTGATCGTCGGCATTCGCGTCCCTCTCCCGGCGAATTGGGCCGTCGCCGGGGTGTCCCGGGGGAGTATGTCGCACCAGTCTGGAGCTGTTTGGGCGGCGCGTCAAACCCCAAAAGGCCCGAGGGCCTCCCGCAGGCGCCGGCGCCCCGCTTCGTCGGGGACCTGTGCGGAGAGGGCCTCGACCAGTGAGCTCCATGTCGGCTGGCGCTTCGCCTCCTGCTTTACCAGGACCCGGGCGAGGGGTCCGATCTCTGCCGCGAGCCTTTGTTCGGCGGCCGCGAGGAGCGCGGGCGGGAAGAGAACCGGGCCGGACGACGATCCGCTTCCGGACGATCTCGGCGTCGGATTGGGCGCCGGAGTCGACGGAACCCCTGCTCCTCCGGCGCCTCCGGCTTCTCTTGCACCGCCGGCCCCGCCCCCCGGCCCGGACGGGCGGGAGGACGCCGGGCCCGTCAGGACCTCTTTCAGAAATGCCGGCCGGGCGGCCTCGTCGGGGATCTGTTCCGCGAGACGGCGGCAGAGGTCGCCGAAGTCGACGGACTCCCTCGCCATCTTCCGGACGAGGAGGCGCGCCATTGGCCCGACCCGGGCCGCCAGCTTCTCTTCGACACGGCGGTAGACCTCGGCGTCCCACGCAGCGGGGGCGGCGAGAGCGGTTGCGACCGCTGTCTCGAACGCGGAGCCGGCCGGGCCCCGGGCGTCCGTCGAAGGGGGCACAGCGGGAGCGGAGGCGGATGCCGAAGGTACTTCCCCGGCCTGGAGGGCAGCGAACTCTCGCTCGGCCTCCCCGGCATTCCTCGGTCGCCGGTCCCTTTCCCGGGCCAGCAGCCGGAGAACGGCCGCGCAGAATCCCTCCGAGAGCTCGGGCGTGAACGTCCGCGGGTCGGGCGCACGCTCGTTCAGGTGGCGGGACATGATGACCGCGCTTGAGGAGCCGGGAAACGGGACCTGCCCGGTCACGAGCTGGAAGAGCGTCGCGCCGAGGGAGTAGAGGTCGGCGCGGCCGTCCACGTCGGCGCGCCCCTCGATCTGTTCCGGCGAGATGTAGTACGGCGTCCCCGCCGCGAAGCCCGTCGACGAGGCGCCCGGGTCGTCGATCCTCTTGGCGAGGCCGAGGTCGACGAGCTTGACGACCCCCTTCTTCCCGAGAATGACGTTGTCGGGCTTGATGTCGCGGTGAACGATCCCGGCCGCGTGCGCCACCCCGAGGGCGGCCAGCGTCTGCCGCGCGAGGACGATCGCGTTCTGCTCGGAGAAGCGGCCCCACGTCTTCAGGAAATGGGCGAGCGAACGACCCTCGACGAGCTCCATCGCGAGGTACCAGTGAGAGCCGACCTGCCCGAAGTCGTAGATCTGGACGATCCCCGGGTGGTTGAGCCGCGCGGCGGCGCGGGCCTCCTTGAGGAACCGCTGGACGTAGAACTCGTCCCCTGCGAACTGGTCGGCGAGGAGCTTCAATGCGACCTCGCGCTCGAGCGTGACGTGCCTCGCGCGGAAGACGCGTCCCATTCCCCCGCGGCCCAGCTCCTCCAGGACCTCGTAGCTGCCGAACGTCTGCCCGGGGCCGACCTCTTCGAGCGACATGTCCGCCGGGTCCTCCCGCCTACTCCTGCTCCAGCATCGCGAGAGCCTTGCGGAGGCTGATCCTCATCCGCCCGAACGAGGAGGCGAGCTGGGCGACCTCGTCGCTCCCTCCGACCTTCACGTCGGGAACGTCCATGTTCCCCAGGCTGACCTGGTCGGCCATCGCCGACAGCTCGCGGAGCGGGCGGATGACGACGAACCTCAGGAGGAGATTGAGGATGAGGAGCGTCAGGACGAAGACGCCGGCGAGCGTCGCGAGAAGCGTCCGGAAGGCGTCGCGCGCCATTTTCACCGGGAGCGAGGTCGGCACCGAAACGATCTGCGCGCCGACGACCTCGTCCAGCTTCCAGCCGAAGCCGTTGTTCGGGCCGTACGCCCTCACCTGCGAGGCCGGGGCGAGGTCCGGCGTCGTGTGGCAGGCGAGGCACCTGGCGTCCTTGATCCGGATCGGGTGAGAAAGGAAGAGCGCTCGCCCCTGCGGCGTCTCGCGCTCGCCGGTGATTTCCTTCTTCCCGTCGTCGTTGCGAAAGGCCTGGACGAGGTCCGCCTCCCAGTCGACGGTGCGGTTGCGGGGATTCGTCGGGTTGAGCGTCGCCTCCTTGTAAGCGTACTCGGGGTTCGTCTTCCGGATGGCGTTGAAGATCTCGGTTGCCGAGTAGGCGGGGACCGACTGCGGGAGGAACGTCGTCTCGAGCTGGGGGGCGAGGAGCGGCTGGATCTGCTTGATCGTGTAGGTCCGCACCGCGAGGGCGGTCTCCATCATGATCCGCGCGTTCTCGATGACCTGAGTCCGGGCGCTCCGTTGGAGCAGGTCGTGCGAAATCCACCCTGCCGGGACCAGGGCGAGGGCGAACACCGCAATGAGGGCGAGGTTGAACTTCGTCAGCAGACTCATCGGAACTTCCCTCCGGAACGTGCGGCGGAGTCTAATGGAGTTGTGCTCTCTGGCCAGCGGGACCCGGGCCGGCTCTGGCAAAGGCCCGAGAGCGAAGAGTGGCAGGGCGCTGTCATCCTCCCGTGCCCTTGGCGTGTCCGAAGGGGATGGAGGGAACGATGACGGGGCGGTCGCCGAGGGCGTGCCGGTGGGGTGGGTTGGCGGCGGTCCTGCTATTCGCTCTCGAAGCGGCGGGAGAGGAGCGCCTCGTTCTCCCTGGAGTCGTGCGCGCGAGCGGGGTCGGCGGGAGTCGATTCGTCTCGACGGCCTGGCTTCACAATCCCTCGGATTCGCAGCTCGCGATCGATCTGGCGCTCGTCGCCTCGACGGGGCCGGGGGCCGGCACACCTCGTTCTCGACCCACGCCAGACGCTCCGCGTGGACGACCCGGTCGCCTCTCTCTTCGGCCTCGACTCGGCGGCCGGGGCCCTGACCACCTGGGCCGACCGGCCCTTCCTCTTTCGGGGTGTCACCGCCAACGTCGCGGATCCCCTGGGAACCTACGGCCTTGCCCTGACGGCGCTGGGCGAGGCAGAGGCCCTGAAGCCGGGTGAGTCGGGAGTCGTTCCGTGGCTCACGCCCACGCTCGCAGCCGCAGCCGGTTCCCGGACGAACGTGGCCGTGCCCCTCCTCGAGCCGGGGACCGAGGCGCTCGTGACGATCGTCGACGACGCCGGCCTCGTGAGAGGCGAGAAGCGCCTCGCGGCGGCCAATGCGCTCTTCTGGCAGCAGCCGGTGACCGAGTTCGCCTCCGACGCCGAGATCCCGCTCGGGCGGGTCGAGGTGCGCGTTCTGCGCGGAGCGGCGCTGGCGTACGTCGCCGTCGTCGACGACGTGACGGGCGACGGGGTGCTTGCCCTCGCGCGACGCGTCGAGACGCCCGCGGTCCCACCCGACGCCGTCCTCCTGCCTGGCGCCGCGCGGACCTCCGGCGCGAACGGGTCCCTCTGGCGAACGGGGCTCCGCATCGTGACCCCGGGAACGGACGCGGTCGAGGTCACGCTCGAGGTCCCCGGCGGAAGCGCTCGCGCGCCACGGTTCGTGCCGCCGCGTGGCACCCTCGAGGAGTCGGACCTTCTCGCCGCGCTCGGATACGAGGAGGGGAATGCGGCGCCGGTCCGGGTCCTCGCGTTCACGAGCCTCTCGGCAGGTTCCGGCACGTCGGGCTTCCGGACGATCGTCGCGTTCGTCGGAGGGCCTGCCGGAGCGAGCGGACGGCTCCTTCTGCGGGCCTCGTCGGGAGAGCAGCTCGCCGAGGCGGGGCTCGAAGCCGGCCCGTCGTCGTGGACGCAGAAACCGCTCTCGGACTGGCTCGGCGCCGTTGCCGTGCCGCGCGACGCCCGCCTCGAGGTGACTGTCGATTCGGGCTCCCTCGACGCCTGCGCGAGCGTCATCGACAACGGGACGGGGGATCCCGTGATCCTCCCGCCCGCGTTCCTGCCGTCGGCCCAGTGTCCGCCGGCCGGGCCTGCTCCGCTTCTCTCTGCCTCCTCGTCCAGGGTCGAGGCCGGGACCTCCGTCGCCCTGCGCCTCGAGGCTCCGGTGCGTGTGACCGGGCGCGTCGTTCCGGGCGATCTGCCGCTCGGTCCAGGTGGGAGCCTCTTCGTTGTCCCCGCGGTCACCACCGCGCACCGCTGGATTCCCTCGTCCCCTTTCTCCGAGGACCGCTCTGCTCCCTCGACTACAGGCTCTCCTCGTTCGGATGGCTCGCCTGGGACTTTCTCTCCGCCGAGACGCGCCGGGGCGTCTCGGGGAACTACGGGACCTTCGATCAGCTCGCAGCCCTCCGCTGGGTGAGGCGGAACATCGCCGCGTCCGGGCGAGATCCGGCGCGCGTGACGATCTTCGGCGAGTCGGCGGGAGGCGTGAACGTCCGTACGCTCATCGTTTCGCCGCTCGGCGAGGGCCTGTTCGAGCGGGCTCTCGTCCAGAGCGGTGGCTGTACGCAGAGACCCCTCTCGGAGTTCGTCGCGTTCGGAAACACACTGACCGACAAGGCGGGGTGTGCGAGCGACGTGGACCCGGCGGCCTGCCTGCGCGCGGTGCCGTTCGACGCCCTCCTCCGTGCTCTTCCGCCCGTCGTCACGGTCGCTTCCGCCTCGGGACAGCTCTGGGGGCCGGCGGTCGACGGCTTCGTCCTGCGTGACTCACCCGAGGTCGTGATCGGGAAGGGCGAGCACGTCAGGGTCCCGTTCGTCATCGGCGCCAACGCCGACGAGACGGGATCCGCGGCACCGCTCATCTCGAGCGAGGCGGAGTACCGCACGATTCTCGCCGCGCAGCTCGGCAGCCTCGCGCCACTCGTCCTCGCCCGTTACCCCGCGTCGGCGTGCGCAACTCCCCGGAAGGCGTACGTCGCCGTCACGACCGACGCCCGCTTCGGCTGCCCGTCGCGCCGCTTCGCTCGTGCAGCGGCGAAGGGAGGCTCGCCGGTCTTCCGCTCCGTCTTCTCCTCCCCCGCGAACCGCGTCTTCGGTGCGGTTCACGGCATCGAGATCCCGTTCGTCTTTGGGACTTTCGACGCGATCCAGGGGTACACGCCCGGCGCGACAAAGCGCGCTCTCGGAATCGATGAACGCCGCCTGGGCGCGCTTCGCGGCAACCGGCGACCCGAGCGTTCCCGGCGGGCCGACCTGGCCCACCTACGACCCGGTCTCCGACCAGACGTTCGTCTGGGATGCGCCGTCCGCATCGGTCGACGGAATCCGCAGCGAGGCGTGCGACTTCTGGGACACTCTCATCGCAGGCCTCTGACGACAGCCGTTCCTTGACGAGGGGCGCCCGCCTTCGTTACGGTGCCTCCGAGGGGGGCTCTTGACCGAACGCAGGACGAACACGCCCGCGGACCGCCGGGCGGCCGACGCGGAGAACCGGCTGGCCGTCGAGGCGGCGGCCCGCGGGGCCGAGGAGATCCTCCGAGCCTACGAGGAGACGCTCGAAGGGTGGATCCGGGCCCTCGACCTGAGGGACGGAGAGACGCAAGGGCACAGCCGGCGCGTCGTCGATCTTTCCGTCCGGCTGGCTCAGGAGGTCGGCGTCTGCAGCGAGCAGCTCGTCCACGTCCGAAGGGGAGCGCTCCTTCACGACGTGGGGAAGATGGCATTGCCCGACGCCGTCCTCCTCAAGGCCGGCGAGCTCGACGAGGCGGAGCAGGCGCTCATGCGCCGGCACCCCGAGCACGCCCGGGAGATGCTGCGGGGGATCGATTTCCTCCGGCCTGCGCTCGACATCCCGTTCTGCCACCACGAGCGGTGGGACGGCACCGGCTACCCGCGCGGCCTCGAGGGGGACGAGATTCCGCTCACGGCGCGTCTCTTTGCCGTCGTCGACGTCTGGGACGCCCTGCGCTACGACCGGTCCTATCGGGCCGGCTGGCCGGCCGAGCAGGTCAAGGAGCACCTTCGCGAGGAGGCCGGCACGCACTTCGACCCGCAGGTCGTCCCGATTTTCCTGCGCATCCTGGAGCGGGACGGCGAGCCCGTCTTTCCTGGAAATCTCTAGGCTTTCCTAGCGAGGCGGGTTCTTCTCCCAAGTGCCGTAGATCGGATTCGGGAGGGCGAAGAAGCGGACGCCGAATTCGCTGAAGGCGGACTCGGGCTGGCTGCGCAGCGCCTGGCTCTGATCGGGAAAGTCCTGGATGTTGTCGCCGACCCAGAGGAGGAGCTCGACCGGCCCGAGGTCCGGGCGGGCGGTGCCGTCCGCAACGCTCTTCCAGCGACTCTCCTTCCGGTCTTCGCCGTCGTCGGCACGGCAGACGAGGAGGTCGTAGGGGAGAGGGATGGCGCCCAGGTTCGCGGCGACGTCGGGACAGAGCGACTGGACGGTGTTCGTGACCACGGCGACGCGTCCACCGAGCTTTTGCACGCCGGCGAGAAAAGTCGCGGCGCCGAGCACCGCCGTGCGCTCGCCCCGCTTCACCCAGGCCTTCCACGCGGCGTCCGTGTGGACCAGGCCCTGCCGCTGGAGCTCGATCTCGTAGGTGGAGTTGTCGAGGATCGTCTCGTCGGCGTCGACGGAGACGCCCCAGCTTCCCGCGGGCCTCCCGGCGGCCACCCTCGCGGCGGCCTCGAGAGCCAGCCGGTACGTCTGGATGGTGATGGCGCGGTACTCGGCCGAGTCGCGCAGCCAGTGCAGCTCGTCGGTCGGGTCACGGGGGGGCGCAGCGGCGACCGCGACGCCAGCCGCCGCCTTCGGCGCGGGCGTGGCGGGCGTGCAGGCGAGGAACGACAGGGGAAGGAGGACGACGACTCGGAGCGGAGACAGGAGGCTTCTCATGCGGATCGTCGAGTGTAGCCGGAACCAGGCGCCGTGCGCGATGCGCGCGTTCGTCCTGTTCGTCCTTCTCCTCTCGCTCGTCCTCAGCCCGGCTCTCGCCAGGGCTGCCGGGGTCGTCGGGAACGGGACGCCCGGCTCCTGCTCCGAGACCGCGCTCAACGCCGCGCTGGCCGGCGATGGCGCCGTGACGTTCTCCTGCGGCGGAGCGGTGACGATTCCGATCACCGCGACGAAGACGATCTCGGCGCCGACGGCGACGGACGTCGACGGGGAAGGCCTCGTGACGCTGGACGGACAGGGAGCCGTCCGGCTCTTCTCCGTCGACGACCAGCGGCAGCTCGCGCTGAGGAACCTGACGCTCCGTCGAGGGCGGGTCGCCGATTCCGGTGCGGCCGTCCGGAGCGCGGACCACGAGCGCGGGATGCAGGCGCTGACGATCCAGAACGTCCGCTTCGAGGACGACGCCTGCACCCAGGCCGGCGACGACGTCGGAGGCGGGGCGGTGTACGTCCAGGGAGGGGTTTCGACGATCGACGCGAGCACGTTCCTGAGGAACCGGGGCGGGAACGGCGGGGCGATCGGCTACCTCGGTGGCGACGGGACGGGACCCGCGAACGGGCCCACGGTCCGGGACTCGGTGTTCGTCGGCAACGCGACGCAGGCCCGGGTCTCGAGCCTCGGTGTGACGGGGGGGGCGCTCTACTTGGACGGCGCGGGCGACGCCGAGGTGCGCATCGAGAGCTGCACCTTTCGCGACGACGCGGCCGGGGGTGCCATCACGGTCGCCGCGCCCGCCTCGAACGTGACGATCCGCGCGTCCATCGTCGTGCACAGCAGGGCGGCCAACGGCGGGAACCCGTGGAACACCGGAAAGAGCTGCGACGTCGGCTCGCCGCAAATGACGAACCGCGGCGCCGTGATCGAGTCCCCGCAGCGGAATCTCGGCGACGGAAACGACGAGAACTGCGTAGCTTTCCCGGTCGTCGCCGACCCGCTTCTCGGCCCGCTCGCGGACCACGGCGGGCTCGTGGAGACGCTCTCGCTTCTTCCGGAGAGCCCGGGCGAAGACGGGGCGTTCGCGGGCTGCCGGGCAGCTGTGGATGCCCGGGGCGCCGCCCGACCCGCGGGAGTGCGTTGCAACGTGGGCGCCTTCGAAGGGACGGAATCCGCCGTGAGCTTCTTCGCCGTCACCCCGTGCCGCGTCCTCGACACGCGCCTCGGCGCCGGAACGCCCGTCGCCGCGAACGGCACGCTCTCCTTCGACGCGGCCGGGACCTGCAGTGTCCCGGCCGACGCGCGTGCCCACGCGGTGAACGTCACGGTCGTCGGCCCGGGGGCGGGGACCGGCCGAGGGGCCTTCTCCCTGCGAACGGTTCGTCTCGGCGGCGAAAGAAGCGAAGCGGTGCGGGCCGACCTCCGCTCGAGCTACTGACCGGGAGGCCGCTCAGGGCCCGATCTCGACGACGTCGACGACGAAGTACTCGGTCTCGCCGAAGCACGAGGTCGGCACGCCCTGGTGCTGCTCGTAGGTGAGCGCCACCCGCCTTCCCATCAGCTCGTTGATCTTCTTCACGACGGCCTCGTCACGGACGGTGAAGGGGAACACCTGCTGCAGCGAGCCGGGCATGTTGACGATGGCGAGCTCGCCTTCCCAGGTCTTGCAGACCCAGCCCCGCTCCGAGAACTTCTGGACGAAGCCGGCGCGGGAGCCGCGGGAGTACGACCAGTGGAGCGTGACCCACGTGTAGGCGGCGAACAGCAGGATCGGCGCGGCGACGAGAAGGACGGCGACCTTCTTCAGTGTTCCCGGGCCTTTCCGCGCGGGCTTCGAGGGAGGAGCGCCCGCCGATGCCCCGGGATTGCCGGGCGTTTCGCTGGTTGCCATGTCGTCCTCCCACCCGGGTTCACCACCCGGCGGCGCGGATTATTCCATTCCGGTCCGGAGCGTCCGGCGGAGGAGCGCGGCTTCCCGTACGCTCCGGACATGGCGAAGAGAATCGAGCCCTGCCGAAAAAGCCCCGAAGAGCGCCTCGACGATCTCCTGTCGGGACACCGGGAGGCGACCCTGAGGAACGAAGGAGCGAAGTACGTGGCCCGCGCGATCGAGGCGTCGGACTCCCTCCCGAACGGCGTGAAGTTCTTCGCCTGGGCACTCCTGGCCGCCGACGCGAAGGACGAGGACGAGGCGCTCGAGGCGCTCGCGACGGCCGAGAGCTACCTCGAGGTGGCGCGGAAGGACCTCGGCCGCAGGTTCACGAAGGAAGTCGGAGAGCTGCATTTCCTCGAGCGAGGCATCGCCCTGAGGAGCGACCGCGGGGAGTTCGAGGAGGCGCTGCGGCTCTGCGAGGTGGCGCTGGGGCTCGGTCTGGGCGAGCCCTACGTGCGAAGAAAGGCGTCGCTCCTGCGAATGACGTAGGGGCTCGACGACACCGCGGCTCAGCGTCTCCCGTCCAGCGTCCGCTGGATGGCGCTGGCATCGTCGCGTGCCCTGCTGGCCTTCCTGGCGGCGTGGGCCTTGCGGTCGGAGTCGCGTTTGCCGCGTTTCTTGAAGAACCAGAGGGCGCCGAGCCCGAGGCCCACGGGGAGGAGAATCCATACGATGGTTTCCATGTGCAACGCCTCTGCCAGTCCACCAGAAATCGAACGGGGGTCCGGACTGAGCCCGGACCCCCGCTGACGGCTTCAGAGCCTGATGTTCCCGAAAGGACTAGTAGCGACCACGTCCGCCGCCGCCGCCGCCGGTGCGGCTTTCCTGCGGCTTGGCCTCGTTGACGCGGATGGCGCGGCCGTCGATCTCGCGACCGTTGAGGGCGCCCATCGCCTTCTGCGCGTCGGAGTTCGACATCTCGACGAAGCCGAAGCCCTTCGAAGAGCCGGTGTCGCGGTCCGTGATGACGCGGGCGGACTCGACCTGGCCGTAGGGGGCGAAGAGGTCGTTGAGGGTGGAGTCGGTCGTGTTGTAGGAGAGGTTTCCAACGTAGAGCTTCATGCGGAGTCCTTGCTTCAGGCGGCCATCCTGGAACGGCCGGGGTTCGAGAGGGGGTGGAGAGTAAGAGCGTGACCAACGGGGCTTGCTGGGGTCGCTGTGCCGCGCCGTCGATCTCGTAAAAGGGGACGAGCGAGTCGGAGACGGAGAGAGAAACCTAGCGGCAGGAATAGTACCACGCTTCAGAGGTCGGCCTGTCAAGGGGCGAGATCTAGGGCTCCTCCCCGTCCCTTTCCGAGGCCTTGCGGGCCTTTCCGACCGCCCTGGGGAACCGCGGGTCGCGGCGCAGGTTGAAGAGGTCGTCGTCGTCCTCGATCTGGCGGTACGAACGGAACCCTGCGTCGATCGCCTTGTCGAGCCAGGCGAACGCTTCGTCCTTCTCCTTCAGCCGCGCGTGGGCGCAGGCGAGGTTGTACATCGTGGCCGGTCTCCGGTAACCGAGGTCGAGGGCCTTTCGGAACGCCCGGACGGCCTGGCGGTCGTTTTCGGCGGCGAGGCTCGCATACCCGAGGTTCGACCAGGCGCGGCCGCTGTCGGGATGGCGCTTCAGGTAGCTCTCGAAGCGCGTCGCCGCCTCCTCGCCCTCCGCGACCTTCTGCGACCGGAGCAGCCGGGCGCCGAAGCTCGGGAAACCCTCGAGGGTCAGCTCCTCGGCATCCTCGACGAGCTGCCGGAAGCGCGGCTCGGCGCGGAGGCCGTCGAGGTCGTCGTCCTCGCGGAGGTGGTCGGGGTCGTCGAAGCCGGCGTCGAGGGCGCGGCGGAGAAGGTCGAGCGCCTCGGGCTTCTGGTTCGCGAGCGCGCGGGCGCAGGCGGCGTTGTAGAGCGACGTTCCCTCCCGGACGCCGGCTTCCGCCGCGGCGACGAAGGCGCGAGCCGCACGGTCGTAGTCGGCGTACCGGAGGAGCTCGCGGCCGACGTCGTAGAGGGCACGGCCGCCCGGCGGAGTCCGCGCCACGAGGAGCTCGAATCGCTCCGCTGCCCGGCGGACCTTCGCCTGGTCGCGGCCGGCCCGCGCCTCGCGCGCCTTTCGTTTCAGCTCCGTCCAGCGGGAGTCGGAGTGGAGCCCGTCGAGGTCGGAGTCGTCGAGGTGGCCGTGGACGTCGAAACCGCCCTGCATCGCCTTGTCGAGCCACTCGAAGGCGAGGTCTTTCTCGCCCTTGCGCGCCTGGGCGCAGGCGATGTTGAAGGCGGCGACCTCTTCGCGGTAGCCCGCCTCGATCGCCTTTCGGAACGCCTCGATGGCCGCATCCCAACGCCCGTCTCCGTGCAGCTCCATCCCGCGATCGAACCACTCCGACCCGCTCCGCGTGCTGCGGCTCTTCTCGCCCTCACGGGCTGGAGGCCGGGTGCTCGACGAAGCAGTCTGCTGCCCGGCGGCTTCGGCAGGGAGGGCCGGCGACCCGAGCAGGGTGGCGAAGACGAGGGCCCCGGGGCCGAGGATCCGTCTCGCCCGCCCTGGAGAACCCGCCCGGCCAGTCGACAGGCCTTGGAAGGGGAGGTCGTACGTCATGGAGACGGATACGGAAACCGGGATGCCGGTGTTTCGCAGAAACGAAAATGGAGCCGGACGGCGCGTGCCGTCCGGCTCCGGTAGCCCGCCTGAAGCCTCCCGAAGGCTACTTGACCTTTTCGACGATCGGGAGCTTCGGGTAGACGGTCTTCACGGCACCGAGGAGCGCCTTGATCGACTCGTTTCCGCCGACGTCCACCTTCGCGTCGGTGAAGACGAAGTCCGAGCCCTTCGACATCTGGAACTCGACCTCGTAGCAGAACTTGCCCTCCGACCTGGCGAGACACTCCGTCCGCACGGCCTTGAGGCCGGCCGGGAACATCTCGAAGCTGTCCGCCTGGTTCGTCCCGTCCAGCCACTCGATCTTCTCGCCCTTGAGGACGAGCTTCCCGGGGCGATTCTTCGCCAAGAGGCTGGTCTTGCGCACGAGGCCGTCGATTTCGATCTGCGACGGAACGGGCGCCGGACCGGTCGACCGGCCGGTCCCCGTTCCCGCGGCGACGAGGGGTGCCTCCATGAGCGCGCGAATCACACCCTCGGGGACCCTGTTGTCCTTCAGGTAGACCAGGTCGTTCAGGGACGGGCGCTGCACGACTCCGTTCTGCATGATCTGGTCGACGATGAGCTTCTCGGAGGTCCCGGCCTGGACGGCCCGGACCACGTCCATGGCCTTTGGGTTGTCGGGCTGGGTGCCGCTCGACACGGTCGGCGCGGGCGTGCTCGGAGTCGGCGCCTTCGCGAGGAGTGCCGAGACGACGCTCTCGGGGATACCGGCGGCGCGGAGCTTCTCTGCGTCCGACGGCGTGATGGCGGACACCGTATTCACCGGGTCGTTGACTTTCGCGAGGATGCCCTCGGCCGAGGCGCCGAAGCCGTGCGCGGCGAGGATCTTGTCGACGGTGATCTCCTCGGCTGCGGCGGGAAGAGCGAGAAGGAGCGTGATCAGGAGTGCGGAGCTTTTCATGGGATCCCCCTTCATGCAGGGAAGTCTATACAGGAAGGCGCCGATTTGGGCGGTGGCGGCGGGATCGCGGAGAGCGCGCCGGCTCGATGAGGACGTCGTCTGGCCGGTGGCGGAGAGCCGCAACCATATCTGCACCAGGAGGTTCAGCGGTTTCTTGTCGCGGGAGGGGTTTTCACTATCATCCCCCCATGGTGCGTCCTGACGACGAGAGACAGCTCAGGCTGAGGTTCGAGGATGGTCTCGAGTCAGGCTTTGTGGTTCCAGCGGGTGAAAGTCCCGTCCCGGTAAGCGCCGGAGTGCCGGGTAGCAGGCCCCAGGCAGGCGGGGAGACCCGAGCTGTCCGAGCGGGGCGTCAAGAGCGCCCGAAGAGGGGGGAGCAACAGCGCGGGCGGCAACATGAAGTGAAGCCGGCAGCTTCGAAAGATGAACGATGGGGGAGCCGAGCCACTCGTGTCACGGCGAAGGCCAGGTCCGCGGCGCAAGGGACCGGAAACGCGGATCCGGCTGTGGAGGGCTGCCAAGCGGCAGCCGGAGCGGCGATTCCACGCCCTGTACGACCGTGTCCACAGGAGTGACGTCCTGTGGGAGGCGGAGAAGCGAGTACGGAGCGAGAAAGACTGCGCGGGCGTCGATGCCGAGACGCTCGAGCAGATCGAGCAGACCGGGGTCGAAGACTTCCTCGAGGAGCTTCGGGCCGGGCTGCGCGCAGGCGAGTACCGGCCGAAGGCGGTCCTGCGGCGGCATGTGGACGAGGCCGATGGACGGAAACGGCCGCTTGGGATACCGGCGGTGAGGGATCGGGTGGTGCAGATGGCGGCGACGCTGGTCTTGGAGCCGATCTTCGAGGCGGGATTCAAGGACGTCTCGTGAGGATTCCGGCCCGAGCGCAGCGCGACCGACGCGTTGAAGGCGCTCCCCAAGCGAGCGTACGCAGGCGGGGGCAACTTCGTGTGGGATGCCGTCATCAGGGACGACTTCGGGAGCCTCGACCGGGAGCTGCGTCTCTCGATCGCGGGAGAGAGGATCTCGGACCGGCGGGTGCTCGAGCTGATCCGGCTCTGGCTGGAGGCAGGGGTGATGGAAGACGGAGAGGTGACCGAACGGACGCTCGGGACGCCGCAAGGGGGCGTGATCTCACCGCTCTTGTCGAACATCTACCTGGACCGGCTCGACACGGCATGGGAACGGCAGCACCGGAAGGTGGGGCTACACCCGGAAGAGACGAGGCAGGTGGACCTGACCGATGGCAAGGGCGGGTTCGACGTCCTCTGCTGCCACCTGCGGAAGAAAGTGTCGGGGCGGCTGCTGGAGACGGGGGGACGCCGGTACTCCCTGAATCGGTGGCCCTCGGCGCGGAGCATGAGGCGGGTGAGGCGGCGCGTGACGGACGAGACCGGCAGCAGCAGGAACGGCGTGAAGGACGTGCGGGAGCTGATCCGGCGCCTGAACCCGATCCTGCGCGGCTGGGGTGCGTACTTCCGTACCGGGAATGCCGCCGAGAAGCTCGACCAGCTCGACAGCTACGTCTGGCGGCGACTCCGCCGCTTCAGTGACTTCAGGAGCGGCTTTGCCGCGAAAGGACCGACAGGATCTGCCAATGAACGAGACGGAACAGGTCCTCTTGGACGGACAAGCCGCCGCGGGCGAGACCGAAAGCTACGACGTCGTCGTGATCGGCGGCGCCATCGCTGGGGCCTCGACTGCGATCCTCGTTCGCCGCCGCAATCCGGCGCTCCGCGTACTCGTCGTCGAGAAGGGCGAGTCGTTCGACTGGAAGGTGGGGGAGTCGACGGTCGAGGTCTCGTCCTATTTCCTCACGCGGGTCCTCAAGCTCTACGACCACCTGAGCCGGGAGCACCTCGCCAAGCAGGCGTTCCGGTACTGGTTCCACAACGAGAAGGTCACGCGTCTGCGAGAGGCCTCGGAGGTGGGGTCGACGCAGCTCGCCCGGACCCCCGGGTTCCAGCTCGACCGCGCCGTCCTCGACGAGCACATCCTGAAGGTGGCCGCCGCGGAAGGGTCCGAGGTCTGGCGTCCCGCGAAGGTCGTCGACTTCACTCTCGAGGGGACGGCCGGGAACTCGGTCACTGTGGAGAAGGCGGACGGGAAGAAGGTCTCCGTCCGCGCGAAGTGGGTCGTCGACGCTTCCGGGCGGCAGGCCCTCCTGGCGAGGAAGCGTGGTGGGATCCGGCCGGTCGAGGGGCACCCGACGTCCTCGATCTGGGTCCGCTATCGCAATGTGAAGGACCTCGACGGGGTCGAGGTCGTCGGGACCGACCCGGCCGACCCGTTCGTCCGCGGCGTCGTCGCCTCACGGCGCCTCGCCACGAACCACTTCACCGGCTGGGGCTACTGGATCTGGTTCATCCCGCTCCGGGGCGGCGAGACGAGCGTCGGCCTGGTCTGGGACGCGCGCCTCGTCCAGCCGGTGGGGAAGACACCGCTCGAGAAGCTGACGAGCTTCCTCCGCGCGAACCCGCTGACGCGCGAGATGCTCGAGCACGCCGAGCCGGTCGAGGGGGACTGCCGGTACCTCGGCACATTGCCGTATTTCCTCGACAAGTTCATCGCGCCGGGCTGGACCTGTGTTGGCGATGCGGGCGGATTCCTCGACCCGTTCTACTCGCCCGGCCTCGACCAGATGGCCTTCTCGGTCCACATGCGCGTGGACCTGATCCTCAAGGCTCTCGGCGGGGCCTCCGACGCCGAAATGGAGAAGGAATACGCCCTTCATAACAAGCGGTACGACCGCTTCCTCAACTTCTTCTACCAGGCGATCTACCGCGACAAGTACCACCTGATGGGCGACTACGACACGATGACGACATCGTTCCTCATGGACACGGCGCTCTACTACCTCGTCGCGGTCCACCCCCTCTACCGGAGGTCGGCCGAGCGGCTTGCCATGCCGCCGTACTACGGCGACGGCGCCGAGGTCGGCCTCTACCCGATGCGCTTCTACCAGGGGCGGCTCATCTCCATCGCGAAGCGGAAGAAGGCGCTCGGCATCTACGGGAACCACAACGCGGGCCGCCGTCCCGGTTTCGTCGGCTTCTCGGTGAGGAGCTCGATCCTCGTCATGCTCGCGCACGGGCTCGTGCGCTGGGCCAAGGCGGAGGTCGCGAACGCCTGGACCTACGTCTGGCGACCGAAGCCGCTCGAGGGCCCGCAGCCGCTCCTCCCACCGCGCCTGGCCGAGGCCGGTGGCCCCGGCCTCGAGGCGGCGGCGCGCGGATGAGGCGAGCGGTCGATTGAGGGACCAGCGTACGGGGCGGACGGCCGTTCTCGGCGCCGCGTGCGCGCTTCTGCTGGGTGCGGCGCCTGCGCGCGCATGGGACGTGGACGCTCTCGTTCTCGAGGCGGCCGCGAGGCAGCGCGAGGGGGAGCTCAGCGCGGGGCGCATCACCCTCGAGCGAATCGAGGTCGAGACCGAGCTCGACGGGGAAGGGCGACGGAAGAAGCCCCAGAGGCGGCGCTACATCGTCGTTATGGACAGGCGCGGGGTCGTGGAGCGCGACCTCCTCGAGGTCGATGGCCGGGCGGCGACGGAAGACGAGAAGGCGAAGTCGCGCAGGGGAGACGAGAAGAGGCGGCGGGCCTCGATGGAGGCGGGCAACGAGAGGTCCGACGAGGAGGAGCTGATGTCGGGGCGTGTCCCGCTTCTCGACCTCCTGCACCGGCTCCAGTTCCAGCTCGTCGGAGAGGAGCTTCTCGACGGGCGTCCCACCCACGTCGTCACGTTCAACCCGAAGCCGGCCCTCGTGTCGAAGACGATCCGCGACCGCGTCCTGAACAACTTCGCTGGTACGACCTGGATCGACGTTGCGGAGCACCAGCTGAGGAAGATCGACGGGCACCTGACGACCCCGGTGAAGGTCCTCGGCGGCGCGCTGCTCGACCTCAGGGGAGTTCGGCTCGTCTACGAGAGCCGCGAGGTTCTCCCCGGCACCTGGGCCCCGTGCCGCGAGGAGATCGGGATCACGGCCACCGCCGGGATATTCCTCGGATTTCGCCGCGAGATCCGGTTCGAGTTCTCGGACTACCAGAGCGTGCGGCCCAGCGCCACCCTCGGCGCCGCGCGCTGAGGCGCGACGCCCCGGGCGTCACCGCCTGCCGGAAGCCGCCGTGGGCGGATATTCCCGTTCGCGACGCATAATGGCCGATGGCCCGGCGGGCGACGAGCGCGCCGGCGCGAGGGGAGTCTTCGAATGGCCATCGTCCTGAACGGCACGTCGCTGACGGTCCCGGATCTCGTCCGCATCGCCCGGCACGGCGAGAAGGTGGAGCTCGCACCGGAGGCGCTCGAGAGGATCCGTGCCTGCCGCGCGGTCCTCGAGGAGAAGATCGACGCCCACGAGATCATGTACGGCGTCAACACGGGAATCGGGGAGTTCTCCGAGGTCGTCCTGACCGACGAGCAGGTCGAGGACTTCCAGCGCTACCTCATCTACAACCACGCGGCCGGAATCGGTGACCCCGCGCCGGAGGAATACGTCCGCGGCGCGATGGCGGGGCGAATCAACGTCCACGCCCACGGCAACTCCGGCTGCCGGCCCGTCATCACGCAGACGCTCGTCGAGATGCTCAACAAGGGCGTGACGCCCGTCGTCTGCCAGAAGGGCTCCGTCGGCGCCTGCGGCGACCTCGCACCGATGTCGCAGGTGGCGCTCCTGCTCCTCGGTGAGGGGGAGGCGACGTACCGGGGCGAGAGGCTGCCGGGAATGGTCGCGATGGAGAAGGCGGGGATTCCCGTCCCCGGGCTCATGGCCCGCGACGGCCTCGCCACGATCAACGGCTCGAACCTCCTGACGGCGATGAGCGCCATCCACCTCTACGACATCGACCGGTGGCTGAAGCAGGCCGAGATCGCCTGCGCCATGTCGCTCGAGGCGCTCTTCGCGAACTTCAAGCCCTATGACGTGCGGCTCCACAAGCTGCGCGGTTTCGCGGGGGCGATTCGGTCCGCCGCCTCGATCCTCAAGTGCGTCGACGGCAGCGACCTCCTCACGGGAAGGCTCAAGACGAAGGTCCAGGACGCCTACTCGATGCGCTCGACGCCGCAGGTGATCGGCGCCGCGCACGATGCGGTGGCCTACGCGCGGGTGCAGGTCGAGACGGAGCTGAACGGCGTCGGCGACAACCCGATCTTCCTCCCCGAGGAGCGGCTCACGCTGACCGGCGCGAACTTCCAGGGGACGCCCGTCTCCCTCCCGATGGACATGATCGGCGCCGCGGTGACGATGGTCTCGGTCCTCTCCGAACGGCGCCTGAACCGGCTCAACCACCCGGCGCTCTCCGTCGGCCTCCCCGCGTTCCTCACCAGGGGAGCGGGAATGTTCTCGGGCCTCATGCTCAGCCAGTACACCGCCGACACGCTCATCGTCGAGCAGCGGATCCTCTCGATGCCGGCCTCGATCCAGTCGATCCCCGCCGCGGCCGACCAGGAGGATTTCGTCTCGATGGGGATGAACACCGCCATCAAGAACGGGCAGATCCTCGACAACGCCTACGGCATCCTCGGAATCGAGATGATGGCGGCCGCCCAGGCGCTCGACTTCCGCGACTTCACCCCCGGGCGCGGCGTCTCGGCCGCGCGGCGGGTCGTGCGGACCGTCGTCGACCACCTCGACGTCGACCGTCCCCTTTACACCGACCACACCAACATGAAGGCGCTCGTCCGCTCCTGCCACATCCTCGAGGGCGTCGAGCAGGAGGTCGGACCGCTCGGATGAAATGCCGGGGGCCGCTCCGCGGGCGGGGCCGCACCTGCCGCCGGCCCACGGCGCGGATGACCGTCAGCGTCCGCGGCGCGGCGGGCTCGGGATCTGGTCCGCGCTGAACATGGCCGAGCGAGGCGGGACTGGGCGTCCCATGTAGCGGTTGAACTCCTCCATGGTCAGCACGGCTCCCTCCTGGAGGCGCTTCGCGAGCCCGGGGATGACCTTCTCGAGTGCCGCGATGCGCTCCGTGAAGTGCTCGAAGAAATCGCGCCATCCCCGGGTCTCATGTCGACGACCTCGTCCCCGATCTTCCACATGGTGTGGTCGTAGCGGACGATGGACGAGGAGGCGTTGGATTCCGAGACCTCTCCGGCCCCACCCGCGATGCGCTGGAGCTCCATGCTTCCGCCAGGGCAGTCGACGGACTCGGCAATGCCCGGGCGGCGCAGCCGGTTCGAGCCCGCGCGGACCGCATCGGCCACGTCGCGGGGGAGGTTCGCGAGCCGCGGCTGCTCTCCCACCTCGGTGAGCGCGGTGGACTTCCGTGACGCCGCCGGGACTTTCGACGGCGGTACCGCGTTGAAGTCCACCGGGGCTTCGCCGGGACGGGCCGACCGGCCTATCTTCGGCCGGGTCCCGCGGGCGCCGCGCCACATCAGGACGGCCAGGACCGCCTGGACTCCTCCCTTGGCGACCGCCGCGGCGAAGAGGCGGGCCGCGGCGTCGAGATCAGCCTCGGAACGGGCCCCGGTGGATCTGTGGGCGAAGGCCACCCGTTTCTCGCCCACGTCCCACGCGGCCACTCCCAGGAGGAACCCGCCCGTGACGACGAGGAGGAGGTCGACGACCCAGCCGACGGGGACGATCTGCGCGGCGCCCCAGAGGGCCTGGACGCCGGCCATGATCGCCATGGCCTGGGGCGTGAGCATCATCCGGAGCTCCTGCGTCACGTCCCCGGGCAACCTCGGGAGCGCCCTCTCGATCGAAGCCTGGATCTTCTCGCCGGTGCTCCACGCGGTGATCGGCCGCTGGTTCCCCACGAGCGAGATGGGCCTCGCGACGCAGGTCGTATCCACGCTCCCGTAGAAGGTCATCTGGAGCGTCCGGTCGTCGAGGTAGCGGGCCTCGAAGATGCCGACGTTCCCGTTGATCCGGTCGTGCGCGCGGAACTGGTCCTTCGCGATCAGCTCCAGGTTCCCGAGCGGGACCGTGGACTGCAGGTGGCGGGCAGTGCCGCTCCTGCCGCGGAAATCCACGTTGAGCACGGCGAACGGCGGCTCGGCGGACACGAAGTTGTTCGAAAGGAGCCACTCACCGGAATCCTGGATTCGATGTCCACGGGACTCCGACGTCTTCCGCAGGAGTCCGCCAGCATGGCCCGCCATGAGGAGCGACGCGCGACGAAGGCCTCGACTCGGGCGACTTCCCGGTGACGGGCAAGAGCCGCGGGTCCGCGTCGAGAAGGGCTCCGAGGCGGACGAGGACGAGCTCGGTATCGTCCGCGGCGAGCGGACCACGACGGTCCTGGCTCCGGCTTCGCGAGCGCCCGTTCGAGAAGGGGAGGTTGTTGTCGGATGCGACGAGGAGCGTCTGCCGGTCAACGACGTGGACCGACTCGATCGTGTAGAAGGGGAGACGGAAGAAGTCGCCGTCGCCCCCGGCGCCCGACGGGTCGGGAATCGCGAGGAGGTCGACGAGAAGCATCTTTGCGACGTACCCGTCGTGCTCCGCCGCCCGCCTGAGGTCGAGGATGAAGAGCTTCTTGAAGCGCGGTGCCGTCACGTCGTCTCCGTGGTTGTCGCGTTCGATCACGGGGAGCGGATGCTCGTTCACGGCTTTCAGGTCTCCGATCGAGACCGGGCCGGCGGTCGGAGCGGCGGCGTCCGGGTAGACCCGGGCTCCCGACGTGGCGACGAGGGCGGCCAGGCTCACCGTCTGGCTCGGCATCTCGAGGCGCACGCGGAAGGACCCGGTCTCGAAGGCCCGCGCAGCGAGGTCGTAGACGTAGATCCGGAGGTCGCGGGAGTCGTCCCCGGTCACGGCGCCCTCGAGGAGCGCGAAGAGCCTGCCGCCGTCGGGGCTGATCGCGAGACCTTCGGGTCCGCGGCTTGCGGCGAGGTTCGGGCGCTCGGCGTGCTCGCGGTCGGCGATCTTCAGGAACGGGTTCTGTGGCGACTTCACGCCCGGGAACTCGACGGGCCCCTCGAGGACGCGGCCGTCCTCCGCGACGTGGAGGAGGAACGGGCCGAACTCCTCGCTCACCCAGAAGGTTCCGTCGGGCGGGCGGACGAACGATTCCGGATCGAGGTCGAAGCCCGTCAGGATCCTCGCCGAAGGGTCGGCTCCGCACGCCGCAGGGGCGGCCGGGAGCGCGTTGAAAGCGAAGCCGGGAAGGGGCGCCCCGCGCTTCGGGTCGCAGGCGATCGTCCACGGGATCCGACGGTCAGGGTCGTGGAGGACGACCGTCCCGTCGCCGTCTTCTTCTCGACGGCGACGAAGTCGGCGCCGAGCCGGGTGAGGTCGCCGAGCGCCTTCGGCGCGAGGACGCCCGTTCGCAACCCGGGCCGGAGCTCCTTCATCTTTTGCATCATCCCGTGGTCGAACGACATGAAGTCGCAGTCGTCCGCCATTTCGGCCGCTTCGACGATCTCGGCGACCTTCTCCTCGAGGCGCACGGTTTGGCCGTACTGCTTCAGCTTCACGACGACTTTGCACCGTCGCTTTCAGACGGCGAGCGCCTCGGCGAGCGTCGGGACGCGCTCGGCGGCGAGCTGCGGCCCGACGCGGCTGCCGATGTCGACGGCGCGGATCCGGGCGGCGTCCGTCTGCCAGATTTTCATAGGGTCCCCGGCCGCCTTCATCAGGTCGCTGTCGTGGACGACGAGGACCTCGCCGTCGGCCGACTCCTGGACGTCGAGCTCGACGTCGTCGGTCTTCTGGTCGGCGGCGAGACGGAATGCGGCCAGCGAGTTCTCCGGGGCCGTCTTCGACGACCCGCGGTGCGCGATGACCGCCGCTTCCTGGCTCCGGCGGGCCGGCACCGCAGCGAGGAAGACGAGAGCGATGACGGAGAGGACAGAGACGGTGGCCGCCGAGGCGAGGAGACGGGGGTGCCGGATGAGGGAGCCGCGGGGTGCCATGGCGGCCTCGCCCGGGGCACGAGGGTCCTTCGGCACGCCGACGGCGAGGTAGAGACGGGCGAGGACGAGAGAGAAGAGGCTGACGTTCACGACGCCCGCGGCGAGGGCGAGGAATCCCGTGAGGATCGCGACGATCAGGACGAACGTGAGAGTTCCCGCCAGCGAGCCGCCGAGGTACGGCGCGAGGTGGCGGCCCGTCGCCTCCGGGAGCCTGGTGGCGACTGCGGAGACGACGCCCGCCATCGCCCCCCACGCCGCGAGGGCGGAGAGGGTCACGCCCTGGCAACTACGGATCTCCGCCTGCTCTCCCCGAGGGCGTACCGCGGCGCGACGTCCTCGAAGAGGACGATCGGCAGCGCGAAGGCCCAGCGGGCGACGGTCCTCACGAGGAGGGCGAGCAGCGCGGCGGCGGGTGCGGCGACGAGGAGAGCCGCCGCCCAGAACTCCGCCGGGCGGCGCGCCAGGGTGTAGTTGATTTCGTGGTGCCGGAGGAGGGCGAAGTAGACGAGGCCGCCTACGAGGCCGAACGGCATGAGGCCGGCGAGCACGCGTACGACGATGTGTTCCGTGAGGCGGAGGACGCGCGGCGCGTGGGTCACGGCGAAGAGGAGGGCCTCTCTACTGCCGAGCCTCTTCCCGTCTGCTCCGGCGAATCCGATGGCCATCAGGCAGGTCACCTCGAGGGCGGTGATCGCGGCGAGGATTGCGCATCCGAGGACGAGCGAGACGATGCCCGGGAGTGTCGTCAGGAGGGCCTGGGCGATCTCCGCGTCGGCGATGACACCTTCCGAGTGCCGGGAAAGGACGAACCGGAGGAGGAGCAGGGTCCCGGGCGTCAGCAGCGCGAAGGCGAAGGCTTTCCAGGCGACGTCGGCCGCGACAAGGCGCCTCCACGACCGGGGGAAATCCCGCAGGGCTTCGACGAGAATCGGGCGGGTCGTCTTCCACATATCCACACCCTCCGGGCTGCGCCGCCCCTCAGCTCCTCACGAAGTGGGGGAGCTCGAAGGGAATCGGCAGCGAGAGCTCGACGATTCCCCGGTACTCGCCGTCGAGGTACCACGGCGCCTGGTAGATCAGCTTCTTCACGCCGTCCTTCTCGATCGTGTAGGCGTTCAGCGCGCCGGCCTTCAGCAGCTCCTCGAAGCGCGCCCGCGCGCGCTCCGGGTGGCAGTCGAGGATGCTCTTCCCGATCAGCTCGCGTCCGCCGTCCTTCGCATGGGTCGCGGCAGCCCGGTCGTTCATCTCGAGAGCCACGCCCGTGCGGTCGCAGACGGTGATCGCCGCCTTCAGCTCGCGCACCCAGGCTCCTTCGTCCATGTCGTCCTCCAGCGGAGCCGTACCCCGCCAGCCCCGACCACGGATCATGCGGGAGGAGCGGATTGCCAAAGTAGAAAATCAAGACCTGACCCCTCTTTCCCGGGCTGCGGCCGTCGGACGGCACGGTGCTAACGTGTCGCCCCCCGATGTCCAGCACGAGCCAGGCCCCCTTCGCATGCATTCCCCTGGAGCCCTCCGCGGACGAGATGCGTGCTCTCCTCGACGCCGTCCGGGACCGCGTCGTCGCGCACGTCTCCACGCTCCCGGCGCAGCCCGCGGCGGACGTCGCGGGGGCAGCCGACCTCGCCCGGAAGCTCTTCGAGGCCGAGCCACCGGAGGCCGGAACACCCGCCGCGGAGATCCTCGACCTTCTCTTCGACCGAGCGATTCCGAAGAGCCTCAACACCGCGGGGCCCGGGTATTTCGCCTACATCCCGGGGGGCGGCGTCTTCGCGGCCGCGCTGGCCGACCTGATCTCGAACACCACGAATCGCTACGTGGGCGTCTGGCAGGCGGCGCCCGCGCTCGTCCAGCTCGAGACGAACGTCGTCAGTTGGCTCTGCGGCATCGTCGGCCTCCCGCAGGGAAGCGGCGGGTACCTCGCGACGGGCGGCTCGCTCGCCACGTTCACCGCCGTCGTCGCGGCGCGCCGCGAGAAGCTCCCGCCCGATTTCCTGAAGGGGACGCTCTACGTCTCCGGTCAGACGCACCACGCCGTGGAGAAGGCCGCGTCGCTGGCGGGGTTCCCGGAGGGGAACGTCCGGTCGATTCCGTCCGACGGGCTGTTTCGGGTCCGCGTCGACCTCCTCGCAGAGCGGATCGCCCAGGACCGGGAGGACGGCTTCTCGCCGTTCTTCGTCTGCGGGAATGCGGGCACGACGAACACGGGGGCCGTCGACGACCTCGAGTCCCTCGCGGACCTCTGCGCGAAGGAGCGCCTCTGGTTCCACGTCGACGGAGCCTATGGCGGTTTCTTCATGCTCACCCGGCGGGGGAGGCAGGCGATGGCCGGCATCGGGAGGGCCGATTCCGTCGTCCTCGATCCTCACAAGGGCCTCTTCCTCCCGTACGGCACCGGGGCGCTGCTCGTTCGCGACGCCGCGGTCCTGCGTCGCGCCCACACCGCCGGCGCCGACTACCTGCCGCACATGCAGGAAGATTCGAGCTTCGTCGACATCTGCGAAATCTCGCCGGAGCTCTCCCGGGCCTTCCGCGGCCTGCGGGTCTGGCTACCGGTGAAGCTCCACGGTCTCGCCGCCTTCCGGACGAATCTCGAGGAGAAGCTCGACCTCGCGCTCTACGCGACCCAGGCGCTGAAGTCGATGCCCGGAGTCGAGATCGTCGCGGAACCGCAGCTCTCGATCGTGGTCTTCCGGCTCGTGAGGCCGGGCCTCGACCCGGAGACGCTGAACCGGCTCAACCGCGACGTGATCGAGCGGGTGAACGCGCGGCAGCGGATCCACATCTCGGGGACGGTCCTCGCCGGTGCCTTCGTTGTGAGGATCTGCGTCCTCTCGTTCCGAACCCATGTCGAGAGGCTCGAGCAAGGGCTCGAGGACATCCGCGCGGCGCTCGCCGAAACCTGACGCCTCCTGGTGACGGGTGACGACAGGTGTGTTCCACGCGAGCCCGGGGCGCGTCGGGGCTCGGCTCATGGAGCCGACGGCGCCTGCACGCGCAGCCCCGCCCTGCCGATGATCTGCCCACGTGCCGTCTCCACTTCGAGGCGGACGCGCTGACCGGGGCGGAGCGCGGGGAAGGACGCCCCGGATCGCGAACGGAACCCGCGCCCCCTCCCGCCCGTGATCTCGATCAGGCGGCTCTCGGAGACCTGGCGGCCGTCGACGCTCCAGACGTGCCGAACTCCCTCCCGGAGGTCGGCCGGTGCCTGGACCGCGGCGACGGCAACGAGCCGCACGGGGACGTCCGCCGGGAGGGCGGCGAGCGGCGAGGCGACGTCTCGCCCGTTCTCGGCGAGCGAGGTCCCGAAGCGGACGGACATCAGGCGCAGGGGCGCGGGCGGCACGGCCGGACGCCCGAGAGTGACGAGGGCGAGGAAGAAGAGGGCGACGAGGGCGGTCCGGAGCGCGGCACGCGCGGGGCGGCCGTCGCCGCGCGTCGCGACGAAGGAGACGAAGATGGCCGTCGCGAGGACGCCGCTCGCGACCAGGTTCCAGAGGCCGCCGACTCGCCAGACCATCGGGAGCGTGACGTTCACCGTCGCGAAGGCGACGAACGCGAGAAAGGCGCCGAGGAGGGGCCGCTTCCGGGTGACGACCTCGTCGTAGACGACGTCGATCGTCGCCGCGAGCGCGGCCGCGGCGAGGAGCGCCATGAAGACGACCTGGCTCGAAGAGTACGTCGCGCTCCGGTGGTAGAGCGGGAGGAGGAAGAACGCGAGCCCCTGCAGGAGCCACTTCTGCCCCCAGAGGACGAGCCGTCGCGCGGCCCCCTTCCGCTCCTCGGGGATGCGCGAGCCGGCGAGGAGCGCCGGCAGGGCGAGGCTCGTCAGCCAGACGGCGCCGACCGAAACGAGGCCCCAGCGGAGGAGCGCGGGACGGTTCTGGCCGACGGCGACGAAGACCGCGCCCCACCCGAGAGCCCAGACGCTGTGAAGGGCCCAGAAGAGCCGCTCGTGGCGTTCCGCGAGCCGCCGGAGGCGTCCGAGGCGCTCCTGGAGCTTGGCGAAGATCTCCCGCACGCCGACCCCTCCTCTGCCGCGGCCGCCCGCGGGAGCCGGGAGGATATCCGCCCTACGCCCCCCGGCTCCCGCGCAGCGTCTCCAGCGCCACGAGCCGCTCGATCGTGTCGAGCGTCAGCTCGTCCTTGCCGAGCTCCCGGAGGCGAGCCCACTCGCGCCGCAGCTCGCGCGAGAGGGCGTCGGGAAGGAGGCGCAGCCACCCCTCGATCCGCAGGTCGACGAACTCCCGCTTCTCCTCGATCGTGAGCTCGCGGGCGAGGAGGAGGCGCGTGGCGTCCTCCGCGTCGACGAGTCCCTGGAGGACCGTCCAGCGGTCGCCGGGGGGCTCGGCGCAGAGGGCGGCGAAGGCACCGCTCGAGGTCTCGCGGATCAGCTCCTCCTCGCGCGTCGTCCGGCTCTCGTGCTCCTTCGTCTCGACCCAGCTCTCCGAGTCCTCGGCCAGCCAGCGGAGGTACTCCATCGCGAAGAGGCAGGTCGGCAGGACGAGGTCCTCGCGCGTCCGGGCGTCGACCCAGAGCGCCGCCGCGGCGCGGAGACAACGGCGCGCCGTCGTCTCCGCCAGCTTCTTCCCGAAGACGAGCGCGGCGGATTCCCTCACGAAGCAGGGGAGCTCGGTGGCGATGATCTCGCGGTACCCCGGGACGTGCCGCTCGAGGAGGACGGCGGCGCGACGGTCGAGGGCGACGAGGTCGCTCGTGACGGCCGGGAGACCGAGCGTCGTGCAGCCGAGGTTGTAGACGATGGCTCGCGGGAGGGTGACCCCCTCAGGCCACGCGTCGCGCAGGTCGCGGTTATCGGGGAGCGTCGTTCCGCCGCCCCACTCCTCGGGGTAGGTCGGGATGGAGCGGCCGTAGCTCACCGATCCGGTCGCGCGGATCCGCACGCGCGTCTGCGGGACGAGGCCGCCGAACGGCGCGAGGAGGGGCGCGATCCTGAGGAGCGTCTCCGTGTGGGCCTTCACTCCGGACTCGAGGAGCTTCAGGAACGAGTCGCGGTCGGTACCCGAGACGGCGGGGAACGGAGTCGGTGAGTCGACCGCCGCCCGGAAGGCGGCGGCGAGGCGCTCGGCCTCGACGGGCGCGTCGGAGCGGATCCCCTGCATCGTGACGCCGTCGGCGCGCGCGAACTGCCGGATGACGCCCGGGTGATCGGGGTCGAACCCGCCGCGGAACCCCGCGCGTCCGGCGCCGATCAGGAAGGTGACGCGCGGCGCCGGCTCCCCGGCTTTCTTCGCGAGAGTGGCGAGGCGGTGCTCGGCCTCCTCCCGCCCGGCGAGGGCGAGGGTGCAGGCGGCGTCCGTGGCGATCTTGCCGCTCTGCTCCGCGGTGTCGGACATCGCCACGAAGACGCGGACGACGGCCTCCTCGCGGTCGAGACGAGTCTGGAAGACGTCTGCCGTCGGAAGGCCGGGGAGGTCGCGTCCCCGCTCGAGCGCGAGGTAGAACGCCTCGAGGAACTCGGGCAGGTGCGCGAGGGCACCGACGTTCTCGCAGAGGGGGACGAGGCGGACCCGGGAGACCTTCTCGACGAGGGCGGCCCGGCGCGCCTCGGGGGTTCTTCCTCGGAGGAAGACGTCTCCGTGCGCGTCGGCGGCGAAGAGACCGTCGACCGCCGCCCGGTAGAGCGTCCCGATCTTGATGACGGCGCCGATCTCGGCAACCGAGTTCACCTGCGGGACCGTGATCTCGGGGAGGGCGTTCTGAACGGGAGTGACGCCGAGCTTCTCGCAGGCGAGGTGGAAGAGGACGTTCGCGCGGGCGACCGAGCCGAGGATCCGGAGGATCTTCTCCTCGTCCTGCTCGATGAAGGGGTTCGGGACGCGGAAGAGGAGGTGGCGGTCCTCGCCCGGGATGATCCCGTGGCCCAGGAGCGCGAGGACGACCCTCTCGGGCAGGTCGAGCCATTCGGGGCTGATCTGGCGCCCCTCGAAGTCGAGGAGGACCTCGCTGCACGGCCCGAGGAGGTCGGCGATCGTCTCCTCGTACTCCGGCCGCGCCTCCACCAGGGGGTTCCATTCGAGGTGCTTCAGAGCGAGCTTCGCCCGGTCCGGCGCGCCGGCGGGGGCCGCCTGGAGCGCCTTCTCGAGCTGCTCGGCGCGGTGGGTCGTCGAGTCGGGGTGCTTCGTTCCGGTCAGGCGGAGCGTCTCGTGGCGGGGGTTCTTCAGGAACTCCTTCCTGGCGGCGGCGAACGCCTTCGGATCGAGGTCGTCGAAGGCGCCGTAGCCCTCGGCCGTGCAGACGCTCTTCCAGACGGCATCGAGGATCGGCGGCGCAGGAGTGGCGGACCTGGCGGACGTGGCCGGGGCGCTCGACCCGAGAAGGCCCTGCTTCGTGATCCGCGCGCGGACGCGGTCGATGAAGACGGACAGCTCCTTCACGTCCTTCGAGCCGTACGAGAGGCGCTGCCAGGTCCCGTATCGGGACGCGTCGGAGCCGGCGAAGGCGATGAACGGGATCCCCCCGACGCCGCCCGAGAGGAGGAGCTCGAAGGCGTCGACGGAGTCCTTCACGACGGCCCTCTCGTGGATGCCGCCGCGGAGTCGGTCGAACGGCTCGCCGACGAGGCCGGGAAAGGCGAGCGGGGCGTAGAACGTGCCTCCGAAATCGGTCCGCTCGACACCGAGCGGGGCGAGGTCGTCGGCCGCCTGGACCATGAAGTCTCGCCGCTCGCGCATGTAGGGTGACGGCCGCCGGAGGACGGCGAGCGGGCTCTGGAGCGCGGCGAGGGCCCAGTCCTGAGCGAGGGTCGACGGGGTGGCCACGAGCCAGGCCGAGAGGTTTGCGAGGATCTCGCGGGCCCTCACGCCGTTGGCGCGGATCTGGTCGGAGATCACCATCCAGCAGGCACGGGTCCCCGTCGACGCGCCGAACATGTCCATCTTCGAGAGGCCCGACAGCGAGACGACCCAGTCGCGCCACTCGGGGTCGGCGAAGGCGGGGTTCACGAACCAGCCGACGTAGTCGAGCCGCTGGTAGACGGAGTCGTAGAGGACGTAGCAGCGATGCTTCACCGCAACCCGTACGAGCTCTTCCACGAGCGCGCGCGGGTAGACCCGACCGGTCGGGTTGTGCGGGTTGTTCAGGATGACGGAAGAGATGCCCCCCTTCGCGAGGAGGCGGTCGAGGTCCTTCGGGTCGGGGAGGAAGTCGGGGGCCGACGTCGGGAGCTCGACGAGCTTCTTGCCGGCGCGTTCCACGTACCAGTCGTACTCCCAGCTCGGCCGTGGGACGACGACGCCGGAGCCGTCGGCGCCGAGGACCTCGAGGACCATCGCGAGGCCGGAGCGGGTGCCGGGCGTGAAGAGGACCTCGTCCGGGAGGAAGCGCACCTGCGACGCGGGGTAGTCGAGGAGGCCGTCGCGATTGAAGAAGTCGGCGACCTCGCTCCGCACGTCCATCCGGCCGACCGCAGGGCCGTAGCTGTGGACCGTGTTCCGCGTGATCCGCTGGGCGGCCCTCACGACCTCCGGGTGCGGCGCGAAGTCGGCGTTCTTGTAGTCGCCCTGCGTCAGGTCGAGGGCCCCCTCCTGCTGGACGCGGCGAGAGAAGAGGCGGACGAACGGCTCGGGGGTCGAGAGGGCGCGCCTCGAGAGGCCGCTCACGGACGGCCCGGGGAAATGGGGCTTCGTCTTCGATCCGTCGTTCTTCATGGCCGGCCCTCCGCCTCAGAGGTGCGGGGCGGCGGCGGCGAGGGCGACGCCGGAGGAGACGGGGTGACCGAGGGCGGCGAGGGCCCCCTCGATCGCGGTCAACGCGGTCGCGACCTCGGCGGGGCCGATGTTTCCCATGTGTCCGACGCGGAACGCCTTGCTGGCGATGGGGCCGAGTCCTCCGGCGACGACGACGCCCCTGGAGGCGATCTCCTTTCGGAAGGCCGCGTCGGCGATCCCCTCGGGGAGGCGGACGACGGAGAGCGTATCCGCGCGGCAGGAGGCATCGGTGAAGAGGACGAGGCCGAGCGCCTCGAGGCCGGCGCGGAATCCCCTCGCGATCCGCCCGTGCCGCGCGAAACGTGCGTCGAGTCCCTCGGCGTGGAGGATCCGCAGTGATTCGGCGAGGGAGACGATCTCGTTGACGCACGGGGTCGAGAAGTACTTCCCGGGGTCCTGCATGACCGGGAGCCAGCGCATCACGTCGGCGTAGTAGGCCGGGACGGAGGCACGCCCCTTCCGGCGGGCCATCGCCCGATCGGAGAAGAGGCAGAGGGCGAGGCCGGGAGGGGCCCCGATCGCCTTCTGCGGGCCCGTCAGGAGGACGTCGACTCCCCATTCGTCGAAGCGCTCGTCGACGCCGCCGGTCGCGCAGACGCCGTCCAGGATGAAGAGCTCGGGGCGGCCTTTCAGGATCTCGACGTATCCCTCGACGGGAGAGAGGGTCCCGGTGGAGGTGTCGACGTGGCTGACGGCGACGCCGGCGTACCCGCCGGCCTGGAGCTTCGCGGCGACGTCCGCGGGCGGGATCGCCTTCCCCCACTCGGCCTTCAGAACGTCGGCCTCGATCCCGAAGGCGGCCGCGAGGTCGCCGAAACGGTCGCCGAAGTAGCCGTGGGAGACGACGAGGAGCTTCTCGCCGGGAGCGACGACGTTGACGAGGGCGATTTCCATCGCGAGCGTCCCGCCGCCCGCGACGATGAACGGCTGGGCCGTCTCGCTCCGGCAGAGGGCGCGGAAGCCGGCGAGCGCCTGGCGGAACTCCTCCACGAACGAAGGAGCGACGTGGGAGGTCGTCGGGCGGGCCAGGGCGTCGAGGATACGGGCGTGAACGGGGGTCGGTCCAGGGATCATGGTGAGCGTTTCGTCGATCACGGTGGTCTCCTTCTCGTGGAGGGCGGCGCCCCGGATCGCTTCGCTCCGGGTCCCGTTCGGAGAGAATACGGGAATGGGCCTCGGCCGAGCGCTTCTCTGCATCTTCCTCCCGCCCCTTGCCGTCCTCGACAAGGGGTGCGGCACGCTCCTTCTCGTCTCCCTCCTGACGCTCGCCGGGTGGGTGCCGGGCGTCATCGGCGCGCTCGTCGTCTGCGGCCGACCGGAACGCCGGTAGGGCCGCGTCCCGCCCCTGCGGGCGGGTACTCTCCGTCGCCATGTTCGTCGGCCATTTTGGAGTCGGATTCGCGGGGAAGGCGGTCGCGCCCCGCGCTTCGCTCGGGACGCTCTTTCTCGCGGCGCAGTTCGTCGATCTCCTCTGGCCGACGCTCCTCTTGCTCGGTCTCGAGCGGATCGAGATCCGCCCCGGAATCACCCGCGTCACGCCGCTCGACTTCGTCTCCTACCCCATCTCCCACGGCCTGCTGTCCGTCGCGCTGTGGGGGGTTCTCTTCGCGGGTGTCTACCAGCTGGCGCGGCGCACCAAGGCCGGCGCGGCCACGATGTTCGCCGCCGTCGTCAGCCACTGGCTCCTCGACCTCCTGACCCGCCGACCCGACTTGCCGCTCTCGCCCTGGAGCGCGACGAAGGTGGGTCTCGGCCTCTGGGACTCGCTGCCCGCCACGCTCGTCGTCGAGCTCGCCGTCTTCGGCGGCGGGCTCGCCCTCTACCTGCGGACGACGACGGCCGTCGACCGGAAGGGGGGCATCGCCCTCTGGAGCCTCGTCGGGTTCCTTCTCGTGCTCCACGCGGCCAACCTCTTCGGGTCGACGCCGCCAGGTGTGGAGGCGATCGCGTGGGCCGGCCACGCGCAGTGGCTCCTCGTCGCCTGGGCGTACTGGATCGACCGCCACCGGAGCCTCACGACCGCGACCACCGCGACCGCCGTTCCCGCGTGATCCCGGGAGCCCGGTCCTGAGCTGCGCCCTCCTCCTGGGTCCTGCCGCCTGCCTCGGGTCGGCCGCGCTCTGGGCACTCTCCGCGAACGTGTATTCACGTGCAGCCCGGCTCTCGAGCCCGATGGCCGTCAACTTCATGCGGGCGAGCCTCTCGTTTCCGTTCTTCCTCGTGGCCGCGCTCGCGATGGGCCCGGCGGGCGGGCTGGCGCAGGTGACGGCGGGGCGGGCGGGGTGGCTTCTTCTGAGCGTCGTCGGGAGCTACGTCGTCGGCGACGCGCTCTTCCTCGCCAGCGCGCAGCTCCTGGGCGTGCCGGCGGCGCTCGCGATCGCGTCGACCTACCCGCTCTGGTCGGCCTTCGCAGGCTGGGCCTTCCTCGGCCAGAGCGTCGGCCCGGCGGGCCTCCTGGGCGTCGTCTTCGTCGTCGCGGGCGTCATCACCGTCGTCCGACGCCCCGTGGTGGAGGCGACGGACGGGGAGGGGCCGGGCGGCGGCTTCCGGGCCCCGCCCGGACTCACGACCGGCGTTCTCCTGGCGGCCGCGACCTCGCTCTTCTGGGCTCTCAACACGTTCGCCATCGCGCGAGGCGGCGCGGACCTGCCGGTCGCAGGGGTGAACACGTTCCGGATGGGCTTCGCGATCGCGCTCATGCCGCTGGCCCGCCTCCTCGTGAAGGGACGGGAAACGAGCCTCCTCGTCCCGGCCGCCGAGATGCGCCGCTCCTGGCCCTTCTTTCTCCTGGAAAGCGTGGGCGGGACGGCCCTCTTCGTCGTCGGCCTGACCCACTCACCGCTCGCCGTGGCGGCGGCCCTCACGTCGCTCGCCCCCGTCCTCTCCGTTCCGTTCGCCTTCCTGATCGAAGGGGAGCGCATCCGCGGCCGGGTGCTCCTCGGAATCGTCGTGGTGACGGCGGGGATCGTCCTTCTGGTCGGTTTCGGACGGGCCTGAGCGCGCGGGGAGCCGGGGCGGCGTCCAGGGGAGGTGGCCGCCCTCGACTCCCTTCCGGAAGGGCCTCAGCCCCCCCAGGGCATCTTGGGCATCTCGACCTTCTTGACGGGTCCCTTGATCGCAGACACGGCGCCCGACCCGGAGTCGAGGACGCGCATCTCGGTCGTCCCCATCGGCTTGCCCTTGTCGTTCGTCGTCACGGTCTTCTCGTAGAGGCGACCGAAGGGGACCGACTCGCTCATGCAGAGCTCGGAGTCCGTCGTCCCCTTCATCCGTACGATGACGATCTTGACGTCGAACGAGCCCTGGATCCGGTACTTCTCTCCGCTCTTGCCGTCGGCCGAGCAGGGACCGAGCGAGGTGACGTTCGCGCCGTAATCGACGTACGACGCGAACGTGGCGCCGACCTGGCTCATCATGTCGGCCGGGTACTCCATGGCCTCCTTGCCGTCTTCCTGCATGATCATCGTCTGGACGTACTTCAGGTAGTCGAGGGCGTTCTTCTCGACCTTGAAGTCCGTGTTCAGGAGGTACTTCAGCGTCGTCGGTTTCCCCTTGGTCCCTTCCATCGGGACCGAGCGCATCTCGAACCAGATGCTGTCGCCGTCGCCACCGAGCCGGGACATCGTCACCTCGGTCTTCTGGACCTTGCCCTTCGGGTCGGTCGACGTCTGCTCGTACTTCACCCAGCGTCCGGGCTTCGTGGAGCTGAAATAGGCCTTCTGGAACGTCGCGACGTCGGCCGCTGGGGCGGACGAGCCGACGGCGAGGAGGAGGACGGCCGAGAGGAGGGGAATCCGCTTCATCGAATCTCTCCTTGGGCGGGCTAGGCCCGCCCTTTCAAGGTGGTAAAGTATTGTAAACTGATAACTTACCGTAAGAACAGACGCTTGCCATTGGTTTTCGGGCCTTCGTGACGGGCAGCTTCAGTTCTGCCCAGACGCGGAAAGCCACTCACCATGCGGGTTGCGGCCGCCGGCCACAAAGGAAACGGTCACCTTGAAAGCGCTGGGCGGGCTAGGCCCGCCACGATCGGAACGATGCCACGGACCGGGCCGAAGGCCAATTCCCGCATGTAGACTTTCCGAAGGTGTCGGAGTCGCGATCGAACGGTATCGGCACGTTGGCCGCGCCCGCGAAGCTCGGCCGCCGAAGGGAGCTCGTCGCTTCGGTCCTCCTCGCCCTCCTGGTCGTGGCCGTCTTCGGGTCGGCGATGCGCTTCGATTTCGGTCCGTTCGACGACGACACGGACCTGCTCGAGAACCCGTCCATCCGACGAGGACTCGATGCGGTGTCTCTGAAACGGGCGTTCGGCATCAACCAGGGCTTCCACGACCTTCCCCTGACCTGGCTCTCCCACGCCCTCGACTTCTCGCTGTTCGGCGACGATCCCGCGGGCCACCACGCCGTGAACGTCTTTCTCCACGCCGGCGTCACGGTCCTCCTGCTTCTTTTCCTCTCGCGCTCGACAGGGGACCGGGGAGCGAGCGTGCTCGCGGCGACCCTCTTCGGGGTGCACCCGCTGCGGTCGGAATCCGTCGCCTGGGTCTCGGAGCGGAAGGACGTCCTCTCGGCCTTTCTGGCGCTCATGCTCCTCCTCGCCTGGGCGCGAAGGGCGCGGGAGCCGTCCCTTCGGTACCGCGCGACCCTCGCCCTGCTCTTCCTCGCGGGCCTTCTCGCCAAACCGATGCTCGCGACGCTTCCCTTCGTGCTTCTTCTCGTCGACATCTGGCCGATCGGGTGACTTGCGGCGGGTGGGAAAAGTCTCCGAGGTCTCGGGCGGCGGGCGTTGGAGTTGGGTCCCTCCTTCGTCCTGGCCACCCTCGCGGCGGCGGGCGCCGTCCAGACGCAGATTCGTAGTGGTGCCCTTGCGAGCCTGGAGACGAGCTCACCGCTGCGGAGGCTCTCGGTCGCCCTCCACCCATTCTTCTGGTACGCGTGGAGGACGATTCTGCACGGGGGCTCTCGATCTTCTATCTGCTCGCAATGCCGTCTCCGGGGGCGATCGCCGCAGGCGCCGCGACGGTACTCCTCCTCGCGGTCCTCGCCCTTCATCCGAGGGTCCGCCCCGCGGTGCGGGTCGGCTCGCTCTGGTCTCTCGTCACTCTTATCCCCGTGTCGGGCCTCGTCCGGATCGGGGAGCAGCTCGTGGCCGACAGGTACTCTTACCTGCCGACGATCGGTCTCCTCATTGCCGCGGTGTTCGGTCCGCGAAGCTTCGTCCGCGGCGCCCCCCGGAGTTTCAGGAACGCCGCGGCGGCAGCGGCCGTGGCCGTCGTCACGGCGTTCGCCGTGAACGCGGCGGTCGACTGCCGGCGCTTCCGGAACGGGTTGTCGCTCTTCTCCTCCGCGCTCGAGGTCGACTCTGGAAGCTGGCTGGCCCAGGCGAAGGTGGGGACGAGCTCGTGCGGCTCGGGCGGCCCCGCGAGGCGCTTGCCCGGTATGCCGAGGCGCTTCGGCTCAGACCCCTCCGCGAGCCGCCGGGGCGTTGAGGCTCCCGGCCGAGCTCTCGCAGACCAGTCTCCGCGCTTCTCTTACGCTTCCTCGCGCTTTTTCCGGCTGATCAGCGCACCCCCCACGCCGAGCATCGTCAGGATGAGGGCCTGGACGAGGGTCTTGTAGGAGACCTCCGCTCCGCCGAAGAGGGCCTTCCAGAGGAAGAAGGCTCCCAGGACGGCGAAGAAGCCGTAGATGCCGATCATGACGACGCGCGCCTTCGCGTTCGCCGCGGGGGTGTCGTGGGCGAACGAGCGGTTGTAGAAGAAGAGGCCGATCACGGCGAAGACGTCGAGGAGGACGAAGAGGAGCCAGAAGTTCCGCGTGGCGACGAGACCTTCCGGCGTCCCTACGAGAGGCTTGAGCCACGAGCCGTAGAGCTCGCCGCCGAGCGAGGAACCGATGAGGCTCCCGAAGACGCCGTAGAGGAACGCGTAACCCATGTAGACGGCCTTCTTGTCTTGCGGGGCGACGAGGCCGACGTAGCTGTAGTACTTCGGGTGGGCCGTCATCTCGCCGATCGAGAAGACGGCGATGCCGATGATGAAGAGCCAGACGTTCCGAGCGAAGGCGAGGCAGAGGAAGCCGAGGGCACCGATGGCGACCCCGCCGAGCATCGTCGGCAGCGGCTTGAGGTTCTTCACGATCCGGCTCACGAAGACCTGGAGGACGATGATCGTTCCCCCGTTGATGACCGTGACGAACTCGGCGTCGAACTCGAACGGCAGGCCGAGCGATGCGAAGACGGCGTTCATCGGCGCGGGGTCGATGAAGTCGCGGAGGAACCAGAGGACCGACCCGAAGTTCTGGAAGTAGAGGATCCAGAAGAGCGAGTAGACGACGATCATCAGCATGAACCGGGCGTCGCCGAGGACGAGCGCGGCGCCGTGCGCCACGTCGCGGAAGCTCTTCGTGTTTACCGGGCGGGGCGGGTCCTCGTAGGCGAAGATCGTCGGCAGGAACATCAGGGCGACGTAGGCGGACGAGGCGAGGAAGACGTACCGCCACGAGAAGCCCTTGAGGATCGAGACGACGAGCGGCGCGAGAAACGCGCCGATGTTGATCATCCAGTAGTAGATGCCGAAGCCGAAGCCCGAGTTCGACTCGTTCGTCGAGCGGGCGATCGTCCCCGAGATGATCGGCTTGAAGAGGCCGCCTCCCGCCGCCATGAGGAGGAGCGCGGCGAAGACCGCGGCGTAGGCCGACATGTATCCGGCGGCGAAGTAGCCGGTCGAGAGCATCGCGAATGCGACCAGGAGCATCCGCCGGTAGCCGTAGCGGTCCGCGAGCGCCCCGCCGAGGATCGGGACGACGTAGTTGCAGGCGTAGATGAGGCTCTGCAGGAACCCGACCGCGCTCTCTCCGAAGCCGAGACCTCCGTCGGCCGTCTTCCCGGTGAGGTAGACGGCCAGGACCGAGTTGAGTCCGTAATAGGCCGCCCGCTCGAACAGCTCCATGACGTTGGAGACCCAGAAGACCTTGGGAAAGGACCGCAGGATGCCTGTCGGCCTGGCTTCGCTCATGCGGAGGGATGATAGGGGCGAACCGGTGTGAAAATGCCTGTTCCCGCCCCGCGGCGGAGCGAATCGCGAAAGGGGACCCTCATGGCCCTCGTTGACCCCCACTCCTTTGCCGACGACGTCCAGGCCCGGACGAAGCACCTTCGCCTTCACCTCGCGGTGGACTTCGAGAGAAAACGGATCGACGGGCGGGTGATCCTCGAGCTGGCCTCGCCGGCGGGCGGCCCGATGGACCTCGACACGAAGGGGCTGACGGTCGGCGCGGTCACGGCTTCGGGCGGAGGTGAGGTCCTGTTCGAGATGGGGCCGGAAGACCCGATCCTCGGCCGACGGCTGAGGCTGAAGCTCCCGCCCGGGACGACCGAGGTCCTCGTCCGCTACCACACGGCGCCCGACGCGATCGGCCTCCAGTGGCTCGACCCGGAGCAGACGGAAGGGAAGAAGCACCCGTTCCTCTTCAGCCAGTGTCAGGCGATCCACGCGCGGACGATGGTCCCGTGCCAGGACACGGCCCGCTTTCGGGTGACCTACCACGCGGAGGTGACCGTCTCCGAGGGGCTCTCGGCGGTCATGTCGGCCGGCCCGTCGGGAGTGCTCCCGGGTAAGGGAACCCGGACGTTCCTGTTCGACATGCCGCAGCCGATCCCGACCTACCTCCTCGCCCTCGCCGCCGGCGAGCTGGAGTCGCGCGACCTCTCGCCGCGAGCCCGCGTCTGGGCAGAGCCCGCGACCGTCGAGAAAGCGGCGTGGGAGTTCGCGGGCGTCGAGGAGATGATCGTGAAGGCCGAGGGGCTCTTTGGCCCGTACGACTGGGACCGGTACGACATGCTCGTTCTCCCTCCGTCGTTCCCCTACGGCGGCATGGAGAACCCGCGGATGACGTTCCTGACGCCGACGCTCCTGGCGGGCGACCGCTCGCTCGTCGACGTCGTCGCGCACGAGCTCGCGCACTCCTGGACCGGAAACCTCGTCACGAACGCGACGGCCGAGCACTTCTGGCTGAACGAGGGCTTCACGGTGTGGGCCGAGCGGCGGATCCTCGAGGCGATCCACGGCGAGGAGGCCGCGACGCTCGCCTGGGCCCTCGGGCAGAAGGCGCTCGAGGAGTCGATCGCCCGCTTCGGAGCCGACTCGCCGCTGACGAAGCTCCGGACGCATCTCGAGGGCGTCGACCCCGACGACGCGTTCTCCTCCGTGCCGTACGAGAAGGGGGCACGTCTCGTCGTCCTCCTCGAACGGACGGTCGGCCGCGCCGTGTGGGACGCCTTCCTGGCCGACTACATGAAGACGTTCCGCTTCCAGTCGATCACGACCGAGGAGTTCTTCGCGTTCCTCGAGCAGAAGCTTCCCGGGACGGCGGAGAAGGTGACCGCGGGCGCGTGGCTCGACGAGCCCGGGCTCCCGGCCAATGCCCCGGTCTTCCGCTCGGAGAAGGCCGAGGCGCTGGCGTCGCTGGCGGAAGGGTGGGAGAAGGGCGTCCGCCCTTCGAGCGAGCAGATCGCCGGCTGGAACGCGTCCGAGACGCTCCTTTACCTCCAGCACCTCCCGCGGCAGATGTCCGCCGCGGACTGCGCCGCCCTCGACGACGCCTTCGGCCTCACGGGGAAGGGGAACTACGAGCTCCTCGTCGAGTGGCTGGTGATCGCCTCGGGGAGCGACTACGAGCCCGCCTTCGGGAAGATCCGCGAGGTCCTCTCGCGGGTCGGGCGGATGAAGTACCTGCGCCCCCTCTATACGGCGCTCGGCTCCACGGAGCGGACACGGGCCCTCGCGCGCGACATCTTCGCGGCGGCCAGCCCGGCGTACCACGGCCTCTCGCGTCGCGTCGTCTCGGGGGTCCTCGAGAAGTACGCGGCCTGAGCGTGGCGGCGGCCATTTCGAAGAACGGGCTGAAGCGGCTCCTCGTGCCGCTTCTGCTCGCGCTCCTCGTCTACCTGTTCTGGTCGACGATCTTCGTCTGGCCGCTGAGGCTCTTCGTGGTCCTTCTCCACGAGGTCTCCCACGGCCTCGCGGCGGTCCTGACCGGTGGACGGATCGTCTCGATCGAGCTTGCCCCGCAGGAAGGTGGGCTCTGCACGACCGCGGGAGGCTGGCCTTTCGTCATCTCCTCGGCGGGCTATCTCGGGAGCGCCCTCTTCGGGGCGCTTTTCCTCGTCCTCGGCGTCCGGGGAAAGCCCCGCACGCACCGGACGGTCACGGCGTTTCTCGGGGCTGCGCTCCTCGTCCTCACTTTCGTCTACGTCCGCAGCGCCTTCGGCTTCGCCTTCGGCCTCGTCGCGGGCGCGCTCCTCCTCGCCGTCGCCCGCTGGCTTCCAGAGGGCGCCTCCAGCTTCCTCCTCCGCCTCCTCGGCGTCACCAGCCTCCTCTACGCCCCGTGGGACATCGCCTCCGACCTGATCCTCCGCTCGGTCCCCGCCAGCGACGCGAGCGCCCTCGCCCGCATGACCGGCATCCCGTCGATCGCCTGGGGCGTTCTCTGGCTCGCCGCCTCCCTCCTCATCGCCGGGCGCGCGGTGAGGATTGGGGTCAGGTCTTGATTTTCTATTCTGGCGATCCCCGCAACCGCAGCCCGGCGCACGGGCCGACGGGGAGGCCCAGGGCAATCCAGGCGACGGGCAGGACGCTCCACGAGACGAACAGGACGACGGTGTAGGGGAGCATCGTGGCGATGAGCGTGCCCAGCCCGGCCTTCGGGTCGTCGCGCTCGACCGTTGCCAGGATGAAGGCGAAGGAGGACATCGTCGGGGAGATGACGTTCGCGACGCTGTCGCCGACGCGGTCGGCCGCCTGCGTCCGCTCGGGCGTGTAGCCGAGGAGCATCAGCATCGGGACGAAGACGGGCGCCGTGACGGCCCAGCTGGCCGACGCGCTTCCCACGAGGAGATTGCCCGCCGCGGCGAGGACGACGAACCCGAGCATGCGCGGGATGCCGCCGAGGCCGGTCGCCTTCAGCACTTCGGGCCCCTTGACGGCGCCGACGAGCCAGAGGTGCGACCCGTTGAAGAGGGCGACGAACTGTGCGGCGAAGAAGACGAGGACCATGTAGGAGCCGAGGGTCTCCATCGGCTTCGACATCGCCTTCATGACGTCGGCGTCGTTCTTCATCGTCCCCGCTCCGAGGCCGTACGCGACGCCCGCCAGGGAGCCGCAGAGGAAGATGAACGGGACGATGGCGGTGAGGAGCGGCGAGCAGAGGGTCCCTCCGGTCTTCAGGTCGCGCAGGAACCCTCCCTCCGGGACGACACCCCAGAGGACGACGCCCCCGAAGAGGAAGAGGAAGAGGAAGAGGACGGCGACGGCGTTTCGGAGCCCCTCCTTCTCGGAAGCCAGTAGAGGGCGCGGCTCGCGGTCGGCCTTCTCGGCGCCCGTGTTGGTCCCGAGGCGGGGCACGACGACCTTCTCGGTGACCCACGTGGCGGCGATCGCGACGAGAAACGTGGAGACGGCGAGGAAGTAGTAGTTCGCGGCCGGGCTGACGGCGTAGGAGGAATCCACGACGTGCGCGGCCTCCTGCGTGGGGCCGGCGAGGAGCGGGTCCATGGTGCCGAGGACGAGGTTCGCGCCGTACCCGCCGGAGACGCCCGCGAAGGCGGCGGCCATCCCGGTGATCGGGTGCCGCCCCGCGGCGAGGAAGAGGACCCCCGCGAGCGGAATGAGTAGGACGTAGCCGACCTCGCTGACCCCATCTGCCGTGCTCGGGAGGAAGCGGTTGTAGGCGAGGGTGATGCCGATGGCGAAGAGAGCGGAGCCGACGCCGACGGCCGCGTTGAAGGGTGGCGGCGCCGCGAGCGCCAGCCGGATGAAGACCGTCGCCACGGTGAAGCCCGAACGGCATGGGTCGTCGACCGGCGGAGGGAGACGAGGACGATGAGGACGTCGCTGAAGATGAGGACGGTGTAGAAGGCCGCGAAGATCGAAAACGTGGGGAGCTCCGAGACGGCGCGGTACGCGTCGACGGCGCCGATGACGACGAGGGCGCGGAAGAGGAGGAGGCCCACGAGCTTCTTCGTCGCCACGAAGTCGCGCTGCTCGCCGGTGCCCGTTGTGATCGGACGGTGGCGTTGCGCG
The DNA here is from genome assembly GCA_963696015.1 of uncultured Holophagales bacterium. GTDB lineage: Bacteria > Acidobacteriota > Thermoanaerobaculia > UBA5066 > UBA5066 > UBA5066. The sequence goes on from CAVOJA010000158.1 coordinate 63,696, forward strand.
CGGTAGAAGGCGCCGAGCAGGACGAGGATGACGAGGGCGCCGGCGGCGTCGTTGGCCATCGGAAGCAGGCCCGTCCTGACGTTCTCCCGCTGGATCGGCTCGCCGAGCTCCTGGAATCCATGGAACGTCTCGCGCAGGAGGATGAGCGAGAGGATCTCGAACGGCTAGCCGAGAGAGTCCGAGAAGGAATGGCTCGAGCTGAAGACGAGCGCGACGACCTCGAGGAGGAGCAGGAGCGTGGAGGCGACGTCGACCGCGTAGAAATGGCGGACGGGAATGCGATGGAGGCTCTGGGGGAGGAGGCCGAGCCTCTGAAACTCGATGACGAGCAGGACCGTCACGAAGCAACCGACCAGAAGGGCCCCGATCGCCCGCCGGGCGGTGGGCGAGTCCCACGCCCTCTCGAGAGCGTCGAAGAGGCGGACGTGCGGCGCCAGGTCTGTGCCCATGCCTTCCGGATGGGTTGCCTGCCGCGCCGGAAGGCGTCGGCTGCGATCACGGTGTCGGCCTCATCTCGACCACGAATGGTACGCCGGGAGGAGTCTCGGCGAAGCGTGGCGAGACGGGAGCCTCGCGACAGCGCCGCGGACTGAAGGCCCTCGGCGGACTACGAAGAGCGTACGCCCCGGATGCCTGGGGCGGGGGTCGGCCCCAGGAGCGCGCCTACACCGCGAACCAGGAACGGACGCCGATGTCGTCCCGCTCGTACGTCTTCGTCCCGCCGTGGACGAGGAACGCGTGACCCGCTTCCGAACCCGCCAGATGGCGCCACCAGCCGAGGCCGGCGAGCATGTCGGCCGACACGGTCGCGCCCGACTCGATCTCGACCGGGTGCAGGAGGCCGGCCTCCTCGAGAACGAGGTCGACCTCGTGGCCCGTCTGGTCGCGCCAGAAGTGGATCGGCGGCTCGCGGCGGTGGTGCCAGTAGGCCTTCGCCACCTCGGCGACGACGAAGCTCTCGAACAGCGCCCCGCGGAGAGGGTGGGTCCGTAGCTGCTCCGTCTGGCGGATCCCGAGGAGGTGGCACGCGAGGCCGGTGTCGTGGAAATAGAGCTTCGGGCTCCTGATGACCCTCTTGCTGAAGTTGCGGAAGTGGGGAGGGAGGAGGAAGACGAGAATGCTCGTTTCCAGGACCGAGAGCCACCGGCGCGCCGTGTCGACCGAGATGCCGCAGTCCGATGCGAGCGCCGAGGTGTTGAGCAGCTGCCCGAGGCGGCCGGCACAGAGCTTCAGGAAGAGCTCGAACGTCTCGAGGTCCCCCACGTTCACGAGGGCCCGGACGTCGCGCTCCACGTAGGTGCGCACGTCGTCGGAGTGCCAGATCTCGGGCGGAATGGCGCGGTCGTGGATCGGCGGGTCGCCGCCCGACCGGATCACCTCCCAGCAGTCGAATCGGCTCCCCGGGCTCCCGAACAACGCCTCGGGGCTCGCCGGGTCCGCCTGTGCCTGGCCGTCGAGCTCTGCGCGCGAGAAAGGGAGGAGGTGGAGGACTGCGCATCGCCCCGCGAGGGTCTGCGAGACCTTCTCCATCAGGAGGAAGCTCTCGGAACCCGTCAGGACGAATCGGCCCGGGGCCGGCTCCCGGTCGACGGCTGTCTGGATGTACGAGAGGAGGTCCGGCACCCGCTGTGCTTCGTCGACGATGACGGGACCGGGGAAGCGTGCCAGGAAGCCTCTCGGGTCCTCGCGAGCGAAGGAGCGGACGTCGGTTTCCCCGATCGATACGTATGCGTGCAACGGGAACGCCGCTCGCGCGAGAGCCGTCTTTCCCGACTGCCGGGGCCCGGTGAGGGTGAGAACCGGGTAGGAACGGGCGTCACGGAGGAGGGGCGCCTGGAGCGTTCGCGGGATCACCCGTGTGATCTACGATCGAATCGCCGATCGGTCAAGTACTTCTAGAATAATGACTTGCTAGCGGCATTGGGATCACTGGGATGGGAGCCGGGAAGGCCACGGGCCTGCTCGGGGGACCCGTACGAGACGGTGCGAATCACGGCGCCGGGCTTGCTGCGGGCGGAGATGGCGCGGGTGGGGATAGATGACCTCTCACGACTATCATTCGGCGTCGCGGAGCTGAAGAGCCACCTGAGCGAACACCTGCGAACCGTGAGGCGTGGCGAGGTCGTCACTGTCCTCGACCGGTCGACGCCGGTGGCGCGGCTCGTGCCGGTCTCCGGGCCGGGGGAGCCTCTCGTTACGCGGCCGCCGCGGCCGGGGACGGGGGGACCCGGTCGCGTGCCCCTCCCGCCGCGTCTCAAGCCTCCGGTCGACGTCGTCGCGCTTCTCCTCGAGGAGCGCCAGGGGGACCGGTGATCGCCTATCTCGACTCCTCAGCTCTCCTCCGCGTCGTCCTGAGGCAGCCGGATGCTCTCGCGCAATGGCGCCGGATCGAGCGGGGCGTGGCGAGCGCGCTGGTCGAGGTCGAGTGCATGCGCACGCTCGACCGGCTGCGGGTCGTGGCCGGCCTGACGGACCGCGAGCTGGCGCGACGGCGACAGGCGGTCTCCCGCGTCCTCGACGCCACGGAGATCGTGGACATCACCCGGCCCGTCCTTGCCCGGGCGGCCCAGCCGATGCCGACCGCGCTCGGGAGCTTCGACGCGATCCACCTCGCGACGGCGCTCCTCTGGCGCGAATGGCGCGGCGAGGACCTGGTCTTCGCGACGCACGACACCGCGCTGGCCCTCGCGGCTCGCGCGAGCGGGGTGCCGGTCGTCGGCGTTCCGGGGTAGGTCGCACCTCAAAGCAGAGGATCAACGCCCTCTACCTCTCACGGCTTCACGCGCGCCAGCAGCTCCTTCACGGCGTCCTTGTGGACGAGAAAGCTGAGCATCTTCAGCTTCACGTAGTCCTCGTGGAAGAAGTAGTAGCCGGGGTGGTCGTTGTTCCAGGAGCTCGACCAGGAGTCCTTCACGAGGAACCAGTCCTTCCCTCCGCGATGGAGCCAGCCGACGACGTGGAGGCCGTGGTCGTCCGCCGTGCTCCCGTTGCCGAAGCGGAAAGCGCGCGCCGCCTCGTCGATGAACGCAGAGGGGATGTCCCAGGTCGGGACGACGGCGATACCGGGAGGGCCGATGGAGTAGCCGGGCTCGGACATGTCGCCCGCGACGGCCACCGAGAAGCCGCCCTTCACCGCCCCCTTGATCGCCGCGAGGAACGCATCGAGGGGAACGTTGACGTACTCCTTCCCGTGCCACCAGTTGTCGGGAACCTCGTACTCCGCCTTCTCCCAGTAGGGCTTGTCCATCGTGGAGAGGAAGGCGACGTAGTCGTCGGGGTTCAGGCGGACGACCTTTGCGAGGTACTCCTTCGGCGTCCGCGCCTGCCCTTCGACGACGACCGTCTCGGGCGGGGCGCCGAGGTGGTGGTCGAGGATCGCGCGGACGGTCGAGACGACCTGCTCCTCGTTCCACGCGCCGGCGGCCTTGACGCCGTCGAGGTAGGTCCTGATCTCAGCGTAGAGGGTCGACTCGTGGTCGTGGTCCTTCCTCCCCTCCTTGAGCCCCGTATAGGCCTCTGCGGGGAGGGCGCCGTGCTCGCGCAGGGCGCGCAGGACGGCCGTGGCCTGCGAGCCCTCGCCGTACGTCGAGGTCCCGCGCGTCCTCACCCAGCCCTTCGCCTTCTCGACGTGCTCCCAGTAGACGGTGTGGAGGGAAGAGAGCCGCAGCTCGCGCTTCGTGAGGCGCCAGGCCTCCGACTCGAGGAACGAGGTCGTCGAGAAGCACCAGCACATCCCCGAGAGCCCCTGACAGGTCGGGGGCTGGTGCCAGATTTTCGTGAACTCGGAGACGGCTTTCGGGGCGTCGACCTTCGAGAAGTCGACCCAGATCCGCTTCTTCGCCGGAGTCTCGGCCTTCGGCCGGACCTCGGCCTTGATCGCGTCGTATCTCGCGTCCTTCTTCTCGGCGAAGACGGCGCCGTCGCGGCGGTCCTGAGCGTGGACCGCCTGGGTGGCGACGAGTGCCGCCGCCAGGATGGCGAGAGAGGAGTGCTTCATGGCGAACCTCCGAACCTGGAGAGTCTGGCGCGATCGGGCGCGGCGGGCAACGGCGGGGACAGGGCGGCTACACTCGCGAGCATGTCGCTTCTCCTCGCTGGTCTCGACGACTACCTCTTTTCGATCCTCCCGCCGCGGGACGCGGTGCTGGCGCGAATGGAGGCGGACGCCGCGCGCCGCGGGATCCCGATCGTCGGGCCGGCCGTGGGTCGGCTCCTGGCTCAGTACGCGAGGCTCGTCGGAGCGCGGCGCGTCTTCGAGCTCGGGAGCGCCATCGGCTACTCGACGATCTGGCTCGCGCGGGCCGTCGGACCCGCCGGGCACGTCTTCTACACGGACGGCTCGGAGGAAAACGCGGCCGAAGCGCGCCGGAACCTCACAGAGGCGGGAATCGCGGAGCGCGTGACGGTTCTCGTCGGCAATGCGCTGACGCGGCTCGACGAGACGGAGGGCGAGTTCGACCTGATCTTCAACGACGTAGACAAGGAGGGGTATCCCGACGTGGTGCATCGCGCCGTTCCGCGCCTCCGTGCAGGGGGACTCCTCGTGACGGACAACGTCTTGTGGGATGGCCGCCTCCGGCTCCCGGCGTGCGAGGACGACGCGGAGACGGGTGCGATCCGGGAGTTCAACCGGCTCAGCTACGGACACCCCGACCTGGAGACGACGATCGTGCCGCTGCGCGACGGCGTGTCCGTCGCGCGCCGGATCCGCTGACCCTCCGCCGCCTCAGCGTGCGGGGCGGGGGGATCCGGGGCCGCCGGGGGTCGTCGGTTCGCTCTTTCGCCGCCGCATTTTTCCGAGGGAGACGTTGAGCGGGTTGTCGCGGTGGAGAAACGGGATGACGGGTGCCTTCCGCGTTCCCATTTCGGCCATCAGGCGCTTCAGCCCCGGGTGTTTCGGGTCGAGCGCAAGCCCTTTCTCGAGGGCTTCCACGGCCTTGCGCCGGCTTCGTCCCGCCATCCAGACGCGCGCCATGTTGTAGTAGACGTCGGGGTTGTAGTGGTCCTTCTCGACCCCGAGCCAGCAGAACTCCGCGGCTTCCTTGATGCGGCCCCGGTGCAGCGCGAGGCAGAGGCCGTAGAAGGAGATGAGCGGTCCCGAGAGGCGTTGCTGGTCGCGGCCCACGTGGCGGTAGGCCTCTGCGAGGAAGATCAGCCCCCGTTCGTACTGGGCCGCCTGCGCGGCGGAGATCCCCAGCTCGATGAGGTCCTCGAGGTTCCCGGTGCGCCACTCTGAAAGGACGTCTTCAGGCGAAAGCGTGTCGATCGGCATCGGTCTCCGAAGTCTGGGAACGTGTCTTCCTGGTGTCAAGCGGCGGACGTGACGCGGAGGACGGCGGCCCGAAGCGCGCCGCCGTCCAGGCGAAGCGCTTCGATCCGTTCGGCGGTCGACCGGAGCGCGGAGCGCGCGCCTTCGGCATCGGCCCGGAGGCGGGCCGCCTCGGCGGTGCGAGCCTCGAGGGACGTGCGGGCAGTCTCGAGGCGACGGGCGACGGCAGCGGCGTCGTCCGTCGCGGCCCGGTTCGAGCGGATCGCCTCGGCGAGGGCGCGTTCGAGCTGTTCGCAGAGGCCGTCGAGCGTCGCGAGGCGTTCCGACGCCAGCGCCCCTCGCTCCTGTCCCGAGGCCGCCGTGCCCGCCGACTCTTCGACGAAAGTCGCCACGTTCCGGACCCCGGCGTTGGTCCGGCGCGCAGCCTCGGACAGCTCGCGGGAGAGCCGCCGGGACTCTTCGAAGAGGCCTCTCAGCTCGGCCGCCGCCTCCTCGAAGGGGGCCCCGGCATCGCCGGCACGGGCCGCGAGAAGCGAGACATTCAGGCCGAGGAGGTTGGCCCGATCCGCGAGGCCGCCGAGCGAGGATGCGAAGGAGAGGAGAGCGTCGGCGCTGCGCGAGAGCTCGGAGAGGCCCCGGGACAGCCCTCCGTCGAGCGAGGCGATCCGGTCGAGAGCGGCACGGAGGCTGCGGACCGCGTCGGCGAGGCGGGAGCGTTCGTCCGAAACCTGCTCCGCCGTCGCGAGCGCCCTCTCGAAGCTCCCGGATCCGAGCTCCGGGGCGATGGCTTCGCTCACGTCGGGAGCCGGAGCGGAAGGAGGCATCGGCGTCCGGAGACGCTCCGCCGCGGCGGCCAGGGCCGGCTCCGACGCCTCGATGGACGTCGCGAGCCTCGCGGCAGGGGGCTCGAGCGCGGCCGCGAGGCGCTCGAGCCGAACGGGTCCCGGCGTCGGGAGGGGCCGGGGCGAGTCCGGCTCGGGCCGTGGCGCGGGCAGGTCGCCCCCGCCACCCTCTGCAGGGAGAGACTCGGGAGGAGCGGCAGGCGTTAACGAGGAGGAGGGCTCGGGCCGGGCGGCGGCGAGGCGGGTCTCGACCCTCCGCACCCGCGCGCGTTCCGTCCGGAGGGCGCTCCACGTGGAAGCGAGCGCGACGACGGAGACTCCGAGGAGGAGGGCGAGGACGAGCTCCATGGCCTCCGAAAGCGTACACCGCCCCACCGCCCCCGCCTAAACTCGGCAGCCGCATGTCGAAGCCGCTCTTCCTCAAACCGGGTCGCGACGATGCCGCCCGACGCCGCCACCCGTGGGTTTTCTCCCGCGCCCTGGCCGGGCCCCATCCCGGCGCGGACGGTGAGGTCGAGGTCCGTTCCGCGTCGGGAGCGCTCCTCGGCCGCGGGTTCGCCTCCCCCCGCTCCTCGATCGCCGCCCGCCTCTGGAGGCTCGACGACGGGCCTCTCGATGCCGAGTTCGTGTCCGGGCGCGTGCACGAGGCGGCGCGGCTCCGCGAACGCTTCGTGCCGCCGCTCACCGACGGCTACCGCCTCGTCCACGCCGAGGGGGACGGTCTTCCCGGCCTCGTCGTCGACCGTTACGGGGACGTCCTCGTCGTCCAGGCGACGACGGCGGGGACGGAGGCGGCACGGCCTCTGTGGCTGCCGGCGCTTCGGGCGCTCCTGCCAGACGCGTCGATCCTCCAGCGCAACGACCTCGCGAGCCGCCACGGCGAAGGGCTCGAGCTGGAGGACGAGCTCCTCGCGGGCGCGCGTCCGCCCGATCGCGTTCCCTTCCGGGAAAGGGGCGTGACCTACCTTGCCGATCTCGCGGGCGGCCAGAAAACGGGTTTCTTCCTGGACCAGCGGGAGAACCGGCACCTCGTGCAGGGCCTCGCCGCGGGGCGGAGCGTCCTCAACCTCTTCTCATACTCGGGGGCCTTCGGCGTCGCTGCCCTGGCCGGGGGCGCCTCGCGCGTGACGCACGTGGACGTCTCCGAGCCGGCTCTCGCCCTCGCCCGGGAGAACCACGTCGCGAACGCGCAGGATCTCGCGTGCGTCGAGACGGTCGCTGCCGACGTCTTCGAGGACCTCCGCGCCCGCGTGGCCAGGGGCGAGACGTGGGACGTCGTCGTCACCGACCCGCCCGCCTTCGCAAAGAAGACGCCCGACGTCGATCGCGCCTGCCGCGGCTACAAGGACGTGAACCGCCTCGCGCTGAAGCTGCTGGCGCCGGGCGGTCTCCTCCTCGCCTGCTCCTGCTCGGGCCCGATCTCCGCCGACCTCTTCCAGAAAGTCCTGTTCGCCGCCTCGCTCGACGCCGGAGTCCCGGCTCGCATCCTCGAGCGGCGCGGTGCCGGCCCCGACCACCCGGTCTCGATCGACTGCCCGGAGACCGAGTACCTCAAGGCGTTCCTCCTGGCCCGGTGAAGAGGGCCGTGGCGAAGGTCGTCCTCCTCGGCCCGGTCCCCCCGTGGCGGAGCGGCATCGCCGACCAGACGGTGCGGCTCGCGCGGGCCATGGCGCGCCTCGGCGAGCCGCCCCTCGTGGTCACCTTCTCGAGGATGTACCCGCGCGCGCTCTACCCGGGCGAATCGGACCGGGGCGATGGCCCCTTCCCCGCCGACCTCGAGGTAGCCGCGTTCCTCGACGGCTTCGACCCGCTCTCGTTCCGGCGCGCGGCCTCCCTCGCGGCGGCACGAGGCGTGCGGCTCGTGGCGTCGGCCTTCTGGACCTCGGTCTTCGCGCCGCACCTCGCGCTCTTCCTCTCCGCGCACCGCGCAGAAGCGCCGGACTCGGTCCGTCTCCTTCTCTGCCACAACCTCGCCGACCACGAGGCGGGCCCGCCCAGGAGGGCGCTCGCCCGCCTGGCGCTCCGGCGGGCCGACGTCCTCGCGGTCCAGAACGCCGGAGACCTCGCGACGGCCCGGCGCGAGGTGCCCGAAGCGCGAGCCGTCCTCGTACCCCACCCGTCGGAGCCGGGCCCGATCGTGCCGCGACGCGAGGCGCGCGCGCGCCTCGACCTACCTGAGGAAGCGCCGGTCTTTCTCTTCAGCGGCCTCCTGCGCCCGTACAAGGGGTGGGACGTCCTTCTCGAGGCGTTCGCGCAGGTGAGGCGCGCGCTTCCCGAGGCGGTCCTCCTCCTCGCCGGAGAGCCGTGGGGCGAAGCGAAGCTCCTCGCCGGGCGCCCTTCACCGCCCGGGGTCCGTCTCTTCCTGAGGTTTCTTCCGTCCGAGGAGCGAGGCCTCCTCTTCGACGCCTGCGACGCGGTCGTCTGCCCCTATCGGCACGCGACCGGCTCGGGAATCGCCGCAGACGCCGTGGCGCACGGGAGGCCAGTCATCGGCTCGGACGTTCCGGGGCTCTCGGTGGTCGTCGAGGATGGGGTGTCGGGCCTCCTCGTCCCGCCCGGAGACGTGCATGCCCTGGCGTCCGCGATGCTCCGATTCGTTCGGGACGGGCTGGCGGAGCGCCTCACTGCAGGAGCTGCGGCGCTCGGCACGCGGTTCACACCCGAGGGGCACGCGCGGGCCATCCTTTCGCTGGGCGGAATCGCGTCCTGACGGGTTCCGGAGGGACCGGCTAGACTCCTCCGAGACCCCGCGCGCCCCTTGCACGCGGACGAGGACCACCGCGAATGGCCATGCCGAAGATGTTCCGGGACCGGGTCGTCTCCATGGAGCAGACCTGGGAGCTCGGAGAGAAGTACCTCGAGATCCTAGCCGAGCTCGTGAGCGAGGCGCTGCCGGGTTTCCGGATGGTCGGGAACGACTTCGACCACGACCGCGACTTCTACGTTCTCACCGTGAAGGGATCCGAGCCCGACGAGGAGAAGCAGGTCTTCTTCACGCGAATGGTCCTGGCGGAACGCGCCGCCGTCCCTCTCGTGGCGGAGGAAGCGCACACGCCGGTGAGGGCGAGGATCGTCGAGGCGATCCGCGCCCAGGCGGACAGCCCCGAGATCGTCGTCGCTTTCCGCTCCGTGCTCTCCGAGGAGGAGCGGGTCGAGGCGGAGGAGATCGACGCCGCCTGGCGGGCGGAAGAAGCCGTCCGCGAGGAGGCTCGCAGGGCCGAAGAAGAGAAGAGGCACGCCGAGAAGCGCCGTCAGCGCGAGGCCGAGGATGCCCGCCGAAGGGCGCAGAGAGACAAGGGCCGTCCCCGTGGCGGCGAGGCCCCGATCCAGGTCCAGGCGCAGTCCCAGCCCCAGCCGCAGAGACGCGGGCCGTCGGAGGCCGACGGGCGAGGGAAGAAGCGCCGCCGCGGCCGTGGTCGGGGCGGTCGGCCCGAGGGTGCGGCACAGGGCGAGGCGGTGGCGGGAGCGCCGGCTGCGCCCCAGGCCGCATCGCAGCTGGGCACTCCTCAGCAGGGCGGTCCGCCGTCTTCCGGCGATCGCCCGCGCGGCGACGGGCCCAGGGGCGATCGTCCGAAGGGCGACCGTCCTCGGGGCGACAGGCCCAGGAACGACCGCCCGCGGGGGGAACGGCCCCGCACCGACCATCCGCGGCCGGAAGCGTCCGCGGGCACGCCCCGGCTGGGTGGGCCGAGGCCCCAGGAGCCGCGCCCGCAATCGCAGACGCCGCGCCCGGAAGGTGCGCCCGCACCGTCTGCGCCGCTGGAAGGCGGGGTCAGCCGCGAAGGTGGGAACCGCCGCCGACGCCGGCGTGGCCGTGGCGGGAGCCGCCCCCAGGGAGGCCGTGCGCCGGGGGGAGGGGCACCGCCGGGGGGCGACTCCGGCGGCGCCGGCTGACGCCGATTCCGGCGCTTCGGACGTCCACGCTCCCCCCTCCCCCTCCTTCGGCCGCGGGTCCATACCGAAAGGAGCCATTTTCCAGCCAGCTCCTCGACCGCGTCCGGCCCGCGGCGCGCATTGCCGCGCGGGAGGCGACCGGTCGCCTTCCCCGTCGCTCCCTCGTCCCCTCCTCCTGGCCCTCCTTCTCGCAGTCGTCCCAGCGGCGTCGCGCGCGGCCGACCCGGAGATCGACACCTCGCCCCCCGGCGTCGCCCGTCAAGCTCGTCTTCGTCCACCGCTCCACCGGCGAGAACCGGCTCACCGACGGGAGTGGCCGGCGTGGACTGGCCCTGCGCGATGCAGGGTGGTTCGTGAGCGACCCGAACCACGGGTGGGGGCCCGTGGACCCCGATGTCGAGGGGCCGATCGGCGACCACACCGACATCGGGAGCTGGCGGCGGTGGTTCGTCGGACCGCGGCGTGACACCCATGTCGTGGCGCTCCTCGCCGAGAGCGACCGCCACTCGGACTCCTCGCGCCTCGCGAACGCCCCGGGCGGGACGAACCGGGTCGTGATGTTCAGGTCGTGCCTTCCGACCTCGCAGCTCGGCGGGAGCCCTGGGGACCCGATCCCGACGATCGATGCGAACCCGCTCCGCGGAGAAGGGAGCGGGTCGGAGTCCCACACCGTCGCGAACGCGAAGGAGATCTACCTCGCACTCCGCGACACGCTCGCGACGCGCCCGGACGTCCTCTTCGTCATCGTGACGGCTCCGCCGCTGGTGGCCGGCGACACCGATGCGACGGCGGCCGCCGACGCCCGGGCGTTCCACGACGGGCTCGTGAAGGAGTGCCTCACCGGCTACACGGAGAGGAACGTCCTCGTCTTCGACTTCTTCGATGTCCCGACCTCGAACGGCGGCACCGCGCGGACGAACGACCCCGGCGTGAACGACCTCGACTGGGCCGGCGGGAACCACCACCGCGTGAGGAGCGGTGTCGCCGAGCACGTGCGCTCCGTCTCGAACGACCGGTCGGCCTACGCGAGCTCCCCCGGGGACTGTCACCCGACAGGCGCGGGCGGGGTGAAGGCGACCGGAGAATTCGTCCCGCTCCTGAATGTCGCGTGCTACAGGACGCTCGTCCCGGGCGGAACGAGCGCGTCGACGCGCGCGGCGTCCTCGTCGGAAAGCGTCACGTCGAGCGAGGCAATCGCGTCTTCGAGCTGTTCCATCGTCCGGGGTCCGATGATCGCCGAGGTCACCGCGGGGTTCCGGAGCGTCCAATTCAGCGCGAAGCGTGCGAGCGAAGGCCCTTTCTCCTCGGCGAGCTTCAGGAGCTCCTCGACGACCTCGATTCTCCGCGCGAACTTCGGGTCGCCCAGGTCGCCGATCCACTTCACGGCGCGAGGCGTGTCGAGGGGATTCGCCTGCCCGCGGCGGTACTTGCCGGTGAGCCAGCCTCCCTCGAGCGGGCTCCAGACGAGGTTTCCGAGGCCGAAGCGCTGCGTCACGGGGAAGTGGTCGACCTCCATCGTCCGGCGGAGGATCGAGTAGGGAGGCTGGAGGGAGATCCACTTCTCCCACCCGTGCTTCTCCGAGAGCCAGAGCGTCTCGACGATCTCCCAGGACTCGAGGCGGACGGTCCAGGGGCTGATGCCGGAGTCGGTCGCGTGGCTCGTCGAGCAGCCGATGTGCCGGACCTTTCCCTGGCGGACGAGGTCGGTCATCGTCGAGAGCGTCTCCTCCCACGGTGTCGTCCGGTCGGGGCGGTGGATCTGGTAGAGGTCGATCACGTCGGTCCCGAGGCGGCGCAGGCTCGCTTCCACCTGCTCCTGGATCGCCTTGCGCGAGAGCCCCTGCTCGTTCGGCCCCGGGCCCATCCGCGACCAGACCTTCGTTGCGAGGACCGCCTCGTTCCTCCGGCCGGCAAGCGCCTTCCCGACGATCTCCTCCGACGAGCCCTCGCCGTAGTTGTTCGACGTGTCGATGAAGTTGATCCCGGCGTCGAGTGCGCGGTGGACCATCCTCACGCACTCGGTTTCGTCCGTGTTTCCCCAGTGGCCGAGCATCATCGTCCCGAGGCAGAGGGGAGAGACCTTCAGTCCCGAGCGTCCGAGGTTGCGGTATTCCATGGCGTCCTCCCGCGGCGGCGGCCGCATGCGAAAGAGTATGCCGAGCGGGTAGACTCCGTCGCCAACGACCGGGGAAGAGAAGGGAATGAGCGCCGCCGGGCGCGACGAGAGGGAGAAGCCATGATCAAGAAGGGCTGCGCGATCGCCGCCGTCATCCTCCTCGGCCTCTTCGGTGGCTATCTTTACATCCTCTGGGGAAAGATCGAGGCCGTCCCCGCGATCATCCTGGCGGGCTTCGGATCGCTCGGACTCGTCATGGTCGTTTCCCAGGTGAAGGCGGTGATGTTCGGCTCGGGCGACGCGGGGGCGCTGAAACGGGCCGAACAGGGCCTTCCGCTGGAGGACGGGAAGGAGGAGGCGGTCTGGGGACCGATCGAGCTGCTCGGCGCGCCGCTGGAGGCGCCCTTCAGCGGGCGGCCCTGCGTCGCCTACGAGTACGACGCGAAGAACCCGTCCACGACCGATTCCGAAGGGGACGTGCGCCCCGGAGGCTCGACGCTCGCCGGCTTCGCCCTCGCTCCGTCGGTCATCCGCTCGAATCGGGGGGACGTCCACCTCCTCGGCTTCAGCCTCCTGAGCGAGTTCCCCGAGAACGTGATGAACGACCCCGGGGACGCCGAGCGCGCGATCCGGTACGCCGGGTCGACCGAGTTCACGGAGATGGGGCTCGCGAAGATCGGCGCGATGTTCTCGACGATGGACGACGCCATGTCCGACGACGACGGATCCGTGAGGAAGGACATGCGGAAGAAGGCGGCCACCGCATCGGACCTCGCGGCGTGCACCCTGACGGAGAAGGTGATCGCCCCCGGCGAGACGGTCACCGCCATAGGGCTCTGGGACGCCGCGCGCGGGGGCCTCGTCCCGAAGCACCGCGGGAAGTCCGTCATCGTGCGGCTCCTGCCCGGGGGAGGGGCGGCGATGGTGGCGCACTCCCAGAAGCGGCCCTGGGGCATTCTCGCGTTCGCCCTCGTCTGGGCAGGCTTCGCGCACGCGATCATCTGGTTCGTCCTGACGAAGGCGCCGAAGTGAAGTGCCCGAGCTCCCAGAGGTCGCGCCCTACGTCGAGCACCTGACGCGCCGCCTCGCGGGGCGGACGCTCGAGAGGGTCCGCCTCGTCTCGCCGTTTCTCCTGCGCACTGTCGCCCCGCCGCTCGCGGTCGCCGAGGGAAGGACGATTTGCGGGTTCCGGAGGCTCGGGAAGAGGATCGTCTTCGAGCTCGAAGGTGGGCCGTTCCTTGCCGTCCACCTGATGATCGCAGGACGCTTTCACTGGAAGGACGCGGTCCGGGCCCCGGTGCCGAAAAGGGTGGGACTCGCCGCCTTCGATGTCCCCGGATCCACGCTCCTCCTGACGGAGGCGAGCCCGAAGAAGAGGGCGGCGCTGCACGTCGTCGCGACGGAGGAGGAGCTCGTCGCCCTGTCGCGCGGGGGCGTCGAGCCGCTCGAGGCCGGACTCGCGGCCTTCGCCGCGGCCCTTCGTGCCGAGAGCCACACCGTCAAGAGAGCGCTGATCGACCCGCGCCTCTTCAGCGGCATCGGGAACGCGTACTCCGACGAGATCCTCCACGCGGCGCGGCTCTCCCCGTTCGCCCGGACGCGGAAGTTGGGTGACGACGAGTTGGCGAGGCTCTTCGAGGCGACGCAATGGACGCTGAAGTCGTGGCTCGAAAGGCTCCGCGAGGAGGCGGGCGACCGGTTTCCGGAAAAGGTCACGGCCTTCCGCCCGGACTTCGCCGTCCACGGGAAGTACGGCCGGCCGTGCCCCGTGTGCAGCGACCCGGTGCAGCGGCTCGTGTACGCCGCCAACGAGGCGAACTACTGCGCGACGTGCCAGACGGGCGGCAGGCTGCTCGCCGATCGCGCGCTCTCGCGGCTCCTGAAGGACGACTGGCCGAGGACCCTCGAAGAGCTCGAGGAGGCGAAGGTGACCCGGCGCGAGGCTCGAAGGTGAGCTCCGCCGAACGGGGCGTTCGCGGTCCTCAGGCCGCCGCTTCGCCCGCGGCCGGGCCGGCGCCGAGCGAGAGGACGACGAGGGTCTGGTCGTCCTCCGGCGGGCGGTTGCGCGTGAACCGCTTCACGGCGGCGAGGAGGGAGTGGCGGATCTCGCCGGCGCCGTCGCGTGCCGCGGCGCGCAGGACGTCCTCGAAGCGCATGAAGCCGAACGGCTCACCGTCGTCGTCGAGCGCTTCGATGAGGCCGTCGCTGTAGAGGACGAGCCGGTCGCCGGGGCGGAGCTGCGCTACGTGCTCGACGAACGGCTCGCGCCGCTTCACGCCGAGCGGGAAACCCCAGGCGGAGAGGGGTTCGACCACCCCGCCCCCTGCGCGGACGACGTACGGGTCGAGGTGCCCGGCGGAGCAGTAGCGGAGCCTCCCGGTAGGGGGATCGAGGACGCCGAAGAAGAACGTCATGAGCATCCGCTTCGGCGCCGTCTTCCTCACCGTCTCGTTCAGGACTTCCATGAC
>CAVOJA010000159.1:0-140756 GCA_963696015.1 uncultured Holophagales bacterium
CCGGGCAGGGGAGCGGAAAGCCGGTCCGTCAGGAAATGAGGGCGCCCAGCCGCTGCCCCACGCGGACCGGGCCGCGCGGACGGCTCCAGGCGAAGCCGCTCGCCCTCGCTCCACCGACGAGGAGGACGACCGTCGAGCCGAGCTCGAAGGTGCCGAGGTCGTCTCCCGGCACGCACGGGGATCCCGGGACCTCGAGTCTGTCCCTCGCGGCGAGCTGCCGCCCTCCGAGCCAGCGAGGATCGACGACGACGCCCCCGACGTGCGTGGCCGCCACCATCACGGCCGCCACCCAGAGCCCCTCGTCCTCGCCGGACCCTTCGGCGATCCAGTACGCCCTTCGGTTTCGCACGTAGAGACCCGGCGTGAACGCCGTGGAGACCTCGTTGACCGGCCAGAGCTCTCCCTCGACCCGCCCCACCGCGAGGACCCGTCCGGCGGACGGCACGTGGATTCGGTGGTAGTCCCTCGGCGATAGATAGAGAGTGGCGTAAGCGCCCCCTTCGAACAGCGAGGTGAGCGGATCGGCCGCGAGGAGCTCGTCGAGGCGGTACGGGAGCCCCTTGGCCTGGATGAGCGTTCCGTCTTCGACGCGGCCGGACGCGATGAGCGCCCCGTCGACCGGCGAGTTGAGCCCGCCGGGAACGGCCTGGTCCTGCGGGCGGAGCCCCGGCTTCAGCCTTCGGGTAAAGAGGTCGAGAAAGGAGACGTACTCACCAAGGGCCTTCTCCGCCTCGGAGAGGTCGATTCCGTACGAGGCCGCGAATCGGCAGAGAAGGGGCTCCCTGAGGGCCCGGGGAAGGCGTGTCCGGGCCGCGATACCTACGGCGAGGGAGCCGGCCTTCTTCGGGTAGAGGCCGAGGAGCCGGAGGGAAAACGGCGGGCCCGGTTCGGTCATCCGCCGATTATGATAATGGTCTTCGGGCGTCCGGATTCGTTCGTCGTCCCAGCGAGGAGGAGAGCGCCATGAGCACGTCCACCGGGGCCGCCGTCGGGAAAGCCCTTTCCGCCAACCCGCACCTTCTCTCCTGGGTCGAGGAGTGCGCCCACCTCTGCAAGCCCGATCACGTCGTCTGGTGCGACGGCTCGGAGGAGGAGAAGGAGCGGCTGACGGCCCTCGCGGTATCGACGGGCGTCCTCATTCCGCTCAACCAGGAGAAGCTCCCCGGCTGCTACCTCCACCGCTCCGACCCGGCGGACGTCGCCCGGGTCGAGCACCTCACCTTCATCTGCACGAAGACGAAGGAGGAGGCCGGGCCGAACAACAACTGGATGGCGCCCGACGATGCGTACAGAAAGCTCGGGCAGCTCTACGACGGCTCGATGAAGGGGCGGACGATGTACGTCGTCCCCTACGTCATGGGACCCATCGGCTCGCCGCAGGCGAAGGTCGGCATCGAGATCACCGACAGCGTCTACGTGGTCCTGAACATGCGGATCATGACCCGCATGGGAATGCGGGCGCTCCGGATGCTCGGCGACTCGAACGACTTCAACCGCGGCCTCCACTCGATGCTCGACCTGAACCCCGAGAGGCGGTTCATCTGCCACTTCCCGGAGGACAACGCGATCTGGTCGATCGGCTCGGGCTACGGCGGCAACGTCCTCCTCGGCAAGAAGTGCCTCGCGCTCCGGATCGGCTCCTATCTCGGCCGGCAGGAAGGGTGGATGGCCGAGCACATGCTCATCATGGGCGTCGAGGAGCCCTCGGGAGAGACGACCTACGTCGCGGCGGCGTTCCCCTCCGCCTGCGGCAAGACGAACTTCTCGATGCTCATCCCCCCGCGCGGCTTCGACGGGTGGAAGGTACGGACGGTCGGCGACGACATCTGCTGGATGCGCCCCGGCGCCGATGGCCGCCTCTGGGCCATCAACCCCGAGGCAGGCTACTTCGGCGTGGCGCCCGGCACGAACACCGCCACGAACCCGAACGCCATGGAGTCGATCAAGCGCGACACGCTCTACACGAACGTGGCGATGACGCCCGACGGCGACGTCTGGTGGGAAGGGAAGGACGGCGTACCGCCGGAGGAGCTGATCGACTGGCGCGGCCGGCCATGGAAGCGCGGCTCGACGGAGAAGGCCGCCCACCCCAACAGCCGGTTCACCGCCCCCGCCGCGAACAACCCGGCGCTTTCGCCGCGGGTCAACGACCGGAACGGCGTGCCGATCTCTGCGATCATCTTCGGCGGCCGGCGCTCCACGACAGTCCCGCTCGTCCTCCAGGGGTTCAACTGGACCCACGGCGTCTACCTCGGCGCGACGATGGGCTCGGAGACCACGGCGGCGGCGGTCGGAAGGGAAGGGGTCGTGCGGCGCGACCCGATGGCCATGCTCCCCTTCTGCGGCTACGACATGGGGAACTACTTCGAGCACTGGCTGAACATGGAGGGAAGGGTCGCCGCGCTCCCGAAGATCTTCATGGTGAACTGGTTCCGCAGGGGACCCGACGGCTCGTTCCTCTGGCCCGGCTTCGGCGAGAACATGCGGATCCTGAAGTGGATCATCGACCGCGCCCGAGGCCGCGCCGGCGCCTCCGAGAGCGCGATCGGCTGGGTCCCGAAGTGGGCCGACCTCCCGCTGAAGGACCTCGCGGTCCCGATGGAAGACGTCGAAGACGCACAGACGATCGACTACGAGGAGTGGAAGAAGGAGCTCTCCGACCAGGACGCCTTCTTCGACCAGTTCAAGGGAACGATGCCGAAGGAGATCGTCTACGAGAGGGAGATCATCCGCTCGCGGCTGAAGCGGGTGACGGGGAAGACGGACGGCTGGGCGCTCTGAAATGGGACGAAGGCGGGCCGACCGGCCCGCCTTCGTCCCATCCGCCTTGTCCCGCGGTCTTCAGGGGAGCGACTTGAATTCCTTCGTCGCGTCGACGAGAGCTGAGACGATGCCCGGCTCGTCGGCGGAGTGTCCCGCGGCCGGGACGATCACCAGGCGCGACTCGGGCCAGGCCTCGTGCAGGTCCCAGGCCGAGACGGCCGGGCAGACCATGTCGTAGCGCCCCTGGACGATGACGCCCGGCAGGTGCCGAATGCGGGCCACGTCCCGGAGGAGCTGGTCTTCGGGCGAGAGGAAGGCGTTGTTCACGAAGTAGTGCGCCTCGATACGGGCGAGGGCGATCTCCGCCGGAACATCCTCTTCCGCCACGGGCGGGACGTCGGCGACGAGGTGCGAGGCGAGCTCCTCCCAGCGGTTCCAGGCGAGCGCTGCTTGCCGCGTCACGGCCGGATCGCCGGAGTTCAGACGGCGGTGGTAGGCGGCGAGGACGTCGGACTTCTCCGGCTCGTCGAGGATCGAGAGGAACTCCGTCCAGGCGTCGGGAAAGATCCGCTGAAGGCCCCCTCCGAACGTCCAGATGACTTCGGCCATCCGGGAGAGAAAGATGCCGCGGAGGATGAGCCCGGTACAGCGGTCCGGGTGCGCCTCGGCGTAGGCGAGGCCGAGGGTCGAGCCCCAGGAGCCGCCGAAGACGAGCCACCTCTCGATGCCGAGCCGCTCCCGGATCCGTTCCGTGTCGGCGACGAGGTCGGCGGTCGTGTTCTCGCGGAGCTCGCCGAGAGGGGTCGAGCGGCCGGCGCCACGCTGGTCGAAGAGGATCACCCGCCAGAACGACGGGTCGAAGAAACGACGGTGGAGCGGGGAGATCCCGGCGCCGGGCCCCCCGTGGAAGAACACTACGGGCCTGCCGGACGGGCTCCCGGCCTGCTCCACGTGAAGCTCGTGAAGGTCGGAGACCCTCAGGCGGAAGGAACCGAAGGGCTCGAGGGGGGCGAAGAGCTCGGACACGGCGCGGGAGTGTATACGCGGCCCGGTCGAAATCGTTTCGAACGGGCCAGAGCGTTCCCCGCACGCCCCCGTCCTTACGTAAACTCCGTCGCCATGCCAACGGCCGCGTCCAAGAAGTCGCCCTCCCGCTCCGCCCGGAAGCCCCCACGAACTCCCGACCGCTTCTCCGAGGCCGAGGAGCTCTACGGCATCGACGCCTGGGGCAAGGGGTTCTTCTCGATCTCCGACGACGGCCACCTCCTCGTCCACCCGACGCGGGAGGGGCACCGCTTCGCCGACCTGAAGGACGTCGTCGACGAGGTGGCCGGCCGCGGCATCACACCGCCGATGATCATCCGCTTCCCGCAGATCCTCACTTCGTCGGTGAAGGAGCTGAACGAGGCGTTCGGAAAGGCGATCAAGGAGTACGACTACGACGGAAGCTACCGCGGGGTCTTTCCGATCAAGGTCAACCAGAAAAAGGTCGTCGTCCACGAGATCCTCGAGGCCGGTCGCAAGTACGGCTACGGCCTCGAGGCGGGGAGCAAGCCCGAGCTCATCGCGGCCCTCTCGCAGGACCTCGGCCCCGAGTGCCTCATCACGACCAACGGCTACAAGGACGAGGCCTTCATCCGCCTCGCGCTCGACGGGGTCCGGATGGGCCGGAACGTCATCCTGACCCTCGAGAAGGTGTCGGAGCTCGAGAGGATCCTCGAAGTAGCCAAGAAACGCGGCGTGAGGCCTCTCGTCGGGATGCGCGCCAAGCTCTACGCGCGCGGCTCGGGAAAGTGGGCGAAATCGGGGGGTGAGGCGGCGAAGTTCGGCCTGACGACGACGGAGATGCTCGCGGCGATCGAGATCCTCAAGGCAAAGCGGATGCTCGACGCGTTCGTCATGCTCCACTTCCACATCGGCTCGCAGATCACCGACATCCGGAAGATCAAGGACGCCATCCGTGAGGCGGGGCGCGTCTACGCCAAGCTCAACAGGTCGGGAGTCGCGATCACCTATCTCAACCTCGGCGGGGGCCTCGGCGTCGACTACGACGGCAGCAAGACCTCCTTCGACTCCTCGATGAACTACACCGTCCAGGAATACGCGAACGACGTCGTCTACAACATCAAGTCGATCTGCGAGGACGAGAAGGTCCCGGTGCCGACGCTCGTGACCGAGTCGGGGCGCGCCGTGACGGCGTACCACTCCGTCCTCGTCTCGAACGTCCTCGACGTCGCCGACAAGATCGAGCAGGACAAGACCGTCACGCTGAACGGCGACGAGAACCACGTCGTCCGCGAGCTCTACGACGTCTTCAAGGGCGTCACCGCGAAGAACATGCGCGAGAGCTACCACGACGCCCTCCAGTACAAGGAGGAGCTCTTCACCCTCTTCAACCTCGGCTACGTGTCGCTCGAGGACCGCTCGAAGGGGGAGATCCTCTTCTGGGACGCCTGCGACCGGATCCGCCGCCACCTGAAGGGACTGAAGGAGGTCCCGGAGGAGTTCGAGGACCTCGAGCGCGAGCTCGCCGACAAGTACGTCGTCAACTTCTCGGTCTTCCAGTCGGTCCCCGACTCGTGGGCGATCGACCAGCTCTTCCCGATCCTCCCGATCCACCGCCTGCGCGAGAAGCCGGGGGAGATCGCGACGCTCGCCGACATCACCTGCGACTCGGACGGCAAGATCGAGAAGTTCATCGACCTGCGCGACATCAAGGAGTTCCTTCCGCTTCACTCCTTCAAGCGCTCGCAGCCGTATTACCTCGCGTTCTGCCTCGTCGGCGCCTATCAGGACGTCCTCGGCGACCTCCACAACCTCTTCGGCGAAGCGCACGAGGTCCTCGTGGCGGTGGACGAGGAGAACCGGACGCGGATCCTCAACCTCCTCCCGGGCGAGACGTGCGAGCGGGTCCTCTCCTACATGAACTACGAGCGGGCGGAGATCCTCGAGGGGGTCTGGCAGCAGCTTCGCAAGGCGGTCGACAAGGACAAGGTCCGCGAGGCCGAGGCGAAGTCGATCGCCAAGGACTTCGAGGTCGCTCTCTCGCACTACACCTACCTCGAGGAGTAGGGCTTCGGGGCGGGCCGGCGGAGAGGACCGCTGTGGCGGCGCCGGCCGGGCCGGCGTACGCTTCTCGGGCCGTGGAGACGCTGACCCCGCCCTACCTGCTGCTGGCGGCGCCGATCCTCTCGGACCCCAACTTCGAGAAGACGGTCGTCCTGATGGGGCACCACTCCGAGGAAGGGGCGGTCGGCTGGATCGTGAACCGGCTCGTCGACGGCGGCGCGATCGCGCTCCTCCCCGAGGAGGTCTCGCGGACCATTCACCCGGACACCCCGCTGCGGATCGGCGGCCCGGTGGCCACGCCCGGTCTCATCGTCGTCCACCGCGAGACGTTCGAAGGGGTCGAGTCGATCGACATGGCACCCGGCCTCGTCGTCTCGGCGACCCCGGCGGTGCTGCCGCGCGTCTTCGCCGCGGTCCCCGACGGGGGGCCGGTCGGCGGCCTCCTCGTCTTCGGCTATTCCGGCTGGGGCCCGGGCCAGCTCGAGCACGAGATGGAGGAGGGCTCGTGGCTCGTCCTCCCCTACGATCC
This sequence comes from uncultured Holophagales bacterium, assembly GCA_963696015.1. GTDB lineage: Bacteria > Acidobacteriota > Thermoanaerobaculia > UBA5066 > UBA5066 > UBA5066. Next base: position 6,362 of record CAVOJA010000159.1, read on the forward strand.
CGCCTTCGCCTTCCCGGCCGACGTCGCGGGCCTCTGGGAGCGGGCCCTCGCCGAGCTCGGCGTCAAGCCCGAGTGCGTCGCGACACCGCCCGGTGGCGTGAACTGACGTCGGAGGCTCCGGAGGGGGGCTATCTTTGGGTCTTGCCCTTGCCTACCTCCCGGCGTTGCTTCGGGCATGCAGGTCCCTGACGAGGCTCTTCAGCTGCCCGACCTTGGGGTAGCGGAGACGCTCCGCCGGTTGGACGTGGAGGTCGGCTTCGTCGAAGCGGCCGACATGAGCGTAGGCGATCGCCAGGTTAGGCCGCTACATTAGGAGCGTCATGACGTCATAGCGCTATACTCATCTCATGCAGGGTCTTCGCCGTTCCACCGTCTACTTCGACCCCGGCGTCCACCGCGCCCTCAGGGCCAAGGCCGCGGCGACCGACCGCTCCATCTCTGACCTCGTCGGTGAGGCGGTGCGGCTGACGCTTGCCGAGGACGCCGACGACCTTTCCACGCTCCGCCAGCGCGCCAACGAGCCTGACCTCGACTTCGAGAAGGTCGTTCAGAGCCTCAAGCGCCGTGGAAAGCTATAGCGTCTCCATCAAGCCCACGGCCGCCAAGGAACTCGAGGCTCTTCCCACACTCAGAGATCGGCAGCGGGCCACCGCGATCATCCGCGGACTTTCCGAGAACCCTCGGCCTCAGGGCAGCCTCAAGCTCGCAGGGGCGTCCGACGCTTACCGCATTCGCTTCGGCTCGTACCGCATCCTCTACACCGTCAGCGATCGAGTCCGCATCGTCGCCGTCATCAGGATCGCCCACCGCCGAGAGGCCTACCGGTAGCTTCAGGGTGCGCCCTAACCCGGGTTGCACCGGACTCGCTTCGCTCGCCGGTGAACCCACGGTTGGACCGCGTGATCGCCTTGCCGGAGTCGAGCTCGATCGCGCGCTCGAGCTGCACGATGGCCTCCTGGTGCCGCCCCTGGATCAGCCGCGGCGCGCCGAGGCTCTCGTACGCCTGGGCGTAGTCGGGCCGGACCTGCTGCGCGGCAGTGAAGGCGGCCTCGGCCTTTTCGAGGTCGCCCCGCAGGCGGTGGGCGAGCCCCTGATAGACGAACGCCTGATGCTTCCGCGATTCTCCCGTGCGCGTCCGGTCCAGCCCCGAGTCGGCCTTGCCGAGCGCCTCGTAGACGTCGGCGTCGGCGACCTCGAGCCGCGGTTTCTGCAGGGCGAACTCGAGAGCCCGCACCGCCTCCCCGAGCTCCCCCTTGCCGACCGCCGCAATCCCGGCCCGTGCGGCAGCGTCGCCGGTGATGTGCGACTCCCACGCCGGCCGGCGGGCGTGCTCCAGAGAGCGCACGAGCAGGAAAAGTGAGACCCCTCCAAGGACGATTCCGATCAATATGCGTCGACTCATGGGCGTGCCTCCGTCCAGCAAGCTCTACGCGAGAAGTGATGTGTCCCGAAGGTGCGAGCGAATTCCAGCGGACGCCGGCGCTCAGGCCCGAGGCCGGCCGTCGGCGAAGGGCTGCTCCTAGATGTAGTCCTTCGCCCAGGAGCGGGCGTGGCGATTCGCCAGGACGTGGAAGCGGCGGAGCTTCTTCAGCGACAGGGAGGAGAGGGACCCGAGGGGAAGGTAGACGATCTGCTTGCCGAGGCGCGCGGCGAAGCGCTTCAGGAACGTGCGCGGCGGCTTCGGGGCTGCGTAGACGACCCGGGGCTCGCGGGCGTAGTCGAGGGCGGCGAGGAGGAGGACCTCCGCCCCCGTGAACGGGCCGCGATAGTCCGGGTCGTGCCAGACGTCGAAGAGGCGGCCCGGAGGCATCGTCATCAGGAAGCCCCCGTAGGTGCACTCGGAGATGCCGGGGCCGACGACGCTTTCGCCGAGGGGCGTGGCGTAGAAGGCCATGTCGCTCTCCTGCCCGTGCTCGCCGAGCCACGTCGTCTTCCACGGGTACTTCTCCGTCTCCTCGTCGAAGATGACGACGACCGAGCCGGCGCCGCCGCGGACACGCTCTTCCTCGTACACCCAGAGGCGCCCCTCGTGGTGGTGGCGGAGCGACTCGCGCACGTCGATGCCGTCGAGGAGGCTCGTCGTGAACGGGGTGACGCGCCGCGACTCCTCGGAGAGGAGCCGGATCGCGCGGCGGCGGAGGCGGTTCCCGAAGCGCTCGACGGCGATGTCCTCCGGCGGGTGGCTGCAGATGCCGTCCCCGAACTTCAGCTTCTTCCAGTCGCCCGGCTTCGGCTCCTTCGGCCGGCGCCGGAGCGGCAGGTCGCGCAGGCGCCGCTCCTTGCCCGGGAAGCGCCGGCGGAACCGGACCGGCCTGCCGTCGATGTGAAGGTCTTCCCCCTTCAAGGTCACGACGGGGAGGCTCGCGGTCGTGTCGGGCCAGGGCCACGTGGCACCCAGGTCGAAGGTCTCCCAGGCGTAGTCGTCGTCGACGACGCCGCGCGCGGCGACGACGAGCTCGTAGAAGCCGGGGGTCAGGACGTTCTCGAGGAGGGCGAGGTTGCGCGAGAACTGGCTGAGGGCCCGGAAGGCCGTGCGCGGGACCTCTTCGTCCCGGCTCTTCCGATACCGCTCCGCCGCCTCGCGCAGGAGCCCGTCGACGACGCGGAGCGTGTCGGTCTGGGCGTCGAACGCGAAGGCGCCACCTGCCGACCGCGCCCTCTCGTAGGCGGCCGAGACGAACGGGATCTCGCTCATCACCTCGCGGCTCGACTCCGGAGAGAGCGCGGCGATGCGGACCCCCTCGCGCTTCACCCGCCCGAACGGCTCCGCGAGCGGCTCCCCGAGCTCCCGCAGGATCCCCCGGACGTGCGCGGCGCCGCCGACCCAGAGGACCCGCTCTCCCGCCGCGACGAGCCTCGCGAGGCGGACGGCCATCGCCCGCTCGCGGAGGAGGTCCGCGTCGTCGTCCGAGGGAGGGAAGGCGTCCAGCACCGCGGCCACGAACGGCCCCGCGCCGATCCTCGTCAGCGCGTAGGGATCCGGGAGCGCCTCGCGGCGGAACGGGTACGAGCCGTCGTCGCGGTCGACGAGGTGGAGCGGGACGCCGTTCTCGAGCGCGAGGCGCGCCGCCTCGGTCATCGGCTCGTGCGGCTCGACGAGGAGGTAGACGGTCTCGTCGCCGTCGGGCCAGAGAGCGACGGTGAGGAGCGGGAGCCTGAGGACCGCCTTGCGGAATGCCTCTTCGATCGTCCGCGGAAGCTCCACGGCGACCGCCGTGGGCCGGAGCGCGAAGAAGGCGCGGCGGACGAGGACTGCGAACTCCACCGACTGGTGGAGCGTCGGGAGAAGGAAGAGGCCCTCGCCCGCGCGGACGACGCCGGTCTCGGGATCGGGCGCGGGGTACGAGGCGACGACGGTCACGATCGATGCGGGCATGCGCCGCGAAGACTCAGACGCGGTGAGGTCCGGCCGGACGGGACGGGAGGTCGTCGCCCGTGGCGGGAGCGTGGACGACGGCCTCTTCGCCGAGGACGAAGCGGACCGATTCGAGGAGCCGCGCGACCGGCTCGCCCCCCCCCTGGGAGAGCCGCTTGAGGGCGTATCGCGCCACGTTGATGCCGTCCCGCACGCTGAACGACTCGTCGGCCTCGTGCGCGTTCCTCAGGAACCGCGTCACCCAGCGCAGGATCGCCTCGGGGGCGAACGGGAGGTTCTCCGCGAGGATCGCGAGCTCCTCCTCCTCGTCGGGAAAGTCGACGAGGATCGTCGGCGTCAGGCGCGAGTTGACGTAGTCGGGGAGCTCGAACGTCGAGGCGTCGTCGTTCATCGTCGTGACGAAGCGGAAGTCGGGATGCGCCCGGATCTTCACCCCGGCGACGATCGACTCGACCGTCCGGCGCGCGTCCAGGAGCGGGGCCAGCGAGGCCCACGACTTCTCGCTCATCCGGTTCCCCTCGTCGAGGATCGCGACGCCCCCTTTCAGCATCGCCGTCACGACCCCGGACGCGACGTAGCGGATCTTCCCTTCGCCCGCGACGACGGGCGTGACGAGGAGGTCTTCCGGGCGGGTGTCGACGGTCGACTGGAAGACCCAAGCGGGACGGCCGATCCGCTTCGCCGCCGCGTAAGCGAGCGTCGTCTTGCCGACGCCGGGCTTGCCGACCAGACGCGGGTGGAGCGGGAGGTCCCCCTTCTCGACGACGAGCCACGCGGCGAGGAGCTGGTCGAGGAGGTCCCTCCGTCCCTTCCAGTCGAGCGGGAACTCGTCGGGGTGTGCGAGCGCGATCTCGACGCCTTCGATGAAGACCGTTTCCATCCCGTGATTCTAGGCGGCGGCCGGCCGCGGACCCGTACGAGGGGAGGCCGGCGGCCCCGCCTTCCCCGTTTCCCGTACTCTCGGCGGCGCCAGCGCCGCCTCGCGCTCCGCACCCTCTCCGGAATCGCCGCCGTCGTCCTCCTCCTGGGTCTCGTCTTCTTCGTTCTCGGGAAGCGGAATCTCCCCGGGGACGAGGGAGGGCGACTTCCGGGGCTGGCCGCTGACGTGACCGTCGACCTCGCCGACCGCGGTGTCGCCACGGTCCACGTTGCGTCCGTAGAGGACGCCCTGCAGGCGCAGGGGTGGCTCACTGCCCGCGACCGGGCCTTCCAGCTCGAGGTCCTCCGGCGGAACGCGTCGGGGCGCCTGGGGCTGGAGCTCGCCCTCCTGCGCCGCGAGCCCGAGCCGTGGCGTCCCGCAGATTCCCTCGCCGTCCTTCTCCTGATGTACGAACAGCTGACGGACGACGTGGAGGCGCAAGAGGGCGCGGAGAAGCTCGCGGACCTCCCGGAGTCCGTCCGCGCGTTCCTTCTGCCCCGCGCCACGGCGGACGACGTCCTCCTCGTGCCCGACACCCCGCCGCACGCGCCGCCAGCGCTTCCGGTCGTCGCGGACTCCGGGCCGACCGCGCTCCCGAAGGCGGCCCGGTTCGAGACGACGGAGGAGGAGGCCGTCGCCGGGTCGAACGCCTTCGCGGTCTCCGGTTCCCTTTCGGCGAGCGGCCGGCCGATCCTCGCGGGCGATCCGCACCTCGGCCACGAGATGCCGGCGATCTGGCTGCCGATGCGCTTCGTCGTCGCGGGCCGGACGTCCGAAGGGGTGACGCTCCCGGGCCTGCCTGCGTTGACGATCGGACGAACCGATCAGGTCGCCTGGAGCTTCACCAACCTCCAGGGGGACGTCCAGAACCTCTACCGCGAGCGGATCGGGAAGGGTCGCGCCCGCCGTCGGGGTCGCCGATCCGCCTCAGGCCTCGAGGAGCGCCTCGAGGGTCTCGGGGTGGAAGCCGACGAGGAGCTTCTTCCCCACGCGCAGCATCGGCGCGCGGTAGGCGCCCGTCGGCCCCTTCAGACCGTCGAGCGTCGCCTCTTTCGCGGCGAGCGTCACGGCCTTCTTCCCCTTCGCGACGACGACCTCGTCGACGGCGGCGAGGAGCGCCTTCACGTCCGCGTCCGTCATCGGAGCCGACTTCGAGGAGCGTTCCTGGGCGATGCGGGCTTTCGTCCGGTCGAGCACCTCACGGGTGCGTGTGCAGCTCGTTCAACCGGGGCGCTGGTAGTAGAAGCCGACCGTGGACATGGCGTTCTCCTTTTCTTCCCCGTCACGGCGCGAGAGCATACGCGCGAACGATCCGGGCCGTCCGGTCGACGCCGTCGATGTAGGCGGGGAGGAATATTCTCTCGTTCTTGCTGTGGACCGTCGCGGCGTCGAGAATGTTCAGCCCGAACGGCGAGAGGCCAAACGCACGGACGTCGCCGCGGAGCCTGAGCCACGAGGAGTTCGTGTAGCTCCCGGTCAGGACGTAGGGGCCGACGTCCGCGTGCTCGACCGGGTCGAGCGCGAGGACGGTCTGGAGCGTTTCCCAGGCCCGCCCCTTCCGCGCCACCGGGACGCTGTCGGGCGTGAGGCTCACGAGGTGGAGGCGAACGCGGTATCGGGCGGCCCAGGCCTTCATCTCCTCCCAGCGTCCGCGAGCCGAGCGGCCCGGCAGAAGCGTCGCCACCACTCTCGTCGTGAAGCCCTTCCCGTCTGAAGCGGGCAGCGGCTCTCCCGTGTAGTACATGTCGCGCATCAGGGCCCTGTAGGGCTCGGGAATCTTCTCGCCGAGGCCGCCGGCCCTGACGGCCGAGCGCGTGTCGGTCATCTGGTGGCCCCAGATATCCGAGCGCGAGGGGGAGACGAAGGTGAGAAAGTCCTGGACCTCGTCCAGGACCTGGTAGGGCTCTGCAGCCATCCGCGCTTCCAGGAAGTCCGAGAAGGCCTTCATGTCCTCCTTGCGGGCCGCCTCGGCCCTGGCCATGACGGCCGACTTCTGCAGAACCTCGATCCCGAACCGGGCGATCCGGTCGCCCGAGACCTCGTTGACGCCCCCCTCGTTGAAGACGTCCGTGACGCCCTCGAGGAGGTCCGGGCGGTTCTCGAAAAGCCAACCGATTCCGATCTGAGGTGTGTACGTCTCTTCCCCCGGTTCAGCAACGAACACCAGGTCCCGTTCCGGGGCGAGCCCATCGCGACGGAGGGAGGCGATCGCGAGGAAGTCGGCGATCCCCTGCCCCTTCATGTCGATGGTCCCCCGGCCGCAGATGTAGTTCCCGAGCATGCCCGTCCCGTCCACGGCTCCGAAGGGAGGGTGATCCCATTCGGAAGGGTCGCCCACCGGGAAGACGTCCATGTGGTGAAGGAGGAGAAGGGCCTCTCCCCTGCGGCGCCCCGCGAGGCGCGCCACGACGATGGGGTGTTCCGGGTCGGAGCCGACGATCTCGAACGGGATCCCTTCGCAGCCGAGCTTCTCCGCCCAGAAGCGCGCCGTCTCCACGGTCCTCCCGGGCGGGTTCGAGCTGTCGATCCGGACGTACTCGCGCAGGAGCCGGGTCGCCTCCCGCGAGCGCAGCTCCCCTATGTCGAGTTCTGAAACGGTGACACGCGGCGCGCGATGCTTCACGAGTGACGGCCCGCTGAGAGCCAGCGCGGCCACGAGAGCGGCTCCGCCGTAGAGCGCGAGGCGCCAGCGGGTGTTGCGGGTAAGTCCCGTCACTCCAGGGACGCCACCGCACGTCGTCGAAGGCAGAGAATGGAAGTGGCCGCGAGAGCGAAAGCCGAGATCACGCCCGAGATGATCAGCCATCCCCGTTGGGGCCGCAATTGCACGACGTGACGGCCCTTCGGAACGGCCAGACCGGAGAAGCCGAAGTTCGCGTCGTCGACGGCCGTCCCCAGGGCGTCCACCGCCGCCTCCCTTGTCGTCACGAGGGGCCGGCAGACGAGCAGGTAGGCCGGTCCGGGCCCGGTCACGTCCACCTCCAGCTCCAGCCCGGAGGGGCGGTCCGAGACGCGAAGGACCCGCCCGCGCGACGGCACGAGGCCCTCTCCGGCGCCGTGAACGAAAGCAGCGTCGGTAGGCACGCCCTCCCGGAGGAAGCGCTTCGCCAGCTCCTGCGGGTCCTCTCCCCGGACGACCCGAGCGACGAACCGGAACGGGGGGACCGAATCCCGAAGAGGCCGAATGGCCGGCACGGACCGGCCTTCGGACCCGGTCACGCCCACGACGGTGCCGAGCGCCCCCGCGGACCGGGCCAGGGCCGCGGGGACCGGACTGTCGCCCGGAGAGGTCTCCACGAAGAGGACCCACTCGAGCTGCGGACGCGGGAGCGCCACGTCGTAGTCCCTTTCGAAGACGCTCGCGACGCCGAACAAGCTGGCCGAGAAGGGGAAGGCCCAGCTCTTCAGCCACTCACCCGACTCTCGCGGGTCCCTCGGCCCGCTCAGACCCGCCGCCTCGTACATCACGTAAGGGAAGATCCTCGGGGGAGGCTCCGGGGTCGGATGGACAGGCAGCACATCGAGGACCGGAGGGCGCTCCTCGAGGAGAGAGGCCGGAGAGAAAGGGAGGAGACGCGACGTGATCGACGCGCGGTCGAGGACGAGGAGGAGCCCGAGGCCGAGGAATGCGACCGCACGCCCCCTCCTGGCGAACGCCTTCTCGAGAACGGCCGCGCCGAGGGCGGCGAGCCAGACGACACCGAACCCGAAAAGAACCGCGTACTTCTCGGGATAGCGGATCGAGGACGCGTACGGCACGGTCCGGAGAAAGAGCCCGAACAGGGGCGTCGCCGGCCCGAGGGCCAGGAGGACGCCGAGAAGGGTCATTGCGAACGCCCTCAGCCGCCCGCCCCTGCCGGTCACGAGGGCGAGGAGGGCGAGGATCCAGGCGACACGGCCCGGCGTCAGCGACGGGAAGTAGGGATAGGCAGGAATCCCGTCGGCGCGGATCACGCTCGTCCAGTCCGCGACGACGCCGTCGGCGAAGAGGTCGGGAAGCCGGGCGAGAGGGAGCGCACCCTGCTCCGCGAACCCGGGAAGGAGCGCTCCCGGGACGCTCCGGATGCTGTCGAGCCCCGTCACGAGGGTGGCGGCCAGCGCTGGCGCGGCCAGGAGGGCTCCGAGCAGGCCCGCTGCTCCCCACAGGGCCGCCGCCCCCAGCCTCTCGCGAACGCCGCCGCTCTCTCCCCGCCCCGCGAGAAGGACGAGGGCGAGGAGGCCGGCGACGAGAAGGGGCTCCGGCACCGAGGCGACGACGAGGAGCGCCGTCGCGACGGCGAGGAGGGCGACGGAGCGCGGGTCCCGCCTCGCCCGGACACGGAGGAGCGCCACGGCGAACCACGGCAGCGCCGCGTGGGCCGAGGACATGCCCAGGAAGCTCGCCGAGGAGGCCGTGAGCCCGCTCGCGCCCCACGCGAGCGCCCCGAGAGCAGAGGAAAGGGGCGGGAGGCCCGTGACGCGCAGGAAGACGGCAAAACCGGCGGCGCCGGAGAGGATGCGCAGCAGCATCCACGCCTTCGCGGCCGTCGCTGTCGGGAGGACGAGGAAGAGGACGTTTCCAGGGTCGAACGCGGCCACTCCCGGAGACGACAGGAGCGGCAGGCCACCCCACCGGAACCGGTCGATCCAGGGCATCTCGCCGGCGAGAAGCGCTTCGACGAGATGCGCCTTGAGAGGGTAGAAGTACGGGACGAGGTCGCGGCCGGATGGAGCTCCCGGGCCGAGGAGCGTCCGGTACGGGACGAAGAGGAGCGCGAGGGCCACGAAGAGGCCCACCTCGAACGGCCTCCGGATGGCCACCTCCCGCAGCCGCGCCGTCAGCTCCCGCAGCCCCTTCATCGGCGCCTTCCGTCCCGCAGCAGGAACGCCGCCAGCACGAGAGAGAAGAGTGTCACCCCCCCGCCCGCGGTGATTGCCCTGTTCTCGTAGGAGAGGACGACGTCGTGCGCTCCGGCCGGGACGAGAAGGGCCGTGAGGAAGCCATCGGCCCGTATGGTTTTCGCCGCGACCCCGTCGACACGGGCCTTCCACGACGGGTCGAGAGCGAGGGCCACGACCAGGAGGCCCCCGGGCGGGTCGACCCGGACGCGCAGACGGTGACGGCCGTTCGTCCGCTCGAGGACCTCGACCTTTCCACTCCCGAACGAGACAGGGGCGCCGGCCCCATCGAGCACCGTCTCGACGAGCGGGTCGGGAGGCGCGGGTGCGAGCAGGCCATGCGGGGCGTAGAGCGCCCGGAAGACGAAGGAGTGCTCCGGCCTCGCCCGGTCGATCGCCACGATCCGCCCGCGACCGAAGCGGGCGGTCTCGCGAACACCGACGGGGTCTTCCGGGGCGTCGGTCCGCGCCGCCGTCACCCCGATCGTCCGGAGACGCCGCACCTTCTCCTCGCCCCAGGGCAGCCGGGCGAGTGCCGAAGCGAACGCCACCGCATGAGGCGGCGACATCCGGTCGATGTCGTTGTCCGCGCCGTACCTCAGGCCGAAGACCGCTCCCGTGAGGGGCCGCAGCGGATCGAGCCCGCCGCGTTCCAATGCGAGGGCCGTCGCCCGCGCTGCATCGTCCGCGCCGTCGATGTGGAAGCGCCCGCCGCGGGCCGCCGCCAGTGCGGCCTTCGTTTCCGCCGGAGGCGTCGTGAAGAAATCCGGGGCGCCCGCCGGTGCCGATCCGGTCACACGGCGCCCCGCGTCGAGGAGGAAGAGCACGGTTCCGATCACGAAGGCGATTCGGGGGGAGAGCCTCCCTGACCTCACGAGGCGCGGCAGGAGCGCGAGAAGGAGAGAGGTGCCGAGGCCCGCCAGGAGGAGCGGCGCCAGCAGCGCGGCGGCCCTTTCTGCCGAGACGCGGCCACCTGAAAGTCCCGCCGCCCGAAGGAGCGCGGCGAGAGCTTCCGGCGCGACCAGGGCGAGAATCGTGGGAACGGCCAGGGCCGCGGCAAGGAGAACCGCCGCACGGGAGAACCGCCTCGGCGCCTCCGCGTCCTCGCGCAGCCGGTCGACTCCGATGGCCGCCGCGCCGCAGAGTCCGAGCGTCGCGAGGATCCACCACTTCTCCGGATACCTGAGGATGGGCAGCGTCCCGAGAAGCGCCCCGACCGGAGCGACGAACCGCCCGAACGACAGGAGCGCCGCCACCCCCGCGAGGCCGAGCGCGGCCCGGCCGCGAGCGTCGCCCAGGGCGGCGGCGGCGAGACAGAGCGGGACGAGGCCGAGGGCGAGGTCGTGGAAGTAAGGGTTCCCCGCGTCGAACGTCGGCGCGCCCCAGTAGTCGCGGTCGTCCTCCGCCGCCGGGTCGCCCGTGAGGCGCGGCTCGAGGAGTGTCAGGACCCGCCCCGGCCGGACCGACCAGAAGAGCGCCCCCTCCTCCGCGCGCATCTGCGTGCCGCGGGCCGACCGACCGAGCTCTTCCGCGGTCGGGAAGAGCTGGACGGCAGAGACTCCCGCCGAGACGACGGCGACCGCCGCGAGCGCCGCCAGTCGCCGGCGGGCATCGCGCCCTCGGCCCGAACGTCCGTCGACGAACGCGCGACCGACCGACAGTGCGGCCACGCCGGCCGCCCCGGTCAATGCCACGACCGGCTCGCCGCCCAGGAGGGAGAACCCGAGGGCGAGCGCAGCGATCGAAACGCGTCGCCGCACCTGCCCCGCGTCGGAGGGGTCGAGGGTTCCGAGCGCTACGAGCGCAATCGGGATCGGCGCGGTGGAGGCCACCATTCCGAAAAAGAGCGGGATCTCGTGAAAGACGCCCGAGCAGAGGAACGCGAGGCTTCCCACCAGCGACGCCGCCCTCGAGACACCGAGCCACCGGAGGGCGGCAAACGCGAGGAGGAGGACGAGCGCGACGTGGAGGAGCAGCAGCCCCGTCGTCCCCGTGAACGGGACGAGCCAGGTCCCCGGCCAGAAGACGGCGGCGTTCGGGTTCGCAGCGAGCGCCCGCCCCGCGCCGGACGCGTCGTTCCAGAGGGGCGGCTCCCCGGAAACGAGGAGACGTGCGGTGATCTCGCGAAGCGGCACGAAGAAGTAGCCCGCGTCTCGCGAGACGACGCTCCCCCCGAGGACGTAGCCGTGGAATTGCAGGGCGGCGGCGCCGAGAAGCGCTGCCGGCGCAGCCAGGGGAGCGAACCGGGCGAGGCGCCCCGGCGTCACGCCTTCCGCGCCAGGACGAGAAGCGACATCCCGAAGGTCGGATCGGTCTTCTCCTCGAGCTTGAGCAGCGGGAGGATCCACCGGAACGCCGCGAGCTGCCCCTTCGGGAGGACCTTCCGCTTCAGGACCTTCGAGTTGAGCCACCAGCCGAGGACGCCCGGCCGGTTCAGGAACCGGATCTTCTCGACTTCGAATCCGGCCTCCATGACGAGACGCTTCAGGTCGCCGAGCTCGTACCGGCGGTAGTGGCGAAGGTGGACGTCGAGCGTCCCATAGAGAGACTTCAGCGACGGGACGAGGAGGACGAGCCGGCCGTTCTTCGGAAGGACCGACGCGAAGTCGCGAAGGGTGGCGCCGTCGTCCTCGATGTGCTCGAGGACGTTCAGGCAGACGATCGTGTCGACCTTCTCGGTCGCCAGCTCGGAGCGGTCCGCGTCGGCGAGGGGAAAGCGGTACGACGCGATCCGGACGTTCGAGCGGTTTCCGAACCTGGACTTCAGCTCGCGGACGTAGTGGGCCTCGACGTCCGACGCCACGACGCGCTCGCGGTCGGCGAAGAAGCGCGTCTGGTTGCCGACGCCCGAGCCGACCTCGAGGATCCGCTTCCCGAGCGCGGCGTCGAACCGCTCGTGGAGCCAGGCGTTGTAGGGCGCGAGCCTCTCCATCCTCCGGAGCGTCATGCCGCCGACGTCTCCCCTCGGGGCCTCCCAGCGGAAGTACTTCAGAATGACCCAGACGGCCTGGAGGGCGTCCTTGAAGCCGATCTTCTTCCCCTCCTCGTACGTCCGGCCGTGGTACGAGATCGGGATCTCGAAGATCCGCGCGCGCATCCGGGAGACCTTGCAGGTGATCTCCGGCTCGATGCCGAACCGCTTGGACTGGAGGTCGAGCCGGTCGACGACGGAGCGCGTCATCACCTTGTAGCAGGTCTCCATGTCCGTCAGGTTCAGGTTCGTGAACATGTTGGACATGAGGGTCAGCATCCGGTTCCCCACCGTGTGCCAGAAGTAGAGGACCCGGTGCCCGCCCGGGTGGCCGAGGAAGCGCGAGCCGTAGACGACGTCCGCCTCGCCCTCGAGGACCGGCCGGAGGAGGCCCGGGATCTCCCTCGGGTCGTACTCGAGGTCCGCGTCCTGGATGACGACGACGTCGCCGGTCGAAGCGCGCAAACCCGCCCAGACGGCCGCTCCCTTCCCCAGGTTGCAGGGCTGGAAGACGGCGCGGATGCCGTTTTTGCCGTCCAGCTCGCGGAGGATGTCGCGCGTTCCGTCCGTCGAACCGTCGTCGACGATGACGAGCTCCTTCTCGAGGGAACCGATGTCGACCGCGAGGACCCGTCCGACGATCTCGCGAAGCGTCTTCCGCTCGTTGTAGGCGGGCATGATGATCGACAGCTTCACGGTGGCGGAATCCTCTCGTCGGGCAGGCGGTAAAGGAGGATCGAGTATCCCACGCGCCCTTCCGGGATTCCCCTTTCCGCCACTGCGCGCCGGAGCCGATCGTAGCCTGCCGCGCGTGGCGCGTCCCCGCGCAGGGCCAACAGCTCGGGGCCGGCGGCGATGAGGAACGAGGAGACGGCGTAGAGCCCTGGGGTCAGCGGCGTCGTCGCGGCGTCGAAGAACCTGGCTTTCGGGAGGTCGTGCTCCGGGTTGGCGCCGCCGAAGTAGGCGACGGTCGTGCCAGCCTCGGCGCCGCGCCGTTCGAGCTCTCTCGCGAGGCGGACGAGGTCCTGCCCCCAGTCGAGGTTCGAGTCGTTCAGCCAGTGGTGCCCCCTGGAGGGACCCCCGGCGGCGAGGTTGAAGAACGAGATCTCGTGGGGATGGACGGCGAGCGTCTCGCCCGCCTGGAGGAGCCCGAGGCCGGCGAGTACCGCCGCCGCTACGCCGCGGGGCAGGCCGCGGACGATCACGACCGCTGCCCCGACCGCGAGGAAGGGCACGGCGGGGAGGACGTGACGGACGCCGATGTTGTAGCTGCTCGCCACGCTCGCGAAGAAGACGTATGCGGGCGGGAGGAGGAAGACGAGAGCACCGAACCCGGGCTTCACGCGCCGCGCCAGGACGAGGCCCGCGGCGAAAAGGAGCGACAGGAGGAACCCGAGCGAGGACTTCACCGCGAACGCCACGGGAAAGTAGGAGGGAAAGCCTCCCACGGAGGCCTCGCCACGGAAGACGTTGATGCCGCCCCCTCGCCGGTTCTGCTCCGCGACGCCGGCGAGGCCGGCAGCGTAGTGCCCCGCCGGCGGAAGGAGACGAGAGAGCCGGGCGATCTTCTCCACGGTCCCGGTGGACACCTGCCGGCCGGCCAGGAAGAGCCGAACCGATCTCTCCGCCTCGGCGGACGGCATGTTCCTCATCGAAACGGCGTAGACGGCGAGCAGGACGGCTCCCGCGACGACCGAAGCGAAGAGGAGGCCGCCGAGCGGCGCCAGGGAATAGCGGCCCGTTTCCCGGTGCCTCACGAGAAGCCACGCGAGGGCCAGGACGAGGAGGATCGGGCCGAGGAATACCGCAGTGAATTTCGCCGCGAGGGAAAGGCCGAGGAGGACGCCGGTCCCAGCCCACCGCGGCCGGGATGGCCGCCGCAGCGTCCCGTACGCCGCAACCACGGTCGCCAGGAAGCCGAGGGCCGCGGCGACGTCGGTGTGGAGGAAGGCCGCGTGGGCGACGAGCGTCGGCTCGAAGGCGAGCAGGAGCGCCGCGCCGAGGCCGGCCACGGGACCCGCCGCCCGCCAGGCGACGAAGGTGGCGAGAAGGACGACGCCGGCGAAGAGGAGCGGGAAAGGCCTGCGTGCCGCCGCGAGGAGCCGTTCCGGCGAGATCTCGTTCCGGTAGAGGAACGGCTGTGGAGACTCCGCGGTCCTGAAGCTGAACGGCTCGGGGAGGCGGGGTGGGCGTGCCCCCGCGAGGCCGGCCGACGCCCCCGCGAGAAGCTTGGCGAGGGGCGGATGCTCGAGGTTCGCCCAGTACGTCCCCGAGAGGGCGTACTCGCAGCCGGCGAGCGCGTGGAACGGCTCGTCCATCGTGGCGCTGTCGAGCCGCTGGTGGTCGACGACGAGAGCCACGCCCAGGAGCGCGGTCAGGACGGCCCCCGCCGCGGCGGCCCGGCCGAGAGGACGCGACATTTGCGGCGGAGTGTAAGACTCTCGGGGAATGCGGCCTCTCCGCGCGAAACGCAGCGACCTTCTTCTCCTCGGCGGCGCATTCCTCTTCGCACTCGCGGTGCGGCTTCTCTCGTTCCCCGCGGCGACGACGGGCGGTCTCCGCCTCGTCTCGCCCGACTGCTACGCCCACCTCCGCCGCTCGACCGCGGTCGCGCGGAGATTCCCGCGCGTTCCGGTCCGCGACGCCTGGCTGAACCACCCCGAGGGCGGCATCTACATCTGGCCGCCCGCATTCGACCTCCTCGTAGGAGGTACGGCCCGTCTCGCCTATGGCGCCGACGCCTCCCAGGCTGAGGTGGCGCGGGTACTGGCAACGCTCCCACCCTTCCTCGGGGCGCTCCACGTCGTCCCTCTCTTCTTCCTCGTGCGCCGCGTCCTCTCCCGTCGCCGGGCGGCGCTCGCCGTCGCCGGCTACGCCCTCCTCCCCGCCGCGGCGATCTGGAGCCAGTTCGGCCACGGCGACCACCACGTCGCCGAGACGCTTCTCCTGCTGCTGCTCCTTCTCGCCCTCGCGAGAGCGCGCGAAGCGGGGGTTCCACCCGGCTCCTCCCTGAGACGGGCGCTCCTCGCCGGCGGTGCCGCCGCCGCGATGGTCCTGACGTGGCAGGGAGCCGTCTTCGCCGCGGCGCTCGCGTTTCTCTGGGCCTCTCTCGCCCTCCGGCCCCGCGAGGCCGTCCTCTTCTCTCTTTCCGCAACCGGCTTCGCCGCGCTCGGGACGGCGCCGTACGCGGCCGGCCTCGACCTCCCGTTCACGTTCATCTCGTTCGGCTGGTTCCAGCCCGCGCTCCTTCTGGCGGGCTCAGTCGCGGTCGCGGTCATCGTCGCATTCCGGACGCAGGGAACGGCCCGCCGCACCTTTTCGGGGCTCGCGCTCCTCCTCGCGGCGGCGACGTCCCCCTTTACGCTCCCGCTGTCTTCCGCCGTCCTTCGCGGCTCCCGGTACGTCGCCGTCCACACGGCGGGCGTCAGCGTCGACGAGATGGATCGCGGCGGATACCTCTCCTACCCGAAGGACTTTCTCGGCGTCGTCGCCGAGGCGCGGCCCCTCGTGAGACCGCCGGTCGCCACGACGTTCCGGACGACGGTAGAGGAGCTCTCTCCCGGTTTCGTCCTCCTCCCCGTCGCGCTTTTCCTCTGGGCCCGGGGGCGCGCCGACCGCCGCCTCCTCGCCCTCTTCGGGGGCGCCCTCTTCCTGATGACGCTCTCGCAGCAGCGCAACGTCTACTACCTCGCACCGTTCGCCGCGATGGCTCTGGCCGAGGCCCTCGCTCGTCTCACCCCCCGCGGACGGATGCGTCCCGCGGCCGTGGCGGTCGCGGCCGCGGCCCTGCTCGTCGCCCTCCCGGGACTGCCGCACTACGGACGGATCGTCGGATATGCCGGTGCGCCGGGAAACGACCTCGTGGAGACGCTCGAGCGCTTCCGGACCCTGGCGCCCCCCCTTGTCGACCCCGCCACCTTCCCGCAGCCACTGCCCGGGACGCTGGAAGGGGTCTTCGCCCCCTGGTCGGCCGGCCACTTCGTCACCGCGCTCACCGGATACCCGGCCGCCGCGGACCCGTTCGCCTACGGCTGGCGGCGGCAGGCACGCCTCTTCACGGCGACGGACGACGCCGAGGCGGAGCGGATCCTCGCCGAATCCCGCTGCCGCTGGCTCTTCACGACCGATCTTCGCGCCGTTCTCCCCGCCTACGCCGCCGCCGCCGGCCGGCCGGGCACGCCCCCCACCGAGACGTTCTCCGTGCGCGTCCACGAGGCGGCCACTCCGATTCCCGTCTCATTCCTCGAGCTCGCGCTCGATTCGCGGACGGCTTACCGGTCTCCGGGCGGCCGCGTGGTCCCCCGCTTCCGGATCTGGCGCGTCAGGACGGCGACGGAGAAGGCAGCGGGGGCCAGACCGGTTCCTTCCGCGCCGTGAGCCTCGGAGGCCCCGTCCCGACCCGGGTCCGGGTGCCGCCCGCGGCAGTCGTCATAATCCCCGGATCATGCGCCACGGGAAGCGGATCGCGGTCGTCATGCCCGCCTACAACGCCGAGAAGACCCTGCTCCGGAGCTTCGAGGAGATCCCGAAGGAATTCGTCGACGACATCCTTCTCGTCGACGACGCCTCCCGCGACGGAACCGTGGCGCTCGCCCGGACGATCGAGGGGCTCGAGGTCGTCGTCCACCCGGTGAACCGGGGGTACGGCGGAAACCAGAAGACTTGCTACGAGACGGCGCTCGCACGCGGAGCCGACATCGTCGTCATGGTTCATCCCGACCACCAGTACGACGCTTCGGTCCTCCACGACCTGATCGAGCCGATCGCCGAAGGGAAGGTCGACGCGATGTTCGGGAGCCGGATGCTCGGAGGTCGCCCCATCGAGGGAGGCATGCCGAAGTGGAAGTACCTCGCGAACGTCTTCCTCACGGCCATCGAGAACGCGACCTTCTACCTCTACCTCACCGAATACCACTCGGGCCTGAGGGCCTACTCTCGCCATTACCTCGAGACGGTGAATCTCGAGGCCTTCTCCGACGACTTCGTCTTCGACACCGAGATCATTGCGGCCGGAATCTGGAAGGGGATGCGGATCCGGGAGATCCCGATCGTCACCCGCTACTTCAACGAGGCGTCCCAGATCAGCTTCTTCCGCTCGTGCGTCTACGGGCTCTCGATCCTGGCAGTGATGCTCCGCTACAAGCTCCAGAAGTGGGGCTACAGGAACGACCCGGTCTTCAGGTGAGGCGATTCCTCCCGGCGGCCGTCGCCGCGCTGGTCCTTCTCGTCGTCGCCCTCGCGAACATCGATCTCCTCTCCGGGCGGGCGACGCCATCGTTCCGTGACATCGCCACGACGCAGCGTCCGTCCCGGGCCCTCGCCTCTTCTCTGGGCAGCGCGTCCCTCAACCCGAACGCCTCCTTCGGGCAGCCTTTCCGGGGCAACCCGAACCTCGTCCTCGCCTATCCCTTTCCCGTCGCGCCCCGGTGGCTCGGCGTCCAGATCCTTCTCCACGCGGCGATCGGTGGGTTCGGGTTCCTCCTGTTCCTGAGCCTCCTCGGCCGCACGCCGCTGGCCGCCCTCGCGGGGTCCCTCGCATTCTCGTTCTCCGGCTTCGCCCTCTCCTGTACCGCGTTCCTGAATGCCGCGACGACGCTCGCGTGGATCCCCTGGCTCCTCGCCTCCGTGGCCGCCGCGCGGCTCGAGGGGAGCCGCCCGCTCCGGCTCGGGATCCTCGGGGTCGCGGCGAGCGGCGCCCTGCTCGCGCACGCGGGCGAGCCGGCTCTCGGCCTCCTCGGGATCCTCCTGGCCTTCGCTTTCGCACTGTCAGGACCGCGCGGAACGTGGCTCCGGTCCGCCGGCGCCCTTCTCGTCGGCGGCGTCGTCGCCGTCCTCGCCTCGGCGCCCTACCTCGCCGAGGTCCTTCGGGCGACGGAAGCCGCATCCCGGCGCCTGCGCGGCTTTTCGTGGGCCGAGTTCTCCGCCGTCGGCTTCCACCCGTTGCGGCTGCTGGAGACGCCTTTCCCGTTCTTCTTCGGCGACCCTTCGCGGACTCTCTCGGGCGCCTTCTGGGGCTTCGCCGCCTCCCAGGGGAACCCGCCCTACCTCGCCTCGCTCTCCTTCGGGGTCCTGCCGCTCGCCCTGGCCGCGGCCTTCGCCCTCTCTCCGAGGCGGCGCGAGGGACGTTTCTGGCTCGCTGCCGCGGGCTTCGCGTTCCTGGTCTCGTCCCTTCCGTGGATTCCCGGCGCCCGGGTGGCCTACGAGGCCCTCCCGTTCCTCCACTCGGTCCGGTATCCCGTGAAGGCTCTCCTCGTTGCCGCGATTGCCGTCGCGGTCCTCGCCTCCCTCGCCGTCGAACGCCTTCTCGTCGAGGAAGCGCTCCCCCGCTGGCGTGCACGCGCCGGGGTCGCCTTTCTCGTCCTCGCCGGGCTCCTCGGCCTCACGGCCGTCGTCGCCCGCGTGCGCCCCGAGCTGCCGCAGCGGCTGCTGCTCTCGCTCTGGGACCCCTCCTGGGCCTCGGACCCTGTCGTGGTCCTCGGTCCCGTCCTGGCGCGGCTCCCGCGCCAGGCGGCCGCGTCCGCCGCCCTGCTGCTGGTGGCGGGCCTGCTCCTCGCCCGCGGCCTCGCCGACCTGCGCGGCCGCGCGCTCCTCCTCCTCGCGCTCGCCGCCGAAGGGCTCACCCACGCACGCTTCCACCTCCCGCGCTCCCCTTCGGAGTGGTACGACCGCCCGTCGCCGCTCGTCGCCGCGGCGGCGCGCCTTCCGGGACGCGTCTTCGAGAGGACGGGAAAGGACGTCGACGCCGTGCGGCGCGGTCTCGCGGGGCCTCTGGTCGCCGACGAGCGGTACGCCCTCTCCCTCGCCCAGGTCTCGCAGGGCTGGTCGCTCGCCGGCGCACCGCACGGCCTCCGCTACGCGTACGACCCGGACCCCGACGGGAGCTACACGCTCCTCGACCGCTTCACCAGGAACGCCGTGACGGCCCGGGATTGGCCCGCCCGTCTGAAGTGGCTCCGCGCGGCCGGCGTCGGGAGCGTCATCGCGGGCGACGTTCCGCCCGGGCTGCCGGGCCTCGTCCCGATTTTCACAGAGGGACGCTTCGGCCCCGCGGCGACGCTCTACCGTCTCGCAGACCCGCTCCCCGGCACACGGCGGCTCTCGCGCATCCGGGGCGCCGCCTCGGTCAGCGCGGCGGTGACCCTCGTAGACGACCCGGCCTTCGACCCCGCCACAGACGGTGTCGTCGCGGGGCGCCCCCCGGCCGGGACCGACGTCTCCGACGCCGATCCCGGGGCCCGCGCCCACGTCCTCGCCGAGGGTCCCGACGCCCTCGTCGTCGAGACGAGCGGCTCCGGTCCCGCGCTCCTTCTCGTCGACCGCTCCTTCACGCCCCGCGTGCAAGCGACGGTGAACGGCCGGGAAGGAACGGTCTACGCGACGCAGATCCACCTCGTCGGCGTCGCGGTGCCTGCCGGAACCGCGCGAGTCGAAATTCTCCTGGCGCCCTGACGGTGGCCACGAGGCTGGGGTCAGGTCTCGAATGGTGTATTGTCCACAACAATACACCATTCGAGACCTGACCCCACGGCCCTCCTCAGGCGGCGGGCTCTCCGGTCGTCACCGGGACCGCTCGTCCGCGGACCATCGAAAAACGCAGCGGCCGCGCCGGGAGCGAACCGGCGGCGCCCGCGACGTCGGTGAGCGTCACGTAGGAGACCTCGTCGGCCGCCCAGGCCTCGAGCTGCCGGGCGAAGAGGCCCGCGAACGCCCGGCCTCCCTCGATCTCGGTGTGGACCGAGTGGACGCTGGTTCCCTCTGCCTCGCGAACGGCCCTTCTCAGGTGGTCGATCACCCCTTCACGGTTCTCCCCTCGGAACTCCTCGAAGGCAAGGAGCTCGTCGAGCGTCGGCAGGGTCGAGGGGACCTCGATGAGCGACGAGGGGGCTCCGTCGGCACGGAGGGGGCGGAACGGCGGACCTCCGCGTGTGTCCGAGGCGACGCGGATGCCGCACGCCTCGTAGGCTTCGACGGAGAGGCCGCTGGCGGTCCAGCCCGGCGCTCCCGCCACCTCCGCCGCGCGGCCGAAGATCTCCGCGAACCGCTCCGCGGCGCGACCGAACGTCTCGTAGACCTCCGTCCGGTCCATGTCCGGCAGGCGATCGTGCCAGTCGACGTGGTCCCAGGCGTGGACGCCGCACTCGTGCCCCGCCGCGGCCGCCTCGCGCATCCGGAGGACCGCCTGCTTTCGCCTGCCGATGTCGGGCGCCGGCAGGAGCGTTCCGTAGAGCATCGTCCGGATTCCGTAGGACGCGGCGGGCGAGGCGCTCATGACCTTCTTCACGAAGCCGCGCCGGAAGACGCGCTTGACGGCCTTCCCGGTCGAGTCGGGTCCGAGCGAGAAGAGGAACGTGGCACACGCCCCGTGGCGGGCGAGGAGGTCGAGGAGGCGGGGGACCCCCTCGACCGTCCCGCGGAGCGTGTCGACGTCGACCTTCAGGGCGAGGCGCGGAGGGGGGACGCTACACCTCGGGCGTCGTCCGCCCCGAGAGGTAGAAATCGAGGGTTCGCCTGAGGCCGGTCGGGAAGTCGGTCGACGGCGTCCATCCGAGGCACTCCTTCGCCTTGCGGATCGACGGGACGCGCGTCTCGATGTCCTGGTAGTTGGCGCCGTAGTAGTCGGCGGAGGAGACCTCGACGACCTTCGCGTCGTGCGCGAGCGGCGCGAACCTCTGGTACGTCCCGACGGCCGCGAGGAGCTGCTGGGCGAGCTCCCGGATCGAGAGGTCGGCCGCCGGGTTGCCGAGGTTGAAGATCTGCCCGTCCGCGCAGCCGTTCTCGTTGACGAGGATCTTCATCAGGCCGTCGATCCCGTCCTCGATGAACGTGAAGCAGCGCCTCTGGTGCCCACCGTCGACGAGCTTGATCGGGACGGCGTAGAGGATGTTGTGGAGAAACTGCGTCAGGACGCGGCTCGACCCCTCCTTCGGCGCGTCGACGTTGTCGAGGTGCGGGCCATACCAGTTGAAGGGGCGGAAAAGGGTGAAACGCAGGCCGTTCGCGTTTCCCATCGCCCAGATCACCCGGTCGAGGAGCTGCTTGGAGGCGGAGTAGATCCAGCGTTCCTTTCGGATCGGGCCGTAGACGAGGGGCGATGTGTCCTCGTCGAACTCGCGGTCGGGGCACATGCCGTAGACCTCCGACGTCGACGGGAAGACGACCCTCTTTCCGTATTTGGCCGCCATCTTGACGATGCGCAGGTTCTCCTCGAAGTCGAGCTCGAAGACCGAGAGCGGGTTCTTGACGTAGGTCGCGGGCGTGGCGATGGCGACGAGCGGGAGGACGACGTCGCACTTCTTGACGTGGTACTCGATCCACTCGCGGTTGATGGCGATGTCCCCCTCGAGGAAGCGGAACCGCTTGTCGTCGAGGAACTCCGCGATCCGGTCGCTCCCGACGTCGAGGCCGTAGACCTCCCATTCGGTCGTGCCGAGGATCCGCCGCGTGAGGGCATTGCCGATGAAACCGTTGACTCCGAGGACGAGGACGCGCATCGGGCCTTTCCGGCCGCCTCAGCCCCGGGCCAGGGTCCAGGCCCGGAAGGCAGCCTCGTTCATGTCCGGCTGCCCCTCGGGGCGCGCCAGGAGAATCTCCACGGGCCGGTCGTCGCCGCAGAAGACGATGACGGACCTCTCCGTGAGCTCGATCTTTCCGGGAAACGTGTCGTGACCGCCGTAGCCCGAGAGCCGGGTCTTCCAGATCGTCACGCGCGGGCCGAGGACGTCGGTGAAGGCGCCCGGCCACGGGCGCGTCACGGCGCGGACGAGGTCGTGGACCTCCTGCGCCGGACGGAGCCAGTCGATGAGGCCGTCTTCGGGCTTGCGGCCTCCGAAGTAGGAGCCCTTCGCCAGGTCGAGAGGAGTGCGTGAGGCCGTCCCCGCCTTCAGCTTCGGCCAGCTCCGCGCGAGGACGGTCACCGCCGCCTCCGTGACGCGACGCGCCACCGTGAGGGCTTCGTCGTCGGGACCGATCGGGACCGCCTCCTGGTCGACGAGGTCTCCGGCGTCGGGCTTCTCGGTCATGTAGTGGAGGGAAGCCCCTGTCACGGGGGCCCCCTTCAGGATGGCCCAGTTCACGGGCGACCGTCCACGGAACGCGGGGAGAAGGGAGCCGTGCATGTTGAGGGACCCCTTCGGGGGGATCGAGAGAATCCTGGAGGGAATCAGCTTCCGGAAGTAGAAGGAGAAGAGGAAGTGGGGCTCGGCGGCCCGGACGACCGCCTCCTCCGAAGGGGCGTCGAGCGACGCGACGAGCTTCACGGGAACGCCGCGCGAGCGGGCGAGGTCGGCGACCGACTCCCACCAGCGCTCCTCGCCGGGGGCATCGGGGTGCGTGTAGACGAGCCTCACCGGCTCGCCTGCGTCGAGAAGCCACTTCGTGCAGCGGTAGCCGACGTCGCCGTAGGCGCAGATGACTGTTCCGCTCATGGCTCCTCCCTCCCCTCGTGGATCCGGCGGACGAGGAAGCGCGGCCGGCCACGCACCTGCTGGTAGATCCGCCCGACGTACTCGCCGACCATTCCCACCCCCGCCATGATGACCCCCATCACCAGGAACGCGAGGGCGAAAAGCGTGAACACCCCTTCGACCTCGGCGCCGACGACGAGCCGCCGGACGAGGAGGAAGACGCCGAATCCGAAGCCGAAGAGAGCCGTCAGAAACCCGAGAAGGCCGAAGAGCTGGAGGGGAACGACCGAGAAGCCGGTCATCAGGTCGAAGTTGAGCCGCACGAGGCGGAGAACCGAGTATTTCGACTCCCCCTCCGCCCTCTCCTCGTGGGCGACCTCGATCTCGACCGGGTGGCGCGCGTAGAGCTGCGCGAGCGCCGGGATGAAGGTCGTGACCTCGTCGGAGGCGGTCATCACGTCGACGACGTCGCGGTGGTAGCCACGCAGCATGCAGCCGTAGTCTCCGAGCCGCATCCCGGTCAGGAGCGCAGTCGTCCGGTTCACGAGGCGCGAAGCAACCTTCCGGAAGAAGGTGTCCTTCCTGTTCGCCCTGACCGTTCCGACGACGTCGTGCCCTTCGTCCATCTTCGCCACGAGCTTCGGGATCTCCTCCGGCGGGTTCTGCAGGTCCGCGTCGAGCGTGATCACGTACTCGCCGTCCGTCTCTCCGAACGCGGCCATGATCGCCATGTGCTGCCCGGCGTTCCGGAGGAGCTCGACCGCCTTCACGCGCCCGGGAAAGGCCCGGGCGGCCTCCTTCAGGAGCGCGAGCGAACGGTCGCGCGAGCCGTCGTCGACGAAGACGACCTCCCACGGCCTCCCCAGCCCCTCGAGAACGGGGACGAGCCTCGGAAGGAGGCGCGGCAGGTTCCCCTCCTCGTTGTAGACGGGGATGACGATGGAGACCTTGCGGGCGACGGGGACGGAACTCGTCACGGCCTCCTGATTTTAGGGGACGGCGTCAGGCACGCCGAACGACTCTTCGAAGGACCGCCCGACGGCCTCACAGCCGGTTGGCGACGAGGAAGAACTTCCCGTTGGGGCTCTTCGCGAGGACGTGCGGCAGGGAGAGGCCGAGGGCGGGGTTCCCGAAGTCGCGCAGGTGGCCGAAGTGGACGACGCAGAGGACCCGGGCGGGGCCATGCCACTTCCGGGCGAACTCCTCGTCGGAGAGGTAGAGGCCCCGCCGCCCCGCCTCCGCGCGCCCGAAGTCGAGCTCGCTCCATTCGAGGTCGGCGATGGGCGTCAGCCTCTTCGTGTAGAAGGCCGGAGCCTGCAGGTAGTGCCCCCTCTGCAGGAGGAGATCGTCGGGACGCAGCTCGCGCTTCAGGACGGCCACGAGCGGCCAGGGCGTGACGGAACGGGCGACGGAGGGCAGGGCGAATACGAGAGCGGCGACGAACCCGATCCACGGCACCGCCACCGTCAGGGCGAGCCGTTCCGTCGAGACGGACCGGCGCGGGGAGCGGGGGTCGCCCCGGGCCGGGAGGAGGTTCAGAAGCGCCCCGAGGGCCAGGAAGGCCGTCGCCACGATCGCTTCGGGCACGACGCCGTACCGGGTCGCCAGCCCCGCCCCGAACGCGTAGGCCGCGGCGACGCCGACGAGAAGGCCGAAGGCGAGGCCCGAGACCCATCTCTCGGCGCGGAGCGGGGCGCCCAGCTGGCGGGCCCTCTCGAGGCCGAGCGCCACGAGGACGGCGACGGCCGGCCAGACCGGCAGGACGTAAGGGATGAGCTTGGACTGCGAGACGGAGAAGAAGGCCAGGACGAGGATCCAGAAGACCTGAAGGTACGCCTCGCCCCCCCTCTCCCGCCATTCCCCGCGGCGGATCGAGGGAAAGGCTCCCACGAGCCGGCCGAGATACGGGGTCCAGGGGAGGAGGCCGCCGAGGAGCGCCCACAGGAAGAAGAGCGGGTTCCCGTCTCGCCGGTGCCCGCTCTCGAAGTACCGCCGGAAGTGCTCGCCGACGACGTAGAAGTCGAACCACTCCCCGTCGCGCCGCGCGATGGCGAGGTGCCACGGCAGGACGAGGGCGAAAAACAGGATCAGGGGCCCGGGCGAAAAGAGCCTCGGCACGATCGAGATCCGCCTCGACAGGAGCGCCCAGACGAGAATCGCACCCCCGGGAAGGACGAGACCGACGAGCCCCTTCAGCATCACGGCCGCCGCGCACGAGAAATGGAGCCCGTAGAGCGCGGCCCGCGCGCGTCCCCGATCGCCCGATCGCTCGTGCTCCTGGAACGAGGCGAAGGCGAACGCGGCCGTGGAGACGGCCAGCGAGAGCGGGGTGTCGATGATGTTGAGGCGAGCGAGCGCGACGACGAGGAGAGAGGTCGCGACGATCAGACCCGCCAGCAGGGCGACCCGCTCTCCGAAACGCCGTCGGGCGAAGAGAACGGTGACGAGGACCATCCCGGCGGCCGAAAGCTTCACAGGGAGGCGCGCCGCCCATTCTTTTTCGCCGAACAGGGACATCGACGCCGCGACGGCCCAGTAGTGGAGAGGCGGCTTCTCGTAGTAGCGGTACCCGTTCAGGTGCGGAGCCACGAGGTCGCCGGTGGCGAGCATCTCGCGGGGAATCTCGGCGTAGCGCGATTCGTCGGGCTCGAAGAAGGGGGTGTGCCCGGTCTCGACGAGAAGGAACGTGACGGCGATCGCGAGGAGCGCCCAGAGGAGGACGCGGGAGGCGACCGGAAGCGGCTCGGCGCGGAAGCGGCTCCCGCTCGTCAGGTACGGACCCAAGAAACTCCCCCCTCGACGGCCCAGGACCGCTCCGGAGCCCAGATCCCGGCCTCGGTCCGCGGCGAGTCGACGCGGAAACGGCAGGCGCCACGCCAGTAGTCGTAGGGCGTCCCGTTCCGGGCGTGGACTGCGACGTCGACCAGGTAGGTGCCGGGCCCGAGGTCGCAGCTCTCGAGCGTGAGACGGACCCGGGCCGGCCCGTCGAACCCTCCGGGCGTGAAGCCGTCGATCTCGGTATTGGAACCGTGGACGCAGACGTCCTCCGGCGTGAAGAGGCCGACGCCGAAGACGAAATCGGAAAGGGGGTGCGCGGGTGTCGCCTGGATCTCGACCGTGACGGGCTCTCCCGTCCGGAAGGCGTAGCGCTCGTCGTCAGCCACGCCGAGGAGCCGGACACCGTCGATCGTCGCCGACCGGTCACCCCAGCGACGAGCCCTCTCGGCCGGCGGCGCTGCGACCTCGACCCCGGCCTCGGGGACCGCGGCGGGCGCCGACACGGGCACCGGGGCGGCCTCCTCGGCCCGGAGCGTCTCCTGCTCCACGGCGTGCTCGGCGAGCAGCCGCGTCCCCTCCCCAGCGGAGACGTCGAGGCGGTAGGCCGCGAGCATCTCGCGCGGCTCGGCGAGGCCCGCGACCCTGCCCCCCGAGAGGTAGAGGACGCGATCGCAGAGCTCCTCGACGAGGGCGAGCGAGTGGGAGACGAAGAAGATCGTCTTTCCCCTCGCGGAGAATTCCTTGATCGTGTCGAGGCAGCGGCGCGAGAACGCCTCGTCGCCCACCGCGAGGACCTCGTCGACGACGAGGATCTCGGGGTCGACGTGGACCGCGACGGCGAAGCCGAGCCTCACGTACATCCCCGACGAGTAGGTCTTGACCGGCTCGTCGATGAACTCCGAGAGCCCCGAGAACTCGATGATCGACGGGAGCTTCCGCTCGATCTCGCGGCGCGTCAGGCCGAGCATGACGCCGTTGATGACGACGTTCTCGCGCCCCGAGATCTCAGGGTGGAAGCCCGCTCCGAGCTCGATGAGGGCCGAGACCTTTCCGTCGACGCGGAGCGTCCCCGAGGTCGGCTTGAAGAGGCCGGCGACGAGCTTGAGGAGCGTCGACTTCCCCGAGCCGTTCGCCCCGATGACGCCGAACGTCTCGCCGCGCCGCACGTCGAACGTGACGCCCGACAGCGCCGAAACCGTCTCCGACGGCTCGAGCACCTTCCCGAAGCCCCGCCCGAGGAGAGCCGACTTCAGGGTCCCGAAGGCCCGGGTGCGGCCCCAGCGCCGGTAGACCTTCGAGAGGTCACGCGCCTCGACGGCGACGGACGCGCGCGGGCTCACACGGCCTCCGGGAAGGAGTCGCGGAGGCGGTCGAAGAACGCCCATCCGATCGCGAAGGCGACGATCGAGATCCCCGCGGCGGCCGCCCACGTCCCCGGCGGAGTGAACCTGCCGGAGAAGAGCGCGTCATGCCAGCCGGAGAAGAGGGGCGCGAGGGGATTCAGCGCGAGGAGGCCGGTCATCCGCCCCTTCGGAAGGTCGTTCAGTGTGTAGAGGATCGGCGTGGCGAAGAACAGGACCGAGAGGACGGTCTGGAGGAGATCCTTCACGTCGCGGAAATGGACCGTGAGCGCGGAGAGGAAGAGGGCGATGCCGAGGAGGAGGACGCCCTGGAGGAACAGGAGGAGCGGCACCTGGACGAGGGCCCACCCGAGAGGTACCCGCGATCCAAATGCGCCGAAGGCGCCGGCGAGAAGCGCCGCGAGGAGGACCGGAAGCGCCAGGAGGAAGTGGACCCCCTGCGCAAAGACGGCGACGGCCGGCAGGATCTCCGCCGGGAAGAGGATCTTCCGGAGGAGCGCGCCGTGCGTCAGGAGCGAGGAGGCCCCGTCGGTGACCGACGAGGAGAGCCAGTTCCACGGGAGGAGGCCGCAGAAGAGGAAGAGGGCGTACGGGGACGTCGACGGGCTCCGGTTCGGCAGCAGGAGCTGGAAGACGAGGGCGTAGACGGCCAGCATCAGGAGAGGGTTCAGGAGAGACCAGAAGAAGCCCAGGACGCTCCCGCGATAACGCGCCTTCACTTCCCGCGCCACGAGAACGCCGACGAGCGCCCTGTGGCGCCAAAGGTCGCGGAGCCGCTCCATTCCGGTCGCCGATGATACGCGGCACCGCCCGCGTCCCGACCCATCCCGCCAGGCGCGACCGGCGTAGTGTCGGGGCATGGGCGCGGGAGTCGTCGTCGAGGGTGTCCGCAAGGCCTGGGGCACCGTCCCGGACGCGGGTGAGGGCGCGGCCTCGGAGGCGCTCGCCGGCGTCTCGTTCTCCCTTCATCCCGGCGATTTCGTCGCTCTCCTCGGACCCTCCGGCTGCGGCAAGTCGACCCTCCTGAACCTCCTCGGCGCGCTCGACCGCCCGACCTCGGGGCGGGTGCTCGTCGACGGCCACGACCTCGCGCTCCTCTCCGAGGCCGGACGCGACCTCTACCGGCGCCGGACCGCCGCGACGGTCTTCCAGTTCTTCAACCTCCTGCCGACGATGACGTCGCTCGAGAACGTGGCACTCCCGCTCCTGCTCGACGGCGTCCCTCCCGCGGAAGCGGACGAACGGGCTGCGACCGCCCTCGGGGAGGTGGGCCTCCCGGAGAAGTCCGGCGCCTTCCCCTGGCAGCTCTCCGGGGGGCAGATGCAGCGGGTCGCCGTCGCGCGCGCTCTCGTCGTCCGGCCCGCGCTCCTCCTGGCCGACGAGCCGACCGGGAACCTCGACTCGCGCTCCGGAGCCCGGGTCCTCGACCTCGTCTCGGACCTCGTCGCGGGGCGGGGCGTGACGATCGTCCTGGCCACGCACTCCACCGAAGCGGCCGCCCGGGCGACGCGCGTCCTTCGCCTCCGCGACGGTCTCCTCGAAACGTGAGCCGCGTCGGGCCTCTCTTCGGGCCGCTCCTTTTGCGCCCCCTCCGGCGCGACCGGCTGCGCTTCGCTCTCACCGTCACCGGGATCGCCGTCGGCGTGGCGACGATGGCCGCCATCCTCCTCGCAAATGGCTCGGTTCTCGCCTCGTTCTCCGCGACGGTCGACGTCGTCGCCGGGAAGGCTGCCCTGACGGTCCTCGCCGACGGCCCCGGCATCCCCGAAGAGACGCTCGAGCGGCTCTCCTGGCTCCGGGCTCGCGGCGTCGCGGTCGTCCCCGCCGTCGTCGCGACGGCCGCGCTGCAGGAAGGGAATGGCGACGTCGTCGATGTCCTCGGCATCGACCCCGTCACCGACCCCGCGGTCCGAGACTACCGCTTCACCTCACGGCTCGACGCCGAAGGGGCGACCCTCGGCCGTCTCTTCGCGGTCTTCCAGCGGAACTCCGTCCTCGTGCCCGCCCCGCTGGCAGAGCGGCTCGGCCTTTCCGAGGGGTCGGAGCTCGGTGTTTTCGCCGGTGGCGCCGTCCGGCGGCTCCACGTGGCCGGAATCCTCCGGCTCGAAGGGGCCGCCCGTGCGGCCGCCGGGTCGGTCGTCTTCGCCGACATCGCCACGGCCCAGGAGCTTTTCGGCCGCGAGGGATTCCTCGACCGGATCGACCTCGTCCTTCCCGAGGGGCTGAACGACGCCGACCGTGCCGCTCTCGAAGAGTCCGCGCGAGACTCGCTCCCCCCCGGCGTGACGGTTGGTCGCCCCGAGCGGCGGACGGTGACGGTCGACCGGATGGTCCGCTCCTTCCGCGTGAACCTGACGGCGCTCGGCCTCATCGCGCTCCTCGTCGGGACCTATTTCGTCTACAGCACGATCTCCATCTCGGTCCTGAGGCGCCGGTCCGACATCGGGACGGTCCGCGCGCTGGGGGCCTCGTCCCGCTCGGTCTTTCTCGTCTTCCTGGTGGAAGGCGCCGCGCTCGGCGTCCTCGGCAGCCTCCTCGGCCTCCTTCTCGGGGCCGGCATGGCGAAGGCCGCGCTCGCCGCCGTCGGCAGGACGGCGACCGACTTCTACCTGACCCAGTCCGCCCCGTCGCTCTCCCTCGGGCCGCGGGCCCTTGCCGTCGCCTTCCTCGCCGGCCTCGTCACCTCCATCCTCTCCGCTCTCGCTCCCGCCCTCGAGGCGGCCCACGTCGACCCGGCCTCGACGTTTCGGCACGGCTCCGTCGAGGCCTCTCGGCGTAGAGCCGTGAAGCCGCTCGCGATCGCGGGCGCGCTCCTCCTCCTGCTCGCCGCCCTCGCCACGCGTCCCGGGCCGGTCGGCGGCCTTCCCCTCTTCGGCTTCGCGGCGGTCTTCCTGGTCGTCGCCGGCGTCTCGCTCCTCGCTCCGTTCGCCGTCACGACGGTCGCCCGGCACGCCGACCGGCTCGCCGTCCGCCTCCTCGGCGTCGAGGCGCGCATTGCGCGCGCGAACCTCACCGGGAGCCTGTCGCGGACGGCCGTCGCCGTGGCGGCCCTCTCGATGGGAATCTCGATGATGGTCGCCGTCGCGGTGATGGTCGGCTCCTTCCGCGCCACGGTCGTCGACTGGGTCTCGCAGACGCTGAAGGCCGACCTCTTCGTCGCCCCGGAGAGAGGGCGCTCGCAGCGCGCGCTCGGGAGGCTCCCCGAGGAGGTCGTCACGCTGCTGGAGCGAGTTCCCGGCGTCGCCTCCGTCGACCCCTTCCTCTCGTTCGAGGCGACGCGGGGCGGAGTCCCCTTCACCGTCGGGTCCGGCCGATTCGCCCTCGTCGCGGCGCACGGAGACCTGCCGATGGCCGACGGGGGCGACACGCGAGCGATCCTCTCCCGCGCGCTCTCCCGGGGCGAGGCGGTCGTCTCCGAACCCTACGCCGTGAAGTTCGGTGTCCGCGCCGGCGACCTCGTCACGCTCCCCGCGGTCGACGGCCCCGCCACGCTCCGCGTCGCCGGCGTCTACCGCGACTACTCGAACGACCGCGGGACCGTCACGGTCGACCGAGCCTTGTTTCGCCGCCTCTTCCGGATGGACGGCGCGGTCAGCCTCGCGCTGCGACTCGACCCCTCCACGACACCAGAGGAAGGACGCCGCCGCATCCTCGCCGCGGCCCGGGGCCGCTTCGCGCTGCGCGTTCAGACGAACGCTTCGCTCCGGGATGCGGCCCTCGCCCTGTTCGACCAGACGTTCGCAGTGACCTATGCCCTCGAGGCGATCGCGATCGCCGTCGCCGTCCTTGGCGTCTTCTCGACGCTCCTCGCGCTCGTCCTCGAGCGGCGACGGGAGATCGGCCTCCTGCGCGTCCTCGGCGCCTCGGCCGCCCGCGTCTCGCGCGCCGTCCGGTACGAGGCCGCCGCGCTCTCCGCGTTCGGCATCGCTCTCGGCGTCTTCGCGGGAGCGGCGATGGGGTGGATCCTCATCCACGTCGTCAACAAGCAGTCCTTCGGCTGGACGATCCGGACCGACGTCCCATGGGCTTTCCTCGCCGGAGCGCTCGCCCTGGTCGCGCTCGCCACTCTCGCGGCCGCAGGCCGCCCCGCCCGACTCGCCGCCGCAACCGACGCCGCCGCCGTCCTGAAGGAGGAATAGGCGTGAAGAAGCCCGTCCTCGCGAGTCGCCTGCGCCGGCACCTCGGTGTGTTCGTCGCGTTCCTTTCTCTCCTCGGTCCCGCCCCGCAGGCGGCCGCCGGCGACACAGGCCGCTTCCGCCCCCTCGATCCCAAGGCCACCGTCTCCTTTCCCCGTGACCATGGAGCCCACGACGACGCCCGCGTCGAGTGGTGGTATGTCACCGGCCACCTGCAAGACGCCGACGGGCGCCGCTCCGGCTTCCAGCTGACCTTCTTCCGGACCGGCGTCGCGGACGAGGCGAAAGGGACGCGCACCTCCTCCTTCGCCCCGCGCGGCCTCCACCTCGCCCACTTCGGCCGCACGGACGTGGACGGGAAGGCGTTCCGCTATGCCGAACGGATTCACCGCGACGGGCCCGGCGGCGCCTCCGTCCGGACGTCGCACCTCGACGTGGCGAACGAGAGCTGGCGCCTCACGGAGCTGGGCGGAAAGCTCTATCTCCGCGCGAACGACCCCACCGGCGACGTCGAGGAGACGCTGACGCTCCTGCTGACTCCGCTCAAGACGCCCGTCCTCCACGGCGAGAACGGTCTCTCGCGCAAGGCCCCCGAACCCGACGCCGTCAGCCGCTACGTCAGCTTCACCCGCCTGAAAGCCGAAGGCTGGCTCACGCGCGGCCAGACGTCCCACGCCGTCACGGGCACCGCGTGGATGGACCACGAGTGGGGCTCGGGAGCCATCGGCAAGGGAACGACCGGGTGGGACTGGTTTTCCGTCCAGCTCGAGGACGGCCGCGACCTGATGCTCTACCTCCTGCGCGGGCCGGACGGCGCCCGTTCCGTTCACTCCTCCGGCACCCTCGTCGACCGCGACGGCCGCCCCACGCCCCTCGCTCCCTCCGACTTCACCGTCGAGGTGAGGGACCGCTGGAGGAGCCCGCGCTCGAAAGGCGTCTACCCGGCCCGATGGATCCTCCGCGTCCCGAAGGCCAACCTCGCCCTCGAGGTCGTCCCCCTCCTCCCCGACCAGGAGCTCGTCACCGACCGTTCGACGCGCGTCACCTACTGGGAAGGTGCCTGCGCCGTCCGCCCGCTTCCCGGTTCCAGCAGCCCCGCCGGGAGCGCCTACGTGGAGCTGACCGGCTACGCCGGCAAGGGAGCCCTCGGCCTCTTCTGACCGGCGGGGCAGCGACGGGGGGACGAGGACACGAGAGCACGAGAGCACGAAGGCACCCGGCTCTTCTGGGTTCCGTGCTCTCAAGTCGCGGACGGGAGGGGTGTCCCACGGCGGCCGCTGCGCGCGCGCGACCCGCAACGGCTCCGCTCCGCGGGCCGCCGGGACCACCGCGAACGCCTCGCTTCGCTCGTTGCACGCGCGCGCTCGCCTGATCCGGCCGCCTGCTCGCGAAGCCGTGCGGGGCCCCGCACGTGCTCGAAGGCCGCTCGCGGGACACCCCTCCCGCCCGCTCACAATCCGCGATACGACAGACCTTCTGGGGGAAGTCATACTCGCTTCTGTGAAGGTCACACTGCGCTACCCCGATCCAGAGGACGCTGATCGAGTCTTCGACGCGGTCCGCGAGTCCATGGTCGAGCTGCACCCGTGGGCGCCCTGGTGTCCGCTCACCTACAGCCTCGCGGACGCAACCACCTGGATTGCGCAGCAGCCGGCAGCCCGAGAAGCAGGCTCGGCCTTCGAGTTCCTCGTCATCGGTGCCGACGGAGGCCTGCTTGGCTGCTGCGGCGTGAACCAGATCAACAAGGGATTCCGCCTCGCAAACCTCGGTTACTGGATCCGTTCCTCAGCGACCCGCCGCGGGTACGCCACTGAAGCCGCGCGCCAGGTCGCGGCATGGGCATTCCAGAGCACCGACCTGCAGCGCCTCGAGCTCCTCGTCGCCGTCGGGAACGCCCCCAGCCAGGCGGTCGCCCTCAAGACAGGCGCCCTCCTCGAGGGTTGTCTTCGTTCCCGCTTTCTCGTTCACGGGCAGTTCCAGGACGCCTTCGTCTACTCGCTCATCCGACCGTAAGCCCAGCAGAAAGCGCTCAGCGCTCTCGTTCCGCAGGTCTCCCTGGCGACGCCCGAAGCTCGCCGGCCGCGGGTGGGGCGGTGCGTCTCGCGAGCCGCCCCCGAGCACGCCCGGGGACCCGCTCGAGTTCGCGAGGACCGGGCGGGGATCAGGCCCGCGCGCGTGTCTGACGAGCGCAGCGAGGAGTTCGCGCGGGCCCCCCGCCCGGCCGGAGCGAATTCGGAAGCGGGTCGGGCGCGCGCAGCAGGCGGCCGTGAGACGTACCGCACCGCACGCGGCCCCCGGAGGAATCGACGAGATTCTCAAGCTGGTTATCTCTCTGGTGCTCTGGTGCTCTGGTGCTCCGGTGCTCCGGTGCCCTCGTGCTCCTGTCCGTCCGCGCCGACTCCCAAAGCAGAAGCCCCCGCTCATCACGGGGGCTTCCTCGTTCCGTTGTTCCGGGTTGGGTGGAGTCCGCTCCGGGGCTACTTCTTCCCCTTCTTCTTCGCGGGCTTGGCCTTCACGACGGGCTTGGCCTTCTTGGCCGGAGCCTTCTTCGCCGACGCCTTCACGACCGGCCGCTTGCCGGGTGTCGCGATCTTCGACGGCTTGCCGAGTGAGGCGACCTCGCCGAAGTAGCGGGTGAAGGCCGCCATCCCGCCGGAGGCCTGCTCCCAGTCGAAGTTCTCGTTCGGGGCGTGGTAGCCGTGCTCGGGCAGCGAGAGGCCGAGGAAGATGACCGGGCACTTCAGGACGTTCTCCATCGTGACGACGGCGCCGATGGAGCCGCCCTCGCGGACGAAGACCGGCTCGCGCTTGAAGGCGAACTGCATCGCGCGCTTCACCGCCTCGGCGAGCGGCCCTTCCGTCTTTCCCTGGTACGGGTCGAGCCGGTTCTTGACGTGGACGACGACGTCCTTGTTCTTCGACTTCACGAACTTCGTCACGAGCTTCGCGATCTTCTCGCCCGTCTGGTTCGGGACGAGGCGGCAGGAGACCTTCACTTCGCCGCGCGGCGGGATGACCGTCTTCACGCCCGGGCCGGTGTAGCCGCCGATCATGCCGTGGATCTCGAAGGTGGGCTGCGCCCAGATCCGCTTCATCAGGTCGAGGGGGTCGCTGGTCCGGAGCGACTTGAAGAGGTGGTCCTTCTTGAAGCCGGCGACGGTGAAGCCGGAGCGCTTGAAGTCCTCGAGCTCCTTCTTCGTCGGCGGGACGACGTCGTCGTAGAAGCCGGGAATCTTCACCCGGCCCGTCGTGGCGTCGAAGCACTCGTTCACGAGCTTCATCAGCTCGGCCATCGGGTTGCGCGCCGCGCCGCCGCAGACGCCCGAGTGCTGGTCGGTCTCGCCCGTCTCGAGCGTGAAGAGGAATCCTTGCAGGCCACGCAGGCCGGCGGGGCAAGCGGGCTTGCCGCGGGCGATCCAGATCGTGTCGGAGACGAGGACCGAGTCGGTGGCGAGCTCGGCGGCGTTCGCCGCGATCGCCTTCTCGAAGCTCGGGGAGCCGATCTCCTCCTCGAATTCCCAGAGAACGCGCAGGTTCACGGGAAGGTCGGCCTCGAGAGCGGCCTTGATCCCGTAGAGGGCGGTGAGCGCGGGCCCCTTGTCGTCGGTCGTTCCGCGGCCGAAGTAGCGGTCGCCCTGCTTCGTGAAGGTGAAGGGTCCCGAGGCCCACGGCTCCGTCTCCATCGAGGCGGGCTGGACGTCGAGGTGGTTGTAGACGGTGACGGTCGGCCACTCGGCGTTCTTCGTCCACGTCCCCGAGATGATCGGGTGGCCGTCGGTCTCGAGGATCTTCGCCTCCCCGCCGAACCTTCGGATCACGTCGGCCGCGAGCTTGGCGTTCTCGCGGATCGCGTCCTTCTTCGTCGGGTCGACGGAGATGCTCGGGATCTCGACGAAGTCCTTCAGAAGGGCCTCGAACGCCTCCCGGTTTTCCGCAGCGTACTTCTTCAGGGCTTCGCGCGTGAGGTTCTCGGTCTTCATGCCCCGAAGTCTAGCGCCCCTCGGCCGCCCTGTGCCGGGCCCCCGGCCGTCGAAAAACCAGGCGATTCAGCGGGACGGGGCCCCGGGCGGGGCCGAGCCGCCGCCGTCGCCTTCGGAACTGTCGCGCTCCGCGCGCGCCCGACGCCGCCGGAACTGGCGCTCCTCCTCCTCCTTGTAGAGGTACTTGATGGCGCTCTTCTGCAGGAGGAGGTTCGGCGCGTTCTCGCGGTTCAGCTTGAGGGCGTCCTTGTCGTACCACTCGATCCAGCCGCGGAGCTCCTCGCCGTCGACGAGCCGGACGACGATGGGGGTGCGCGCCTGCATCTGCTTGAGGTAGTAGAACGACTCCGCGTTCGTCTGGTCGGGCGGCGCCCCCTTTCGGACGCCGCGCGGGGCGGATCGATCGCGCCTCACCTCGGAGAGCGAGGGACGGATCAGCTTCCGCGGTGCCAGCTCGTTGTTGGGGTCGGGGGCTCCCGTCGAGGGACCCGGAGTGGGTGGCTTGCGGACCAAGGCCATTCAGGCTCCTTCCCGAGAGGGGAGGTCGTCTCGAGGGGTGTGTCTCGAGGAAGTCTACCCGAAGGGCGCGCGTGCGGTTCAGGAGGCCGGCGGAGGGGGAGCCGGGCCTTTCCGGTCGCCGTCCTTGCGATCGTGGCCCTTGCTCGACATCTTGCGGGCTGCCTCGATCCCGCCCTCCAGCTCGTAGGCGAGGCAGCACTTGAGGCGGCCGCACATCCCGGTGAGCTTGGAGGGGTTCGGCGTGATCCCCTGGAGCTTGGCCATCCGGATCGTGACCGGATGGAAACCCCTGAGCCAGGTGGAGCAGCAGAGGGTGAGGCCGCACGGTCCGATGCCGCCGACGATCTTCGTCTCGTCGCGCACACCGACCATCCGGGCTTCGACGCGGGTCCGGAAGCGGTCGGCCATCTCGCGACAGAGGTCGCGCAGGTTCGCCCGCTCCTCCGACGAGTAGAGGACGGTGATCCGCCTCCGGTCGAACGGCACGGCACACTTGATGAGGCTGACCGGCAGGCGCAGCTCCTCGATCCGCTGCGCGGCGAAGCGCGCGGCTTCCTCCTGGAGCTCGAGACGTTCGGCGAAGTCGGCCGACTCGGAGTCGGAGGCGAGCCGGAGGAGGCGCTTCGCCTTCTTCTGGGAACACGACTTCGCCAGGACCGGGGTCAGCGTCACCACCTCGGCGTATTCGGGCCCGTCTTCCGTGTCGACGACGATCCTCTCCCCCGCCCGGACACCGACCTCGCCGGCGAAGACGATCGTCATCTTGCCGTCCATCGCGTCGGCCAGACGGGCCCCGACGTAGTTGCCGCCGGGGTTCACGAGGGTGCCGAGGGAGCAGCTGGAACAGCTCACGAACCCTTGATTCTCACGATCCCGTCGCCGCAGGTCAAACGGCCCCCTTCATCGCCTTCATCGCTTCATCGCCTTCATCCCGGCGGCTCGTGTCCCTCCCGGGCCAGGACCGCCGCGCCGAGGACCCCGGCATCGTCTCCCAGGGCCGAGGGGACGATCCTGACGTCGGCCAGGTCCGTGAAGAAGGCGTGCCGGCTGGCCGCGACACGGACCTGCTCGACGTATCCCTGTCCGACGTCCTCCGTGACGCCGCCTCCCAGGACGAAGAGGTCCGGCGAGAAGACGTTCCACAGAGTCGCGATCGTGATGCCGACGGCCCGCGCCGAGCGGGCGACTGCGCGCTCCACGAGGGCGTCGCCGGCCGCGAGCGCCTTGCGCAGGTCCGAGCCCTTGAGACGGCCGCCCCCCTCGAAAACGGACCGGGCGACGGTGGTCCGTTCCCCCTTCTCGATCCTCCTCCGCATGAATGCCGTCATGCCGATCTTCGCGCCGATCCCCTCGAGCGTCCCGTCGATCGTCCCGTCCCCCGCCTTCTTCAGGTCGACGAAGCACTGACCGATCTCCCCCGCGTTGCGGTTCCGGCCGAGCCAGAGCTTGCCGTCGAGGACGACGGCCCCTCCGATTCCGGTGCCGACCCAGATCGCCACGACGAGGCGCTCGCCCTTTGCCGCGCCGAGGCGCGCCTCTCCGAGCGCCGCGACCCGGACGTCGTTCTCGAGCCGCTTCGGGATGCCCGGGAACGCCGGCTCGAGCGCACAGTGGACCTCCCACCTCTCGACGCCCAGGTTCATGGCCCGCAGGAGCGTCGTCCGCGCCGCGTCGAGCGGACCGGGGAGCCCGAGGCCGATCGCGGTGACGTCCTTCCTTTCGGCACCGGCTTCTGCGAGCGCGGCGTCCGCGGCGGCAGCGAGCGTTTCGGTCATTTCCGCCGGCCCGCCACGGAAGGGGCTCTTGACCTTCCCACGTCCGCGGATCTGCCAGTTCTCGTCGACGACGCCCGCGAGGACCTTCGTCCCCCCGACGTCGATTCCGAGGGCCAGGCTCTTCCCATTGGGCATGAGAGGCTCCTTTCCGGTTAGTCTAAGGGGAACGCATCGCGACCCCTCAGAGGTGAATCGTGCCCGACCCGTCCCTCGCCCGCCTCCGGAGCCTCTCCGCCGCCGCCCCAGCCGCTCCCCTCCTCGTGGACGTCTCCAGGACGTGCCTCCCGACGCACGCCAAGACGAGCGATCCGCTTCTCGTCGAGGCGTTCCCGGCCGCCTTCTCGGGGATGGCCGCGCTCGAGGCGGGCGGAATCGCCAATCCCGACGAGGGACGGCGCGTCGGCCACTACTGGCTTCGGGCTCCGGAGCTCGCCCCGGAGCCGGCGATCTCACGCGCCATCGAGGAGACCGTCTCCCGGGTGAAGGCGTTCGCCGCAGACATCCACTCCGGGAAGGTCGCTCCCGAGACGGCCGGCCATTTCCGGAACGTCCTACTGATCGGGATCGGGGGCTCGGCGCTCGGTCCGCAGCTCGTGGCCGACGCCCTGGGCACACCGGACGACCGGATGCGGCTCTTCTTCTTCGACAACACCGACCCCGACGGGATCGCCCGCGAGATGGACCGGATCGCCGCCGCTGGCGGCATCGCCCGGACGCTCACCGTGGTGGTTTCGAAGTCGGGCGGCACGAAGGAGACCCGCAACGGGATGCTCGTCGCGCAGGCGGCCTACACGGCCAAGGGGCTCGACTTCGGCCGGCACGCCGTGGCGGTGACGCAGGACGACAGCGACCTCGACAAGCGGGCACGGAGGCAGAAGTGGCTCGCCCGCTTCCCGATGTGGGACTGGGTGGGCGGACGGACCTCCCAGCTCTCCGCCGTCGGGCTCCTTCCGGCCGCGCTCCAGGGCCTGGACGTCGACGGCCTCCTCGAGGGGGCGCGCTCCTGCGACGCAGCGACGCGGATTCCCGACGTCGGGAAGAACCCCGCGGCTCTCCTCGCCCTCGCCTGGTACCGCGAGACGGAGGGGCAGGGCCGCAAGGACATGGTCGTCCTCCCCTACAAGGACCGGCTTCTCCTCCTCTCCCGCTACCTCCAGCAGCTCGTGATGGAGTCGCTCGGCAAGGAGAAGGACCTCTCGGGCCACACCGTCCACCAGGGGATCGCCGTCTACGGGAACAAGGGCTCGACCGACCAGCACGCCTTCGTCCAGCAGCTGCGCGAGGGGGTGCCGAACTTCTTCGTCACCTTCATCGAGGTGCTGAAGGATCGCAAGGACGGCCTCCCCTCGCTCGCCGTCGAGGAAGACGTCACCGCAGGCGACTACCTCCACGGCTTCTTCCTCGGGACGCGCGAGGCGCTCTCCGAGAACGGACGCGGTTCGGTGACGATCACCGTCGAGGACGTCTCGGCCCGCTCGCTCGGCGCGCTCGTCGCGCTCTTCGAGCGGACGGTCGGCCTCTATGCCCTCCTCGTCGGCGTGAACGCCTACCACCAGCCTGGAGTCGAGGCCGGAAAGAAGGCGGCCGCGACCGTAATCGACGTCCAGCGCGCTCTCCTCGGCGCGATGAGGGCCGAGAACGCGACGTTCCGGACGGCCGAGGAGTGGGCGAAGAGGGCGAACGCCGGGGCCGAGATCGCGTGGAAGGTGCTCGAGCACCTCGCGGCGAATCCCGACCACGGCGTGAAGCGCCGCCCCGGCGCCGACCCGTTCGCGTCGACTTACGGAATGGGGTGAGCCCCGGGGCTCACCCCTTCTTCAGGGTCTTGAGGAAGGCGTCGAAGGCCGGCGTCGCCCCGACGACCGTCTTCTTCGGGCCGACCATCTTGAAGAACACCGGCCCTTGCGGTCCTTCCGCGATGCCTCCGCGGAGGGCCCAACCCGGTTTCGGCGTCATGGCGCCACCCGGCATCCCGGAGGAGTAGGTCCCCTCGGTCGTCACGATCGTGACGGAGATCGTGCCGACCTTGCTCGAGATCGGCTTGCCCGGCCCCGCGCTCCCCTTCTCGGGCCGGAACTGGGCGATCCAGCGGTCGACATTGGCCTGCGTCCCGCCCCCCTGCC
Source organism: uncultured Holophagales bacterium (assembly GCA_963696015.1). GTDB lineage: Bacteria > Acidobacteriota > Thermoanaerobaculia > UBA5066 > UBA5066 > UBA5066. Next base: position 45,581 of record CAVOJA010000159.1, read on the forward strand.
CCGGTCCGAAGTAGAAGACCGCCACCTCACCCCCCTCGGCGTCCCCCGCGGCGGCTGGCACCTTGTAGGTGACGACGCGCATCGAGGAGGCGGACGGCGCCACGGCCCACTCCTTGGGCGCGGCCCACGTCAGGCCGCCCGCCGTACTCGTCGCGCCGGCCGGGGAATGGGAGGAGGCCATCTGGAAGAGCACCACCGTGGAAAGGAGAAGCGTATTCATGGCCACGGACTCTAGCAGGCCCGGGCGGGGTCAAGGCCCCGCCCGGTGGGGCAGGTCTTGATTCTCAATTTTGCAGCCGCGCTCACTTCGCGGAGCTCAGATACCGGAGCAGCTCGCTGTCGGTCGAGAGGATGAGGGTCGTCTCCGGGTCGATACTCTCGCGAAGGGTGTTCATCGACTTGAGGAACCGGTAGAAATCGGGGTCGCGGTTGTAGGCGGCGGCGTAGATGTCGGCCGCCTGGGCGTCGGCCTTGCCCCGGATCTCCTGGGCCTGCCGGTAGGCCTCCGACTCGACGACGCGGAGCTGGCGCTCCTTCTCGCCCGCGATCCGCGCCGCCTCGCCCGCCCCCTCGGAACGGTAGAGCTCCGCGATCCGCTTGCGCTCGGAGATCATCCGGGCGTAGACTTCCTGGCGCACCGCCTCGACGTAGTTGATCTGCTTGATCCGGAAGTCGAGGATCTCGATGCCGAGGTCGCCGGTCCGGCGCCGGGCGTTCTGGAGGACCTCCTGGGTCAGCTTCTCGCGGCCGTGGTCCACCTTTTCGGCCGCCTCGGGCTGGCTCAGCTCGGCGACGTCCTCGGCGACGACGAACGGCCGGTTCGTCGACCGCACGAGGTCGATGAGTTCGTTCTTCGCGATCGTGTTCCGCGTCTCGCCGTCGAGGATGTCGTCGAGGCGCGACTGCGCGCCCCTCTCGTCCCGGAGACGCTGGAAGAAGAGGAGCGGGTCGGTGATGCGCCAGCGGGCGTAGGAGTCGACCCAGATGAAGCGCTTGTCCTTCGTCGGGATCTGGTTCGGGTCGCCGTCCCACTCCAGGAACCGCTTCTCGAACCTCTGGACGGTCTGCGTGAACGGCATCTTCAGCTTGAGCCCGGGCGTCGTGATCGGCCGGCCCACGGGCTTACCGAACTGCGTCACGATGACCTGCTCGGTCTCGGCGACCGTGTAGAGGGCGTTGGAGAGGACGACGGCCGCGAGGATCACGCCGACGACGAGAACGGTGATCCGGATCTCCTTCACGGCTTCACCTCCGGCGTGGCCGGCATCGGGAGGAGGGGCAGGACCCCCTTCAGCTTCTCGTCCAGGACGACCTTCTTCTTCACCTTCGGGTAGATCTCGCTCATCGTCTCGAGGTACATGCGCCGCCGGGTCACCTCGGGCGCGCGCTGGTAGGCCGCGTGCACCTTGACGAAGAGCTCGGCGTCGCCACGGGCGCGGTTGACGCGATCCGTCGCGAACCCCTCCGCCTGCTCGAGGGCCTGCTGAGCCTGGCCCTTCGCCCGCGGGATGATCTGGTTGTAGTCGGCCCTGGCCTGGTTGATGAGCTTCTCCCTTTCCTGCTGGGCCTGGTTGACCTCGTTGAAGGAGGGCTTGACGGGGTCGGGAGGGTTGACGTCCTGCAGGACGATCTGCTCGACCTTGATCCCGTTCTCGTACTGATCGCACAGGGCCTGGAGCCTCTGCTCGACCTCCGCGGCAATCTCCTGGCGCCCGACCGTCAGGACCTCGTTCACGCTCCGGTCGCCGACGACCTCGCGCATGACGGTCTCGTTCATGTCGCGGAACGTCTTCTGGACGCTCCTCACCTTGAAGAGGAACTTGTAGGGGTCGCGAACCCGGTACTGGGCCGTCCACTCGACGACGGCGACGTTCAGGTCGCCCGTCAGCATGAGCGACTCGGCCGAGAGGTCTTCTTGCGAGTAGGTCCGGCGGGTCCCCGTCGAAGACTGCGTCCGGAAGCCGAACTCCTCCTTGAGCTGGCGCTCGACCGGGACCTTGACGACGCTCTCGATCGGGCTGGGGAGCTTCAGGTGAAGGCCCGGGGAGACCGTCCGGACGTACCGCCCGAAGCGCAGGACGAGCCCCGCCTCCTCCGGATCGATCGTGAACCAGGCCGAAAAGAGGACGGCAAGGGCGACGACGGCGAGGACGCCCCGGAGGACGAGGCCACCCGGGACGTTCGGTGGCTTGAACTTGAGCACGTTCGGGAACTGGATCTCCATCGGATCTCCTCTCGCGGGCGAGCGCTCCGGAGAGCCCGAAGCGCCACTGCGGCTCAACGTTCCGGGTTGAGGCCGAATTCCCGACGTCGTAAGGTCCGCCTCGAAATCCATGCGACTCGACGACGGATACCGCCTCCTCGACCTCGACCCGGCCGCCTCCGACGAGGAGGTAAAGAGGACCTGCCGCGACCTGACGAAGGTCTGGCACCCGGACCGGTTCGGCAACGACCCGCGGCTCCGGCAGAAGGCCGAGGAGAAGCTCAAGGCGATTCTCGAGGCATACGAGACGATCCGCTCCGCGCGGGCGGGGGGAACGGCCCCGTCGCGTCCGGAGCGACGGGAAGACGCGCGCGACGAAGGTCCGTCGCCCGTCGCGACCGGATCGGACGGCGCTTCCGGCATCCACCGTCACGGGACGCGGGCTCTCGTCGCGGCCGCGGTCGCGGTCTTCCTGCTGCTTCGCCGGCCGACACCCACCGGCCTGGTGATCGCGGTCGTGCTCCTCGGGCTCTCGGCCTACTTCGTTTCCAGGATGCGGTCGGCCTCGCGGGAGTCGCAGGACTCCACGAAACGCCACGGATAGCGCCCCTGTCGTATGCACGGTCGGCGCCCGTCACGCCGTCCCGGCGGATCCGTCAGCTCAGGCCGGACCCGGTCCGCTCGCGAAGGATCTCCATCGCCTTCGTCCCCAGGTCGCGGCGGAAGTGTTTCCCGTCGAAACGGACCTTCTCAGCCGCGGCCACGGCTCGGGCGAGCGCCTCGGAGAGACCCCTTGCCCGGGCGGCGAGGACGAGGATCCGGCCGCCGGCGGTGACGAGCTTGCCGTCCGCCGACTTCGCCGTCCCGGCGTGAAAGGCGAAGATCCCATCCTCCCCGGTGGCGTCCTCGATCCCCTCGATCGCCTTCCCTCGCTCGAACGGGCCGGGATACCCCTCGGCCGAGAGGACGACGGCCGCTCCGGCCTCCTTCTTCCAGACCGGCTTGGCGTTCTCCTCGAACTTGCCCCGGGCCGAGCCGAGAAGATACGGGAGGAGGTCGTCCTCCATCCGGATCAGGGTGCACTGCGTCTCGGGGTCGCCGAACCTCACGTTGTACTCGAGAACGTACGGCTTCATCCCGTTCTCGAGCATCAGGCCCACGTAGAGCAGCCCGCGGAACGGGCGTCCCTCCTCGGCCATGCCGCGAAGCGTCGGGTGGACGATGTCGGTCAGGATTTCGCGAGCGGTCGCCGCGTCGACGAAGACCGAGGGGCTGTGCCCGCCCATGCCTCCCGTGTTCGGGCCACGGTCACCGTCGAAGACCCTCTTGTAGTCCTTTGCGGTCGCGAGAGGGATGGCCCGCTCGCCGTCGCAGAGGACCATGAAGCTGACCTCGTCCCCGGTGACGTAGCGTTCGATCAGGACGCGGTCCCCCGCGCTCCCGAAGACCCGTTCGCCGAAGAAGAGCTTGAGCGCCTTGTCCCGGTCCGCCTCGTCCCGGGCGATGACGACGCCCTTGCCGGCAGCGAGGCCGTCCGCCTTGAAAACGCATGGAAGGCCCAGCGCCTTCACCGCCTTCTCAGCCTCGGCGCGCGTGGTGCAGACCTCGGCCTCCGGCGTCGGGATCTCGTACTTCCGCATGAACGCCTTGGAGAAGACTTTCGATCCCTCCAGCTCGGCGGCCAGCTTGTTCGGACCGAAGGCGAGGAGGTGCCTCTTGGCGAGCTCGTCGACGAGGCCCAGCGTGAGCGGGAGCTCGGGCCCCACCACCGTCAGGTCGACCTTCATCGTCTCGGCGAAGTCGGCCAGCTCCACGATGTCGGTCACGCCGATCGGGAGGCAGGTGGCGAGCTGTGCGATGCCGGGGTTCCCGGGAGCGCAGAAGATCTCTTTCACGTCCGGAGACTGGGCGAGCTTCCAGACGAGGGCGTGCTCCCGACCCCCCGAGCCGACGACGAGGACTCTCATTGGCGCGCAAGTCTAAACCAGCCCCCGGCCGAGCGGATCTGCCTTCCTCCGCGAGCCGCTTGACGCACCGAATTCCGCTCTCGTAGGCTCCGTCCGGCTCGCTCCTGGGGGGCCTGAGCTTCGCGAGGCCTCCCCGGCCCCCCCGCCCTTGTCCGAAACGTCGCTCGTGACTACTCTCCTTCGAGTCCGGGTTTCATCACGAGCGGCGGAGGGACGAGCCCTGCGATGCCGCGGCAACCGGCTCCTCTCCGCTCGGCGCTCTCGGCGTCCGGCAGGGTGGGGTGGCAGGTGCCAATTCCCGCTCCGGCGCGGCCGGAGAGAGATGAAATCGAGGCCGAACGGAAGCGAATCGCACGAAACGCCCCTTCGTCCTCGGAGGGGTTTTTGCATGAAGCACGACATCCGCGAGCGCCTGAAGACCGACGTTCTCCTCGCCGACGGGGCGATGGGGACGCTCCTCGTCTCGCGCGGCGCGGCCCCCGAGAGCCCCCGCGCCCCCCTGTCGATCGCCCAGCCCGAGCTCGTCAAGGAAATCTACGACGACTACGTCGAGGCCGGCACCCAGATCCTCACGACGAACACCTGGGACGCGAACCGGGTCAAGCTCGCCAAGTTCGACTGGGCCGACTCCCTCGAGAAGATCAACCGCGCCTCCGTCCGCCTCGCGCACGAGGCGGCGGCCGGCGAATACGTCTTCGTCGCGGGAGACGTGGGCCCCCTCGGCCAGCTCGTCAAGCCGTACGGGCCGCTCACGAAGGCGATGGTCCGCGAGCTCTTCTCCGAGCAGATCCGGATCCTCCTCGAGGAGAATGTCGACCTCCTCCTCTTCGAGACGTTCTCCTCGACGCTCGAGGCGATCGAGGCGATCCGGGCCGCCCGCGACCTCTCGAAGGAGATCCCGATCCTCGCCTCGATGACGTTCCTCTCGGACGGCAAGACGACGTTCGGGACGGAGGTCGCCGGCGCGTTCGCCCGGATCGAGGAGGCGGGGGCCGACGTCGTGGGGATGAACTGCACGATCGGCCCGCAGGAGACGCTCGAGGTCTTCCAGAAGGTGGTGTCGCAGGTCGGCGTCCCCGTGGCCGTGATGCCGAACGCCGGCTACCCCTGGAACGTCTCGGGACGGACGGTCTACCCCGCCACTCCCGACTACTTCCGCGAGGTGGCGCGCGACTTCGTGAAGGCGGGCGCCGCGATCGTCGGCGGGTGCTGCGGTACGACCCCCGCCCACATCGCCGCCATGGCGAGAGACGTCGTCGGCAAGAGGCGCACGACCGTCGAACGCGTCGCCCGTGAGTTCGTCTCCGCCCCGGCGGCCCCGGAAGCAGAATCGCTCGAGACCTCGCCGCTGAAGAGGAAGCTCGCCGACACGAAGGCGTTCGTCGTCACCGTGGAGATCGAGCCCCCGAGAGGGACCGACACCTCCGCCGCCCTCGACGGCGCGCAGCTCCTCCGGAGCTTCGGCGTCGACGCCGTGAACGTCACCGACAACCCGATGGCGCGCCTCCGGATGTCGTCCATCGCCGTCGCGCACATGATCCGGCACGAGACGGGCGTCGACACCGTCTTCCACTTCTCCCCGCGCGACCGCAACGTCCTCGGCATCCAGTCGGACCTCCTCGGGGCGGCGGGGCTCGGCATCAAGGCGCTCCTCGTCGTCGGCGGCGACCCGCTGAAGATCGGCGACTACCCGCAGGGGAGGCACGTCGGCGAGGTCGACACCCTGGGACTCCTCCGGATCGTGAAAGGCCTGAACGCCGGCGTCGACATGGCGGGCGCCCCGATCGGGACCTCCACGTCGTTCGCCATCGCCTGCGCGGCGAACCCGGCTGCTCCCGACCTGGACGTCGAGATCTCGAAGCTCTCGGCCAAGATCGAGGCAGGGGCGACGTTCGCCCAGACGCAGCCCGTCTACGACATCGCCGCGCTCGACCGCTTCTTCGCCCGCTCCGAGGCCCGGCTCATTCCCGTCCTCATCGGTCTCATCCCGCCGAAGAACCTCAAGCAGGCGCTCTACTTCGCGAACGAGGTCCCTGGAATGTTCGTCCCGGGGGCGATCCTCGCGCGGATGCGCCGGGCGGCCGAGAAGGGGCCGGAGTTCGAGGCGGAAGAAGGGATCGCGATCGGGATCGAGCTCGCTGAGGCGATCTCCGAGCGGGCCCGCGGCATTCACCTGATGCCGATGGCCCGGTACGACGTCGTGAAGCGGGTCCTCGCGTCGCTCCCTTCGCGCGTGGAGCCCGTCCGGGCGGCCGACGCAACCGCAGGTGGCCGATGAGGAAGCCCGCTCCCGTTCCCGAGGCCCTCGCGAGAGCCCTCTCCGAGCGGATCGTCGTCCTGGACGGCGGGATGGGGACGATGATCCAGCGCTACCGGCTGGACGAAGCCGCCACCCGCGGCGCGCGTTTCGCGGACCACCCGAAGGAGCTCCAGGGCTGTGCCGACGTCCTCCCGCTGACGCGTCCCGATGTCGTCGCCGAGATCCACCGCGCCTACCTCGAGGCCGGAGCCGACGTCCTCGAGACCTGCACCTTCAGCGCGCAGGCGATCTCCATGGCCGACTACGGCCTCGAAGCGCACGTCCGCGAGATGAACGCCGCGGCGGCCCGCGTCGCGCGCGAGGCGGTCCGTGCTTTCGAGATGGCGCACTCGGGACGGACGGCGTGGGTCGCCGGGTCGATCGGGCCGACGAACCGAACCCTCTCCCTGGCCGTCGACGTGAACGACCCTGGGAAGCGGACGAACGTCTTCGCCGACTTCGTCTCGGCCTACGCCGAGCAGGTGCGCGGCCTCCTGGACGGTGGCGTCGACCTCCTCCTCGTCGAGACGGTCTTCGACACGCTCGTCGGCAAGGCCGCCCTCGTCGCCGTCGAGGAGGTCTTCGCCGAGCGCGGCACGGCGGTGCCTTTGATGCTCTCGGTGACGATCACCGACCGGAGCGGCCGGACCCTCTCGGGCCAGATGGTCGAGGCGTTCTGGAACTCCGTCTCCCACGCCCCGCTCCTCTCCGTCGGCATCAACTGCGCCCTCGGCGCGAAGGAGATGCGGCCGTACGTCGAGGAGCTCTCGCGCATCGCGCCCGTCCTCGTCTCGGCCTACCCCAACGCGGGCCTCCCGAACGCCTTCGGCGGGTTCGACGAGACGCCCGAGTCGATGGCGAAGGACCTGGGCGCCTTCGCCGAGGCGGGCTGGGTGAACTTCGTCGGCGGCTGCTGCGGCACGAACCCCTCGCACATCCGCGCGATCGCGGAAGCGGTGAAGGGGCTCCCGCCGCGGACGGTCCCCGCCGTCGAGCGGCTCTCGCGCCTCTCCGGCCTCGAGCCGCTCACGATCCGCCCCGACTCGAACTTCATCGTCGTCGGCGAGAGGACGAACGTCACCGGCTCGCCGAAGTTCGCGAAGCTCGTGGCCGCGGGCGACTACGAGGGAGCGCTCGGCGTCGCGCGCCAGCAGGTGGAGGGGGGTGCGAACGTCCTCGACGTCTGCATGGACGAGGGGATGCTCGACTCGGTCGCGGCGATGCGCCGCTTCCTGAACCTCCTCTCGGCCGACCCCGACATCGCGAGGATCCCCGTCATGATCGACAGCTCCCGGTGGGAGGTCATCGAGACGGGCTTGACGTGCCTGCAGGGGAAGTCCGTCGTCAACTCGATCAGCCTGAAGGACGGCGAAGCCACCTTTCGCGAGCGCGCCCGGACGGTCCGCCGCCACGGCGCGGCGGCGGTCGTCATGGCGTTCGACGAGGCGGGGCAGGCGGACACGGCCGACCGGAAGGTCGAGGTCTGCCGCCGGGCGTACCGGATCCTCGTCGAGGAGGAGGGCTTCCCGCCCGAGGACGTCCTCTTCGACCCGAACGTCCTGACCGTCGGCACCGGCATAGAAGAGCACGCCGACTACGCCCTCGCCTTCTTCGAGGCGACGCGGCGCATCAAGGCCGAGCTCCCGTACGCGAACGTCTCGGGGGGCGTCTCGAACGTCTCGTTCTCCTTCCGCGGGAACAACCCTGTGAGGGAGGCGATGCACGCGGCCTTCCTCTACCACGCCATCGCCGCCGGCATGGACATGGGGATCGTCAACGCCGGCCAGCTCGCCGTCTACGAGGAGGTCCCGAAGGAGCTCCTCGGACTCGTCGAGGACGTCCTCCTGAACCGCCGCCCCGACGCCACCGAGCGACTCGTCTCCTTCGCCGAGGGGCTGAAGGCCCGCGACACCGGGGGGCAGGCTTCGCCGCACGCCGAAGCCTGGCGCTCCGGGACCGTCGAGGAGCGGCTCGCCCACGCCCTCGTCAAGGGGAACGCGGACCACGTCGAGGCCGACACGCTCGAGGCGCTCGGGAAGCTCGGTGCCCCTCTGGCCGTCATCGAGGGGCCGCTCATGGCCGGGATGAACGTCGTCGGCGACCTCTTCGGCTCCGGGAAGATGTTCCTCCCGCAGGTCGTCAAGAGCGCCCGCGTCATGAAGAAGTCCGTCGCAGTCCTGACGCCCTACCTCGAGGCCCAGAAGGCCGCCGGGACGGTGAAGGCCGCCGGGAAGGTCCTCCTCGCCACCGTGAAGGGGGACGTCCACGACATCGGCAAGAACATCGTCGGCGTCGTCCTCGCGTGCAACGGCTACGAGGTGATCGACCTCGGCGTCATGGTCGCCGCGGACCGGATCGCGAAGGCCGCGCGCGAGACGGGGGCGGACCTCGTCGGCCTCTCCGGCCTCATCACGCCCTCCCTCGACGAGATGGTCCACACGGTCCGCGAGCTCTCCCGCGAGGGGATCTCGGTCCCGATCCTGATCGGCGGCGCGACGACGAGCCCGGCCCACACCGCCGTGAAGATCGCCCCCGCGTCCCCGCAGCCCGTCGTCCACGTGGCCGACGCGAGCCGGGCCGTCGGCGTCGCCGGGAGCCTTCTCTCGGAGGAGCTGCGGCCCGCGTTCCTCGCGAGGAACTCCGCTCTCCAGGAAGAGCTGCGGAAGGACCACGCAGGACGGCAGAGCAAGCCGCTCCTCCCTTTCGCCGGGGCGCGCGCCCGGCGGCGCTCCTTCGACTGGAGCTCCGCCGACCTGCCGGTCCCGTCCTTCACGGGCGTCCGCGTCGAGGAAGACGTGCCGCTCGCCGAGCTGATCCCGTTCGTCGACTGGTCCCCGTTCTTCCACGCCTGGGAGCTGCGCGGTCGCTGGCCGCAGATCCTCGAAGACACGACCGTCGGCGAGAAGGCCCGCGAGCTCTTCGCCGACGCGCAGGCGCTTCTCGCCGAGATCGTCGAGGGGCGGCTCCTCCAGGCCCGCGCCGTCTGGGGCCTCTTCCCGGCGAATTCCGTCGGCGACGACGTCGAGCTCTACGCCGACTCGCGCGGGGACCACCCCCTCGCGACGCTCCACACGCTCCGCCAGCAGCAGGAGAAATCCGGCAACGCCCCGTACGAAGCCCTCGCCGACTTCGTCGCCCCGCGCGAGTCGGGGCGGCGGGACCACGTCGGCCTCTTCGCCGTCACCGCCGGCCACGGCCTCCCGGACCTCTGCGCGCGCTTCGAGAAGGACCACGACGACTACCGCTCCATCCTCGCCAAGGCGCTCGCCGACCGCCTCGCCGAGGCCTTCGCCGAGCGGCTCCACAAGCTCGCCCGCGAGGCCTGGGGCTTCGGGCGGAGCGAAGCCCTCTCTCACGACGACCTCCTCCGCGAGCGCTTCCGCGGCATCCGTCCCGCCCCCGGCTACCCTGCCTGCCCCGACCACACCGAGAAGCGAACCCTCTTCGCGCTCCTGGACGCGCCCGCGAACGCCGGGATCACCCTCACGGAGAGCTGCGCGATGCTGCCGACGGCCTCCGTGAGCGGCTATTACCTCGCGCACCCCGAGGCGCACTACTTTGCCGTCGGCCGCCTCGGCCGCGACCAGGTCGCCGACTACGCGCGGCGCAAAGGGATGCCGCTCGCCGAAGCCGAGCGCTGGCTCGCCCCGAACCTCGGGTACGAGGCGGAGGGAGCGGGGAACGGAAGGGGGACGGAGCCTCACGGCTCCCGCTCGACGGACGAGCCGCTTACCTCTCGAGTCGAGAGAGGCCGCCCCTGACAGCTGGTCCTGTCAGCGTCGAACGGTTTCGTCGTCGTCAGCGATCCCCTGCGAACGGGGGGCTTACGCGCGCGACGCCCACCGCCGTCGTCAGGTTCTCCTGTCGGCCCGGTTCCGATTCGCCGCCGTCCATCCGGCTGAGGCCCCGGCCCTGGAAGCACTTGCGTGATTCCACGGACTCCGGCACAGGGCACGCCATGGCCTCGTCTCGTGGAGGCAGCCGCATATCGGCCGCGAAGGCCCGCCGAGACGCCCCTGTACGCGCTGCTCGATTCCCTCTACGAGACGGTCAAGGGGGCCTGGGAGGACCTCTTCGAGCGCCGGTACGGCTTCTGGCGCGGCCTCCTCGACGGGGTGTTCGCGCGGTCCCTCGACTGCGTCATCTTCGAGCGGGGCTTCGCCCGCGTCCGCTGCCCCGACTGCGCCGCCGAGTCCCTGCTCGCCTTCTCCTGCAAGGGACGTGGCCTCTGCCCTTCCTGCGGCGCCAAGCGCGCCGCCGAGTTCGCAGCCTTCCTGAAGGACGAGGTGGTCGCCGACGTCGGCCGGGCCCAGTGGGTGTTCACCGTCCCGAAGCTCCTTCGCCCCTATTCCATTCATCACCGGCAGCTGCTGGGGCCGCTCTGTGCCGCGGCCTGGCAGACCGTCCGCGAGCTGATGGCCGTGGCGGCTGGCGAGGAGAAGGGCTTCCGACCCGGCATGGTGGCCGTCGTCCAGACGTTCGGGGACCAGCTCAATCTCCACCCGCACGTCCACGCCCTCGTCACCCGCGGCGGCTGGACCGCGGACGGCGCCTGGATGCCCATTCCCTACGTCAGCGCTTCCGCCGCCGAGGCGCTGTTCCGACACAAGGTCCTTCGCCTTCTCCAGCGCGAAGGCCTGCTCGACGAGGACCGCACCCGCCTCCTCCTGTCCTGGCGCCACTCCGGCTTCTCGGTCCACAACTCCGTGACCGTCCCGGCCGGTGACCGTCGGGCTCTCGAGGCCCTCGCCCGCTATTGCCTGCGCAACCCCGTGAGCCTCGCCCGCCTGCGCTGGACGCCGGGCTCAGAGACCGCCACGTACCTGCCCCGCGGCGGCCACGACGACGAGAGGGCCGAGACCCTCGACGCCCTCGACTTCGTCGCCCGTCTCCTCGCCCACGTTCCCGACCCGAGAAGGCACCTGGTCCATTACTACGGCGCCTACTCCAACGTCGACCCGCCCCTCCCCCTCCGCTGCCGCCCGCCCCGATGTCCCCGTCTCTGGCCGCTCTTCGCCGGGGGGGCCCACCTCATCCGCAGGGTGTACGAAATCGATCCGCTCGTCTGTCCCCGCTGCCCGGGCGTGTTGCGCGTGGTCGCCTTCATCACCGAAGGCCGCGTCGTCCGCCACATCCTCGACCACCTCTGCGCCTCGGCTCGCCGCGTCACCCAGGGCCGCGCTCCCCCTCCCGCCGCCCTGCCGGCTCCCGCATTCCCCTGATCCCCCTGCGGCCCGGCGCCGCCTCCGGCGCTCCGGCGCAAGGCTCTCGGTCGAGCCTCGTCTCCGCCACGACCCCACAAGCTGAGGCTCCCCTCACCCTCCTCGGAAACCGGGCCCGCGCGGCCACCGGTGCTCCCGGAGCGCTCGCGCCCTGGGGCGGCACCGCCGCGCTGCCGCCCCAGGGCGCCGTTCCGGCCCGCTTCGGGCGTCAGCCTCGCCGGTGCCGAACATCAAACGTCCTATCACTCGCCGAAGGGCACGGGTACGGCGGTTGCCGGCCTTCCGCGGCGGTCGACGACCTGGCCCGTCGCGCCGAGACCTCCCGCGCCCACGTCGAGACGGCGCGCGAACGGGAGGTGCAAACCGTGGAAGGCCGCGAGGCCGCGATGGACCGGATCCTCGTGCTCGTCTGACGGAGAAGCAAGAAGTTCGGGCATCGGCCCGGCTGCTCTCCCCTTCGCTCAGGTGCAGAAAGTCCCCACGAGCGCTACGTTCTCCGCGGGACCCCGCTGTCGACCACCCAGGCGGTTCCGTCGCGATTCCGTGCCTCGTCGACGCCCGGGGGCAGCCCTGCCTCGGTCGCGTCTCCGAAAATGCAGGATAATCGCTGCAAGAGATCGAATCAGGCACCCCGAGATCCTCGGTGCGTCAGGCGGACGGCACTTTCGCCACCCCACCCGCACCCGCCGTGGATGCGTTGATGGGATTGGAGAACGAACGTGAGGCTGTCCGTCACTGGTCTGGTTTCGTTGAGCACTCTCCTTCTGGCCGGCTGCTCGGCGAAGCATGACGATGCCGAGGTCCGCTCGAATGCTGTGATCGAATCCGTCTACACGGACCTCGGCGCCGGGTCATGCACGAAGGAGATCGACAGGACCGACCCCAACGAAACACCGTACCTGGCGTGTCCCGGCGTCGCGGGTTACGCGTTGATCGTGCGCCGCGTGGACGCGGGCCGCCTGTCGATCGACGTCGTGGACGCGGCGCAACGCGTGCTCCCGCTCCGCTACCAGGAGTTCGTCACTCGCCACATGTCCACCCTGGGCGAGAAGGCCGAGTGGCGGGTCGAGACGAAGGACGGGAAGCAGGTCCCGATCGCGTTGATCGTCGGCGTGCGGGCGCGGGAGGATGACGCCGACCCGGAGAAGGTAACCCGCACCTATCGTGCGGTGGCGAAGATCGCGCCGGACGAAGCCTGCGTCACGGACAGGTTCACCGAAGGCGCGCAGCCGGAGGCCGAGGTGCGCCGCGCGGCGGACTCGGCGCGCGAGCGGCCCTGCATGCCGGCTCAGCCGCCGATGACTGCCGACGGAGCGGTCGTTCGCTGAGGCCGGAACACCACAGGAACGAGGAGAGTTATGCCGACACCCGTGGACTTCATGAGGCAATACCGCAATCTCAGGGTCAACGTGGCCATCGACGACCCGGTGGCGATGGTCAGCCGCGTCGGAACGCACGTGGTCCAGCTCGGGAAGTACTTCATGATGGACTGGGCGGATGGCACCGAGGAGAGGCGCGATTACAACGAGGTGACGCGCGGATCCCGCCACGACACCTGGTTCCAGGCCAACAAGGAGCGCATTCGCACGGCAGCGATGGGAAAGGGCGCCCCGCAGGACTACGAGCTGGCACTGGAGTGGGCGGTGCGTTCGAACAAGATCCCGACCGTGACCCAGTCCTCACTCCAGACCTACTGCGACGACCACCTGGGCATCGACTGCTCGGGCTTCGTCACCAACTATCTCGTCGCCTGCGGCAAGAGGACCTATTCGAGCAATATGGTGCGCAACAGCAGTGCCGCGTCGTATTACAGTGCGGCGAGGGCCGTCAACGATCCGACGCAGGTCCGGCAGGGCGACCTGCTGGTATGGATGGACGGCAATTCGGTCAGGACGAGTCCCGGGCACATCGCCGTCGTGGACTCGTACGCCGCCCAGAGCAGGGCTGGCGGCAACATGCGCGTCGTCGAGGCGACCGGCGCCTCCGGCGCCAACCCGAAATTGCTGGACTCGATGTATGCCGTCGAACAGATCATCCCCAAGGCCGGCGCCGTCCCCGTGATGATCCTCGTCGTGAAGCGGCACGGCGTATCGGGGAGTCGCGTGGCCGTGATCCGGGTCTAGCCTGGATTTCCACGTACCCCGGAGCCGCCGGCAACGTCTGCGCGCGTCCCGAACTCGATCAGGAGCCTCCGGATCTCGTCGCGGAGCCAGACGCGCTCCGAGGGCTCGCAGAAGTCCCCTTCGACCTCGACGATCCGTTCGTCGGAGACGACGCGGCAGACGGCGCCCGGAGCGCGCGCGACGTCCTCGATCGACTGGAGCGGGATCGTCTTCCCGCGGAACTGGAATCCCGCGGCGGAGATCCGGATGACGGGAGGCCGGTGAATCCGGAGCCAGCGTTCCACCACTGCATACGGTCCCGGGGTCGACAGCATGAGGACCAAGAGAACGGTCAGGATACGGAAGAACGCCGGCGTGTCCGGGTCGAGGAGGTCGATGAAGACGTAGAACGTCGCCGCGAGCGAGCCCAACGGCACCAGAAACAGCATGAGGATCTTCTTCCGGCGGACAGGAGGGCGTACGAGGTGGTGATCTCGTAGCCGCTCCCGTTCCAGGTGACCGTGAGGCTCGAGCCGGCCCTCTGCGGGAGCGGTGTCCTCGCTGCTTCGTCGTTCGCCAGCCGCTCGTGCATCGGGACGTCGAGCTCTTCCGGGCTCCGCGTCTCCCGCGTCGCCGACTCGTACGGCAGCTTCCACGCCTTCGCGTAGGCTTCCAGCACCCGAATGGTCGCGGCCTCGTCCTCCGAGGCGTGGAGGCAGAGCTCCCGTACCGGGCCGGACCGCGCGACGTGGAACGTCCTGGGGACGCTGTCCCTCCGATTCTCCGACAGCCGCTCCTCGCGGCTCTGGCGCAGAGGGCCGATCCCGGAGAGCGGCAGCCTGCGCCGGACCTCGCCGTCCCGGAAGACGGTGACCATCCCCCGGGCCGGGTCGACCTCGACGTAGTGCCGCGGCCGGAGATGCACGTAAAGCCCGACCCCGAGGAGGAGGAGGAGGAGGATCGGTACGGCGGCCGGCACGGTCAGGCGGACGTACTCGGAAAGGACCGGCCCGGTGACGGCCAGCCGGACCATGACGAACGCGACGACGAGGGCCGCGGCACCGATGCCCGCAAACAAGGACGCCGTCCCGGCCCGGGCACGCCGGCGCTCCTCCTCCCTCAAGGGAAAGCGTTCCCGCGAATTCTTCAACACTCGTCGGAAAGTGACCACCCTCGCTCGTTTGTTTATTGCCGGCCGAGCGTGGCCACCGGTCAGCGACAAGCCACTTGCGCTCAGCATCATCCCGCGCCGGAGGCGCGGCCGGGCGCGGCCCGCTTCTGACGAGCACACCCGGCAGTTTCCGGAAAGCGCTGAAGCGCGAATTGCTCATTGGCGGGATTCTACGGTTCACCTGGCCTCGACCGGACCCTGCGGGACGGACCTCGGGCGGACGACCCGCGGCGGGCCGGTCGCCCGATGGCGGCACGGGCGGGTCTATTCGGCGGGGGTCGCAGGCCGGGCCGTGCGTCGCCAGGCACCGACGAGCGACGCTGCGGTTACGCACTGAACGAACAGGGTCGCCGGGTACATGAAGCGAAAGTCCCGGACCGTCGAGACCGGCAGGTAGGACGAGTAATAGACGAGCGGTACCAGGAGCACGACGCCGAGGCGGGTGAGTGACGAGTTCCGGTGGATCCGGCCGAACGCCAGGAATCCCGCGACTCCGATGGCGTCGACGAGGAGCCAGATCGCATGCACGCCGCTGACCCAGCGAAGCAGCGGATGATCCGCGACGCCGTTGCCAGTGCGTTCGAGCCAGCTCCGGACCGGTGCCAGGCGGCCGTCGAGAGCGAGATGATAGGGATTCTCCGTGATCGAGCCCTGGAAGAAGTAATGGGTCTTCTCCAGCCCGAGCAGGCTCACGAATCCCACGATCTTGCAGGCGACGAGCTCTCCCGGGAATCGACGCCAGGCCTCGCGGTACTCGGCCCGAAGCTTGTCGCGGTCGGCCTGCATCGCCGTGGCGACCGGCTGCATGGCCTTCCAGACCGGGATCTCGGTGTCGCCGAGGCGATCGTTGGCCAGTGCCGGCCGGTCCCGGGTGTGGCTCTCGGTCCACGGCAGCGCACGGCAGGCCGGAGGGTCCGAGGCACAGAGGGCGACCAGGTCGAGCACCATCACGATCGACGTGACCTGGGACGTGCGTAGGGCGAAGGCGCGCTCCAGAGTGAACGTGCCGAGTGAGTAGGCGACCGCTGGTGCGAGCGCGAGAGCAACGCCGCGCCAGCGTCGGGGCGGCGGCAGGGCGCCCCAGAGGGCCAGACCAGCCACGGGGAGGATCAGCACGGAGTTGTGACGAGCCATGGCCAGCGCCGCCGCGGTGAGGATCACCCCGGCCCGCACCGCCGCGGGGGCGCGGGCCGTCTCGAGGCGGAGGAGAAGCGCCCCGAGCCACAGCATCAGCACCATCGTCCAGGCGTCCTTCCAGAAGGTCATCAGGTAGAAAAGGAGAGGGGCGACAGGGGGAGCAGCAGGGCGAGCAGGACGAGCAGGGAGAGCCACTCGACGCGTCGCGGAGGGAGCGTTTCGCCACCGAGGACCCGCATCACGTTCGAGGCGAGCGACCGGATGCCGAAAACGCCGGCGGCGCACTGCACCAGCATCAGGGACCCCAGACCGCCTCCGGCAACGAAGACCAGGTGGAGGACGATCGCCATCAGGGGCGGGTGCCAGTCGTCGTAGCTTCCAGCGAGCGCCTGTCCATACTGGGCGATCGAGTCCGGCGACATGAGGGCCGGGTGAAACCTGCTCCAGATCGCCAGGGCTGAAACGACGGTGATCAGGTCCGGCCAGCTCGGGCGCCATCGACGTCCCGCGGTGGCGCGCGGCGAGGTCGGGGATGTCTGGGCGAAGGACAACGGCTTGAACGAAGACGACCAGCCTTCCGGGCCCGAGAAGGCGCCCCTCGCGAGACGGCAGTTCTTTGTCGCTTGGCGGCTCAGCGGGACCCGGCCCGAAGGCGTTTCCCTTCCCTGCGAATCCAGGCGAGGAGCGCGGCGAGGGGGAACGCGGACGTGAACCAGACCGGCCCGGCGAACCTGTCGATCATGTAGTCGGGATGGGCCACCGCGTAGTCGTAGGTGCCGAGAATCAGGAAACCCGCAAGGCCGCAGGCCATCGGCACCCACCACTCCGCGCGCCGCGCCTCTCCGAGGAGGAATCCCAGCGGCGATCGGAGGAGCAGCGGAAAGACGAACAGGAGACCGTGGGGATAGGAGGCGACGAGCTTCGCGATTCCGGCGAGCGGGCTCGTTCCGAAGGCCCCCGCGTGATCGACGACGCGGATCCCGTCGGGACCGAAGACGGCGGCGCGACTGTAGGCCGTCAGAAACGGACCGCCCCAGAGCCAGGCGTTCACCGCACCGAAGAGCAGGAGGCCCCCGCCGAGGCCGAGGATCGTCCGGACGACCGGACCCTTTCCCCGGGCGACCGCGACGAACGGCAGCGGCAGGACGAGAAGAGCGGCCGTCGGCCTCAGGAAGAGCGCGAGAGTTCCGACGACGCCAGCCCTCACGCCGTGTCCCCGCGCCGCGAGCTCGAAGGCCGCGAGGACCGCGAAAGAGAGGACCGTGTCGAGGTTCATGCCAAACGCGAGGCTTCGCCCCCCCGGGAACCAGGACGAAGAGGCAGAAGAAGGTAGCGAGCGCCGGCTCGCTCCCGAAGGCGACCGCCGCGCGAAGAGTCAGGTACGCCGCAAAGGCCGACGTCAGGAGGAGGTAGCTCACCTGCGCACCCACAGCGCCTCCGATGGCCGTCCCGGGAGCGAGGAGGATCCCGAACAGGGCGGAGTGCTTCGGGAAGAGGCGTCCGTCCCGCGTGAGCGCACAGGGGGTCCCGAACTCGCTCGTCACGTCCTGCTGCACGTCCCGGTCGATCCGGTCCGGGCCCGGCAGCTCGAGAGACCCCGTGCCGACGAGCGTCCGAGCGATCCGGCAATAGGCTGGCGCATCCGCCCCGACGGGCGGCAGGCCGGCCATCACGCGAGGAAGGGTGAGGCTCCTCCACCGAGAAGGACCACGACCGCGGCGACCGCACCTGCCCGGGCCGGGGAGAGGGCCATTGAGCCATCATAGCGTCCGGCTCCGCGGCGCCTGGCGTGCTCGGGCCGAGACGACCGTCGGACCGAGGACGAGGTCCGCGAGCACCAGGGTCGGCCATCGGGACGCGCGTAGGCCGCGCGGACCAGCTCCGTCTCCCCGTCAGGACTGCTTCCGCAGGACTCGGGCGCCCGCCTTCACGACGACGACCGCCACACCGCCGGCGAGGACGCCGACCAGTACCCCGACGAGGCTCGGTCCCAGCGCAGCGACGAGGCCGCTCCGGGCCGAGAGCCCCTGGGAAAGGTGGTGCAGGGGCGGGATACCGTGCACCAGGATGCCGCCCCCGACGAGGAACATCGCCACGGTGCCGGCGACCGACAGGAGACGCATCAGCACGGGAGCGGCCCTGAGTATTCCGTCGCCGAAGGCCCGACGAACCCGCGCGAAACCGCTCCCGCCGTCGCTTCGGCCCAGGTGAAGGCCGAGATCGTCGAGCTTGACGATGGCGGCGACGAGGCCGTAGACGCCGATCGTCATCACGAGGGCAATGGCGGAGAGGACGGAGAGCCGCGTCACGAACGGCGCCGCGGCCACAATGCCGAGCGAGATCGTGACGATCTCGGCCGAGAGGATGAAGTCGGTGCGGACCGCCCCCTTGATCTTCTCCTTCTCGACCGTCGCCAGATCGAGGTCCGGCCGCAGGAGAGCCCCGGTCAGCTCGAGCCGGCGGGCCTCGTCCTCTCCTTTCCGGTGCAGGAGCTTGTGCGCGACCTTCTCGAAGCCCTCGAAACAGAGGAACAGCCCGCCGACCATCAGCAGAGGCGTCACCGCCCACGGCGCGACCGCGCTGATGGCGAGCGCGGCCGGGACGAGAATCACCTTGTTGACGAGGGATCCCTTGAAGACTCCCCAGACGACCGGCAGCTCCCGGTCCGCCCGGACTCCGCTCACCTGCTCGGCATTGAGGGCCAGGTCGTCTCCGAGGACGCCGACCGTCTTCGTCGCCGCGACCTTCGAGAGGACGGCGACGTCGTCCGCGACCGCCGTGGCCTTGCGTGCAGCGACCTTCGTCAGGATCGCGACGTCGTCCAGGACGGTCGCGATGTCGTCGAGGAGGGCGAGGAAGCCGGAAGCGGGCATGGACGCGGGATGCTAGCAGGCCGCCCGTCGCGAGGGCATGCCCTCGCGACGCGGATTCCGGCCGAGCGCGTCGTCCGTCGGAAAGGACCTCGAGCGTGCCGGTCTCCCCCTCGACGGCGACGTGGAAGACCTCCTCGTCGTCGTCGCCGGAGTCGGAGACGTGGCGGAGAGTCGTTCCGGGCTTCACCGCGCTCGCGACGATCCCGCGCGTCACCTTCGCCCCCTTGGCCCGGGGTGCGGCGCCCCCCGTCTCGTCGGCCACCTGCACGAGCTTCTTCGAGTCGAAGAGCGTCTCCGGCTTCACGGGAACACCGCGCCCTCCCGTTCCGTCCCTCTCGAAGGTCGTCAGGACACCGTCGTCGACGCTCATCATGTTCATCTTCCCGGCGGACTTCGACGACCACTTCAGGTTCCAGGCCGTCGAGCGTCCCTCCGCGTCTACCGGACCCGTGGAGAGATTGCCGAAGCCGAAGAGCTCGGCGTCCGCCTGCCACTTCACGGCGGCGGCCTTCGCCGTGTCGTACGCCGTCTTCGCGTCGACCGCGACGGGCTTGCCGGCGCCCTTCGGCTGAGCGCCGGCAGGGATCGCGACCGCCAGGAGGAGCGCGGAGAGGGAGAGACGACATCGGTCCTTCAGGTGGAAACTCCGTCAGAAGAGCTTGAAGTTCAGGCCGATCGTACCCGCCCAGAAGTCGCCGCTGTAGTCGGCCACCGCAGCCCCGAGGGCTTCGTCGACGCTGTCCGCATCGAGGAAGACATAACGGAGGTCGCCGTTGAGGGAGATGTTCTTTCTGAGATTGATGTCGACCCCGGCACCGGCGTGCGCGGCCCACCTCTTCTCCGTCACCTCGCCGGTGACGACGCTCGTCCCCTTCACCTTGATGCTGCTGTAGGTGCCCCCGCCGAGGAGGTAGAGCCCGACCTTCGGAAGCTCGATCAGGTAGAGCATCCCGGAGGCCTGGAAGGGGACGTTCTCGATATCCACCGAGCCGAGCTGCCCGAGGTCGTAGCTGTCGCTGTAGTACGAGGCCCGGGCCTCCGCACCGATGATCCAGAAGAGGTGGAAGCGGGCCTGCGCCCCACCCACGAAGCGGCTCCCGTTGCTCCCGTCCGTTCCCACGGCGCCTCCGTGGATGCCGACGTCCATGCCGAAGCCGTCGGCCGAAACAGGCGGGGCGGCCAGGCCCAGCACGAGGAACGCAAGAACCGACAGGATCATGGACTTCTTCATTCGCGAAGGTCTCCTTCTATCTACGGGAAGTGAAGGGAGGTTACACGGCACGGCGAATCGCGCCCGGTTTTCTGGACGGGCCATTGCGCCTGGCTGTTGCTCAGCCGGCGCGTTTTCGAAGTGTAGCGCTGCGAGCCTCGGCGGGTGAAAGGTAGCCGAGCCTCTCGAGACGCCAGCGGTTGTCCCAGAGGGTGACGAAGTCGGACACGGCGCATCGGACGTCGTCGATGCCGACGAAGACGCGGCCGTGAATGGCCTGCTCCTTCAGAGTTCGGTTGAAGCGCTCGGCAACGCCGTTGGTCTGTGGCTCCTCGACGAAGGCGAAGCCGGGGTCGATGCCCCAGAAACGGACCTGCGCGAGGAAGTGCTCGCAGGTGTACTGGCTGCCGTGGTCCTTGCGAAGGCTCAGACCACGGGCCACGTCGGGGCCGAGGGAGCCGTAGATAGCCGTCATTCCTGCTGCAATGGGCTGGAGGACTTCGTAGCGGGTGCCGAGCTTGATGACATGCCACCCGACGCACTCCGCGTTCCAGTGTTCGATGGCGGTGAAACCCAGACCCAGCCGTCCTCGAGAGTGAGGATGCGAGTGCCGTCCGTCCCCCCACATCAGGTTCGGGACGTCGGTGACGATCGTGCCGTCGTGGAGCAGGGGCCGGCCGATGCGTTTACGGTAGGGCGCAAGAAGCGGGTTCTCGCGCATCAGGCGGAGAACGCGCTTGTTGGCGACGGGGATACTCCGGAGGATCTTCAAACGGGCTCGGACCTTGCGATGGCCCTCGCCCTGAAACGGGGACGCATCAAGGTCTGCGCGGATCTCAACGAGGAGTTCCGCGTCCGAAAGGGGCGTCTTCGGCCCGCGCGTGTCCGGCGTCCGGGGCCACACCGTGCAGGAGGGTTCTCCGGCGCTCTGCGAGGCACAACCGATGACATTGCCGTCGTCGTCGGCAGGGAGCGACCCGCGGTTGTCGGCCAGGCCTGCCGCGCCTACGGCGCGGGACGATGCCGAGAGCTCCAGGCACGACGAGGCTGGGCTGGTTGACGCTGTTGGTCCCGATGCCACGAGCAGGTCGGGTCCGCTCTCGGGACGAGCCCCGCCCCTCCAGGCGGAGAAGCTCGAACGCGCCTTCTCAAAGACGAGGCAGACCATCTGGACCCCGTACGGCCGGCCAGTCGCCGGGGAGATCCAGGCGCTCAACGCCTCGATCTCCGGAGGGCCAAAGGGCCGTTCCGGTGGCACCTCTCTTTCAGCAGCTCGTTCTCCATCGAGAGCTCGCCGACCTTCTTGACCGCGGCAGACAGCTCGTCCTGAAGCGGGTCCCCCTCACGCTCGCGAGGGCCGTCATCGATCCCCGCCAGCGCCTTCTCTCTCCGGCGCTCCAGCCGATAGATCTCTACCCCAGCTCCCGCGAGAGAAGCTCGACCGCCTCGCCGCGAAGCAGGCGAAGGGCGACCTCGCGCTTTCGCACGAGGCTCCACCGCTGCCCCGGGGCAAGCGGTCCCACGCTCGCCCTGCCCGGAACCGCTCCGGTCGCCCTCCGGGCTCCCTCGGCCCCTTCTGATGTCGTCCCGTTTCCGTTCCTGTCCTCGCTGACAGATCGTCTCTCCTGGCTCACTGTAAGTCCCCTCTTTCGTGTCCAGGAAGATCGGGAGCGCCCCAGTGCGGGGCGATGCGGAGTCGATGGCGAGTCCGGGAGGCGAAACGACGACCGCAGTGACACCCGTGGCGAGGTCGACGTCCCTGCATTCCGGCCAGCCCACCGACTCGCATTGGTCCCCGGCCCAGGCCGCGGCGGCGGCGAGAAGGGGGCGAACCGGAGCGGGGTGTCGTTCATGTCGGCCTCCTTCGGGGCGTTCGCCCCGTGAGAGCGCAACCGCGGTGCCGGGCGACCCGCACGGGCCCGCCCACGGCCACCGCCTTCCACGTCCCTCTCCTACAGGGAGACAGAAACGCAAGAGCCCCGGAGCGGAACTCTCCGCTCCGGGGCCCGCCTCACCTTTCGGCGAGACATCCTCGCCGGGAGGCGAGGGGCCGGGGCGATCCCCCGGCCGCGCGGAGCGCTCAGCAGCCCTTCATCATCTCCGCCATCCGCATCTGCATCTCCTCGGGGGAGACGTCCTCGACGTGGGCGGCGAAGACCCTCTGGTGGCCAAAGGGATCCGTCACCTTCGCGAGACGGTCGCCCCAGAGCTCGTTCTTCGGCTCCTGCGTCGCCGCGCAGCCGGCATCGACGGCCCGCTGCAACGCCGCGTCGCAGTCCTCGACGGAGAGCATCATCGTGAAGGTCGTCCCGCCCCGCGAGGTCGGGCCGAGCTGGCCCGAGTCGGGGAACTCGTCCGACAGCATGACGATCGAGGTGCCGTTCTTCACCTCGGCGTGCATCACGATGTCGCCTGGTCCCGGCATCCGGAAGAGCTCCTCGGCGCCGAGCGCCTTTCTCCAGAGCTCGATCGCCGCGGCGGCGCCCTTTGCGCAGAGGTACGGGGTCACGGTCCCGTAGCCCTCGGGAATCGGACTCACCTTCCCAGCCATCGTCGTCTCCCTTCATCCCGTCCCGGTAGGAGCACTGGTCCCTGCCGCGGGTCCGGCCCGCGGTCGATGGACTCCCGATGTGTCGTTCCGTCGTTCTACGCGGGACGGCCTTGCGGGTTTCCGGCGGGACCGCCTTTCCCGTACCGCGCCGTCACATAGCCGGTGACGAGGACGCCGAGCGCTCCGCCGAGAAGCAGCCCCAGGAGTACTTTGTTCATCGCCGGTCTCCCTTCATTCCACCCGTTCAACGATTTCGTCCTTTTCATCAGCGCCGGTAAACGAGGAGGATCGCGGCCCGCGCCGCGAGGTAGGCCGCCATGAGGAGGAGCGCCACCCGGTGCCGGACGGCGAAGCGCGCGGCTTTCTCCCATGCCCGCTCGCGATAGGCCGTGACCGGATCTCCATCCAGGAGGCGGGTCACGTCCGCGGCCAGAGACGGAACGTCGGGGTACCTCTCCTCCGGCCGGGCGGCCGTCGCCCTCGAGACGATCGCCGCGGGCCGGCGGCGGTCCCCGCGCCGGGGAGCCGCTGTTGGGCCGTCTCGACCGCCGTGTCCGCTCCCGGGGGGGCGGCTTGTTCCCGCGCCTCGTCTTCGACGACGCGCGCGATCCCCCAGTCGAGGACGAGGACCTCGCCGAACGGCCCGACCATGACGTTCTCGGGCTTGAGGTCGCGGTGGACGACGCCTCGCGAGTGGGCGAAGGCGACCGGCTCGCAGACGCGCAGGACGAGGCGGAGCTTCTCGGGGAGCGTCGCGAGCCGCGCGGCGCTCTCGTCGAGCCGTTCCCCGCGAACGAGCTTCATCGAATAGAACGGGCGCCCGTCGGGGAGGCTCCCGACGTCGTGGACCGGGACGATACCGGGGTGCTCGAGACGCGCCAGGACGCGGGCCTCGAGCCGGAGGCGGGCAGCGAGATCCCAGGAATCGTCGGGGATGTCGAGGACCTTGACCGCGACGCTCCGCGCCAGCTCGGGGTCTTCGGCTTCCCAGACGCTCCCCATCCCTCCGCGGCCGGTCTCCCGGAGGAGGAGGAATCGGGTCCCCGAGAGGTCGGGGGCGCGCAGCGCCCGGGCGAGGCGTTCGACGTCCTCCCCCGCCAGCGGCCTCACGGCCTCTCCACACCGAGAAGAGCGTGCTCCTCGATCCCCTTGCCTCGTCCGGCGAGAGCGAGCTCGAGCCGCGCCAGGCCGAGCTCGAGGACGCCCCGGGCCCACTCCTTCTCGAACTCGCGCTCAGGCGACTCCCCCGGCGCGGCGACGGCACGCTCCAGCTCCTCGCGCGCCCCCTCGAAATCGAGGGAGAGGAGGGGCACCCCGCCTCCCCGCGTCTGCCGCGCCGCCGCCTTCTCGGCGTTCGCGACGAGGCCGTCGACGCAGACGCGGAGGTCGGTCCGAAGCTTCGCCTTCGACGGGTCGAAGCGGATGAGGAGGTCACGCTCGAGGAGCGCGGCGAAGAACTCCTGCGTCAGGTCGGCCGCCTCCTCGTGGACCTTTCCCCGCTTCCGCCGCACGTGCCGGTAGACCGGCCGCCAGTACGCCGCGACGAGCGTCTCGAGCGCGCGCAGGCGCTTCCCCGCGTCCCCGCTCCGGGCCGCCGAGACGACCGACGCCCGCGTCGGCGGGAAGAAGCTGCCGTTCATCCCTTCGGACGGAGCCTCTTGAGGACCTGCACTTGGCCGCAGTGGTAGAGGTCGTGCGCGGCCACGCCCCGAACGAGGTGGAGCGCCCTCGCGCGGGCGGCTCCCGTGAGCCCGGGGAGCGTGTTCGCGACGGCGGCGACGAGGGCGCGGTGCTCGGCGACGAGCAGCGCGAGATCGGCCTTCCAGGCGGCCCCGTCGGGCTCGCCCTCGGGACGCCGGAACCAGTTGCTCCCCTCGAGGGCGAACGATCCCCGCTTCTCCCCGGTCAGTTTCCGCCTCACGGCGTACTTCCAGTAGGCGGTGTGAAGGGCGAGTTCCCACGCGTTCGGCCGCCCCTCTCCGGGGCGCCAAGCCGCCTCGCCCGCCGTCATCCCGCGGAACGCGCCGCGGAGGTTCGTGCCGTGCCACGACTTCCTCTCGAACGCCTCGGAGAGGAGATCGAGGAGAAGGCACGTCTCGGGATCGCGTGCGGTGCGCGCCATGGGATCACCTCTCTGCGACGGAATTCGGCGAGAGTTTAGGAGGATTCTCCCGACCGTGTCACCGGTTCGCCGCGGAAGGAGAGACCCGGTCCCCACCGAGGTTCCGCGTGACGGGCGCCCGCTCGTCGAGGCCTCGTCCCCGCACGGAGGCTCCCATGCCGACCCCTCTCGACCGCCGGCGGTTCCTCGCCCGCTCCGCCGGCAGGCGTCGTGCGCCTCGGCCAGAACGAGAACCCGTGGGGCCCTTCTGAAGCTGCCCGGCGCGCCGCGACGGACGCCGTCTCCTCGGGGAACCGTTACGTGTGGGGGGTCGCGGAGCTCGAGAAGAAGCTCGCCGTCCGCGAAGGTCTCGCGCCCGAGCAGGTCGCACGACGCCGCCTTCCGGACCGACCTCGCCGCGATGGAGGCGCGCATCGGGCCGGCGACGAAACTCGACTACGTCTGCAACCCCGCGAGCCCGAAGGGAACCGTCGTCGACCTGGCCACCCTGCGTGCCTTCTGCGAGCAGGTGTCGGCGAAGGCGGTTGTCGACGACGACGAGGCCTACCGCGACGACCCGGACGCGGCGCGCTTCGCCTCGATGGTTCCTCTCGTGAAGAAGGGGCTCGACGTCGTCGTGACGTACACGTTCTCCAAGCTCCACGGCCTCGCGGGCTTCCGGATCGGCACCGCGATGGCCCCGCCCCGTCTCGCCGCCGCGCTCCGGAAGGTGCGGATGGGAGGCGCGCCTCTCGCCGTCTCGAACGTCGCCGTCGCCGCCGCCTCGGCGAGCCTCGACGACGTGCCGTTCCTCGAGTCGTGCCGCCGACACACCGTCGCCGGGCGCGAGGCGCTGGCCGCGTTCCTCCTGGACGAGGGCGTCCCGACGCCCCCCTCCGAGACGAACTTCGTCTTCGTCCCGATGGCCTCCGGCACTCCGGAGCTCGCGAACGCCCTGGAGGAGCGCGGCATTCGCGTCTCCGCGCGCGACCCGAAGCACGGCCTGAGGGTCACTGTCGGAACGGAAGAGGACATGGCCCGCTTCCGCGCCGCGTTCCGCGAAGCACGGAAGGAGATCCGGCCCTCCTGAGCGAGCCGCTCGTCCCCGGCGTGGGGCTTCCGCCGCACCTCAGCGGCGGAGCGCGTCTTCGAGTCGCCGGAGGACGTCCGGCCGAGACCCCGTGAGGACCGGACGCCTCACGGTCGTTCCGGCCGGGATCCGGGCCCCGACGTCGCCCACCGCGAACATGATCCGGCCGTCGGTCTCCCAGGAACCGGACGAGCTCTCCGGGACCTCGGCGACGACGACACGGTCGATGGGGAGAAGTCGCCGGGGCATCGGGTCCTTCCGCCGCTGCGAAAACAGGACGCCTCCCTGGAACGCGAGCCCCTCGAGGGTCCTGTGGAAACGGGGCAGTCCCCTTCCGGAACGCGACCCGGGGGCTCGCGGCGCGAGACCTTCCGGAGAGGGCAGGAACCTGCGCGGACCGGCCGCGAGGAGGGCCGCTCGCCTGAGGACGCCGACCGTCCCCGTCTCGATCAGCGTCCATCGGCCGTCCGCCTCGCCCGCCAGTACGAGCCCGTCCTCGACGAGGACCGCGTCCCCCCGGCGCACCAGCACGCGGCAGGCGGTGGACTTTCCGATTCCCCTCGGGCCGACGACGACGACGGTTTCCGGTCCGACCTGGACGGCGGATCCGTGCAGGACGAAGAACCTCTCGAAGCGAAGCTCGCCGAGGAGAGCCCTCGCGGCCGTTCCCTCGGCCTCGGAGAGCTCTCCGCGGGACCACGCGCCGAGGTGGAACGTGATGGCTCCCGGCGGAAACGCCCGGGCCTTCAATCCCGCCCACGCGGCGCGGAGTCGTCTCAACGCGACGCGTCGAAGGCGACCTTACCGCCGACGATCGTCGCCAGGACCCGCGTCGAAGGGATCTCCTCGTTGGGGACGCTCGTCAGGTCCTTCGACAGGACGACGACGTCGGCGAGCTTGCCGGGCGTCAGAGTCCCCTTGAGCTCTTCCTCGAACGCGGCGTACGCATTCGCGACGGTGTAGGAGCCCAGCGCCTCCATCCTCGTCATCCGCTGCTCCGGGAAGAAGGCCGGTCCCTTCGCCGGCTGGCGCGTCACGGAGGCGTGGATCGAGGCGATCGGGTCGACGTCCTCGACGGGAGCGTCGGTCCCGTTCCCGATCCGCGCGCCGGCGTCGAGGACCCGTCGCCACGCGTAGGCCCCCTCTCTCGCGCGCTTTTCGCCGAGTCGGGCGACGACGAACGGGGCGTCGGATGGGCAGTGGATCCCCTGCATCATCGCGAGAACCGGCAGCTTCGCGAACCTCGGAATGTCGGCCGGGTCGAGATGCTGGGCGTGCTCGATCCGGAAGCGGAGGTCCTTCTCAGGGTGCCGGGCGAGGACGCGTTCGTACACGTTGAGGACTTCGCGGTTCGCCCGGTCCCCGATGGCGTGGACACCGAGCTGGTAGCCGTTCGCGGCGGCGATCTCGGCCGTCCGCTCGAGGTCCTTCATGGAGTACGTGTTCAGCCCGGTGCTCCCCGGCACGTCCGAGTAGGGCGCCAGGAGCCACGCACCTCGCGACCCGAGGGCGCCGTCGGCGAGCCGCTTGATGGCCCTCACCGTGAGGTGGTTCCGTCCCGCGCCGACGACCCGGACCTTCGCGGCGCTCCTCCCGAGCTCCTCGTTCGATGCGGAGAGCATCGCGTAGACCCTCAGGCCCAGCGTCCCCGCCTCGGCCCGCTGCCGGTACCGTTCGACGACGTCGAGCGACACCCCGGCGTCGTGGAGGGTCGTGATCCCCTTGCGAAGGCATTCCTCGACGGCGAGGTCGATCCGCCGGTCGAGATCGGCGGTCACCTCGGCCGGGGTCCTCTTCGCGAGGTCGGTGCGAACGGCCCTGTCGACGATGTCCTCTGCGGTCTCGCGCAGCAGCCCCGTCGGCTCGCCCGAGGCGTCCTTCAGGATCTCGCCTCCGGCCGGGGCCTTCGTGTCGCGGCCGACGCCACCCCGCTTCAGCGCGGCGGCGTTCACGAAGGCCGCGTGGCCGCTCGAGTGCGAGAGGACGACCGGGTTCGCCGGGGAGACGGCGCTGAGAGTGGCGTGGAGCGGGAATCCCTCGACATTCGGCTCCGGGAGCGAGGTCCACTCCTTCTGATGCCAGCCGCGCCCCAGGATCCACTCGCCGGGACGCGCTTTCTTCACTGCGGAGGCGACGCGCGCGACGACCTCGTCCCAGCTCCGCGCACCTCTCAGGTCGAGCGCGATCCGCGCGTCGCCGATCCCGACGAGGTGCGCGTGGCCGTCGATGAAGCCCGGGCTGGCGGTCCTTCCGGCGAGGTCGATCACGCGAGTGGCGTCGCCACGGAGGCGATCGATCTCGGCGTCGGTGCCGACGGCGACGATCCGGTCCCCGGAAACGGCGATCGCCGTCGCCTCCGGCCGGGCGGCGTCCATCGTGACGACCTTCCCGTTCCTCAGGATCAGCTCGGCGGGCTTCTCCGCCGACACCGCCACGAGCGCACCTCCCAAGAGGATCGCCAGGCCTCCGCCGAGTCTCTTCACGCCGTCACCTCCGTCGGGCGCATTTTGCCCTTCCCTCTCGCCGCCGGCCGGACCTCGGCGAGGACCCGCGCCACACGCCAGGAGAACGCTCCTCCCGGCCCTCGGCCTCGCCGTCCTCCTGACGCTCGCCCTCGCCCCGACGACGGGGCTCTTCACGCTCCGGCCCCCGAGCGGGCCCGACGCGATGGGGCTCGTCGTCGTCTTCCTCCCCATCGGCGCGTGGCTCCTCGCCCTCTTCGGAGCCCTCGTCTGCGTCTCCCGCGGAGGGTTCGACTGTGTGATCCGGTCGCCGGGAATCCCGACGCTCGCCGTCCTGGGCACCGTCGTCGGCTTCGGCCTCCTCTCCGGCACGACGTGGCTTCGCCTCGCCGGATCCGTCCTCGCCGCGCTCGCGGTCCTCGCCTTTGCCGGAGTGCCTTCCTGTTTCTCGAGGCCTCTGCCCAGGACGCCCGGAGGGCCGAGGAGGGGCGGCTCGCCGACGAAGCGCGGCCGGCCGAGAGGCGGGCCGAGGACGCGAAGCGGATCGAGGCTCAGGCTGCCGAGCTGGCGGCCCTCGAGGACGACACTCCGAGCCGATCCAGCGTGCGTACGTCCTCAACTTCGTGAGGAGGGCGGGGAGGCCCGACCCGGCGTGGGAGCCCGCCGTGAGAAAGGCGATTGTCCTCCTGGCCGCCGACGACCGCGCCGAGGCGAAGGACCTCTCCCTCGGCCGCATCACGCACGTGAAAGGCCTGTCCCAGGGAGCGCTCCTCGCCGCGCAGACGTTCGGGCCGAAGCACTTCGAGGCGGAGGCTCTTGACCTCAGGGGGGCCGTTTCGAGATGTCCCGACGAGGACCCGAGGAACGACGCGCTCGGGGTCATCGACCTCTCTCTCGCGGGCGAGCCCGTCCCCGGGCAACCCGGACCGGCGCGCGAAGGGGCGTGCGGCCTCGCCCCCCGGGGAACCGGCCGGTCACCGCTTCGCCCCGGCGGAGTCCGCCCTGGTCAGTGAGGAATCAGCCCGAGCGCCTTCGGCCAGGTCCCGGTCGGCTCCCACGGGACCGGGTGGAGGGCCCGCTCGACGAGGAGGTCAGCCATCTCCGAGACGACCCAGCGGAAGGTCTCCTCTCCGACCGAGTGGAGGTCGGCGTCGGGAGCGCAGTTCATGAAGTCGATGGCGTACGGGACGCCGTCCCGGACGGCGAACTCGACGGTGTTCATGTCGTAACCGAGCGCGTCGCAGAGGGCGAGGGCGTCCTTCGTCACGCGCAGGGCCATGTCGTCGGGGACGACCTGCCCGGCGACCGCCGAGTAGCGCGACTCGTGGGGCTCCTTCGGGGCGTACGGGATGATCTTCACCTTTCGCCGGCCCGCGACCCAGCACCGGTAGTAGTCGGTGAACTCGATCGCCTCCTGGGCCATCATCGTCAGGGTGTGCGTCTTGTCGTACGCCTCGAAGAGCTCCTCGCGGCTGTGGACTTTGTAGACGTCCTTCCAGCCGCCGCCGTAGGCCGGCTTCATGAAGATGGGGAAGCCGAGGTAGCGGAAGACCTCGTCCCAGTCGACGAGCCCCATGTTCCGGAACGATTTCTCGGTCGTGTTCGGCGGGTGCTCCTTGTGCGGCAGGAGAACCGTCCGGGGCACGGCAACCCCAACGGACCTCGCGACGACGTTGTCGAGGAACTTGTCGTCGGCCGACCACCAGAAAGGGTTGTTGACGACCTGGACGCCGCGGGCGGCCGCGCACTTGAGGAACGTCCGGTAGAACGGCACCTCGTGGCTGATCCGGTCGAGGATCACGTCGTATGCGAAGCCCTGCTCCTGGGAAATGTGCCCGATCTGGACCGGTTCCCCCTTCACGGAGAGGCCGCGACGGCGGGCCAGCTCGTTGATCTCGTGGCAGAGGGCCCACGGGAACGTGTCTTCCATACCGAACAGGATCCCGATCGTCTTCACGCTCACGTTACCCTCCACGGACCCTGCTTCTTCCGCACCGGGGATCGTACCGAAGCCCTCTGCGAGCCGCAAAGGTCCCGGTCTCGATAGACTCCGCCACATGAGGCGCCAATACCACTCCTGGGTGAGCCACCACCTGGGCCGTACGATGGAGTTCCTCTGGTTCGGAGATCGCGGCTACCCCGTCGTCATCTTCCCCACCTCGATGGGGCGCTTCTGGCAGGCCGAGGACTTCGGCCTGACCGGCGCCCTCGCCGACAAGGTCGACGCGGGCTACATCCAGCTCGTCTGCGTCGACTCCATCGACACCGAGAGCTGGTACAACAAGAACGCACCTCCCGCCTACCGCGTGAGGCGGCACGCCGACTACGACCGCTACCTCACGAACGAGCTCGTCCCCTACATCCAGCACCGCTCCGGCCGCGGCGACCTCGGCGTCTGCGGCGCCTCGTTCGGCGCCTACCACGCCGCAAACTTCGCCGGACGCTACCCGGGCCTCGTCACGAAAGCGGTCCTCTTCTCGGGCCTCTACCACGTGGGGCAGTTCCTCGACGGCTACTGGGACGACCTCTGCTACTTCCACTGTCCCGAGGCCTTCGTGGCGAACGCCGACGAGGGGCTCGTCCAGCGCCTCCGCCAGGTCGAGTGGTTCGTGGCCACCGGCGAGCACGATTCGCTCATCGGCGAGAACCGGCATTTCGCCGGCCTCCTGCAGGGCAAGGGGATCCCCGTCCGCGCCGAGTTCTGGCCCGGGGTCTTCGGGCACGACTGGCCGTTCTGGCGCGCCGCCATCCGGCGATTCCTGTAGAGGCCGGGGGGAGGGGGCCGCCGGGCCCCTCTCCGACCACGGCGCGGAGTGAATCCTGCAGATCATTCTCACGAAACGACATGCCATCGCCGCGGAAAACCCCCGGCGCATCGCCTGCGTATCAAGCTGCCGAGGTGAGGTGTCCATGACCATCCGTCGTCACGTCCTCGTCGCCGCTGCCGCCGCGGCCCTCCTCCTGGCAGGCTCCGCCGCGGCCCAGGAAGTCAAGGGGGAGGAGCACGTTCTCCCGAACGGGATGAAGCTCCTCCTCGTCCGGCGCCCCGACGAGCCGACGGTCTCCGCCGGCTGGGTCGCAAAGGTCGGCAGCGCCAACGAGCGCGTCGGCATCACCGGCATCAGCCACCTCTTCGAGCACATGATGTTCAAGGGGACGACGACGATCGGCTCGAAGGACCCGAAGCGGGACCTCGAGATCATCGCCGAGCAGGAGACGCTCCGCGACGAGATGCGGGCCGAGGAGTCGAAGATGCGCGCGGCCTGGCGCCGCGGCGACCTCGACGACATCACGAAGCCGGAGAACAGGACGGCCCGCTACAAGGAGCTCGACGCGCAGCTCGACGCGCTCGTCAAGGAGCAGCGCGACCTCCTCGTCAAGAACGAGTTCGACCGGATCTACACGAAGAACGGCGCGTCCGGCATGAACGCCTTCACGTCCAACGACATGACCGCGTACTTCATCACCGTGCCGAAGAACAAGCTCGAGCTCTGGTTCTGGATGGAGTCCGACCGGCTGAGGGACCCCGTCTTCCGCGAGTTCTACGCCGAGCGCGACGTCGTCTACGAGGAGCGCCGGCTGGGCGTCGAGTCGACCCCGACCGGAAAGCTGGACGAGGCGTTCGACTCGGTCTTCTGGCACTCGACTCCCTACACCTGGTCCGTCATCGGCTACGCCTCCGACGTCGCGAACATCACGAAGGCCCAGGCCGACGACTACTTCGCGACCTACTACGCCCCGAACAACCTGACCGCCGTCCTCGTCGGCGACTTCGACAAGGCCGAGGCGCTGAGGCTCGCCGGCGAGTACTTCGGACGGATCCCGCGCGGGAAGGTCGCCCCCCCCGAGGTCATCACGCTCCCGGCGAAGTGGCAGTACGACCTGACCCTGGAGGGGGAAGCCGACACGAATCCGACCGCCGAGGTCCGCTGGCACACCGTCCCCTTCCAGCACAAGGACTCCTACGCCCTTGCCGTCCTCGCCGAGCTCCTGAACGGCCGGACGGGGCGCCTCTACAAGTCGATGGTCCTCCCGGCCGACGCCGTCGCCACCGATGCCCGGGCTTCGCACAACCCGTTGATGGCCCCGGCGAAGTACGCCGGCTCGTTCAGCGTCTTCGCCGAGGCGAAGGAGGGAAAGACGCCCGTCGAGGTCGCCGCGAGGGCCCTCGCAGAAGTCGAGCGGCTGAAGAAGGAGCCCGTCCCCGCCGACGAGCTCCAGAAGGTCAAGAACAACATCGCGGCGAACTCGTTCCGCCGCCTCTCCTCGAACTTCTTCGTCCTCCTGCAGCTGATGGTCAACGAGGCCTACGGCGACTGGCAGGAGATGAACGCCGGGCCCAAGAGGCTCGACGCGGTCACGGTCGCCGACGTCCAGCGCGTCGCGCAGACCTACCTCGTGAAGGACAACCAGGCGACGGCTTTCATCACCCGGAAGGCGGGCTCGGCCCCTTCGGCCGAGGACGCCGCCCTCGCGGACGTGCCCGAGCAGGCCCGCCCGATGATCAAGCAGTCGCTCCAACGGCTCGCCGCCGAGACCGACGCCGCGAAGCTGAAGGGGAGCATCGAGAAGATGGAGACCCAGGCCGGGCAGGTGCCCCCCGAGATGAAGAAGGGCTTCGACCTCCTCGTGGCGAAGGCGAAGGAGCGCCTCGCCGAGCTCGAGTCGGCCGGGAAGAAGTGAGGGGCGCAAGGTGAAGACGATGAAGACTCTCGTGCGGACCTCTGCCCTCGCCCTCCTCGGCGCGCTCCTCCTCGCCCCCGCGGCCGAGGGCATCCCGCCGCACCCGGACGAGCTCACCTACCCGAAGTTCACCTACCAGCCCCCGTCGCCGAAGGAGTACCGGACGGTCCTGAAGTCGGGCCCGGTCGCGTACGTCGCCGAGGACCGCGAGCTGCCGCTCGTCTCGATCAGCGTGACGCTCCGCGGTGGCACGTACCTCGACCCCGCCGGGAAGGAAGGGCTCGCCGAGCTGGCCGGCTATCTCCTGGCCCGGGGCGGGACGGCGACGAAGACGGCCGAGCAGCTCGAGGAGCGGCTTGCCTTCCTCGCCGCCCAGCTCAACTCGAGCTACGGCACCGACCGCGGCACCGTCTCCCTCAACCTCCTCGCCAAGGACCTCGACGAGGGTCTGGCAATCCTCCGCGAGGCGCTCACCGCGCCCCGCTTCCAGGACGACAAGCTGAAGCTCCGCAAGGACCAGCTCCTCTCCGACATGAAGGCCCGGAACGACGACACCGCCGACATCGAGGTGCGCGAGCGGGGCTTCCTCGCCTTCGGCGAGGGGTACTACCAGAACCGGTACACGACGAAGGCCTCCCTGGAAGGGATCACGCGGGACGACCTCGTCGCGTTCCACCGGAAGTGGGTCGACCCGGGGAACGTCGTCGTCGCCGCCTCTGGCGACTTCGGCAAGGGCGTCACCCGGGCGCAGATGATCGCCAAGCTCGACACCCTGTTCGCGAAGTGGCCGTACGAGGGCGTGGCCGCGCCGTCCGTCCCGAAGCCGACGCACGCGATGGCCCCGGGCCTCTACCTCGTCGACAAGGACGTCAACCAGGGGCGGGTTTCCATCATGCTCCCCGCGCTCCAGCGGAACGATCCCGACGACATCGCCGCCCTCGTGATGAACGACATCCTGGGTGGAGGAGGCTTCACGAGCCGGATCACGAACCGCGTCCGCTCCGACGAGGGGCTCGCCTACTCGGCCGGATCCGGCCTGCCGGGCGGCGTCTGGTTCCCCGGTCTCTTCCGCGCTTCCTTCCAGTCGAAGGTGCGGACGTGCGCTTACGCCACCCAGATCGTCCTCGAGGAGATGAAAAGGATCCGGGAGGCCGAGGTGACCGACGAGGAGCTCCTGACGGCGAAGAGCTCCTTCGTCGACACCCTCTCCCGGAAGTTCACGACGAAGGGGCAGACGATGGGCGTCTTCCTCGACGAGGAGTTCACGGGCCGTTTCGCGCAGGAACCGGAGTACTGGCGGAGGTACGCGGCGCGGATCGAGAAGGTGACGAAGGCCGACGTGAAGCGCGTCGCGCAGCGGCTTCTGGCGACCGAAAAGGTCGCCGTCCTCGTCGTCGGGAAGAAGGACGACCTCCTGAACCCCGATCCGAAGCACCCGGTGCGGTTCCCCGAGCTGACAGGCGGGAAGATGACGGACGTCCCGCTCCGCGACCCCATGACGATGCAGCCGATGACCGCGGCCGCCGCGAAGTAGAGCTTTCGACCCCGGCACGTCAGCCCGAGGGCTGTTTCCGGCGCCCCCCGTCCGCGGGGGGCGCGTCCTTTTCGGCTATCGTCCGTCCGCCGTGATGCACCGTCCTCTTCCGCTCGCCGTCCCCCTCCTCGTCGCCTTCGTTTCGTCCGCCGCCAGCGGAGCCGCCGCGCCCCCCGCGAAGCCGGCCCTCACGCTGGACCGCATCCACGCCGTCGAACCCCTCGTCGAGCCGGCGCCGACGGGCCTGCGCTGGCGGGACGCCTCGCGCTTCACCTATCTGAAGAAGGAGGGAAGCGGGCCGAAGGCGCCGGCCTCGATCTGGGAAGAGGACGCCGCCACCGGGAAGGTGACGAAGATCCTAGAGGCGATTCCCGTCGAGGGGGTCGGCAAGGACGGCAAGCCCAGGACACTTCCGGTCACAGGCGCGCAGTGGAACGAGGCCGGGACGGCGCTTCTGGCATCGGCCGAGAACGACCTCTGGGTCTACGTGCTCGGCGAAAGGACGGCCCGGAAGCTGACGGGCGACGAGGCCCAGGAGGAGCTGCCGCTCTTCTCCCCGGACGGTTCCAGGGTCGCGTTCGTGAAGGGGAACGACCTCTGGTTCGTCGAAGTGGCCACGGGAAAGGCGAGCCGCCTGACGGCGGACGGCAGCGCCTCCGTCCTGAACGGCAAGCTCGACTGGGTCTACGAGGAGGAGCTCGCGGGCCGCAACGGCGGCAGGGCGTTCGAGTGGGCACCCGATTCCTCCGCCCTCGCCTTCCTTCGCCTCGACCAGTCGAGCGTCCCGGAGTACCCGATCGTCGACTTCCTCCCGACGAACGGCAAGCTGATGCCCCAGCGCTACCCGAAGCCGGGAGACCCGAACGCGGCGCCTTCGGTGAAGGTCGTCTCGTGGGAGCCCGGCGGAGACGCTCTCGCGACCAACGCCGTCGGATTCGACGGCGGCACGACGCTCGTCGGCCCCGCCTTCTCCTGGACTCCCGATTCCTCCGCCGTCGCCTTCACGAGGATGAACCGGACGCAGTCGGAGCTCGAGCTGTTCCTCTTCCCCCGTTCCGCCGGCGCGATGCCGAGGAGCGTCCTGAAGGAGAGCTCCGCTTCCTGGATCAACTCCCATGCGCCGCCGCTCTTCCTTCCCGACGGCTCCGGCTTTCTTTGGCTCTCCGAGCGGAGCGGCTTTCTCCACCTCTACCGCTACCGGATGGACGGGACGCTCGCGGGCGCCGTCACGAGCGGTGCCTGGTCCGTCGAGGGCGATCCGAAGCTGGATTCCGCCGCCGGCGCCGTCTTCTTCAACGCGACCGAGAAGGACCCACGAGAACGGCACTTCTACCGGGTGGGCCTCGACGGCACGGGCTTCGTCCGCCTCACCTCGGACAAGGGGACGCACCAGGCGATCGCCTCCTCCGGCGGCCGTTTCGTCCTGGACACCTGGTCGAACGTCACCACGCCTCCCCGCGTCGTCCTCCACCGGGGAGACGGGACGCTCCCGAGGGGCGTCTTCGTCCCGAAGATGCCCCTGGCGGACTACGCCCTCGCGACGACCGAGATGGGCTCGTTCACCGGCTCGGACGGCACACTCTTCTACACGCGGCTCGTGAAGCCGGCGGACTTCGACCCCGCGAAGAAGTACCCGGTCGTCGTCTACGTCTACGGAGGGCCGCACGCACAGGTCGTGTCCGAGCGCTGGGGAGCGACCTCGCTCTTCGATCACGTCCTCGCTTCGAGAGGCTTCCTCGTCTGGGCCATGGACAGCCGCGGCTCCGGCGGGCGCGGTCTCGCCTTCGAATCGGCCATTCTCGAGCGGCTCGGCGAGATCGAGCTGAAGGACCAGCTCGAGGGGATCGAGCAGCTGAAGAAGCTCCCGTTCGTCGACGCCTCCCGCCTCGGGTTGACCGGCTGGTCGTACGGCGGCTACATGACGCTCACCGCCGCGACGCGCGCTCCCGGAGTCTTCCGGGCGGCCGTCGCCGGCGCTCCGGTGACCCACTGGAAGTACTACGACTCGATCTACACCGAGCGGTACATGAAGCTCCCGAAGGAGAACCCCGAAGGGTACGAGGCCTCCGCTCCGCTCACCTACGCCGGCCAGCTCGGCCCGAAGCTTCTCCTCCTCCACGGCACCGCCGACGACAACGTCCACATGCAGCAGTCGATCGCCTTCGCCGACGCGCTCAACAAGGCCCGCAAGGAGTACGTCTTCGCTCCCTTCGCCGGCATGAAGCACGGTCCCCGTGACCCGGCCATCCGCCACGCCGTGAACCAGCGCGTCCTCTCCTTCTTCGAGGAGAACCTCTGAGTGGGGTCAGGTCTTGATTTTCTACTTTAGAACCTGACCGGCGGCGCGTTCACTCCGCCCGGGCGTTCTGTCAGGATGCGCGTGGAGGTTTGCATGGCCCACCTGGTGAAGGATCCCGTCAGCTGGCTCTACCCCGAGATCGAGCCGTACCGGACCGGCCGTCTCCGCGTCTCCGACCTGCACGACCTCTATTTCGAGGAGTGCGGGAACCCGGCGGGCAAGCCCGTAGTTTTTCTCCACGGCGGGCCCGGCGGAGGGACGGACGGAAAGATGCGCCGCTTCTTCGACCCGGGGAAGTACCGGATCATCCTCTTCGACCAGCGTGGCAGCGGGAAGAGCACGCCCTACGCGAGCCTCGAGGCGAACACGACGTGGGACCTCGTGGCCGATATCGAGAAGCTCCGCGAGGACCTCGGCATCGCGAAGTGGCAGGTCTTCGGTGGCTCATGGGGGTCGACCCTCGCTCTCGCCTACGCAGAAACCTACCCCGAGCGCGTGACCGAACTCGTCCTCCGCGGCATCTTCCTGCTCCGGAGGAAGGAGATCGACTGGTTCTACCAGGAGGGGGCTTCGATCCTCTTCCCCGACGCCTGGGAGCCCTACCTCGCACACATCCCCGAGGCGGAGCGCGGCGATCTCGTCGCGGCGTACCACCGGCGCCTGACGAGCGACGACCCCACGGTGCGGCTCGCCGCGGCGAAGATCTGGAGCGGCTGGGAGGGGGCGACGTCGAAGCTGCTCCCCGACGCTTCGTTCACCGACCACTACGAGGAGGACGAGTTCGCCCTCGCGTTCGCGCGGATCGAGGCCCACTACTTCCAGAACCGCGGCTTCTTCGAGGTCGACGACCAGCTCCTGCGCGACGTCGGGCGGCTCCGGCACATCCCCGGAGTCATCGTCCAGGGCCGCTACGACGTCGTCTGCCCGATCTTCAGTGCCTGGGCGCTCCACCGCGCGTGGCCCGAAGCCGATTTCATCGTGACCCCCGACTCCGGCCACAGCGCCTTCGAGCCGCCGAACAGCCGGGCGCTGGTCGCCGCGACGGACCGCTTCGCCAGCCTTTGACCTGACGGCCCCTCGCTCTCCGGGCGGCATCGCCGCCCGGAGAGCGGAGTGTAGAGCGCAGACCAGACCCCCGCCGTGGGTATCATGCGAACGTGCTCCCCGCCTCGCTCGCGCTGGCGTTCGTCGCGCTCCTGTTCCGGCTCGTCTCCCCTTCCGAGATCCGGTCCCTTCTCGACCTTCACCTTCTCTCGCTCTTCCTCGTCCTGATCCTGGCGGTCGAGTGCCTGAAGCGATCCGGCCTCGTCGAGGCCGTCGTAGGGACAGTCCTGTCCGGCGTCCGCTCCGAACGGACGCTCGCGGTGGCGGCGATCCTGACGACCGGCGCGGTCTCGGCGATGGTGACGAACGACGTCGCGCTCCTGCTCGTCGTTCCGTTCACGCTCGCCTTCGAGGAGGTCTGCCCGGAATTCGACCCGATCCGGGTCGTCGTTCTCGAGATCCAGGCCGCCAACCTCCTCGGCTGCCTCACGCCGACCGGAAATCCGCAGAACCTCCTGCTCTTCTCGCGCGGAGGCTTCACCACGGCGGGATTCTTCGCAGCGCAGGTCCCGTGGGTCGCAGGGATGGCGGTCGCCACGCTCGCCCTGGTCCCCATTCTCGTCCCCCGCCGCCCCCTTCCGGCGCCACCAGAGACGGAGCGGCCCGTCGAGCCGCGTCTCGCGACCGCAGGGCTCTTCCTCCTCTCGCTCCAGCTCCTCGCCATCTCCCAGACGATTCCACGGCTGGTCCCGCTGGTCGCCGCGGTTCCCGCCGCCGCCCTCCTCGGGCGCGGTCTCCTGAAGGCCGACTTCACGCTCCTCGGCGTCTTCTCGGCCCTCTTCGTCGGCGTCGAGGGTCTCCGCCGCTCGGCGCTCTTTGCGACGCTCGATCCGGCCGCGCTCCTCGGGGCGACCCCCACCGGCTTCGTTCTTTCGGGCGCGCTGCTGTCGCAGGCCGTCTCGAACGTTCCGGCGGCGATCCTCCTCGCCCCGGCGGCGGCGAAGGCGGGGGGAGGGTCCCTCTTCACCGCTCTCCTCTACGGCGTGAACGCCGGAGGCTGCGGAACGCCCGTCTCGTCCCTCGCGAACCTGATCGGCGCCGACCTCTACCTTCGCGGTCGCGCCCACCGCGCCCCGTTCTGGAGGCTCTTCCTGGCCGTGTCGATCACGCTCCTGGCGGTGGCCGTCTCGCTCTCGCTCGTCCTCGTCTAGGAACGGAGAGGAGCTACTCCCAGCGGAGGGCTTCGATGGGGTCGAGGCGGGCGGCCTTGAGGGCGGGGTAGAGACCGAAGAAGAGGCCGATGGAGAGGCTGACGCCGAGGCCGAGGAGGACGCTCCAGAGGGGCGTCGCGGTCTTGAGCGGCGAGACGGCCCCGACGACGAATGCCGTGAGGAGGCCGAGGCCGACCCCGATCGCCCCTCCGAGCCCGGTCAGAGTCATCGCCTCCGTCAGGAACTGGAGGCTGATGTCGCGCCTCAGCGCCCCCACAGACTTGCGCAGGCCGATCTCCTTCGTCCGCTCGGTGACGGAGACGAGCATGATGTTCATGACGCCGACGCCCCCGACGAGAAGCGCGATGGCGGCGATGAAGACCATGACGCCCGAGATCGCGCCCGTCACCGCGGTCATCTGGGTGATCATCTTCTCGGCGGTGAAGATGGCGAAGTCGTTCGGCTTGTCGAACGGCACCCTTCTCCGGGCCCGGAGGATGTTCGTCCCCTCCTCGATCGCCGCGGGGATCAGCTCGGGCGACTTCGGGATCGTGGCGATGTGGAGCGTGTCGCCGCGGGAGTTCTTGATCTGCGGAAAGAAGACGTCGAACGTCGTGATCGGGATGACGATGACGTTGTCGGGGCTGCCACCCATCTGCGAGCCCTTCTTCTCGAGGACGCCGACGATCAGGACCCGCCGCCCGTTGATCGTGATCGGCTTCCCGAGGGGGTCCTTCCCCTCGAAGAGCGCGTCGACGACGTCCCAGCCGACGACGGCGACGTCGGTGGCGTGCTGCACGTCGACGTCGGTGATGCCCCGTCCGTCCTGCATCGTCCAGTTGTTGCAGACGAAGTAGTTCTGGGTGCCGCCGGAAACGGTCGGTGAATTCGCTTCCTTGCCGTTCCCCTTGACCTTCGAGCCGCCCCAGAGGTAGCGCTCGGGCGAGACCGCGGCGACGGACGGGGCGAGGCGAGCGATCGCCTCGGCGTCCTCGATCGTGAGGTCCTTCCGGTTCCTCTCCTCTTCCGGGGGCCGGTGCCCGCCGCCGAAGAAACGGGGCTCGAACTTCTGGAACTGGACGAGGGTCGTGCCGAACGACGAGAAGGCGTCCATCGTCGAACGGTTGAAGCCGGTCACCAGAGCGACCATCGCGATGACGGTCCAGACGCCGATCACGATTCCGACGATCGTCAGGAAGGCGCGCAGCTTGTGGGCCCGGAGTGCGATGGAGGCGAAGCGGAGATTTTCGCCGAGGGAGCGGCGAAGAACGTCGAGGAAGCGCTCACTCATAGCGGAGGGCCTCGATCGGCGGCAGGCGCGAGGCCTTGACCGCCGGGAAGACGCCGGCGAGGAGGCCGGTGAGCGTGGCGAGAAGGAGGCCCATGGTGATGAGGCCCGGAGTCACGAGCGTGGGGAGGGGCGTGAAGGCGTTGATGAGCGAGGAGATGATCCACCCGAAGAGGACTCCGATGGCGCCGCCTCCGAGGGAGAGGAGCGCCGCCTCGAGGAGGAACTGCCGGCGGATGTCGCGCTTCTTCGCCCCTATGGCGAGACGGATGCCGATCTCCCTCGTCCTCTCGACCACGGAGACGAGCATGATGTTCGCGATGACGATCGCGCCGACGACGAGCGAGATGCCGCTGATGAAGGCGAGGAGGGCGAAGGCTCCGGCCGAGATCGAACGCCAGACGACCTGGATCGCCTCGGCCGTGACGAACGAGACCGGATCGGGGGCCGAGGGGGCGGTCTTGCGGAGAGCACGGAAGATGGCGCGCGCCTCGTCCATCGACGCCGGAGTCCCTTCGACGCCGCCCCTGGCCTTCACGTAGATCGACAGCCCCCGCCGCGCTCCCCAGGCCTTCGCGAGCGCCTCGCGCGGGACGTAGACGACGTTGTCCTGGCTCTGCCCGAAGGCGGAACCCTGCTTGACGAGAAGGCCGATGACGCGGAACGGGATCCCGTCGATCGAGATCGTCCGGCCGACCGGGTCGAGCCGGGGAAAGAGCTCGTCGCGCACCTCCGTTCCGATGACGGCGACGAAGGCGCGCCGCTCGTTCTCCGGCTCGGTGAAGAAGCGCCCGAGGTCGATGTCGAGGTTGGAGAGCTCGGCGACGTTCGCCGTCACGCCCGAGATCTGGACGTCGGAGAGGCGCTTGCTTCCCGACCTCACCGAGCGGCTCGTCCCCGAGCGGGCGCCGACCATGACCGCGGTCTTCGAGAGGCGCTGGAACATCTCGAAGTCGCTTTTCTGAATCCGCTTCCGCTTGAGGGCTTCGAGGAACCCGTCCCGGGTCGTGATGATGCCGAAGCGCTCGATCGTGTAGACGTCGGGCGAGAGGGTGAAGAGCTTCGTGGCGACGTAGTTGTTGAGGCCCTGGATGACCGACACGACCGCGACGACGGTCATCACCCCGATGATGACCCCGAGGAGCGTCAGGAACGACCTCAGCTTGTGGGCGTTGACGGCCCGCCAGGCGACGCGGAAGAGCTCCCCGTTCAGCATCGAACGCCTACGAGCTCTTCTCGTCCCTCGCGACGGCGCTGTTGTCGATCTTCACCCGGTCGCCGATCCGGAGCGCACGCAGCGCGCGGAACGGCCCGGAGACGATCTCGTCCCCGTCCTTCAGCCCGTCGACGATCTCGATCTGGAGCTCGGCCGTGATCCCGGTCTTCACCTTCCGGAAGTCGACCTTGCCGTCCTTGTCGACGACGAAGACGCCCTCGACGTCCTTCTTCTTCTCCTTGTCTTCGGCGGACGGGGTCGGGGTCGGGGCCGGCTTCTTCCCCTTCTCGGGGCGCTTGAGCGAGGACTCCTCGGCGACGACGAGCGCCGGGATCGGGATCGCGAGGGCGCCGGCGCGCTTGTCGGTCTCGATCTCGCCCGAGACGGAGAAGCCGGGGCGGATCGAGGCGGGCGGGTCCTTCAGGTGGACCTTGACCTTGAAATTGACGGCCGTGGCGTCGGTCCCGAGAGCCGACTTCGTGATCGGGCTGCCGCCGATCTCGGTGACGACCCCTTCGTACTTCTCGTCGGGCCAGGCGTCGAGCGTCAGCTTCGCCTTCTGGCCCACCTTCACGTTCGGGATGTCGGTCTCGTCGACCTCCATCTCCGCCTCGACGATCGACATGTCGGAGATCGTCAGGAGGACCGTCCCCGGGTTGTTCATCGTCCCGACGACCGCGTTCTCGCCCTGCTCGACGGGGCGGGCCGTGACGATGCCGTTCATCGGGGCGACCAGCGTCGTCTTGCCGAGGGAATCCCGGCTGCCGAGGAGCTGGGCACGGGCCTGCTCGATCCGCCGCTCGGTGGCGTTGAGCGAGGCGACGGCCGCGTCGAGCGTCAGCTTCGCCTTCTGCATCACCTGCTCGGACGTGATCTTCGACTCGAAGTTCTTCCGCTCGCGCTCGTAGTCGCGCCCGGCCTGCTCCACCGTCGCCCGGTCCGCCTCGCGCTGGGCGAAGAGGGCCTCGAGGTTCGCCTGCTGCGCCTTCGTGGAGGCGTCGTACTGGGCCTTGTCGATCTGAAGGAGGAAGTCCCCCTTCTTCACGAGGTCGCCCTCCTCGACGGCGAGGTTGACGATCTGGCCCATGACCTGGGAGGAGATCTCGACCTTCGTCTTGGCCTGGACGCGGCCGTTGCAGCTGACGGTCGAGACCAGATCCGACTTCCCCACCTTCGCGGTGGTGACGCGGGTGAGATTCCGGTCCTTGCTGGCGACGGAAGCGACGATGACGAGGGCGACGACGACGACGACGACGACCCCGAGGATCCATTTCAGCCGGGAGCTCATCTCTCTCGCATTCCTTTCGAAAGGGGCGCCGAAGGGCGCCAACCGATCATTACGCAGGAAGTCCCGCCTGAGTTTCCCGCCCGGGGCCGGTTCGGGCCGGAAACCCCCGCTTTTCGAGGGTGTTACGGCGGCCGGGGCGCTTCAACCGGCGGCAACGCGGTTGCGGCCCCCCGCTTTGGCCCGGTAGAGGGCCACATCGGCGCGGCCCAGGAGCTCGGCCGCCTCGAAGGGCTTCGGAGAGTCCTCGGTGGAGGCGACCCCGATGGAGACCGTCACCGGCATCTCGACGCTGACACCCA
Source organism: uncultured Holophagales bacterium (assembly GCA_963696015.1). Taxonomy (GTDB): domain Bacteria; phylum Acidobacteriota; class Thermoanaerobaculia; order UBA5066; family UBA5066; genus UBA5066. Next base: position 88,831 of record CAVOJA010000159.1, read on the forward strand.
GGGGAAGCGATTCGGTCGACCGCCGCATCCGTTCGGCGACGAGAGTGGCGGAGACCCGGCCGGTCATCGGAAGGAGGACGGCGAACTCCTCCCCTCCGATACGGGCCGCGAGGTCCCCTCGCCGGCAGCCCCGGCTCAGGACCTCCGAAAACCCCGCCAGGACCTCGTCTCCCACGGCGTGCCCGTGGGTGTCGTTCACGCGCTTGAACCCGTCGAGGTCCAGGAAGAGAAGGCTCGCCGGGTAATCGTAGCGGAGGGCTCGGGTCAGTTCCGCCTCGAGCGCGTCCAGGAAAGCCCGGCGGTTCGCCAGGCCCGTCAACGCGTCGGTCAGCGCCAGCTTCTCCAGGATCTCGTTCTTGGCCGCCAGGTCGGCGAGGGCTTTCTGGAGCCTCAGCCCCACGTTCACCCGGGCCGTCAGCTCGACCGGATCCACCGGTTTCACCATGTAGTCGTCGGCGCCGGTCTCCAGGCCCGTGACCTTCGCTTCCGTCTCCCCCCGAGCCGACAGCATGAGGACGTGCGTGAAGCGGGTTTCGTCACTGCCCTTCAGGATCCGGCAAAGGGTCAGGCCGTCCATCCGGGGCATCTGCCAGTCCGTGACGACGACGTCCGGTCTGTGGCTTCGGATCTTCGTGAGAGCTTCCTGTCCGTCGGCCGCCGTTTCGACGTCGCACCCCGCGGAACCGAGCGTCTGCTCGAGAATCCTCCTCGAGAGGGGGTCGTCGTCGACGACGAGGACGCGGGGACGCGGATCGGCCACTGCTGCAGTCGAATCTTGACACGAGGGGTGGCGGAGGAGGAGGGATTCGAACCCCCGGAGCCTTTCAGCTCAACGGTTTTCAAGACCGCCGCCTTAAACCACTCGGCCACTCCTCCGGCGGAGGCACTGGCGGACAGGGGGGGATTCGAACCCCCGGTAGGCTTTTAAGGCCTACGACGGTTTAGCAAACCGTTGGATTAAGCCACTCTCCCACCTGTCCGCTTCCCGCGGGGGACGGAGTTTAGCAGGACGGCCGGCGGATCTCGGAGAGCCCCCCGCAGTACGGCTGGAGGGCCGTCGGGATCGCGACCGAGCCGTCTTCCCGCTGGAAGTTCTCGAGAATCGAGACGAGAGTCCGACCCACCGCCAGTCCCGACCCGTTGAGCGTGTGGACGTACTCGTTCCGGCTCTTCCCGTCGGCTCCCGTCCGCTTGACGCGGATCGCCGCCCTTCGCGCCTGAAACGCCTCGAAGTTCGAGCAGGAGGAGATCTCCCGGTAGGCGTCCTGGCCCGGGAGCCACACCTCGAGGTCGTAGGTCTTCGCCGAGGAGAACCCCATGTCCCCCCGGCAGAGGACGACGCGCCGATACGGCAGCTCGAGCCGTTCGAGAACGGTCTCGGCGTCCCGGGTGAGCTTCTCGTGCGCCTCGGCCGAATCCTCGGCGCGAGTGAACTTCACGAGCTCGACCTTGTCGAACTGGTGCTGCCGGATGAGGCCCCGCGTGTCCTTCCCCGCCGCTCCCGCCTCGGCCCGGAAGCAGGGCGTGTAGGCGCAATAGGAGATCGTGAGCTGGTCGTCCCGGAGAACCTCGTCGCGGTGGAGGTTCGTGACGGGGACCTCGGCCGTCGGGGCGAGGTACCAGTCGGTCCCCTGCAGGCGAAAGAGGTCCGCCTCGAACTTCGGGAGCTGGCCGGTCCCGAAAAGCGACGCGGCGTTCACGATGAACGGCGGCAGGACCTCCCGGTAGCCGTGCTCGCGCGTGTGGAGATCGAGCATGAACGCGATGAGGGCCCGGGAGAGAAGGGAGGCCTCGCCCGAAAGAACCGCGAAGCGCGCCCCCGTCACCTTGGCCGCCCGCTCGAAATCGAGGATGCCGAGGGCCGTGCCGAGCTCCCAGTGGGGCTTCGGGGTGAAGGAGAAGCGACCCGGCTCGCCCCACGTCTTCAGGACGGCGTTCCCGGTCTCGTCCTCCCCTTCGGGAACGCTTTCGTGCGGCACGTTCGGGAGGGCCTGCTCGATCGCGAAGAACTCCCCCTCGATCTCCTCGATCCTCTTTTCCTGCACGGAGACGGAGACGCCGAGCTCCTTCGCCCGCTCCATCTCGGCCGTGGCGTCTTCCTTCGCCTTCTTCTTCCTTCCGACCTCGGCCGAGAGGGCGTTTCGCTCCGCCTTCATGGCCTCCACGGCCGTCAAGACCCGGCGACGCTCGGCGTCCAGCTCCCCCCAGCGCGCAAGAGACCCGGCGTCGAACGTCCTGTTCCGGAGAAGGTGGGGCATCTCGGCGAAGTGCGTGCGGAGGAAGTCTCGTGCCAGCATGGGAGGCGAATTCTACGGCGGCCCCGATAATCCGCTGGATGGAGAGGTTCCCCGCCGGGGTCATCGTCGTGAACTGGAACGGGGGAGCGCTCCTCGATTCCTGCCTCGACGCCCTCGAAGGGCAGGGGGCGGCTCGGATTCTCGTCGTCGACAACGGCTCCGAGCCGGGCGAGCTTCAGCGGCTCGCCGGCCGGGCCGGCGTCTTCGTCCTGCCCCTCGGGACGAACCGGGGCTTCGCCTCCGCCTCGAACGCCGGGGCCGTCGACGCCCGGATGAAGGCCCTTCCGTACGTCGCCTTCGTCAACAACGACGCCCTCCTCGAGCCGGGCTACCTCGCCGCCTGCGTCGCGGCCCTCGAGGCCGACCCGGGCCTGTCCGCCGTCCAGGGCGTCGTCCTGGACGCCGGTGGAGGGCTCGTCGACGGATTCGGGATCGGCTGGAACCGGCGTCGCGAGGCGATCCAGCTCGGGCACGGCGGCCCGCCCCCACCGGCGGACGCGCCGCCGTTCCAGGTCTCCGGCGTTTCCGGGACGGCCCCGGTCTTCCGGCGCAGCGATTTCGAGCGCGCCGGAGGGTTCGCCGGTTCGTTCTTCGCCTGGTACGAGGATTCCGACCTGTCGCTGCGCCTCCTGCGCGCCGGCGGGCGATTCGCGTACGTCCCCGCCGCGCGGGCGCGGCACGTGGGCTCGGCCACAGGGCGCCGCACGCCCGGGCTCAAGTGGAGGCTGCTTCTCCAGAACCGCGTCCGGACGCTGCGGCGAAACCTCTCCGCCCCGGCGCGCCTCCGGACCCTCCTGCTCCATCCGCTGCCGCTCCCGGCCCTCAGGGACGCCATTCGCGACCTGGGCCTGCCTCGGGCGCTCGGGGCGGTGGCCGGCGCCGCACTGGGGGCGTTCGCCGCCCTCGCAGAGGACCGGGCCGCGCGCCGGGCACACCCGCTCCTGCCGGGACTCCCCGAATGAGCACCGATCTCTCCCGCGTGAGGGCCGTCGTCGTCTCCTGGAACTCGGAGGGACTCGTCGGCCGGGCGGCCGCGTCGGTGCCCGCCCCCGCACGGGTCGTCGTCGTCGACAACGCCTCGAAGGACGGCTCGGCGTCCGAGGCCGAACGGACCGGGGCCGTCGTGATGCGGCTGGGCGAGAACAGGGGATTCGGCCCCGCGTGCAACCTCGGCGCCGGTGAGGTCGCCGGCCTCCCGCCCGCCGAGACGCTCCTCTTTCTCAACCCCGACGCCGCCCTCCTCGACGGCCCGGCCTCGCTCGAATTCCTCCTCGCCGAGCTCGACACGGACCCGCGCGTCGGTGCCGTCGCCCCGGCCCTTCAGGGGGACGGCCAGGGATCGTTCCAGCTTCGCCGCCTCCCGGCTCTCGGTTCGCTCGCCCGGGAGGCCTTCCTCGTGAACCGTCTCTTCCCCCGCAACCGGGGGTTCCTCCGCGAGCGCTACCTCGACCGCGACCGGAGCGTTCCGTTCGACGTGGAGCAGCCCGCGGCCGCAGCGCTCCTCGTCCGCGCCTCGGCCTTCGCGGAGGTCGGCGGATTCGACCCCGCCTTCGCCCCGGCCTGGTTCGAGGACGTCGACCTCTGCGCGAAGATGCTCGAATCGGGGTACCGTATCCGCTTCGTCCCCGCGGCTCGTGCGAGCCACGTCGGCGGCACCACCATGCGCGCGCTTCCCTACGACGACTACCTTCCGCTCTACACGCGGAACCTCCTCCGGTACCTCCGGCGGCACGCGGGGCTCCCCGTCCGCGCCGGCGCCCGCGCCGTCCTCGCCACCGGGGCGCTCCTGCGGCTCGCGCTCCTCCCCGTCGCCCGGGGAGACCACGCGCGCCCCGAAGCCGCGCGCGCCTACCTCCGCGTCCTGAAGGGCCTCCTCGGCCTCGGCTTCACGAGCGCGCTCCTGCCGGAGAGAGCCTGAGTGGCGCGCGTCCTCGTCTCCCTCGTCACGCACGACGAATCCGGTGACACCGAGCGCCTCCTCCCCACCCTCTTCGCCCAGACGTACCGGGACTTCGAGCTCGTCGCCGTCGACAACCGGTCCGAGGACGGTACCCGCGCCTCCCTCGCCGCGGCGAAGAAGCTGGCGCCGGTGCCGATGGAGATCGTCGCCTCGCGCGAGAACCTCGGCTTCACCGGCGGACACAACGTCGGGATCGGAAAGGCGGTGGAGCGGGGGGCCGAGTGGGTCCTCGTCCTGAACGCCGACGTGGTCCTCGCCCCCGACTACCTCGAGACGCTCCTCGCCGACGCGCACCGTCCCGGGCGCGAGTGGGTGGGCGCCATGACCGGGAAGGTCCTGCGCGCCGACGGGACGGATCTCGTGCCGACGACCGTCGTCGATACCGCCGGCATCCGGATGACGCGGAGCGGGAGGCACTTCGACGTCGGAGCGGGCGAGCCCGACACGGGACGGTGGGACCGTCCGGCCGAGGTCTTTGGCGTCTCGGGGTGCGTCGCGCTCTACCGGGTCGCCGCGCTCGAGGACGTCAGGATCTCCACGGGCTGGTTCGACGACGACTTCTTCGTCTACCGCGAAGACGTGGACCTCGCCTGGCGCCTCCGCGGGCGCGGATGGGCCGCACGCTGCCTGCCCGCCGCGGTGGCTTGGCACCGGCGACGGAACCTTCCGGAGCGACGCCGCGTGATGTCCGTCCTCGCGAACCTCCACTCGGTCAAGAACCGGTTTCTCCTGCGGGTCAACAACGCCGGCTCGGACCACCTCCGGGCGACCTTCCCGCTCACCTTCGCGCGGGACGTCGTCGTCGTCGGCGGCTGTCTCACCACCGAACGGACCTCGCTCGAAGCGCTCCGCTGGCTCGCGCGAAACCGCGTCCGCCTGCTGGCGAAGAGGCGCGAGATCCTCGGCCGGCGCACGGTCTCCGACCGCGCCCTCCTGCGCTGGTTCGGCCCCGACCCGGGGGGCGCCCGGATCCCGGACCTGGACGCGTGAGGGTCGCCATCCTCGGGACGCGCGGCGTCCCCGCGGCGTACGGTGGTTTCGAGACGCTCGCCGAGGAGCTTTCGGTGAGGCTCGTCCGGCGCGGCCACGACGTGACCGTCTACTCGCGGCGTGGCTGCGTGGGAGAAGAGCTCTCCTCGTTCCTCGGCGTCCGCGTCGTCTTCACCCCGACGATTCGCCTCAAGTACCTGGATACCGTCGTCCACGGCGTCACGTCGGGTCTGCACGCGGCGGCCGAGGGGTACGACGCCGTCCTCGTCTGCAACGGGGCCAACGCCCTCACCTGCCGCCTGCCGCGCCTTCTCGGCTCCGGAACGCGGATCCTCCTGAACGTCGACGGGCTCGAGAGGAACCGAAGGAAGTGGAACCGCCTCGGCAAGGCGGTCTATGCCGTATCCGAACGCCTCTCGTGCGTCCTGCCCGACGTCGTCGTCACCGACGCGAAGGAGATCCGCCGCTATTACCTCGCGCGCTACGGCCAGGAGTCGGCCTACGTCCCTTACGGCTCGGACCTCCCGCTGCCCGCGGACCTCTCGATCCTCGACCGGCTCGGTCTCGAGAGCGGGAGCTATGTCCTCTACGTCTCGCGCTTCGAGCCCGAGAACAACCCGGACGCCGTGGTCCGGGCGTATCGCGACGTCCCCGGCCACCAGCGACTCGTCCTCGTCGGCTCGGCCCCGTACGCCGAGAGGTTCATCACCCGCCTGAAGGAAGAGGCCACGAAAGACCCGCGCGTCGTCCTTCCCGGGGCGGTCTACGGCGACGGCTACCGCGCGCTCCTCGCCCACGCGTCGGCCTACGTCCACGCGACCGAGGTCGGCGGGACGCACCCCGCCCTCATCGAGGCCATGGGGTTCGGCAGGCCGGTCCTCGCCCACGACACGCCCGAGAACCGGGAGGTCGCCGGCGACGCCGCCCTCTGGTGGGACGCCCGCGACCCCGCGACCCTGACCCGCCTCCTCGGCGCCCTCCTGCCGGACGCCCTCCGCCGGGAAGCTCTCGGAGCCTCGGCGCGGCGGCGGGCAGAGGAGCGCTACCGCTGGGACGAGGTGACGACCGTCTACGAGGCGCTCCTCGGCGCGCTGCCGGCGAGCTCGCTCGGGCCCGGCGGGCTACCATCGGGGCGGGAATGCTGAAGCAACAGGCAAGGGCCGTCGCCGCCTCGCTCTACGCCGCCGACCTCGCGTCGACCCTCGGGGCCCTCGCCGCGGCGTACCTGGTGAGGAGCGAGCTCCTTCCCCGGTGCTTTCCGGAGCGCCTGACGGCGCTCTTTCCGTTCACGGTCTACCTCGTCCTGGTCGGGCCGATCGTCGTCATCTGGACGGGACTCCTCTTTCTCTCGGGTGCCTACCGGAGCCGCAGGACCTCGGGACTCAAGGACGAGACGCTCCTCATCGCCAAGATCGTCCTCGGGGGAACGGTCGTCCTGACGATCCTCGTCTACGGTCTGAGGCTCGACTTCATCTCGCGGCCGTTCCTGCCGCTCTTCGCCATCTTCAACACGCTGTTTCTCATCGTCGAGCGGCTCGCCGTGCGCATCGTCGCGCGGAAGGTCCGGATGCGCGGCTACAACTTCCGGACGGTCGTCCTCGTCGGCGACACGCCGCGCGCCCGCTCGATGGCCCGCCTCATCCACGACCACCCCTGGTGGGGACTGAGGCTCCTCGGCCTCGTGAGGGAGCGCCCCGCGTCGTCGGTGGCTGGGACGACGGCGGGAGGCCTGCCGGTCCTCGGGTCGCTCGAGGACTTCCCCACCATCCTCACGTCGCTGCCCGTCGACGAGGTGATCCTCGCCGTCGACCGGGGGGACATCGAGACGCTCGAGGACATCTTCCTGCTGTGCGAGGAGATGGGCGTCAAGACACGGCTCATCCTCGATTTCTTCCCGCACGTCTTCGCGAGGGTCGAGCTGGAGGAGTTCGACGGGACCCCTCTCCTGACGTTCTCCACGACCCCCACGGAGAACGGCGGCCTGATCGCCAAGCGCGTTCTCGACGTCGGCATCGCCGCCACGCTCGGCTTCGTCGGCCTCCCGTTCGCCGCGCTCCTGGCGCTCCTGATCCGCATCTCCTCGCACGGCCCCGTTCTCTTCCGGCAGGTCCGCTGCGGGCTGAACGGGCGGCCGTTCACGTTCTACAAGCTCCGGACGATGGTCGAAGGCGCCGAGGGGCTGCTGCCCGAAGTGGCGCATCTGAACGAGCACGAGGGGCCGGTCTTCAAGGCGGCGCACGACCCGCGCGTCACCGCCTTCGGCCGCTTCCTCCGCCGCTTTTCCCTCGACGAGATCCCGCAGCTCTGGAACGTCCTCAAGGGCGAGATGTCGCTCGTCGGCCCGAGGCCGCCGCTCCCGGACGAGGTCGCGCGCTACGAGAAGTGGCAACGCCGGCGCCTCTCGATGAAGCCGGGGCTGACCGGCCTCTGGCAGGTTTCCGGGCGCAGCGACCTGCCGAGCTTCGACCAGTGGATGGAGCTCGACCTCGCCTACATCGACAACTGGTCGCTCACCCTCGACATGAAGATCCTCCTCCGGACGATCCCGACGGTCCTCAGCGGCAAAGGCGCTCGCTGACCTGTCCGGACCACCCGAGCCCGGCCGTCTCCGTCCAGACCTGGCGGCAGGCGACGGCGGAACAGAGCGCGAGGACACCCGGGATCCCGAACCAGGTCCGCACGGCCGGGTGGGAGATTCCACAGAGCCAGAGCTCCGCGTAGAGCCCTTCGACGGGTAGGAAGCCGACGAAGGCGGCCGGAAGTCCGTCTCTGCGGCCCGTCATCAGGCCGGGCCTTCGCCGGAACTCGCCGGCGCTCGGATTCCGATGCGCTCTCCGTTCTCACCGGACGAGTGCGATACCCAGCCGTACGGACTCTGATTTCCGGTCGTACGAGAGAATGCTCTCCCCGTAGCCGTTGAAGTACTGCGCGAGCACGAACATCGAGCTGCCGAGGAGGCGGACGTGTACCGGGTACGTGAGACCGAGCTCTACGGAGCCGTAGTGGAGGCCGCTCCCCGCCATCACTGCGAACGCGAGAAGCGGGCCCTTTGCCTGGCCGAACGACCCGCGAAGCTGGCCGTAGCCACGGTACTCTGCGATCTCTTTCCCGCCGCCGAGATAGGTCCAGACCTCCGGGAAGAGAATGAGGTGCCAACCGTCCACCGGGCCGACGAAGAACGGAATGCGCACGTACGCGGTGTTCACGCTGCGGGAGTCATCGCCGGCCTTTCCGTTCGACTCGTGCTTGAAGCCGAGCTGAAAACCGTTCCACGAAAAGCCGCTCTGCTTCTTGGCCGGAAACCTGATCCACTCCCAGAAGAGCTCCGGCATGTAGCTCGTGTCGTAGAACGGGCTGGACACCTCACTCACGTCCCAGAGAGAGCGTTCGGTATAGCCGAGCTGCAGGCTGTTCAACGTCGAAGCCGCGGTCTCGTCGCCCAGGTCGGCGAGCTTGTACTTGAAGCTGAACTGGAACTTCGCCGCCTGTGGCCCCGATCCATAGACGAAGTACGTCGGCTCGTGGGCCTGCAAGCGGCCCGCAAACGTTCGCCCGAGAATCGACGCATCTGCGTCGGTCGCCATGGCGGCATGCCGCGTGACGTTCCCCTCGGACTCCGTGGGCGGAGGGACCCCGTTTCCTCCCGCGGCCCCCGGGGTTGCGCCAGCGACCTCGATCGCGGAGCGCAGGGGGGACGCGTCCGGCAAAATGACCTCGATCACCCCGAGGCCGGCCGCACCATCCGGCAGATCGAGGCAATAGGGTCGAGCGATGAAACCGCCCGGAGCCACCGTCGACCGCGACGACGAATCCGCCCGCATCTCGAGCGGCCATGATTCGCCGCCGATGATCAGGGAAGCGGGAAGCACAGCTGGGATCGTCAAGCTGGTCTCGGCGGTTCCTGCGTTGATGGCGATGAGCATCAGCTCGACCGAAGTTCCGGCCACCGCGTCTCCCGGAGGAATCGAGAGGACGGTCGTCATCGACTGTGCCGGAACGCCTTCGGCAATGACCAGAAGGCTCAGCGCGATCAGGCTTCTGCAGAGTTCGTTCATTGGAGCGTTGCGCCTTCCCGGTAGGCTCGCGTCGGCGACGAGCGCCAGCAGAGTGGGCCCTGGAGAACACGTTTTGCTGAGCAGACCTCAGACCACTTGCCAGAGAGGCTAACCCGGTTCTGCCACCAGACGCCACAGGCACAGGTTCTGGCCGTGGCGCCACTCCTGTTGCCCGCGGCGGGTCCTATGCCCGGGCGTCCTCGCCAGCCGCCACCGGCGCCGTCGGCGAGGGCGCCGCGGCGGCGAGGAGGCCGGCGAGGAGGCGGGTCACACGCCGCCGCCGAGGACCTTGTAGAGCGTCACCAGGTTCGCCTGCTCGGCGAGGCGGACGCCGACCGCTTCCCGCTGGGCGTTGAAGAGCGCCTGCTGGGCGATGAGGACGCCGAGGTAGCCGTCGAGGCCCGCCCTGAACCGGGCGTCGGAGAGGCGCGAGAAGTCCTCGAGCGACTTCACGAGGGCCTCCTGCGCGTCCCTCTGTGTAACGAGCGTCGTCCGGAGCGTGAGGCCGTCGTTCACCTCGGCGAAGGCGGTCTGAATGGCCTTCTCGTAGGTCGCGACGGCGATTTCACGGTCGAGCTTCGACACCTTGAGGTTCGCGATGAGGGAGCCGCTCGCGAAGAGCGGCGAGATGATCTGCCCCGCGAAGCTCCAGGCGTTCGTCCCGGACTTGAAGAGTCCGTCGAGGTCGGGGCTCGAGGTGCCGAAGCCGGCCGTGAGGGAGATCCGCGGGAAGAACGCCGCGCGGGCCGCGCCGATGTTCGCGTTCGCGCCGCGGAGGAGGTGCTCGGCGGCGAGGATGTCGGGCCGCCGGAGGAGGACGTCCGACGGAAGGCCAGTCTCGAGCCCCTTCGGGTCCGTCACGACGACGAGCTGCTCCGGGAGGAGGTCGGCCGGGACGGGCGCGCCGACGAGGAGCTCCAGCGCGTTGCGCGAGACCCCGACGGCGCCGGTGAACGAGGCGACGGCGGCGCGGGCCGCCTCCACCTGGCTCGCCGCCTGGCTCAGCTCGAGGTCGGAGCCGATCCCCGCGTCGCGGCTCTGGCGGATCAGGTCGTGCGAGGCCCGCTGCGCCTCGAGGGTCGCCTGCGAGATCCGGAGGTTCTCCTCGTTGGCCGCGAGGCTCAGCCAGGTGCCGGCGACCGCGGCGACGAGGGAGGTCTGCGCGCCCCGGCGGGCCTCCTCGGTCGCGAGGTACTGCTCGAGGGCGCGGGCGCTCAGGCTCCGGATGCGCCCGAAGAGGTCGAGCTCCCAGGAGGCCATGCCGAGGCCGACGGTATAGGACGATTTCGTGCTCGCCGTCCCGTTCTCCCCGAGGCTCTCCGGGACCCTGTACCTCTCGCCCGTCGCCTGGACGCCGATCGTCGGGAAGAGCTCGGAGCGCTGGATCCGGTAGAGGGCCGCGACCCGCTCGACGTTGAGGGTCGAGACCCTGAGGTCGCGGTTGTTCGCGAGCGCGAGGTCGATGACGGACCTGAGGCGCGTGTCGGTGAAGAACTCCTGCCAGGGGACGTCCCGGACGGCCGGCGCCGCGACGGGAGCAACCTCGGTCGCGGCGGGCGTGGCTTCCGCCGCCGGCGCGGTGCCTTCAGCGCCGGCCTCCGCCTTGAAGGCGTCCGCCACCGGCAGCGCCGGGCGTTCGTACTTCGGCATCATCGTGCAGCCGCCGAGGCCGAGCACTGCGGCGAGGAGGACGACGGAGGGCGTGTTTCGCGTGCGGTTCATGTCAGTTCCCCTCCGCCGGGACGGGCGCGTCGTGGACGGGAGGCGCCCCGACGGCGTTCTTCCTCTCGAAGAGCCGGACGACGAGGACGTAGAGGAGCGGGATCAGGACGACGGCGAGGAACGTGCCGCTCAGCATGCCGCCGAGGACGCTCGTGCCGATCGCCATCTGCGCCCCGGCCCCGGCCCCGCTCGCGATCGCGAGCGGCAGGACGCCGAAGCCGAAGGCCATCGAAGTCATGACGATCGGGCGGAGCCTCGTCTTCGCCGCCTCCATCGTCGCCTCGATCAGCTCCATTCCCTTCTCGCGGTTCTGCACGGCGAACTGGACGATCAGGATCGCGTTCTTCGTCGTGAGGCCGAGGACGGTGAGGAGGCCGATCTGGAAGTAGACGTCGTTGGCCATGCTTCGCGCCGAGGACGCGATCACGCCCCCGATGACGCCGAGCGGGAGGGCGAGGACGATCGAGATCGGGACCGTCCAGCTCTCGTAGAGCGCCGCCAGGACGAGGAAGATCACCAGGACCGAGAAGGCGTAGAGGAGCCCGGCCTGCGACTCCGACATCCGCTGCTGGTAGGAGAGGCCGGTCCACTCGAAGCCGACGTCGGCCGGGAGCTTCTTGATCAGCTCCTCCATCGTGTTCATCGCCTCGCCGGAGCTGCGGCCCGGCGCCGGCTCTCCCTGGATGTTCATCGCGGGGAAGGCGTTGTAGCGCTCGAGACGCGGCGAGCCGTAGACCCATCGGCCCGAGGCGACGGCCGAGAGGTTGACGAGGGTGCCCTGCCGGTTTCGGACGTGGAGCCTGTGGAGGTCCTCGGGGACCATCCGGAACGGGGCGTCCGCCTGCACGTAGACGCGCTTGACCCGGCCCCCCTGGACGAAGTTGCCGACGTAGGCGCTGCCGAAGGCCGCCGAGAGGTAGTTCTGCGCCGAGGCGACGGGGACCCCGAGCGTGCCCGCCTTCTCCCAGTCGATGTCGACCTTGTACTGGGGGACGTCCGGCATCCCGTTCGGCCGGACGCGCGCGAGCGCCGGGTTCTTCGCGGCGAGATCGAGGAGCTGGCCGACCGCCCTGGAGAGCCCCTCGTGCCCGAGCGATCCCCGGTCCTGCACCATCAGGTCGAAGCCGGTCGCTGTGCCGAGCTCGACGACCGCGGGCGGGGGAAAGGCGAAGATGATGGCGCCGCGGTAGCCCGAGAGAGCCTTCATCGCCTTCCCGGCGACGTCCTTCGCTCTCAGGCCCGGCTGGTCTCGGAGCTTCCAGTCCTTGAGCTGGACGAAGACCATTCCCTGGTTCTGGCCGCGCCCGCTGAAGCCCATCCCCGCGACCGCCCCGCACGACTTCACGGCGTCTTTCTGCTCGGTGAGGAAATGGTGCGCCACGTCGTCCATGACGGCCTGCGTCTGCTCGAGGGTCGAGCCGACCGGGAGCTGGACCATCGCCATGAGCGTCCCCTGGTCCTCTTCGGGGAGATAACCGGTCGGCATCCTCGTGTAGAGGAACGCCATGGCCGCGACGATGACGGCGAAGACGACGGTGAAGAGGCCCCTCCTGCCGAGGACGTGGCCGACCGACCTCGTGTAGTTGTCGCGGAGACCGTAGAAGAACCGGTCGAACCAGAGGAAGAACGGCCGGAGGAAGCGGAGGCCGGTCTCGGCCGCCTCGTGCCCCTTGGCAACGGGCTTCAGGAGGGCGGCGCAGAGGACCGGCGTCAGGATCAACGCCACGAGGACCGAGAGGAGCATCGAGGCGATGACCGTCACCGAGAACTGCCGGTAGATGACGCCGGTGGAGCCGGGGAAGAAGATCATCGGCCCGAAGACCGCGGAGAGGACGAGGCCGATCCCGATGAGGGCGCTCGTGATCTGCTCCATCGACTTGCGCGTCGCCTCGAGTGGAGAGAGCCCCTCCTCGCTCATGATCCGCTCGACGTTCTCCACGACGACGATCGCGTCGTCGACGAGGAGGCCGATGGAGAGGACCATCGCGAACATCGTCAGCATGTTGATCGAATAGCCGAGGGCGCCGAGGATGCCGAACGTCCCGAGGAGGACGACGGGGACCGCGATCGTCGGGATGAGCGTCGCCCGGAAGTTCCCGAGGAAGAGGTACATGACGAGGAAGACGAGGACGATCGCCTCGATGAGGGTCTTCTGGACCTCGTCGATCGCCACCTTCACGAACGGCGTCGTGTCGTAGATGAAGACGGGCTTCATGCCGGGCGGGAAGAACTTCGAGAGCTCCGTCATCTTCGCCTTGACCCGGTCGGCGGTCTCGAGCGCGTTCGCTCCCGCCTCCTGCCGGATCGCCAGGACGCCGGCCGGCTTGCCGTTGAACTTGAACTTCAGGTCGGGAATCTCGGTCCCGAGCTCCGTCCGGCCCACGTCCGACACCTTCACGACGGAACCGTCCGGGTTCGTCCGGAGCGGGACCGCCGCGAACTCCTCGGGCGTCTTCAGGAGCGACTGGACGAGGATCGAGGCGTTGAGCCGCTGCCCCGGGACGGCCGGCGCGCCGCCGAGCTGGCCGGCGGAGACCTCGACGTTGTAGGCCTGGAGGGCCAGGACGACGTCGTCCGACGACATCCCGTACTTCGTCAGCTTGTCCGGGTCGAGCCAGACCCGCATCGAGTAGGCGGTGCCAAAGACCTCGACCTCGCCGACCCCGGGGACGCGGCCGAGGACCGACTCGATCTTCGAGACGGTGTAGTCGTTGAGGTCGGCGTTGTCCATGCTGCCGTCCTCGGAGACGATGCCCGTGATGAGGAGGTAGTTCCGCGTCGCCTTGCTGACAGTGACGCCCGTCTGCTGGACGACATCGGGGAGGGCGGGCATGGCGAGCTGCAGCTTGTTCTGCACCTTCGCCCAGGCGATGTCGGGATCGGTCCCCGGCGCGAAGGTCAGCGTGATCTGGGCCGTCCCCGACGAGTCGGCCGTGGAGTACATGTAGAGCATCCGGTCGAGCCCGGTCATCTTCTGCTCGATGATCTGGACGACGGAGTCTTCGACGGTCTTGGCCGCCGCGCCGGGGTACATGGCCCGGATCCCGATCGAGGGGGGGGCGATCGGCGGGTACTGGGAGACGGGGAGCAGCACGATCGCCATCGCGCCCGCCAGCATCATGGCGATCGCGATGACCCACGCGAAGACGGGGCGTTCGAGGAAGAAGGCAGACACGGCGTGCCCCTACTTCGCCGCCGGGGCGGACGCGCCGGACGCCGCGTCGGCCGCCGGGGTGAACGGAACGGCCTTCACGTCCGCTCCGGGACGAATCCTCTGCAGCCCCTCGACGATGACACGGTCCCCCGCGGCCAGTCCCTTCGAGACGACCCACCGGTCGCCGACGGTCCGTTCGAGCGTCAGCATCCGCTGCTCCGCCTTCCCGTCTTTCCCGACGACGAGGGCGTAGGGGCTCCCCTTCTGATCGCGCGTGACCCCCTGCTGGGGGACGAGGATCGCTTCCTCGTTCACCCCTTCCTCGACGATCGCCCGGACGAACATACCCGGAAGGAGGAGGTGGTCGGGATTCGGGAAGACCATCCGGAGGCTCACAGAGCCCGTCGTCGGGTCGACCGTCACGTCGCGGAACTTGAGCCTGCCCTCCCGGGAATAGGGTGTTCCGTCCTCGAGGACGAGCTTCACCCTGCTCCAGGAGGAGCTGTCCCGGGTCAGACCGCCGCTCTTGAAGCCTCGCCGGAGACGGAGGAGCTCGGCCGAGGACTGGGTCACATCGACGTAGATCGGGTCCAGCTGCTGGACCGTCGCGAGGGGGACCGGCTGGTAGGCGGTCACGAGAGCCCCGACCGTGACGCTCGACTTGCCCGTGCGCCCCGGGATCGGCGCCCGGATCGGCGTGTAGGAGAGGTTGACACGGGCGCTGTCGACCGCCGCCTTCGCCGCCGCGACGCTCGCCTCCGCCTGCAGGGCCGCCGCCGCCGCGTCGTCGTAGTCCTGCTGGCCCGCGGCCCGGATCTCGACGAGCCCCTTCAGCCGCTCGGCGCGGGAGCGGGTCGCCGGTACGTTCGCCTCGGCCATCGCGAGCGACGCCTTCGCCTGGTCGTACGCGGCCTGGTAGGGGGCCGGGTCGATCTGATAGAGGAGCGCGCCCGCCTTCACGTCGGTGCCCTCTTCGAAGGCCCGCTCCCGGATGAGACCGTTCACCTGGGGGCGGACCTCGGCGACGAGATAGGGCGACGTCCGGCCCGGCAGCTCCGTCGTCAGGACGACCTTCTCGGGGCTCACCGTCACGACGCCGACTTCCGCCGGACCCTGCGGGGGCCGGGCCTGAGGCTTGCCACAGGCGACGGTCAGCGCCGCGACGGCGAGGAGCGGGAGGATCGGAAGGGAGCGGTAGCGGTTCTTCATAGGTTTCTCCATCGAGCGCAGTCGAAGCGAGGAAGATCGGAAGCCGGAGCTGCGGACACTCACGAGCGGGGCGTCCGCGGCGAGGGGATCGCGGTACATCCCGGGCCTTCGACGCGCCTCACCGGCCAGTCCCGGCCGATCGAATCGAGGAGGGACGTCATCTCGAGGCCGGTCGCCACCATTCGCGCGCCGGTCCCGTGGATCAGAGCCAGGAGGTATCGGCCGGCGTCGTCGACGCGGTTGACGCCGGCCAGGTCCAGCCAGGCTGTCTTCCCGGCGGAGGAGTCGCGCGTCGTGCGCCAGCACTCCTCGAGCTCAGCAACCCACGTCCCGGCGAGGTCCCCTTCGAGCTTCATTCGGACTTCTTCGGCCGCAGGCTCGATCGTGATTTTCAGCATCCGCGATTCCCTCGTGGCGAAGGGAAATGCAATGCCAATGCCTCGCGGACGGAGATTCAAGAACACTCTCAAGCACCAGTGAATGAACCACTTGCGGCACTCTACCTCTTGCGGGGTCTCGGACGAACCCAACGATTTGGCGCCAATAAATTGGCATACACCAGCGGACTGGCACCCCTTCGATCCGGCCGAGGGCGCCCCGGGAGGGGCGCTCGCATCACCGTCCCGGTCTCGAGATCCCCAGCCTTTTCAACCGGAACTGCAGCGTGGAGCGATTCATCCCGAGGCGCGCAGCCGCCCCGTTCTTCCCTCCGAGAACCCAGTGAGTTTCCTCGAGGGTGGCCAGGACGTGCTCGCGCTCCGCCTCCCGCAGGGTCCTCGGCCGGGAGTTTCCCGCGGCGGGCGCCCCGTGCGCCTTCAGCTCGTCCAGCGGGATCCTCAGGACCGGGCCCGTCGTGAGGATCATGGAGCGCTCGACCAGGTTCTGGAGCTCGCGGATGTTCCCCGGCCAGTCGTACCGCGAAAGGGCGGCCATCGCCTCGGCGGGGATCGTCTCGACGACTCTGTTCATCCGGCGTCCGAGCTGTTGCACGAAGTGGCGCACGAGGAGGGGGATGTCCTCGGGCCGCTCGCGGAGCGCGGGGACGTGGATCGGGAAGACGTTCAGCCGGTAGAAGAGGTCGGCGCGAAACGTCCCCGCCTCGACCATCGCGGCGAGGTCCCGGTTCGTCGCCGCGATGAGGCGGGCGTCGGTTCGGAAGGTCCTCGAGCTTCCGAGGCGTTCGAACTCGCGCTCCTGCAGCACACGCAGGAGCTTCGGCTGGAGCTCGAGCGGGACTTCCCCGATCTCGTCGAGGAAGACGGTCCCGCCGCTGGCGAGCTCGAAGCGACCGACGCGGTCCGCGATCGCGCCCGTGAACGCCCCCTTCTGGTGGCCGAAGAGCTCGCTCTCGAGAAGGCCGGTCGGGATCGCCGCGCAGCTCAGCTTCACGAACGTCCGGCCGCTGCGCGCCCCGCGATCGTGGATCGCCCGGGCGATCAGCTCCTTGCCCGAGCCCGTCTCGCCGGAGATGAGGACCGTGGAATCCGTCGGCGCCACCGTCTCCACCTGCTTGAGGACGCGCCGCAGGGCCTCGCTCCTCCCGACGATCTCGTCGAAGCTCAGCTCGCTCCGGATCTCGTCCTCGAGGTAGAGCTTCTCCCGGGCGAGCTGGTCCTTCAGGTCTGCGATCTCCCGGTAGGCGAGGGCGTTGTCGAGCGCCGTCGCGACCTGGCCGGCGATCTGGCCGATGAGGTCCACCTCGTCCCGGTCGAACTTCTCCTCGGTCCTCCTCATGACGGTGAAGATGCCGAGAGGGCGTCCCCGGCTGACGAGCGGGAAGGCGTAGCCGGAGGAGATGCCCTCCGCCCGGAGGCGCTCGGTTCCGGCATCCGCGGGTCCGTCGAAGGTCACCTCCCGCGGCTGGCCGACCCTCAGGAATTCCCCCATCGGGCCTCCCTCGACGGGAATCACGGAGCCCTCCCTCATGAAGCCGCGGCTGTCCGGGAAGTCGAGGACGTAGAGGAGAGCCTGCGTCGCGCCCTCGTCGACGAGGACGACGCTCGCGAAGTCGCATCGGAGCGCCTGCCTCACGTTCGCCGAGATGGCGCGGAGGAGGTCCTGAAGGTCGAGGTTCGCGAGGACCCGGTTCCCGACGTCGAGGACGAGCTTCAGGCGCTCGCCGCTTCTCGCAAGCCGTTCGTTCACGACCCGGAGGCGCTCGAAGCTCGCGGCGCCGTCGATCGCGAGCGCGACCTGGTCGGCGACGACGGAGAGGAATTTCAGCTCTTCCCCGGGGTACGCGCCCTCCCGCCGGCTCGCGACGCTCATCGCCCCGAGCCGCGCGTTCACCGTCGTGAGCGGGACCGCGCAGAGAGAGCGGATCCCGTGGCGCGCGAGGGCCTCGAGAAAGCACGGGATGGCGGGCTGCTCTCCCGTCGCCGACCAGAGATACGGCCTCTGGGTCGTGACGACCGAGGCCTCGAGCGTCTCTTCCAGCGAAATCGTGCCTGCCGGCGAGAGGACGGACTGGTCGTCCGCGTGCCAGATGTGCCAGCTGGCGCCGTCTCCGACGCCGTCCTGCAGAAAGAGGCTGAGGTGGTCGAAGGAGAGGATCCGCTGGAGCTCCCTCGAGACCGCCCGGATGAGGTCCTCGGGGTCGCGGATCGCGCCCAGGACCTTCGAGACCCCGAGGAGCAGCCTGTAGCGCTCCTCGAGGGGAATCGGGGTTTTCGGGGCCGGCTCGCCGTTCACCCGCACTTCACGTCGCACTCGTTCCTCCGGAGCACCTGATCAGCTCAAAAACGGAAGGTCAGCCCGGTGTGAACGTCGAACTGGTTGACGAAGCTCGAGTCGTAGTAGGTGTAGCAGCCGTACCAAGGGTCGCAGTAACCGTACCCGCTGCTCGTGGAGTTGAGGTAAATGGGCATGAAGCGGACCCCCAGGCGGGCCCCCATGGCTTCGGTGAGGCGGAACTTCGCCCCGCCCCCGACACTTCCGGAGAACCGGGTCACGGTGGAGAACTGCGGGGCCGGCGTCAGGATGCTGACTCCGAGCAGGAAGTCGAGGTAGGGGCGGAGGTTGTCGCCGCCGCGCCCGAACAGCCAGAGTCCCCCGATCTGGAACGTGTCGACGTTCAGGTGCGACAGCCGTTCGGGGTAGCCAGCGGGGGGAGTCTGCCGATACTCCAGCTTCAGCTCGGTGTCCTGGTGGTTCCAGATGAGCTCGAGGGTGGCGTTCCGCCGGATCGCGTACTCGAGGGTCAGCCCGAAGCTCAGGGTCGGGGGCACCTTCACGCTGTCGATGAAGAGGCTCTGGGTGGTCGACGTCGTACCGCCGAAGCGATATCCGACGGTGGGGGTGACCTCGAACCTCCGTTCCGCCTCCGACTTTCGTGACACGTTCGGGACGCTGGCCGGCGCGGACGACACCGTGCCGGGCGGGGGGGGGGCGGCCACCGGCGGCTGATAGTACTCAGTGGCCTCCCCGGAGACCTTGATCACGGCGTCCCGCTCGAGCTTCTCGAGGTGCTCGGCGAGCTTCTTCTGGAACTGGGTCTCCTGCTCCTTCTTGAGGATGTCGGCCTTCACCTCGGAGTAGGGCCTGAACGTCGCCGGCAGCTTTTCCACGACCTTCAGGACGTGCCATCCCGACCGGGTCTCGATCGGGTCGGAGACGGAGCCGGCCGGGAGCGAGAAGGCGACCGAATCGAGGGCCGCGGCGAGCTCACCCTTCCCGACGGTCCCCATGTCGCCCCCCTTCGAGCGGGTCGGGCCGTCGGAGAAGCGGATGACGACGTCCTCGAACTTCGCTCCGCTCTTCGCCACGGTGGCGGCCTCGCGGGCCTTCTCCTCGGCCCCCGGGCCGGGGTTGACCAGGACCTCGGCGACCCTCACCTTTTCGGGAATCGCCCAGGTCTCCTTCTCGCGTTCGTAGGCCAGGCGGAGGGCGTCGTCGGAAAGGTCGACCTTGCTGTTCACCTCGCGCCCGACGACGCGCTGGATGGTCGTCGACCGCTTGATCTGGTCGTGGAGCTTCTCGGGTGTCAGTCCCGAGGCCTCGAGCGCTTTTCTGAAGTCCTCGTCGGACGTGACCTTGTTCTGCTCCTTGAGGCGCTTGATCTGCTCCTCGACCTCGGTGTCGGTCGCGACGATGTCCAGCTCGCGGGCGCGATCCTCGAGGAGGGCCTCGTTCACCAGCTCTCGAAAAGCCGCTTTCCGGACCTCGTCCCGACGGGCGAGCTGGAGGCCGGGCGGGGCATCCCGGAGGGCGGCCGCGGTCCTCTCGTCGAGCTGGCTCTGGGTGACGATGCGGGCGTTGACGTGGACGAGAATCCGGTCGACGACCTCGCCGGTCGCCGGGAGGGCCGCGAAGGCGAGGGAAGCGAAGAGGGCGATGCCGATGAGGCGTCGGAACAGCGTCACGGGACGGAGTCTAGCGAAAAGCGGGCCGCTCCCCCGACGTAGGGAAAGGGGAGCCGCTCCTCGATGACCGCCACGAGCCAGCGGCGCTTCGAGCGCTCCAGGAGCGCGGCGACCGCTTCGGAGCTCCTCTTCTCGGCGAGAGCGAGATGAAGCGCCGGTCGCGCCTCCTCGAACGGGACGACCCGGCCGTCGGCCCGCTCGTCCACCCGAAAGACGTGGACACCGTGTCCCGCGGGAAGGGGCGCGGTGAGGCCGCCGGCCGGAAGACCCCACACCGCTTTTTCGAATTCGCGCGGCAGGTCGGTGCGCTCGAGCCATCCGAGGCCGCCGCCCGTGGCGGCGTTCGGAGCGCGGCTCATCTCCTTCGAGACCTTCTCCCAGTCCGCGCCCGACTCGACCTTTCGCCGGGCCGCTTCGGCCGCCTCCCGGGTCGGCAGGATCATCTGGGACAGCCTCACGAGCGGCGGGTGATTCCAGCGTTCCGGTTGCCGCTCGTACTCGGCCCTCAGGTCGGCGTCGGTGATCGACTCGATCCGGGCGAGGCGCGCGAGGACCTCCCGCCGCCGCTCCGTCATGGTCTTCCCGGTCGGTCCCGGTTCGGCCGCGTCGACGGCCTTCTGGAGGAGCCGCTCTTCGAGGTACTGGTCGAGAAGGCTCGATGCGACCTGGGGAGAGACCTCCACGAGAGGGACCCCTGCCGCGGCGCGGACGTACGTCCCGAAGTCCTCCTCCTCGACCGGCTCGTCTCCGATGAACGCGATGACCGAGGCGCTCTGCGCGGCGCCCGGGCCCTTCCGGGCGCAGGCCGGTGCGACGAGGAGAAGCGCGAGAAGGAGGGAGGCGGGGCGATTCACGAAGGTCCTCCGCCGAACGCGGCGAGGAGCCCGGGCGCCGTGAGGGCGCCCGCCTTCGCGAGGGACTTGAGAA
Organism: uncultured Holophagales bacterium; assembly: GCA_963696015.1. Taxonomy (GTDB): domain Bacteria; phylum Acidobacteriota; class Thermoanaerobaculia; order UBA5066; family UBA5066; genus UBA5066. The sequence continues at coordinate 109,506 of CAVOJA010000159.1, forward strand.
ACCGGCCAGCCACGCCGCAGACCTCTTCCGAGTCGGGCGGGAGACCGCGGAAGAGCTCCGGGACGCGAAAGGCGTCCGGCCCGGTCGCCGTCAGGTGCCTGTCTCTCAGCGCAGAGAGGAAGCGGTCGGGATCGAGGCGGTGCCCCTTGTCGAGCGTGACGGCCAGCTCGGCACCGCGCCGCTGGATCGTGCGGACGCCGAGGTCGAGGGCGAGGAGGCGCAGCCGCGCGAGGTCCAGCAGGCGCGCGAACTCGGGGGGTGGAGTTCCGTAGCGGTCCCCGGCTTCCTTCCCGAGGTGGTCGAGGGCGTCGATCCCGTCGGCCGTGGCAAGCCGCTTGTAGAGCGCGATCCGGAGACTCTCCTCGCCGATCCACTTCGCCGGCAGGCCGAGCGGCAGGCCGAGCTGGAGCGTCACCTCGCGCTTCTCGGCCACCGGCTCCCCCCGCAGCTCGCCGATCGCCTCCTCGAGGAGCGTGACGTAGGTCTCGAAGCCGACGGCGTCGATGTGGCCGGACTGCTCCCCGCCGAGGACGTTCCCCGCGCCCCGGATCTCCAGGTCCTTGGCCGCGATCCGGAACCCGGCGCCGAGGTCCGAGAACTCCTGGATGGCGCGCAGGCGCCGGCGGGCGTCGTCGGTGAGGGCCATCCCCGGCGGGACGAGGAGCCAGCACGAGGCGGGCTTGTCGCTCCGCCCGACCCGCCCACGCAGCTGGTAGAGCTGCGAGAGGCCGTAGAGGTCGGCCCGGTCGATGATCATCGTGTTCGCCGTCGGAATGTCGAGGCCGTTCTCGACGATCGTCGTTGCGAGAAGGAGGTCGGCCGCCCGCGTCGTGAACGCCCGCATCGTCCGCTCCAGCTCCCCTTCCGACATCTGCCCGTGGCCGACGACGACGCGGCACTCCGGGACGAGCTCGGCGAGGCGCTCGCGCCAGACGCCGAGCCCCTCGATCCGGTTGTGGACGAGGTACACCTGCCCGCCGCGGTCGAGCTCGGCGCGAATCGCCTCCTTGACGACCTCGTCCCCTTGCGCCACGACGTGGGTGGCGATGGCGAGGCGGTCCTTCGGGGGCGTCTCGATCACGGAGAGGTCGCGGATTCCGCCGAGGGCGAGGTTCAGGGAGCGGGGGATCGGCGTCGCCGACATGGAGAGGACCTCCACCGACGCTCGGAGCTCCTTCAGCTTCTCCTTCTGCGCCACGCCGAAGCGCTGCTCCTCGTCGATGACGACGAGGCCGAGGTCCTTGAACGTGACGTCCTTGGAGAGGATCCGGTGCGTCCCGACCACGACGTCGAGGGTCCCTTCGGCGAGGCGGCGCACGACCTCCTTCTGCTCGTCGGCGTTCCGGAAGCGGGAGAGGAGGTCGATCGTGACCGGAAAGGCCGCGAAGCGGCGGCGAAGCGTCCGGTGGTGCTGGTCGGCGAGGATCGTGGTCGGAGCGAGGATGGCCGCCTGCTTGCCGTCGAGGACGCACTTGAAGACGGCGCGCATCGCGACCTCGGTCTTGCCGTAGCCGACGTCGCCGCAGAGGAGGCGGTCCATCGTCTTCTCCGACTCCATGTCGCGCTTGATGTCGCGGATCGCGCCGAGCTGGTCGGGCGTCTCCGTGAACTCGAACGCCTCCTCGAACTCCTTCTGCCAGGGCGAGTCCTTCGAGAAGGTGTGCCCCGGCGTCGTCGCGCGCCGCGCGTAGAGCTTCAGGAGCTGCTCGGCGATGTCCTTGACGGCCTTCCGGACCGACGCCTTCCGCCTCGCCCACCCGGTGCCTCCGAGCTTGTCGAGGGGCGGGGCCGGGCCGTCGCCACCGCTCTGGTACTTCTGGAGGAGGTCGAGCCTCTCGACCGGAACGAGGAGCCGGGAGTCGCCCGCGTAGCGCAGGTCGACCATCTCGCGCGCGACGCCGCCGTCCTGGATCGTCACGAGGCCGCGGAAGAGCCCGATGCCGTACTCGCCGTGGACGACGAAGTCCCCCGGCTTCAGGTCGCGCAGGTCGGACAGGAACGCCTCGGAGGCGGCCTTGCGCCTCGGGGTGGCGGCGCGGGGCTCGCCGAGGACGTCGGCGGCCGTGAGGACGAGGAGCCCGCCCGGACGGAAGAGGAAGCCCGACGCCGGGCCGCCATCGACGAGACGACAGGCCCCGGACACCAGCGGCGCGGTCGCGTCTCCGTCGGCTCCGGCGAAGGCGATCTCGTACTCGCTGAGAATCCGCGCGAGGTGCTCGCGCTCTCCCTTCGAGGGAGCCGACAGCACGACGGAGAGGCCGTCCCGCCGGGCCCGTTCGATCTCGCGCGGGACGTCGGGGAGGCGGTCCTCGAAGGAGAGGACCGTCTCCGCCCCTACGAGGAGCGTCTCGCCCGCCGGCACCGCCGCCGCGAAAGCGACGAGAGCGCGCCCCCGGACGAGCTCCGCCGTCCGATCGGCGTCCCCCGCGAGACGGATGGGGTCGGGGAGCGACTTTCCCTGCCTCCTCACCTTCTCGTAGTCGAGGCGCAGGAGGTCCGCCGCGCGGGCGAGCTCCTCGGCAATACCCTCCGGGTCGTCGACGGCGAGGGCGAACGAACGGGCGTGGTCGAGGATCGACGCGGGGGTCTCGCCGCGGTGGAGGAGCGGGAGGAGCTCCTCGAGGCCGTCGTTCCTTCGGGGAGCGTCGGCGTCCCGTGGGACCGGCGGTTCGTCGTCCTCCGTCCGGCAGTCCGCCAGGACCGCGAGCGCCCGTTCACGGGTCTTCGGCGTGTCAGGCGTCGCCGTCATCGGCGGCAGGAGGACGCGGGGCAGGGTGCCCGTCGATCGCTGCGTGTCGGGGTCGAACGTCCGGACCGACTCCACCTCCTCGAACCCGAGCTCGATACGAACCGGCTCGACGAGGTTCGGGGGGAAGACGTCGACGAGGCCGCCCCGGACGGCCAGGTCGCCGCATTCGGTGACGAGGTCGGCGCGCGAGTACCCCTCCGCCACGAGGGCCGCCACGAGGCGTCCGACCTCGATGCGTTCCCCCTGCGCCACGACCAGACTGCGTTTCCGGAAGTCCTCAGGACCCGGCAGGATTCTGAGGAGCGCCCTCGCCGGGACGACGAGGAGGTCGACGTCGCCCTCGGCGAGCCGGGCCAGCGCTCCGTATTCCTCGCGCCGGACCTTCAGCGACGGCGGAATCCCCTGGTACGGCGTCAGGGACGGCGCCGGAAAGAACGCGACGCGCGCGGGCCCGAAGACCGACGCCGCGTCGCGGTGGAGAGCTGCGGCGTCCCTCTCGTGCGCGCAGACGACGACCCATTTCAGGCCGAGGGCCGCCGACGCGGCCCCGAAGAGGTACGGCAGCAGGCCGGGCGGGGCGCCGACGAGCGACACCCCTCCCGGTGCGTCTTCGAGGACCCGGGCCTCGAGGCGCGACAGAAGGCTCGCCACGGAGGGCGCGGCGGCGACCTTTTCGAGGAGGGGGTCCCTCCGGCCCTGCACGCCGGGGATTATGCGGCCCGGTCCGAGCCCGATTCCGTGCCAGGCGTGCAATCGTGTATTACGGCGGTAATACACGATTGCACGCCTGGCACCGGTTTGGGCCGGGGATACCCCTAGAATGTCGCCTCGCGGCGGGCCCAGGTTTCCGGGGCGGCGCCGACGCCGTCACGAAGAGGTACACATGGCCGCCCTCATCGAAGCCATCGAAATCAAGCGCAAGACGTTCTTCGAGCACGAAGGCGAGCCGTACGCCTGCCTCGACGTCACGATCTCCACCCCCACGGCGCGCGGCGGACAGACCCTCGTGCGCGTCAAGATGCGAAACCTGATCACGCGGGCCGTCTTCGACAAGACGTTCAAGGCCGGAGAGAAGTTCAAGGAGCCGGACCTCGGCAAGGTGGACGCGACGTACCTCTACTCCGACGGGGACGGATTCCACTTCATGGACCAGGAGACGTTCGAGACCCTCACCCTCCAGCCCGACATGGTGGGGGACAACCGCCACGTTCTCGTCGAGAACACCGTCGTGGGGCTGCTCAAGTTCAATGGCCACCCGATCGACCTGGAGCTCCCGGCCCACGTGGAGCTCACGGTGACCTACACCGAGCCGGGCTTCCGCGGAGACACGTCCAGCGGTGGTGCGACGAAGCCGGCCACGCTGGAGACGGGCCTCGAGATCAGGGTACCCCTCTTCATCAAGGAAGGGGACCGGGTGAAGGTCCACACCGAGACCCACGAGTTCGTCGGCCGGGCGTAGGCCGGCTCCGCGGGGGGCGGCCGGTACAATCGCGGCCTCGCAGGAGGCGAACCGGAACTTGGAGCCCACCCGTGTCAGTCCGGAGGTTCAGGAAGCTCTCCAGGAGCTTTCGCAGTACCTTTCCGACACGCTGCCGCCGATGATGGTCGCCGGCGCGGTGGAGCTCCTCGCCACACAGCCTCCCGTCCTCGTCGCCGAGCAGATCCGGGGCTGGACGGCCGCCCAGTACCAGGGCCGCACCGCGAGCCTGCCGGTCTCGGACTATCTCTTCCACGCGCTGAAGAAGCTCCACCTTCTCGCCGAGCTCAGGCTCGTCCCGACGGACAAGGCTCTCAGGCTCCTCGGCGGCGTCCTTCCCCTTCTCGAGACCTTCTGTCCAGAGGAGGACCGCGGCCTGCTGCGCGACAACGTCTCCCGCCTCGGGAGCGCCGCCACCACTCTCACGTCACCGGTGGAGACGATCTACCGCCAGGTCGGAAGCGAGCAGCCGCTGGCTTCGCGAGGGCGCCCTGCCGACCCGCCCGGGACCGCCGCCGGCGCCGTAGCGCCGGCGGCAGCGGCGCCGGCGGCCTCCGCGGGGCCGCACGCCATGACCGACGACGTGGCCCGCGGCCTCGCCCGCTTCGGTCTCCTCGTGGAACGGCTCGAGAAGTCGCTCCCGAAGGAGGGTTCGAAGAGGCCGTCGGACGCCCTCACCGCCCAGCTCCTCGCGACGGCCGCGACGGCGTCCCGCTCGAGCCACGAGCTCGAGGAGAACCTCGCCCGGCTTTCCCGGATCGGCGTCGACGTCCCCAGCGGCGATGGCCTCTTCCGAAAGCTCTCGGAGAGCCTCCCGGGCTGGGGCGTGCCGGTGAACCCCGACGCGGACGAGACGATCGGCCCGGGCTCGCGCGGAAGCGTCGTCGGGGCGATGAGGCGCCTCGTCACCCTCGCGCCCGACGCCGAGGAGGGAGCGAAACGCTTCCGCGAGATGGTCCAGACCGGGGTCGAGCAGTTCAACGAGGGAAACCTCGGCCGGGCGGTGACCCTGTTCGGCCTCGCCGAGCAGGTGATCCGTCGGGAAAGGGTCGAGAGATCGGTCGCACAGGCGATGCGCGCTCGCTCGCACGAGACGCTCGACGCGTCCCGGATGCGCACCTACGCCGAGAGGCCCGAGAACCACTTCGGCCTGAAGACCATCCTCGACTTCTTCCCCGCGCTCCGGCCCGACGGGCTCCTCGAATCGCTTCGCGAGGAGAGGAAGCGCGAGGGGCGCAGGCTCCTTCTCTCCCTCCTCGAGGTGCACGGCCCCTCCGCACGGGACGCCGCGCTCGAGAAGCTCTCCGTCGCCGCCTCGGTGCCGGCGGGAGAGACCGACTGGTACTTCCTCCGGAATCTCCTCTACGTCCTTCGGAAAGTCCCCCGGACCTCCGAGGCTCCGTCCGACGCCGAGGTCGACTTCCTCTTCCGCCTCTCGGAGCCTTCGCTGCCCCCGCCTCTCGTCAAGGAGGCCCTCGCGAATCTCGGGCAGACCCGCCACGAGAGGGCCGGGCAGATTCTCGTCGCCCGACTCGCGCAGCTCGAATCGACCGTTGCGAAAGCGGGTGCGGTCGTCCCGGCCGACCTCCTCCAGCTCCTCGACAAGACCTGTGCCGCCCTCGCGAGGCAGGCGAACCCAGCAAACCTGCGGGCCATCGTCGATCACGGCTTGAAGGGTTCGGGCGCAGCCTCGGGTTCCGTCGCCCGGCTCGGGCATCTCGGCGGACACGACCTCTCACTCCAGGAGGAGCTCGTCGACCGTCTCATCAGGGCCCTCCGCAGCGCCCTCCCGGTGAAGGTCCTCGGAATCGTCCTCACGTCCAGCGCCAGTGCCGATGCCGAGGCGCGCCACCTCGTCAAGGCCTTGTCGGGAACTCCCGTTCCCTCCGTACAGCGGCTCTTCGAGGACATCGCCCGCAAGTTCCCGGACAAGGCGTTCGGCCGCGAGGCCAGGAAGGCCCTCTCCTTCTTCGAGCAGCCGCGGAAGGCCGCCGAAGCTCCCGGACCCGCCAGCCTCGCGGGAGACCTCGAGGTCTTCGGGCTCCCGACCCTCCTCCAGACGCTCGAGCAGACCCAGGCGACGGGCCTGCTCACGCTCCGGGACGGCCGGGGCACGGAGATCGGCGGCGTCGCCTTCGAAGGGGGAAAGGTGAGGGGCGCCGCGTCCGGGACCCTCCGCGGCATCGACGCGTTCCACCAGCTTCTCGAGAGGCCCGCGGCGGCGTCCTTCGCCTTCGCCCGCGTCGCCTCGCTCCGGCCCGAGGACGCCAACCTCCCCACACCGCAGCCTGTCATGGGCCTTCTCCTCGAGGGGATGCGCCGCTACGACGAGCTGCAGCGCTCCGCCGCGCTCATCCCCGACGGCGCGCGCCTCCGCCCCACGGGGTCGAAGCCGACCCGCCTGCCGCAGGAGGACGACCCGAAGCTCCTGTCCGCGGTCTGGGCAAGGGTCTCCCAGGGGGCGACCGCCTCCGAATGCGAAAGCGTGTTCGCCACCGACGCTTTCCGCGTCCGCCGCCTCCTCGTCCACTGGGTCGAGGAGGGGTCGCTGCAGGTCGTTCCCGAGTAGGGAGCCGGCGTGCCAGGTTCGGGTAGCCGGGGGAGGTTGCCCTCCCCCAGCTCCCACGGAACCGGACTTGTCCTACTTTCCGCACATCTCGAATCCGTTTCGGCGTAATTAGACCTTCGGTCAGGAGCGGCTGAGATAGGCAGCGGCGGGGGCGCCGATGAGCCGGAGGACCTGGCGCTGGAGGTCGGTGAGCTCCGGGTCGAAGACCCGGACTTCGCGGCCGGCGTCGAGCAGCGTACTGCGGGCAGGCAGGGAGAAGAGCCGGAAGATCTGTTCCGCTGTGGGTGCATGACAGGCGCGCTCCTCCGGGTACAGGGGGAGGTCGGAGAGGCCGGTTCGCTTCATACCTCGCCGGAGCTCGCGTTCGATGAGTGCCTGGACGAGAAGAGCGAGGAAGTAGACGAGGAAGAGCGCCTCGATCCGGGCCTCGTTCTTGAGGAATACGGGGGCGATCTCGAAGACGGTCTTGAGCTGCTCGAATCGCTTCTCGATGGCGGGCTGGCGGCGATGAGCCGCGAAGGCGTCGGCGACCGAGAGTGCGCGGTCGTTGGTAAGGAGAGGGTACATGCCGTCGCTCTTGTGGTCGTAGGCGATGACGTTCTCGTCGACGAGCCACTCGAGGCGCCAGCCGCGTTTGGTCCGTCGGACGTAGCTGGTGTCGGGGCCGGGCCTGCCAGGCGTGGCCTGCCGGTAGCGGTGGGTCTCGGTGCCATGGATCTTGACCGTGAGCCAGCGACCGACCTGCTGGCCGCCGAGAATCGCATCGACGCGATGCTCGACCTCTTCGTGAGAGCGGCGACGTGAGCGAGAGCTCGTCAGCTGCTCCTGTAGCTCCTCGAGCTGCTCCTCGGCCTTGGCGATGCGCTGGCGACGGGATTGCTCCTGGTGGAGGGCCAGCAGCGAGCTCCAGAGCCAGAACACCGGCCAGCTCTCCTTGGAAGGCAGGTGGTAGCGAAAGGCACGCCAGCGATCCCGGGGACCGTCGCTGCGGCGCGGGTTGTCTTCGTCGCGGACGACCTCCCAGGGAGGCTCGTGGGACTGGATCCACTCCCGGAACTCCCGGTCCTCGAGCCGTGTGCGCGGCAGGACGGTCAGAAACCGGCCGCGGAGGCGGTCGATGTGGTTCATGGCGTCCTCGTTGCAGAGCTTCGAGTCGGCGACGTAGAGAAAGTCGGGACGACCGGTGACCTGGCAGAGGGTGTCCCAGGTCTCCTCGTGAGTGACGACGTCGCTGGTCCTGCCGTCCTCACAGCGGAACTGCACTGGAACGCCCCCGTCGTGCGTCGTGGTCAGGATGAACAGTAGCTGCTTGAGGTCAGGCCGATGGTCCTTGGAGTGGCCGTAGGTAATGAACGGCGCCCGCTTGCCACGAAGGCTCCGTCCCTTGGCATGGCTGTACTGCCCCGTGAATTTGATGCTCGTCGAATCGTCGTGGAGCTCGTCGAGGGCCACGTCGAAGCGCTTCACCGCCGCGACGACGACCCGCGTCAGGAGCGACCCACGGTCCGTCTCGAAGAGCCGGTCCAGAGCGCGCCCTATGACGTCGTCGCCGATGTGGGCCGCCTCGTTCAGATCGAGCCCGAACGCCTCCGGGGCGAAGCTGCCGACCATCTCCTGCTGGCGGTAGATCGGCTCGCGCTCGACCAGCAGAGAGCGCAGGAGCACACCGAGCGCCTTGGCGTGCGAAACCCGCTGGCGCCGATCGGTCGTCGGCACGAATTCGGCGAGCAGCTCGTCGAGGCCGACTCGACGCACGACGTGATTGATCAAGGGCAGAGGTCCCAGCCGCTGGATTCGGAGCGTCAGGCTGGAGCGTGAAGGCGTCACTCTTGCCTCCTGCCGTTCTGGCGACTATATTATCGCCAGATACGAGAAGAAGGTCAACACCCATGAAACGCCCCAGCAAACCCAGCGCACGACTTCTCCGGCAGCGAACCGCGAAGCTGCGCCGTCGAATCAGCGCCATGGACTACGCGTGCTCCGGCACTCTTCACTCACGAACGAAGGTCTGCGGCCAACCTGCCTGCCGATGCGCCAACGACCCCGACGCCCGGCACGGTCCGTATCACGAGTGGAGCCGCAGGAAGGAGGGGCGCCTGGTGCACAGTGTGCTCGGCCCCGAGCAGGCCTCCCTCGTCGAGCGCGCCATCGCCAACAGACGAGAGATCGAGCGGCTTCTCGCCATCTGGGAGGAGGAATCGACTCTTGAGATTCTTCAGCGAAACAGGCAACCCACTGAAGGGTCAGAAGATAAATTCAACCGATAACGCGGTCTCGATGTGCGGAATGTAGGACTTGTGGGTCTCACATCCGGCTCTTCGGGACGCCGGGGTTCAGGCCGAAGCCCGTATTCCGGCGTCGGGACTCGCGTCCCCGCAGCTATCCCAGCTCCAGCCCGAGGTCGAGCTGCACTGGGGCGTTGGCCCGGTGCCACCGGTCCCGCCACCATCCTTCGATGGAGAAGAGTCCCCGCTCGGCGAAGTACGCGTTGCGCAGGGCTCTCTGCACCGCTGCCCGGCGGCTCAGGTCCCAGAGGCGTCGCCGTCCGTCGTAGACCGTTTCCCAGGCCGTCTTCGGACGACATCCGAGCTTGATGAGTCGGCGCACGATCGATCGCCTCCTCTTCCACTGCTTCAGGAGCAGTGCTCGGAGTCGGCGCCTGATGTGGGCGTCCAGGTTTTGTAGCCTTCGTTCCGCTGTCTCTCCGGTCACGACCCAGAAGAACCCGATCCATCCTTGAAGAAAGACGTTCAGATCTCGCAGGACCGTCTTCAGCGACCCCCCGCGATTCCGAGCCGTCTTCTCCCGAATCACCCTGTCGACCCGCTCCTCGGAGCGCTTCGATAGGTCCACCTCCACGGTCCCGTCCTCTGGATTTCGCCTGAGCCGGAACCCCAGAAAGTGCCGCTCCTCTGGCTTGGCCACGGCGCTCTTGGTCAGGTTCACTTTCAACCGCAGCTTGCGCTCGATGAAGTCCCTGACGTTGGCCATCACCCTCTCGCCTGCTCGACGGCTTCGAACGTAAATGTTCTCGTCGTCGGCATAGCGCACGAAGCGGTGTCCTCGTCTCGCCAGCTCCCAGTCGAGCTCGTCGAGCACGATGTTCGACAGCAGCGGCGAAAGCGGCCCACCCTGCGGGGTCCCCTCTTCCGTCGTCACCACCACTCCGTCCGGCATCACCACCCGCGCTTTCAGCATTCGTCCGATCAGCTCGATCAGCCGGTGATCCTTCACCCGCTTCTCCAGCCGGGCCAGTAACCTCTGGTGGTTCACCCGATCGAAGAACTTGTCCAGGTCGAGGTCCACCACGGTGTCGTAGCCGTCCTCCAGATGCTTCTTCGCTTCGGCGATCGCCGTGTGACAGCTCCTTCCCGGCCGGAAACCATGGCTGCTCGGGTGAAACGTCGGCTCGTAATGCGGGCTGAGCACTTGCGCCACAGCCTGCTGCACGATCCGGTCGATCACGTTCGGGATGCCAAGGCCTCGCTCGCCTCCACCGGTCTTCGGTATCCACACTCGCCGGATGTCCCCGGGTCGGTAGGTCCCCCCAACCAGCTCGCGGCTCAACACCGGCAGAATCCCCTCGAGGCGCTCTCGCACCTGTCCGATCGTCTGCCGGTCCGGTCCGGGCGCGCCGTCGTTCGACGCTACTCTCCGGAACGCCTCTCTCAGGTTCTCTTCTCGCGCCACCTCCTCGATCGTCATCGCGGGCAGGGCCTCTCCTGTCGTGCTCCTCGACTTCGGCACCGCGGTCGGTCGAGGCCGGGGTCGGCCCCGGTCCCTCCCGCCGTCGTCCCCTTTCGGGCTCTCGGCTGTCTCGAGGGTCAGTTCAAGCTGCCTCGCCTCTTTGCTGGCCGTGGTCCCCTTCCCTCCCCGTGCGGTCGCCCCCACGGTTGGGACCGCCTTTCGACGGCCTTCCGGTACAACGGGACCATCCGACTCCTCTCGTCCCTTCGTCATCTCGTCCTTCCGTCCTCGACGACTACCGCTCCCCGTTTCCAGTTCGCGGAGGCCGAGAGGTCTCCCCGGGTAAGTTCACGGAACTTCCCCCGATCCCCGTCGCCTCTACTCATTCCCGCCGATGGATATCGGGCTTCGCAAGCTGACGGGCTGCTCACCCTCGGGCCATGAGCCTCATAGACGCTTCGCTTTTCGCTCGGTACCGGGTTCCACCTCAGGCTTCCATCGGACCTCCCCTCACGGGCTCGCCAGAGCTCTCCCTCCGGCCAGGACCTGGTGCTCCAGATCGACGCCCCTGCCTCATCAGTGCTGGGTTCCCTCCATCAGGGTCCCAAGAGGACTTCCACCTCCTGTTCCGCGCCCATGCCGGGCGCACCGTGCAATCGTGTATTGTTTTCAACAATACACGATTGCACGCCTGGCACCTGTTCTTCTAGAAGCCCGCTCGCAGCGTGACGAGGAGCTCGTCGGGGTGGACGACCTTCGCCTTCGTCCGCATGTCGTGGCGGGCGTACTCGATGGTGAGGTCGACGTTCCGCACGATGCCGGCGCGGACGCCGAAGTCGAGCTTCGTCCAGTCCCATGCGAAGGACGGGGCGATGAAGCCGGCCGGCGTCGAGAAGTCATTGTCGATCCGCGAGACGCGGACGGCGGGCTGGATCCAGTTGAACCAGGACTGGTCGCCGACGGCGAAGAGGCCGTTCAGCGGGAAGCGGTAGCCGGCCTCGACCTCGTAGCCGCGGCGAACGAGGCCCGCGAGGTCCTGGTGGACGTACTGGCCGAAGAGGGAGAAGCGCTCCCAGCGCGCTTCGACGTTCACTCCCGCCTCGGTCTTGTCGCGGCCGTCGATCCAGCCGGCGGTCCCGGGAGGAACGTCGTCGAGAAGGTCGAGGTCGCCGCCGTAGACCGACCCTTCGATCGCGAGTCGGTCGGCGAGCTGGCGGTGGTACATCCAGCCGAGCACGTCGAGCCCGCGCCGTCCGTCCTCCGAGACGACGCGGACACCGAGGCCGCCGCCGGCCTGGAAACCGCCGTCGAGGCGCGTGTCGTTCGCCTGCGCGTCGTAGAGGATCGGAAAGCCCGAGCCGTAGGGCGCCTGGTCGAGGCGCGAGAGATCGGCGCGCTCCGGCGTGCCGTTGTCCCCCGCGAGAGCGTTCGGGTCACGCATGAAGACGGGGTTCCCGTTGGCTCCCGCCGCGCGCCAGTAGAGGACCTTGCCGAAACTCCCGCCCGCCTCGACACCAATCTCCTCGAAACGGTTCACGGCCGTCCCCCAGAGACCGTAGCTCTCGAGGCGCCGCGTCACCTGCTTGGCGAAACGGGGCGCCTTTCCTGCCTGGACGTAGAGGCTCGTACCGTCGAAGGCCTTCAGTCCGTCGATCCGCTTACCGAAACGGAGCCACGCCTCGCGGACCCTCACCTCGTCCGCCGTCGACGTCGGGTTGCGGTTGTAAAGGTCGATGAAGTGGATCTCGACCTTGGCTTTCAGCCCCTCGGTCAGCTCCCCTTCGCCGATCAGGTTGACCGTCGAGACCTCGAAGGAGCTGCCCGGGTCGACGGTCTGCTCGAGGATGTCGACGCCCTGCATCTGGCCGACCTTCACGAACTCGTCATTCGAGTCGCGAAAGTGGAGCTTGACTTCTCCCTTCAACCGGAACCGGCCGTCTCCCGTCGAGAGCCCACTCCCTTCCTGCCCAGACGCCGGGACCGACGTGGTCGCGAAAACCGCGAGAACGATGGACAGCAACGTGCGGCGGGCTCGAGCGCGCATGGAGATCTCCTTCCGGCGGGTGCGCGAATCCTAGCAGGGGCTCTGCGCGGAACGGCACCTCCTCCGGCGCCATACGCCTCCCCGCCCTCTTTCGCCCGCCGTCTACTACGGCAGCTCGACGACCGTCCTTCCGCCTTCCGTGACCGTGAAGCCCTTCGGCGCGACGCCCTCGACCGCCAGGGTGTAGCTGCCTGGCGCGAGGTTCTCGAGCAGCTCGGTACCGGCCTTCGGAAGCGTGACGCGCCCCTCGCCACCCCACGAACGGTACGGGTGCGGCTGACCGAGGGAGTTGAGGAGCATCGCGTTCCCCTTCGCCCGCGACGCCTCGCCCGGGAAGATCTCGACGCTTCCCCCCGGCGTCAGCGCCACAGGGAGCGGGGCGCCGGGGACGACGACCCCGTCGAGGACCAGCGTCGCGTAGCCGTTCGAGCCGAGGACGAGGGTGTACCGGCCGGGACGAAGCGAGGAGATCTCGCCCTTGCCGTCGCCGTCGAGCGAGAGCCAGGTGGAGGTGACGGTCGTACCTGCACCGTCCTTGACGCGGACATTCGCCGAGCGCAGCGGGATCTGATAGATCCCGTCCCGGACGCGCAGTTCGAGTCCCTCGCCCCGGATCATCTCGATTGTCCCCGCGTCGCCCCCGTCCTCCGTCGCCGAGGCGTTGTCGCCGGCCTCCTGGTAGCCGGAGCGGCGAAGCGTGAGCTTGTAGGCGCCCGGCTCCAGGTCGTCGACGAAGAAGCGGCCGTTCGAGTCGGAGGTCGCGAAGCCCGGGCGGGCCGAGGTGCCGCCGTCGAGATTCGCGGTGACGCGGGCGTCGGCGAGCGGCTGCTTCGTCGAGCCGTCGACGACGACGCCGAAGATGCGTGCCATCGGCAGGTCGACGTCGAGGGAAGCCTCCCCGTCGATCCGGACCTCCTTCGAGACGGCCCGCCCTCCCATTCCTTGCGCACCCTGGACGTTGACGGTGTAGTCGCCGGGCGTGAGCCCTTCGATCCGGTACGAGCCGCTCTCGTCGGTCCTCCCCGAGCCGGACGAACCGCCCCTCGGGCCTCCCAGGAAGAGCCTCGCTTCCGAAACCGGCGAGCCGCCCCGAGTGACGCGGCCTGAGAGCGCGCCGGTCCCCTCGAAGACGATCTCGGCCTCGACCTCCTTTCTGCCCTTCGGCAATCGTCACGCTCCCGCTGGTGGAGCGGGTCGCCCCGGAGAGGATGTCTCCCGCGGTGGCTCGGAGCGAGATCGTCCCGGCCGGCGCGCCGGACAGCTCGAAGCGGCCGTCCGCGCCCGTCCGCGCGGATGCCCAGTAGTCGCGGGGGCCGCTCGCGTTCACGCCGACCCCGGCGCGCAGGGTTTCGGAAAGGCCCGAGACGACTCCGCGGATCGTCGCGCCTCCCGCGAGGACGAGTGTGACGTCGTCTTTCGATTCGCCCGCGACGACGATCGCCTCGACCGGTTTGGCCGCCTGCGCGGGAACGCTCGCGCCGAGCGTGTAGCGCCCCGGCGAAAGGTGGTCGAAGCGGAATCGCCCCGAGGCATCCGTCGTGGCCGACTCTCCTCCTCCAGATCCGAAACCGCGCCCCGGGGCGTTCGCCCCTTCGAGAGCCACCTCGGCCCCCGGCACCGGCTGACGTGTTTCGGAAAGGACGACGCCGCCGAGCGAGCTCCCGCGGGAGGGGGCCACCTCGACGCTGCTCCCTCCCTCCTTCAGCTCGACGCTCTCGGTCCGGTCCGTGTCGTCGGCGTGCGCCACGGAGACCTTCACCTTCCCGGGAGCGAACCCCTCGGCCTCGACCCGGCCATCGACGTCGGTCAGGAGGACGCCACCCGCACTGGACCTCTGGAACGACGAGCCGCCCGCTTCTGCGGCGACCCCGACCTGGGCCTCGGGGACTCCCCGGCCCGACCTCGCGTCGATGACGCGGACCTTGAGGGTGCTTCCGGGCGAAACCCGGATCTCCGCTCCATCCGTCGTCGTCGCTTCCTCGACGACGACTCCGGCGGCCCGGCCGTCCTGGTCGCCCTTCGCCGTCACACTGACCGGCCACTTCCCTGCAGGGACGTCTTCGAGGACGAATCGGCCGTCCGGGGCCTCCACGAGCGCCGGATCCCCCACGCGGCCTGTTCCACGGCCGGCACGCCGGCTGCTCGGCATCATGGCGCTTCCGCCGAATCGATCGGGCTGATAGGAGACCTCGAACGACGTCAGTGGCTGGCCGGTTCGGCCGTCCACGGCCACGCCCTCGAGCCGCCCGGCGCCCTCGACGATCCACTCGACGTTCGCGGCGGGCGCGACGATCCCCTTCTTCGCCGGGCCAGGCCCCATGGAAGCACCGCCGAAGAGCTGGAGGTCGTAGCTTTCCCCGGCCTTCAGCCCGTCGAGAAAGAACGCGCCGTCGGGCCCGTCGATGTCGCACCGGACCCGAAGACGACCGCCGCGGGCTTTCCGGACGGCCGCGGAATGACGGCGTAACCCTCGGCGCCCCCTCCCGTCTTCCGGAGGACGAAGCCCGCGATCGCCGCGCCCGGGGAGAGGACGACGTCGATCGGCTCCGGGCGCGTGTCCCTCACGAGCTTCACCGGATCGACGACCTCCGTCGCCCGGCCCGGTGCCTTCGCGGTGAGCCCCCAGTCGCCGGCGGCGACTCCCTTCAACTCGAAGCGGCCGTCCACGCCGCTCCTGGCCGTGGGGGCGTCCGACGGGCCACCGAAGGCCATCGGCATCCTCATCCCGCCCCGCGAGGAGCGCACGACACGGGACGGAGAGAGGACCAGCTCGGCGTCGGCGATCGGATTCCCCTCCGGGTCCTTCACCGTCCCCGTCACGACGAGACCTCGCCGGAGCGTGACGACCGCTCCGGTTCGCGTCTCCCCGGCCTGCAGGGAGATTCCCCCGACCTTCCCCTTCTCGTAGTCAGGATGCTCGGCGGTGAGGCGCTGATTCTCTCCGGGAGGAAGGCGCGTGGCCGTGAAGGTCCCGTCCTCGCGCGAGCGAATCTTCGCTCCGAGATCGCTCGCCAGCGCCTGCGAGACGAGCCGGAACTGGCCCTGGCCTAGCTCTCCCAGGGAGACGAGGACCTTCGCCTCCGCCACCGGCCGGCCGTCTTCGTCGACCACCCGGCCCGAGAGCGTCGCGCCGCGAGTGAGCGGGACGTCGAGCGTCTTCGTCGTCCCCTCGTCGAGCCGAATCCGGCGACGGGTCCAGGGGACGGACCGCGGCTCGTCGGCTCGAACGGTTGCCTCGCCCGGACGGAGACCTCTTACCCGATAGCGTCCGTCGGCCCCCGAGCGCGCGATGCGGATCGCCTCACCCGCGCCCACGGCCAGCTTCACGCGCGGTACGGCCTTCAGCGTGGCGACATCGAGCGTCCGCCCCTCGAGGACCGTCGGGGAGGCGAGGACGAGCCCGAGTGCCGCGTGCCCCGGCGCCGGCGTGACGGAATGGACCTGGACGAAACCTCCGTCGCCGGCGTCGGCGACGACGCTTCCCCGACGGGACGGCAGGTCCTGGAGGACGAAGGCCCCGTCGGCCCCCGTCTCCACCCAGCTCGTCTCGAGGCCGTCTGCCTCGAATCGCACGAGGACCCCCGCCGCCGGTTTCCCGTCGCTCTTCTTCACGCTCCCCGGCAGAGGTGTGCCGGCCGCGAGGACGATCGACCGGCTCTGCGCGCCCCCCTTCGCGTCGGCGACGCGCGCCGGCGCGAGCCCCGCGGCCTCGACGACGAGCTCGTTCTGGTCGGAGGCCGCGCCGAGGAATCGGAAAGTCCCGTCCGCCCCGGTCGTCGTGACCTCGGGGACCGGACCCGGGCCGGACGCGGCGTCGAAACGGCCGCGCGGCGTCAGCGTGACGCGCGCTCCGCCACCGGCTTCCCTTACTACGCCGAGCAGCTCCAGGCCCTCATCGGAGCGTCAGCGTGACGCGCGCTCCGGCCACCGGCTTCCCTCCTGGCCCGGTCACGCGACCCGCCAGCGCCTCGGCTCTCCGCAGTGCCAGCTCGCCCAGGTCGTCCGTCTCGGATGCGTCGAAGACACCGGAAGTCTCCGCCGCGATGGCCCCTCTGGCGGTGATCCGGACGCGGAACCAGGTCACCTTCATCGACGACGGGATGCTCGCGCAGCTGGTGGTCGACTGGCGGTGATCCGGACGCGGAACCAGGTCACCTTCCCCGGCTCCACGGGGACCGTGAGTGCGAAGGCGCCTCCGGGGCCGGCCGTCGCGGAGGCGAGCGCTCTCGGCTCGGCCTCTCCCCTCAGCTGCCGGCGAGCGTTCTCCAGCGGCTCGGCGAACGGGACCGCCGAGACGACTGCCGAGACGGCCGGCTTCCCGTCGATCACGACGGTTCCACTCAGCGTCCCCGCGGAGGCGCGCGAGGCGAGAAGGGACCCGAGAAGCACGATGGCGAGACGGGTTCGATTCACGAGGGCCTCCGTGGTCTCCGAGCGGCGGCACGCCGCTGGCATCTTCTGGGACGCGCGGGACAAGCCGTCCGTCTACGGAGACGTGCGTCCGCGGTCACGAGGACCGTCCGGCCCGGATACCCGGCATCCTGCGGCCCTCCGGTCCTACAATCCTCGCTCCATACCCCGGAGGAAGCGCCATGAGCCAGCCCATCGTGGTCCGGAAGTACGAGAACCGCCGCCTCTACGACACGTCGTCGAGCCGATACGTCAACCTGCCCGAAATCGCCCAGCTGGTCCGGGAGGGGGCGGAGGTGCAGGTCGTCGACGCGAAATCGGGCGAGGACATCACGCGCGTGATCCTCACCCAGATCATTCACGAGGACGCCCGCAACAAGAAGGGCGAGCTGCCGCTGCCGTTCCTCCGCGAGCTGATCGTCACCTCCGACCGGGCCTTCCGCGATTTCCTCTCCTGGTACGCCGACGCCGCGCTCTCGGCGCAGCGTGGGGCGAAGGAGGTCTTCACGCCCCTGGCGCATGCTCTTCCGTTCCTCGAACGGACCCTGGAGACCCTCAGGCAGAAAGCGGTGCCGACGACCACGGGCAAGCCCGAAGGGCCGCCGATGACGGAGGACATCGAGAGCCTCAAGGCGCGGATCGGCGAGCTGGAGGTCCAGCTCGCCGGGCGGCGGGCTCCGCGCCGCAAGGCGCCGAAGGCCCAGGCCGCCCCTCGCCGGACCGGGCGCCGGCCGGCGCGCTGACAGCGGACGCGGCGGACCCGGCTGCTACGCGACGACCCGCGTCAGCGCGGCGTAGAGGTCCGAAGCGCTCGCAGGCCTCCGGTCGGGGCGCTTGGCCAGGCAGGCGAGGATCAGCCTCTCGAGATAGTCGGGGAGGTCCGGACGCAACGAGGTCGGCCGCGGCGGCTCGGCGGAGACATGCTTGTGCATCACCTCTGCCGCCTCCTGGCCCAGGAAGGGGCGCTGCCCCGTGAAGAGCTCGAACAGGACGACGCCGACGGTGTAGAGATCGCTCCGGGCGTCCAGGTCGCGCCCCAGCGCCTGTTCCGGGCTCATGTAGTGGGGCGTCCCCACCGTCAGCCCTTCGAGGGACGGGTGTTCGGACCCCTCGGTGGTCCGGGCGATGCCGAAGTCCATCACTTTCACGACCCCGTTCGGCAGCACCATGACGTTCTGCGGCTTGATGTCGCGATGGATGATTCCCGCCTCGTGGATGGCGCTGAGGCCGCGGCAAAGCTGCTTGGCGATCTGGAGGCCGGGAGCGAGCGCCACGGCACCGCGCCGGTCGAGGAGCTCGCGCAGCGTCGTGCCGGGAACGTATTCCATCGTCAGGAAGCGAACGCCCACGGCTTCTCCGAGGTCGTGCGTCCTCACGACGTTCGGGTGGGTGATCTTCCGTGCGAGGCGAATCTCCTGCTTCAGCGTCTGGACTGCCTGCGTCCCCTCGGCGAAGGCCTCGGGTGTCAGCACCTTCAGGGCGACTTCCTCGTCCAGCTCGCGGTCGAGAACCTGGTAGACCGAGCCCATCCCTCCCCTGCCGAGGACCGAGAGGACGTCGTACCTCCCCGCGAAGGTCGTGCCGAGGCGGGGGCCGAGCGCGGCGGTCCGGACGGCCTCGGCCGTGACGGTGGCGGCGGAGGTCGCCGATGTCGGAGCGACGCCCCGTGTGGCGTCGACGGGACGACGTCGCAGCTCGGCGACGAGCTCCTCGAGCTGGCGTTTCTCGCGCAGCTCGCCAACGAGCGCCTCGAAGGCCCGCGCGAGCACACCCACCTCGCCGCTCCCTCCCGACGGGAGCTTCACGTCGAGGTTGCCGTCCTTGACGGCGATCGCACCCGCGGCCAGCTGCTGGAGCGGCCGGGCGATCCGTCCACCGAGAAGGAAGCTGACGGGAACCGAGACGAGCAGGACGCCGAGCCCGACGAAGAGGAGCGTCTCGCGGATCTTCCGAAACGCGGCCGTCTCCTCCTCGCGCGAGCGCGAGACGACGACCGCGCCGAGCGCCTCCCCCGACGCCGAGAGGAGCGGGATCGCCTTCACCACCCGCCGCTCGCCGGTCACGACGAGATCGAGCGGACCGACCTCCGTCGCCTCCCGGAAGAGCTTCGAGAGAGCTGCCGAATCGCCCGTCAGGGCGGGGACGAGCATGTCGCCCCCGAAGTGGTCGGTGGCTGCACCGATCTCGAGCCGGGGGGGCTGCCCCATCTTCGCCGTGTCGGCGACGAACGCCACCTGACCACCCGTGAGGTCGCGCAGCTCCCGCGCCCGCGCCTCGTCGAGGGGAATCGACGCGGCGACGACACCGACGAGCCGCGCCTCGCCCTTCGCGGGGTCGCCCGCGACGACGGGCGCCGCCGCGACGACGGCGAGGGTCTTTCCCTCCCGGATCGTCGCGGTGGACTCCTTCCACGAATCGAGCGGCTCGGCCACCCAGGCGACCTCGCGGAAGGAACGTCGTTCCTCTTCGACCGGGGGCCGGTCGCTTCGCGCCACGAGGACCCCGGTGTGGTCGAAGAAGAAGAACGTTCGCGCGTTCAGGATCTGCGCCTTGTCCTTGGCCGTGTCCCAGAGGGTTCCCACCGGAGAATCGAAGATCGCCTTGATGCCCGGCTCCTCGGCCACCGACCGCAGCGTCGCCTTCAGCTGCGACTCGAGACCCGTCCGATAGACGGCGACGTCGCCCGGGATCCTCTTCAGCGCCGTCCGGATGCTCTCCTCGGCGATCTGGTTGGCGCGCCACGTCGCGAGCGCCACGGCGAGCCCGAGCGTGACGACGACGAGAAGCGCGGCCGAGAGAAAGAACTGCGTCTTCAGGCGCAGCCCCTTCGCCGCGAGGGGAGCGCCTCCGAGGCCGACGCTCGCCGGGCCGGACGTGCCGCCGCGAGGGGCGACGACGGTGGGGGCCGATTCGGAGGCGGAGCCGTCAGTACCTGTTCTCATCGTCGTCCGGTGGGGGGTAGCTCTTCCCGTGCTTGTTCTTGTGGGGTTGCTCTCTCCACTTCGACGCGTCGAAGGGGACGGTGATCTCGACCGTGCCGCCCGGCGGGACGACGACGGTCCCGCTCCACTCGCCCCCCCGCTCCTCCCATACCTTCAGTGTCTGTCGACCGGCCGGAACGCCGGACGCGACGGCGAGGCCGTCCTTTCCAGTCTGCGTGAAGAGGTTCCCTTCGAGGACGACGACGTAGGCGGCCATCTGGGGGTGGATGTTGCAATAGACACGGACGACGCCGGGTTTCCCGAAGCTCGTCGTCCGCGCGGCCCCGTTGCGGTAAAGGCCGAGGTCGAACGGCGACGTCTCCGAAAGGCTGAAGACGTTGTGGAAGATCTTGTCGTAGTTCGGGAAGGTGACGGCCGACCCCTGCGGAACGGCCAGGACGCGCGGCTCGAACCGCTTGTCTCGCGAGGCCATCCGAGGAGGCGCTGCCGGGGTCGTTCCGCGCAGGCCGGGAAACCAGGCGACGGCGTCGGCAGCTGGAAAGGTCTTCCCGTCGGCTCCGGTCACGATGACCTTCACCCGAACCTCGCCCGGCGGAACGGGGGTCGGCGTCGGGCGGGGCATCGGCGTGGCCGCCGGGAGCGGCGACGCGGACGGCAGCGGGCTCGCCGTCGGCCGGACCGGCGTCGGCGAGCTTCGCACGTACTGCCCGGCGACGGGCAGAGGGTGGAGCATCACCAGTACCACGAGGAGGAGGCCCGGTCTCGAGAGCATCTGGAGCGAGGCGATTCTAAGCCGAAAGCGACGCGATCTCAGACCGGAGGCGACGGACGACCCCGACGACCTCCGCCGACGCGAAGTCGACGTCGGCCGCAGTCGTGAACCGCCCCAGGCCGAACCGGATGGTCGCCTTCGCAAGCGCGTCCGGGACGCCGAGCGCTCGCAGGACGTGGCTCGGCTCGGCTGAGGCGGTCGTACAGGCCGACCCGGACGAGACCGCAACGTCCCTCAGCGACGCGATGAGGCTCTCCCCGTCGATGCCGGCGAAGGAGAGACTGAGGTTGCCCGGCAGGCGGTCGACCGGAGGACCGTTCCGCGCGACGCCGTCGAGCGCGCCTCGGATCGCCAGCTCGAGCCGGTCACGCAGGGCAGTGAGCCTCACCGCCTCGGCGTCCCGCTCCCGCGACGCGAGCTGGACGGCCGCTGCGAAGCCGACGATCCCGGGAACGTTCAGCGTTCCCGGCCGGAGCCCCTTTTCGTGCCCTCCTCCGAAGACGAGGGGAGAGAGGGCCGCCCGGGGCCTGGCCCTCACGTACAGTGCGCCGATACCCTTCGGTCCGTAGATCTTGTGGGCGCTCAAGGACGCCAGGGCGACGCCGGATCCCACGTCGAACGGCACTTTCCCGAAAGCCTGGGCGGCATCGGTGTGGAAGAGGACCCCGCGAGACGCGCAGAGCGCGGCGATCCCGGCGAAGGGATTGAGCGTCCCGACCTCGTTGTTCGCGGCCATCAGCGACACGAGGATCGTGCGTCCCGTCAGCGCGTCGGCGACCGCTTCGACCGTGTTCCGTCCCGTCGCGTCCGGGGCGAGCACCGTCACCTCGAACCCCTCCGCCTCGAGCTGCCCGCAGGGGTCGAGAACGGCGCGGTGCTCGACGGCGGACGTGACGATGTGGTCTCCCTTTCCCCGGGCCGCGCGGGCGGCGCCGAGAATCGCGAGGTTGTTCGACTCGGTCGCGCCGGAGGTGAAGACGATCTCTCCGGGCTTCGCGCCGAGGGCCGCCGCGATCTCCTCGCGCGCGGCCGAAACGGCGCTCTCGGCCGCCCAGCCGAAGGCGTGCTGGCGGGAGGCGGCGTTCCCGAAGTCCCCTGTGAGCCACGGGAGCATCGCCTCGAGGACGCGCGGGTCGAGCGGTGTCGTCGCCTGGTGGTCCAGGTAGACGGGCCGCCGGCGAGTCACGGCGCGGCGCCCTCCGCCACGAACTCCGGATGGGTTGGCGCGTTCAGGAGGTCCTCGAGCGAGACCGCCTCGAACGCCCCGTTCACGAGGTGGTTCAGCCGGCGCATCGCGTCGGTGGCCACGCAGAGCGGGCGCGTCCGGCAACGGCCGCTCGACGTCCCGCTGGAGCAGAAGGTCAGCGAGATCGGCCCCTCGAGGGCGGTCACGATGGCCCGAAGGGTCACCTCGCCGGCGGGCCGGGCCAGGCGGTAGCCGCCGCGGCTTCCCCTCTCCGACGCGACGAGGCCGGCCCTGGCGAGCCTCTTCAGGACCTTGGCGACGATCGTCGAGGACACGCCGTACGTGGCGGCAAGCTCGGTGGTCGAGACGCAGGCATTGCGGCGTGCGATCTCCGTCATGACGAGGATGCCGTAGTCGACGATGCGGTTGAGCTTCAGCATCGCGGAGCCCCCAACAGTCCACTATAGGCTCGGCGAGGGACCGGTTCAATTCCGCGGATCCTCGCTAGACTCCTCCCGCGTGCCCCCGTTCCTGTCCCCCCCGCCGCGCGTCCGGCTCGTGAACGCCTTCGCGCGCCCCTTCGACGGCGTCGTCGCGGCCGCCCGCACCTGCTACAGCCCGAAGGGGATCGTCACCCCAGAGGAGGTCGGGGGCGACGCGATCGCCGACCCGGTCGAGAGGGAGCGCCGCCGCACCCGCCGCGACGCCCTCGCCCGGGACGTCTACCTCGCCGGGCACCACACGACGTTCCAGCACGCGCACTTCGAGTTCACGCTCGAGAACGTCAGCCGCCAGCTCGTCTGGTCGTTCCTCCACGCCCACCCCTTCTACAACTCCGAGCAGACCTCGCAGCGTTACGTCGAGGTGAAGCCGGGGACGTTCGCCATCCCTCCGCTGACGGGCGAGGCGATCGAGGTCTACCGCGCCGCCTGCGAGCGGCAGAGCGAGGCCTACCGCAGGCTCGGCGACCTCCTCGTCCCCATCGCCGCCCGGGCCTTCTACGGCACGTTTCGCGGCCGCGAGAGCCAGCCCGCGCGCTGGGAAAGGGCGATCCGCAAGCGCGCCCTCGAGGTCGCCCGCTACGTCCTCCCCGTCGCTACCTTCACGACGCTCTACCACACCGTCTCGGCCGTTACCCTCTTCCGCTACCGGCGCCTCGCGGAGACCTTCGACGCCCCGACGGAACAGCGGCTGGTCGTGGACGCAATGACGGAGGAGCTCCTCCGGCACGACCCGTCGTATGCGGCCGTCCTCGAGGAGCCGATCCCGCTCGAGGAGACGCCCGAGGCCACCCTCGCCTCCCGCCTCTTCGCACGGCCCCGGCCCGATCGTCCTGGCGACGCCTCATTCCGCGAGCGCTTCGACGCCGGGCTCGGCGGGCGGATCTCGCGGCTCGTCGACCGGAAGGCGCGGAACGAGGAGCTCCTCGCCGAGGCCGTGCGCGAGGTCGTCGGCGCCGCGCCCGAAACCCTCTCCGACGACGAGGCGATCGCCCTCGCGATCGACCCGGCCGCGAACAGGCTCCTCGGCGAGGCGCTCAACCTGACCGACCACGGCAAGCTCGCCCGGGCCCTCCACCACCCGGCCTACACCTTCCGCAAGAAGCTCTCCCACACGGCCGACAGCCAGGACCAGCGCCACCGGACGACTCCGGCCTCCCGCCCCACGCTCCACGCGTATCTCACCGACGACCCCGACTACGTCACCCCGATGCTCCTCGCAGGACCCGGCGAGGCGAAGGCGCTCTACGACGAGACGATGGAGAAGACCTGGGAGGCGATCCGGCGCCTTCGCGCCCTCGGCGTCCCCGACGAGTTCCGGGCCTACCTCCTGCCAAACGCCGTCGCCCTCCGATTCACCGAGTCGGCCGACCTCGCCGGCCTCCGCCACAAGCTCGCGATGCGCCTCTGCTTCAACGCGCAGGAGGAGATCTGGCGCGCCTCCCTCGACGAGGCCGAGCAGGTGCGCGAGGTAGAGCCGAGAATCGGCCGCTGGCTCCTCCCGCCCTGCGGCCTGCGCGCCCGAGCCGGAGCGAAGCCCGTCTGCCCCGAGGGCGAGCGTTTCTGCGGCGTCCTCGTCTGGAAGCAGGACCTCTCGGACTACCGAAGGCTCTTCTGACCACCGGAACGGCGGACGGGGGGGGGGGGGCGGTGCCGGGGCTCGGTGCCAGGCGTGAAGTCGTGTATTGTTGTAACAATACACGACTTCACGCCTGGCACCGTCGGGGATCCCAGACGATTCCCCTTTCCCCCTCGAACGATTCCGGGCGGCTCAGGGCTCTCCGAGGGCCGCGGCGACCACACGCGCGGCTTCAGCCGGCTTCGCGCCCGGGTTCAGGAGGACGACCGGCAGGGTTCCCGGCAGCTCGTCGCGGACCGCCGCGACGATCTCCGGGTCGTCGGTGACGACGACGTCGACGCGGGACGAACGGGCGAGTCGTTCGAGCGTGTCGTCGACGCCTCGGGCCGAGAAGAGGACCGAGTCGGACGGGAGAGCGGCCCGGAGCCGTTCGACGAGCGCCTCGTCCTCCGAGGAGACGAGAAGGTGCCTCACGGCGTTACCGAGCCGTCACCATCGGCGCCGCCACGGGGAACAGGCGCCTGCCGGTCACCTCACCTTCCGCGGCGAAGACGACGAGGTAGTAGTACCCGGGGCCGCGGTCGAGGGGGACGACGAACTCTGTCCGTCCCCCGGCCGTCGATCGGAAGTCGCCCGCTTCGCCCGATGTCCACCGGGTCCCGGCAGGGGGATAGGGGCGAAGGGTCCGCCACGTGGGCGGCAGGCCGTAGGATCTGCGCGCTGCGATCTCGGGCCGCGACATCGGCTTCGGGAATCCCTCGTATGCGATCTCTACGGCGCCGATATTCCAGCCGCGCGGGAGCTTCACTGCGACGAGCGTTCCCCCGCCGGGCCTCACGGGCCCGGGCGGCAGCTCGGCCCACTCGAGGACGCGCCGGCTGTACTCCTCGGTTATCCGCATCTCGCCCCCGACGATCGCGAAGCCGATGCCGACGTGCGTCCAGATGGGGTCGAGGACCGTCTTGCGGTGCCCGTCGTCCGGGGGTTTCTCGGCCATGAAGGCCTCGTGAGCCTTTCTCAGAAGCTCGGCAGGGGCCTCGCTGAAATCGAAGCCCCGGCGGCTTTCGGCCGCGAAGTTCTGAGCGTGATGGTCGACGCCGCCGGCCAACGCCCAGCGCAGGTAGGGCGGGCGGCCGGCGAGGTCCCAGTGGCCCGACGTCCGGTTCCGGGCCGCGTCCTCGCAGAACTCGTCTCCCACCTTCGCCCCGAGGAGGTCGTAAGCCAGCGGCGGGGCGCCGTGCGCCGCCCGCTCCTGATTGATGACCCGGAGAAGCCCGGCTTTGGCCGCGGGGACCCTCTCGCCATAGTCCAGCGCGAGACCCGGCATCACGACCCGCCGCGGCTCGGCGTCCCGCGCCGCCATGAGGGGAAGGGCGGCGATGGCCGCCAGCGCGCCGAGCGCGCGAAACGCAGTTTCCAGCCGAAGGTCACTCACTCGTAGAATCTTACGGGCCGGAAGGAGCCTGGTTGCAATGATCCGATTCCGAGCATCGGGGTGGAGAGCCGTCCCCGCCGAGGATTCACCTTCGCGAACGCACGTCGCCACGCTCCGGAACGCTGAGCGTCACCATCCCCGAAATGGGGAAGGAAGGAACCGCATGTACACCATCGAAGAAATCCACGCCCGGGAGATCCTGGATTCACGAGGGAATCCCACCATCGAGGTCGAGTGCCTTCTCGAGTCGGGTGCCTCCGGACGCGCCGGCGTCCCCTCGGGTGCGTCCACGGGAACCCGCGAGGCCCTCGAGCTGCGCGACGGCGACCCGAAGCGCTACGGCGGCAAGGGGACCCTCAAGGCCGTCGACAACGTCAACAAGACGATCGCCCCGGAGCTCCTCGGCTTCGACGCCCGTGACCAGGCGGGCCTCGACCAGCTGCTGTGCGACCTCGACGGTACCGAGTTCAAGTCGAAGCTCGGCGCGAACGCGACGCTCGGTGTCTCGATGGCCGTCTGCCGTGCCGCCTCCGAAGGGTGCGAGCTGCCGCTCTACCGCTACCTCGGCGGGACGGGCGCCGTTTCGCTCCCGGTCCCGATGATGAACGTCATCAACGGCGGGGCGCACGCCGACAACCCCCTCGACCACCAGGAGTTCATGCTCGTTCCGGCCGGGTTCGACTCGTTCCGCGAGGCGCTCCGCGCCGGGGCCGAGACGTTCCACGCCCTGAAGTCGATCCTCAAGAAGAAGGGGCTCGCGACGGGCGTCGGTGACGAGGGGGGCTTCGCGCCCGCGATCGGCACCGCGCGCGAGGCGCTCGACGTGATCGTCGAGGCCATCGGCAAGGCGGGCTACAAGGCGGGTGAGCAGGTCTTCATCGCCCTCGACCCCGCCGCCTCCGAGTACTTCGAGGACGCGACCTACGTTCTCGATGGCGAGGGGCTGAAGCTCTCTCCCGCGGAGATGGTCGCGTTCTGGGAAGCAATCGTGAAGGACTACCCGATCGTCTCGATCGAGGACGGCTGCGCCGAGGGTGACAAGGCCGGCTGGAAGCTGATGACCGAGCGGCTCGGGTCGAAGATCCACCTCATCGGCGACGACCTCTTCGTCACGAACCCGAAGATCCTTGCCGAGGGAATCCGCGACGGCATCGCCAACGGGCTCCTCGTGAAAGTGAACCAGATCGGAACGATCACGGAGACGCTCGAGGCGGTGCGCATGGCGCAGGTCGCCGGCTACGTCACGGCCGTCTCCCACCGGTCGGGCGAAACCGAGGACACGACGATCGCCGACCTCGCCGTCGCGACGAACTCCATGTTCATCAAGACCGGCTCGGCCTCCCGGTCCGAGCGGCTCGCGAAGTACAACCGACTCCTGAGGATCGAGGAAGAGCTCGCCGACGCCGGACACTTCTTCGGACTCCGCGTGAAGAAGGCCTGAGGAGACGGACGAAGAGTTGAGGATCGAGCGGATCACCGGCCCGCGGAAGGGCCTCGTCTCGAGGACGGGGGGACGGCCCGCGCCGCCTCCCCGTCCCGCGCGGCGGACCGACGAGCCCCCGATGTCGGGACCCGCGGCCCGGCCGGAGCGTCCGCACGTCCACCCGCTCTCCTACGTCGGCTTCTCGCTCGTCCTCTCGGTCCTTCTCTTCGTCCTCTTCCTCGCCGGCGACCGCGGCCTCCTCCAGGTTCGGAAACAGCGGGCGCAGGCGGGAGCCCTTCAGGCCGAGGTCACGGCGATCAACGCGAGGAACGAGGCGCTCGAGAGGGAGGTCGCGCTCCTCAGCGAGGACCCCGCCGCCGTCGAGAAGATCGCCCGCGAGGACCTCCAGCTCGTCGCCCCCGGGGACGTCGTCCTCGTCCTGCCGGAGGGGTTCGAGGAGAGAGTGACGCCACAGCGGACGCCGCCTGCCCCTGGACCCTCCGGCCGCTGACGGCGAGCGGCCCCGTTCGCAACGGTCCGGCCCGCGGCCGACCTCGTCCCGGACGGTGACGAGCGACTGGCCCACACCCTCGCCCGTCCCGATCTGCGACGACACGGGCGTGATCACGCGCTCCGACGCCGAGCGACTCGACGCTGCCGATCCGCTCGCCTCCTTCCGCGAACGCTTCGTCCTTCCCGACGGCCTCGTCTACCTCGACGGCAACTCGCTCGGCGCGCTCTCGAAGGCTGCGGCCGCGCGAGTCGCCGAAACCGTCTCGCAGGAGTGGGGTGAAGGACTCGTCAGGAGCTGGAACGACGCCGGGTGGATCGACCTCCCCCGCTGCGTGGGCGACGAGATCGCCCGCCTCGTCGGCGCCGGCCCGGGTGAGGTCGTCTGTACGGACTCGACTTCCGAAAACGTCTTCAAGGTCCTCTCGGCGGCGCTCGCCCTTCGCCCCGGACGATCGACCATCCTCTCCGAGGAAGGGAACTTCCCTACCGGCCTCGACATGGCCGATGGGCTCGCACGACTCCAGGCGGACGGGCATCGCGTCCGCCTCGTCCCGAAGGGCGACCTCCTCACCGCCCTCGACGAGAACACCGCCGTCCTCCTCCTGACGCACGTCGACTACCGGACCGGCGAACGCCACGACCTCGACGCCGTCACGCGCGCCGCGCACGCGGCCGGCGCGCTCGCCACCTGGGACCTCGCCCACACGGCCGGCGCGATGCCGATCGACCTGACGGCCGCGGGGGCCGACTTCGCCGTCGGCTGCGGCTACAAGTACCTCTCCGGCGGACCGGGCGCTCCGGCCTTCCTCTACGTCGCGCCCCGGCACCAGGACGTGTTCGTCCAGCCGCTCTCGGGATGGCTCGGGCACGCCGAGCCGTTGGCCTTCGAGCCCGGCTACCGGCCCGCGACGGGACTCTCGCGCTTCCTCTGCGGCACGCCGCCGATCCTGTCGAAGACTGCACTCGACGCCGCTCTCGACGTGATCCTCGAGGCCGATCTCTCGCTCGTACGCGAGAAGTCGGAGAAGCGCACGTCGTTCTTCGTCGAGGCGGTGGAGCAGGAGTGCGGGGATGCGGTGCGGCTCGTCTCGCCCCGCGATCCGTCACGCCGCGGCAGCCAGGTCTCCTTCTCGCACTCCGACGGCTACGCCGTCAGGCAGGCCCTCGTCGCCTGCGACGTCGTCGGCGACGTCCGCGCCCCCGACGTCCTGCGCTTCGGTTTCGCGCCTCTCTACGTTCGCTTCGTCGACGCCTTTGAAGCGGCAGGGGCGCTCGCAGAGGTGCTTTCGTCGCACACCCACGAGCGCCCCGAGCTCCGCCGCCGCGCGGCGGTGACTTGATCTACCGGTAGCGGACCCGCGCCCAGTAGCCGGGGATCCAGCGGCCCCACCGGTCGTAGTAGCCGGTTACCCACACGGCGCTGCGGTAGGGCCGCGCGACCCAGCGGCCCTCGACCCAGGCCCAGCGCGCGGCGTCGCGGTACCGGCGGTCGTACCGGTAGACCTCGTGGCCGTAGCGGTCGTCGCGGTGGCGGTTCTCGTAGCTCCACCGGCCGTACCCGTCGTCGTGACGGACGCTGACGACGGGCAGCGGCGGCGCGGGAAGGTGGCGCAGCACCTCATGGGGCGCAGGCGGGAGCGGGAGATTCAAGCGGACCCGCACGTCCGCCGGGGCCGACGGCGCCACCGCGAGGGTGAGGGCCGCCGCCGCGGCGAGGATCATGTTCCGGTTGGCGTTCTTCATGTTCGGACCTCCTTGGACGATCTGTGGGAGCTCGTTGCTCCCACCCGTCCGTTGCAGGCCCGATGCCAGGCCGCCGGAACGCTCGACTGTGCCCAGAGACCCCGTTTCACCCACATAAAGCGGCTCTCGGGGATCCGGGCCCCCGCAGATCGCCCTCTGGAGAGGACGAATGGTCCCGAAGCCGGTGTCTTCCAACGGCCGCGCGTCGCAGCCGGGGGGCAGAGGCCTCCCGGACCGTCCGGGAGGCCTCGACCTTTCCTACGCCGCGTGAATCCGGTCCTCGAAGGCCGCGAGCGCCGCCTTCGCTCCCTCGCCCATCGAGATCACGATCTGCTTGTAAGGAGTCGTCGTGACGTCGCCCGCCGCGTAGATCCCCTTCGTCGACGTGCGACACCTGTCGTCCACGACGATCTCGCCGAAGCGGTTCACGTCGACGAGCCCCTTCACGAGGGCGGAGTTCGGGACGAGGCCGATCTGGATGAAGATCCCGTCGACCGGGATCGTCTTCTCCGCGTCGTTTCCGCGGTCGACGACCGTGATCCCCGTGACCTTGCTCCCGTCGCCGACGATCTCCGCCGTCCGGTGGTGGAGAACGATCTGGGTGTTCGGCAGCTTCTTCAGGTTGTCGACGAGGACCTTGTCGGCTTTCAGCTCGTTCATGAACTCGATCACGGTGACGGAGCTGCAGATTCCGGCGAGGTCGATGGCGGCCTCGATCCCCGAGTTGCCGCCTCCGACGACGACGACCCTCTTGTCCTTGTAGAACGGCCCGTCGCAGTGCGGGCAGAAGGCGACGCCGCGCCCGATGTACTCCTTCTCGCCGGCGACGTTCAGCTCGCGCCACTGGGCGCCCGTCGCCACGATGAGCGACGTGGCCTGAAGCACCTCGCCGCCCGCGAGGCGGACCGTCTTGAGCTCGCCGTTCTCGATCGCCTCCACGCGCCGGTTGTCGAGGATCTCGACCGGGTAGCTGCGGACGTGGGCCAGGATGTCGGCGGCGAGCTTCTTCCCTTCCGTGCGCGTCGTCCCGATGAGGTTGTCGATGCCGACCGTCTCGAGGACCTGCCCGCCCACGTTCTTCGCGACGAGGGCCGTGCGGAGTCCCTTGCGGACCGAGTAGATCGCCGCGGACGCCCCGGCCGGACCGCCCCCGACGACGACGACGTCGTAGGGCTCCCGCACCGGGAGGTCCTGCGCCGCCTCCGACGTCTCGGCGCCGTAGCGCTCCTCGAGCGCGTCGATCAGCTCCGCGAGACCGGCCCGGCCCACGGAGACCTGCGCGTTCTCGTGGATCGTGGAGATGACCGTCGGGACGCCCTGGATCCCCAGCTTCTCGACCTCGCTCTCGGCGAGTCCGCCGTCCACCATCTCGTGGACGAAGTCGGGGTGGATGATGGCCATCAGCGAAGACATTGGCAGAGCGACGAGACATTCCGGCGTGGTGGAAAGCCGGGCCGGACGTCCACGTCTGCGAGGTCCGCACCTACGACCGTACGCGGACCGGCACTGGCTCCTTTTACCCGCACCTCCCTGATTATCTTAGCGCGTGGCGAGCGAAGATTGACGGCCCGGTCGTGGCTATGCTCAGCGGGTGGGAGAACCACCGGCGCTGGACCGCGGGTGATTATTTCCCGGTGTTCGACGCCACGAACGCCCAGCCGGTCATCGCCCGGCTCCGGCAGGATGGGTTTCGTCCGTTCTTCTATCTGTCGGGGCTGTTCTACACGTTTCGGAACGACGGCCGCAGCGGCGGCGAAATTCCCGCAGCGCGGGAGTACGCCGCCGCCTACGTCCTCGAAGAGAAATCGCGCCAGCCAAAGGAATACGTATTGGACGAGTCCAATCCGGCCGGCGACTGGAAACGCCATTCCTACCAGTTCTGCGTCGGTGCGCCGCGGACGAAGAAGTTCTTCTGCGACGTGGTGGACCAGGCGCACGCTCTTGGCGTGGACGTGCTGCAAATGGACCAAACCACGGCCGGCGCGGGCGACGCCTGTTACTCGACCGCGCACGGCCACGCGCCGGGTGTCGGGCTCTACCAGAGCCGCGCTTTCTGGGAACTGCTGGATGCGATGCGCCAATACGGCAAGGAACGCACGACGGATTTTGTCCTGTTCCACGAAGAGCCGCACGAGCAATTGATCCAGCACCTCGACGGCTTCCACGTGCGCGAATACTACGAGAAACGTTGGTACCGCGGCTATCCCGGTGCGGCAGGCATC
>CAVOJA010000160.1:0-7490 GCA_963696015.1 uncultured Holophagales bacterium
TTCCGTCCCTAATCTTGTGGGAAATGGGTCTAACGAAGAGATGAAGAAAGGGGGAAGCTCCTCGGTGCAAGACAAAAACCTCCCCGGCCAGGGAGGAGAGGAGCGTTCCCCATGGCGAACTCTGCGCCGTGCGTCCTTCCGACGCAACCGGTCATTCAGTCCGACCTTCTCGGACTCTTTCGTGGGGCCATCGGTCTGGTGCTCGAGGTACTCCTGGAGCAGCAGGTCCGAGAGATGGTCGGAGCTCGCCGGTACGAGCGGCTGGGAAGCCGGAAGGACCACCTAAATGGAACCTACATGAGGCGACTGCTGACATCGATGGGCCTGGTGCAGATCGAGGTCCCCCGGACGCGTACCCAGGGCTCTCCCCTGGAGACGATCGGCCGGTACAACCGTCGGACGTCGGAGATCGACGAGATGGTCACGTCGGCGTACGTACAGGGCGTCTCGACCCGGGACATGAGTCGGGTCACGGAGGCTCTGATGGGCGAGGGCGTCGGGCGCTCCACAGTCAGCCGCGTCACGCAGCGGCTGGCCGAGAGCGTCGAGCAGCTGCGCAGCGCCCGGATCACCGAACGCTTCCCCTATCTCTTTCTCGACGCCACCTTCATCAACGCCCGCTGGGCCCGTGCCGTGGAAAACGTGTCGGTCCTGGTGGCCTACGGCGTCGACGACGACGGCAAGCGGCATCTTCTCGCCGTGGAACTCGGCTCGGAGGAGAGCGAGGCGAGCTGGACGGCGCTGCTGGAGGGCGTGCTCGAGCGCGGCCTGTCGGGCCTGCAGCTGGTGGTCTCTGACGCCCACGCCGGGCTGATCAAGGCCGTCCGTCGGCTTCTTCCCGAGGTCCCGCACCAGAGGTGCACCGTCCACCTGATGCGAAACGTGCTGGCCAAGACGCCTCATCGCCTTCGCGGCCGCGTAGGCAGCGAGCTGAGCAAGATCTTCCAGGCGGCCACCCGTCAAAGTGCCCAGAAGGCGCTGGAAGACTTCGCCACCGGACTCGGTGCCCAGATCCCCGAAGCCCTCTCCTGTCTTCGGGACGGATTTGCGGCCGCCACGCGCTTCTTCGACTTCCCTCGGCCGCACTGGCCACGGATCCGCTCCAACAACGGCCTGGAGCGCCTCAACGCCGAGATCAAACGACGCGTCCGCGCCGTCGGCGCCTTCCCCGATCGCGACAGCGCTCTGCGCCTGATCACGGCAGTCGCCCTCGAAACCACAGCTGTCTGGGGCCAACGCCGCTACCTCGACATGGCTCTGCTCGGACAGAAGAATCCGAAAGCCGCATGACGACGTCTTCGTCCTCGCCGACCCTCCTCGTCCAGAGGAAGGGATCGAAGATCCCTTCGATATCGGAATCCCCGGCCCGAGGAGCCCGGGGGTCAAGGGTCGCCGAAGGCGACGGCCGAAGGCCGCTTGCCCTTGACGCCCGGGCCCCGAAGGGCCACCTCGGTCCCTTCCCAGGCTCGACCTTCTCTCAGGATCGTCAACCCGCACCGAGGTCCCTCACGCCGTCTCCGCGAAATCCGCTTCTACACAAAATTCGGGACTTGACCAAGCGCCATCGGTGGTTCGCGCCGCACGCACCCCTCACGGCCTACCTTCTCAGCCCCTCTACCGTCGCCTGCAGCAGCCTCGAGGACCTTCGCGCCTTCCTCTCGCGCTGCCGGTATGTCGCCGATGAGGACCAGTTCGGGGTACCTGACTTCTGGATGACTCCCGTCGAGTTCGAGAAGTCCCGACGCGGCGATTGCGAGGACTTCGCGCTCTGGTCCTGGGTCAAGCTCCTCGCGCTCGGATACGACGCGCGTTTCGTCTGCGGCCGCGCCGGCCGATACGGCGCAGCGCATGCGTGGGTCACCTACAGGCTCCAGCAGCGCGTCTTCATTCTCGAACCGCAGTTGGCGGTTCTGGCCGGCTTCTTTCCGCGGCTATCCACCCTCCGATACGAACCCGCCCTCTCGGTAGCGTGGGACGGCTCGAGGCTTCACTTCTTCACACACTCGCACACACCCGTCTCGACCTCAGTCCTCACCCTGGCCACTCTCGTACCCGAGTGGGCAGGGTTCTGGCCCTCAGCCATTTCCCGTGCGGTCGGCCGGCGCATCAGAGGCCATCGCAATGAACCCGCAGGCACCTAACCCGGCATGCAGCGGACTCGCGGCGCTTCGCGCCGCTCGCCGCTGATGCCCGCGGTTAGGCGGCCAGTACCGGCTCCTTTCGTCGCAGCCCTCTGCCTTTAACTTATCTCCGCGTCCGAAAAACGGGGAGCACCACAATAGCGAAGAGGGGGCCGGAGCCGGCGTCGAAGAGGACCAGCCGACGGAAGCGAACGCCTCGGCCATGAGAGCGCAGGGCTACAGCCCGGTCGTGTCGTGCCGGTGAAATACGACCCGGAAAGGCCGGCGCGCATCGCACCGGACCTGAGGGAATGCCCGGAGAAGTGATCGCCGCTGAATCCCGTCGTCAGGCCATGCTCGCTAGAATCAAGGCGGTCATCGGAGGTCGCATGAGGTCCATTCGGCGAGCCGCTGTCGTTCTCTGCGCCGTGCTCGGAAGCTGTAGCTGCGGCACCTCCCCGGCCGAGCCCGGAGGGCATGTGTCCCCCGGCGTCATCAGCCTCACCGCCGACGCCCCGCCCGTCTTCTCGGACGCGGGCGACCTCTCCCTGACGTCGGCCGTCTGCGGCTGCACTTTGTCGCCGCTCATCGTTGCGATCAACGGCACGGTCGTAGGCAACATGCCGTGCTCCTCTCAGAAGGTGTTCCCCATGCCTCGCATGGAGGCCGGCACGGTTCGGTACCAGATCCTGGTGACCAACGGCGTCGGCGTGTCCGGCCTCATGTCCTTCGAGGTCTCCAGCAGTACGCCTGGGGCCCCTTCCCTGGCTGTCCGGGCATTCTGCCCGTAGGTCCGCCGCCTCCTCCCGCGGACGCGATCCCGCTACGGTGCGTCGGAGAGCGGTGCAGAGAGACGAAAGACCGGGAGGAGGCCGACAGTTTCGTCCCAGTAGGGCGTCCGCGAGTAGAAGAAGCGGTATCGCTCTCGCGCGTTCGCGGCGAACCGTGGGTCCGCCAGCTTCGCCTTCCACTCGGCCGCGAGCGTCGGGTCCTCGTTCAGCAGCTTCGCGGCGAGCGGGTCGAGGACGCGGGCGTCGATGTACTCCTTCATCTCGAGGGCCGAAGAGAGCTCGCCCCAGGCGAAGAGCGAGTCGGGCCCCTCGGGCTCGAGGAGGTGCATCACGACTGGGGCGAGCGGGGTGTCGAGCGGGACGTAGAGGGAGCCGGCCGGAACCGTCCGGGTCTCCGTCGCTTTCGCGATCTTCGCGGTCACCCGGACGCGTCCCTGGTAGGGCGCGCTCTCGAGCTTCGCTTCGCTCGCCCTGTAGGTGCCGACGGCGAGAGTTCGCGGCTGCGTCAGCTTCGAGAAGCGGATGCCGTGAGTCGCGAGCTTCTCCTCGATGCGCGGCCAGCCGGCGGGGACGAGGTAGGCGGCGGGATGGGGCGCCATCACCCGCGCCTTCACGTGACGGTAGACGGGCATCGGGATGCTCACCGGCTTCGCCGGGTCGTAGACGAGCCGAGGCCGCCCGGTGACGGGGGAGACGAGCTGCGACGACTCGAAACCGGGGAAGTCGAACGGCTCCGGCCGCGAGAGGTCGGTCTCGGCCTCGAGGACGAAGGGGGCGCCGACGGGAGCGCTCCGTGCCGCGCTCATCGCAGCGGTCCGGGCCTCCTTCAGCGGGCCGGGCGCCCTTCCGATGCGGGATAGAAGGGCCGAAAGGAACGCGGCGTTCGCTCGCACCCTCTCGCCGTACGGCTTCAGGGCGTGGTTCTCGACGAGGATCGACGGGATCCCGCGGAGCGG
This sequence comes from uncultured Holophagales bacterium, assembly GCA_963696015.1. Classification (GTDB taxonomy): domain Bacteria; phylum Acidobacteriota; class Thermoanaerobaculia; order UBA5066; family UBA5066; genus UBA5066. Next base: position 3,868 of record CAVOJA010000160.1, read on the forward strand.
CATGTAGCCCGTCCCGTAGCGAGGCTCGGAGGGACCGAGGTCGATTCCCTTCTTCGGATCCAGCGGGTCGACCCATTCGATGTAGGGCGAAGTCCTCCAGCCCGACTCCTCCACCTCGGCGAGGGCGGGGCGCACCACCGTCTCGAGCCAGGCCCGGAGCGGCTCGGGGGTGGCCGGCTCGGTGCCGTACGACACCGTGAGTGTGGCCTGCGCGTCGGAGCCGTCGGTGACGTGGTCGTCGACGAAGAGGTCGGGGCTCCAGGCGGCGACGACAGAGAGGAGCGCGCGGGTCTCGGGGGCGTCGGCCTTCAGAAAGTCGCGGTTCAGGTCGTAGCCCTGCGTCGTCGTCCGGAAGCCCGTGCCGTCCACCGGGCCATCCTGGTTCGGGCGGTTCCACTTCGAGACGCGCTCGTGGCCGTCGACGTTGTAGATGGGGACGATCAGGAGCGTCAGCGTGTCGAGGAGGTCGGGCCGATTGCCGAGCGCCATGTCGCGCAGGAGGATGAGGCAGGCATCCTTGCCATCGGGTTCGCCGGCGTGGATGCCGTTAAGGACGAGTACGACGGGCTTGCCTGCCTTCGCGGCCGCCTCCGGCGTGAACGCCTTGTCCTTCGAAGCGACGAGCAGGGGCATCTGCCGCCCCTCGGCGGTCGTCCCGTAGAACGACAGGGACAGATACGGCGAGGTCGTCTCCAGGCGACGCAGGAACACGAGCGTCTCCTCATACGACGGCGTCCCGCGGAAGGCGTTCAGCTCGACCTTCGTGTAGTGGTCGGGCGGGATCGGGACGGTCGGCCGTTCCTGGGCTCCGAGCGGCATAGCGAGAAGGAGAGCGAGGGCGGCGGGAAACGCGAGGGCGGCGGTGGGGGAGGCCGGGCGCATCTGCGGAGGTTAGCGCGCGGGGCGACCGACGGGTCGCTTCTGCTGGGGCCGCCGTGCATCGCCGTATGCTCCGGAGCAGGAGAATTCCGGAGATGAAGCGAATCGCGGTCCCCCTCCTTTTCCTCCTCCCCCTCTCTGTCGTCTCTGGCTTCGATGCCCTTTCGGCGGGCCGGCCCTCTCTGAACGTCTACTTCCAGTCGACCCTGAAAGATCCGGGCTACCAGAAGCAGGTTTTCCAGAAGGTCGCGGGCGTCTGGAAGGCCCCGGCCACGGCGCCGGCGATCGGAAAGAAGTGCGTCGTCCAGGCCGTCATCAGCAGGGACGGACGCGTGCAGAACGCATTCGTCTCGATGGAGTCGGGCGTGAAGGCGTGGGACAAGGCGGCGCTCGCCGCGGTCGAGAAGTCCTCCCCGTTCCCGCCGCTCCCGGCCTCGTACGAGCCGAAAACGCTCGAAGCCCACTTTCACGTCGCCGTCGTCCGGTAGGTCCGCGGCCCGCCCGGAAAGCCGCTTTGCCGGCACCGTGGGGTCCGGGTCCCCGTGTAGAATCCACGTTTGATGCGCCTTCGGCCCCTTGACCGTTCATTACGAGAGCAGACCACGAGGGAGGATCTTCCTGAATGAGTGAGAAACCGTTCCAGCCGTTCGTGCCGGCGAGCTCCACGATGTCGGAGTTCACCGTACGGGCGCTCGTCCTCGGGCTTCTGATGGCCGTCATTCTCGGTGCGGCCAACGCCTATCTCGGCCTGAAGGCCGGGATGACGATCGCTGCGACCTACCCGGCGGCCGTCATCGGGATGGCCGTCCTCCGGATCTTCAAGGGCTCCCTCCTGGAGGAGAACTTCGCCCGAACCGTCGGCTCCATCGGCGAATCGGTCGCGGCGGGCGCCATCTTCACCATCCCGGCGTTCGTCATCCTCGGGATGTGGAAGTTCAACGAGTTCGACCCGAAGGAATACGGGATCGCGACCGCCCTGATGATCCTCGGCGGCCTGCTCGGCATCTTCTTCGTGACGATCCTGAGACGCGTCATGGTCGAGGACAAGGGGCTGCCATTCCCGGAGTCGGTCGCCGCGAGCGAGATCCACAAGGCGGGTCAGCGCGGGGCCGACGCCGCCATCCAGCTTTTCAAGGCGATGGGTGTCGGGGCCGTCATCAAGCTCCTCGGGGACGCGGGCGTCTTCCGCGCCTCGAACGATTTCCACGTCGGCGTCGGCAAGCTCAAGGAAAGCTTCGTGCGGCTCGGCCTCACGAAGGACTCGAACACCATCTCCGCGGGCGGCATCACGACGATGTCCGCTCCGGCCGCCACGCCCGCCTACATGGGCGTCGGCTACATCATCGGGCCCGAGCTCGGCGCGCTGAACTTCGCGGGCGGCCTGCTCGCGTGGGGGCTCTTCGTCCCGCTCCTCGTCTTCTTCCTCGGCCCGAACCTCATCGACAAGTACACCGACGCCTCGGGCGTCCAGAACTGGGCGGGCCTCGCGGGCCACATCTACCGCTATATCGTCCGCCCCATCGCGGTCGGCGGGATGCTCGTCGGCGCCTGCTTCACGCTCTGGAAGATGCGCAAGAACCTCATCTCGGGCATCAAGCGCGGCGTGGCCGACGTGAAGAAGTCGGCGGCGGCGTCCGAGGCGACCGAGCGGACCGAGAAGGACCTCTCCTTCAAGGTCGTTCTGATGGGGATCGCGGCCGTCTTCGTCCTGATGGTCGCCCTCTACTACTACTTCACCGGCGTCCTCGGCGGCGCGCTGCTGGCGGCGGTCGTCATGCTCGTCACCGGGTTCTTCTTCGCGGCGGTCTCGGGGAACCTCGTCGGGCTGATCGGCTCGTCGAACAACCCGATCTCGGGCCTCACGCTCGCGACGACGATCGTCGCCGCCCTCACGATGGTCATCATCGGCGTCAAGGGAACCCAGGGAGTCGCGGCGGTCCTCGCCGTGGCCGCGGTCGTCTGCGTCTCCTCCGCCGTCGCGGGTGAGATGCTCCAGGACCTGAAGGTCGGACACATCCTCGGTGGTACTCCGTGGAAGATGCAGGTCGGCGACGTGATCGGTGTCGTCATCGCCGGCGCCGTCATGTTCTTCCCCCTCTACCTCCTCCACACGTCGGACCTGGCCTCCAACCCCGGCGTCGGCGGCTTCGGCGGCAAGAACCTCCCGGCCCCGCAGGCCGGCCTCATGGCGGCCCTCTCGCAGGGGATCGTCGGCGGCGAGATGGCCTGGCCGCTCGTCCTCGTCGGGATCGCGATGGGGATCACGCTCATCCTCGTCCGCGTCAAGAGCCCGATGCTCTTCTCGGTCGGCATGTACCTCCCGCTCGAGACGACGTTCGCCATCTTCATCGGTGGCCTCATCCGCGGCTTCGTCGACAAGCTCGCCGGCAAACGCGATTTCAACGCGGCCCAGAAGGCGCGCGTCGAGAACGCCGGCGTCCTCGCCGCCTCGGGCCTGATCGCAGGCGAAGCGCTCGTCGGTCTCCTCGTGGCGGGCGTCGTGGCCTTCCGCTCGGACAACACGTTCCCGACGATCGCGGCCTTCGCCCCGATCGCGCCGTGGCTCGCGATTCCGGTCGTCGTCCTCCTCGCGGCCTACCTGATCTACGTTCCCCTCGGGAAGGCGGGCGCGGCCGACGAGCCGGCTCCGCCGACGGCGATCATGTAGCTTCGGGAGAAACCCTGTTCCGGTCGAAGGCCGCGGCGAAAGCCGCGGCCTTCGTGCTGTAGTACGCCCAGCTTGA
>CAVOJA010000161.1:0-30000 GCA_963696015.1 uncultured Holophagales bacterium
ACCCGCCGCGCCAGCGATTCGAAATTCACACCCAACGCGCGAGCCGTCGCGAATGTGCCTTCCCTCCGCGCCAGAGCCACCGCCTCCGCCCAGAGACCTGCGGGCATCGCAGTACGCTTCTCCCGTGTCCCTCGCCACTGCGCGATCCGCTCTCCGACCTTCCTCACCCGCGCTGATTGCTCGACGCCTGCTTTCCGGCTCATGTCCCGTCCTCCCCGGCTTCCGTGCCGCCGCCCGGGAGGCTAGCCCGACTGAACCGGTCCTTTCATGCATGCTTACCGAAGGGACACCGTCGTTCCGGCCGTCTGCATCATCGCGGCCTTGGCTGTCGACCGAACGCTCCGGTCCCTTTCGTCCATCCTCCGCCGCGGCTCCGCCCTCGTCGGCCCGATTGGAGTCGCCGTCGTCCTTCTCCTCGTGACGACATCGAACCTCTACCGCTGGTTCCGGGTCTCCCCGCGGCAGGTCCAGTCCACCGCGGATGCTGTCCTGGTCCGAATCCTCGAGAAGACGGAATGTCGGACGGCCGCGCTACCCACCCTCGTCGTGGACATCGGTATCGGCGGAGCCATCGGGCCCGCTCTCGAGGCCTTGCCGGAGAAGATCCCGGTCGAGTTCGCGCTCTATTCTCCTTCCCCCGCCACATGGATCGAGAGCGCTTCCGGAAGATGTGTCGTCTTCCGGCAGCCGCACGATCAGGAGGCGGCGAAGCTGCGTGCGGCGCTCGAGAAACGCTGGCCTGGCTGGATGGCTTCAACACTCGTCGGAAAGTGACCACCCTCGCTCGTTTGTTTATTGCCGGCCGAGCGTGGCCACCGGTCAGCGACAAGCCACTTGCGCTCAGCATCATCCCGCGCCGGAGGCGCGGCCGGGCGCGGCCCGCTTCTGACGAGCACACCCGGCAGTTTCCGGAAAGCGCTGAAGCTGGATGGCAACGACTGAGTCCGACCCATCGAGAAAGACGAAGTTGGTAGCCTATTACCCCGCACCTCGATAGCCCCGGATCGAGCCGAGCCGCTCCCGGGCGCTTCCAGCTGCCGCCCCCCCCCTCCCGGGTTCAGACCATCCTCTTAATCCGGTCGGATCGCATTGCTCGGAATGGCAACGCTCATCCCGCCCTCGGGCTTCCAGTTGAGATGGAGGCGCGATGCGTCGAGGTCGTCCAGGAACCTTACCTCGAGGGCGTGCGGCCCCTTCTCGAGGGCGACGGTCGCGCTGATTCCGTCGCCGGGTTCGGGCGCGACGAGGATCTCGCGCCCATCGAGGATCACCGTGGCGTGGCCGCGCAACCGGAGAGTGAAGGTCCACAGGCCGCTCGAGGGAACGTCCAGCGTTCCCGTGAAAACGCCAAAGTACGGCCGCAGGAGCGGAGTCTCGTGGAAATAGGTGTCGAGAAGCGGCTCGATCCGCTCGAGATCGGCGTTGGACCTCTTCGTCTTCCCGCGGAAGAACCGGGCATGCAGGCCGTGGACTTCCACCGAGCCCCTAAAGAAGGACGTCCCGGGGATCGGCTGTTCCAGCGGCGTCTCGGTTCCGGGAGCGGCGGGCAGCCTCCAGTGCAGGCGCGGCGCAGCGTCCCGTGGCGGGAACGTGAGCGCGAACGACACGAGACCCTCGGGCAGCGGCTGGGAAGATCCCGAGGCATCGAGCGGTACAGGCTTGTCTCTCACCTCGAGTCGCGCCCCAGCCGGACTCACCGACTTCTCGGACTCCTCGACACGGAAGCGGTAGAAGCCGTAACGCGGAACCTTCAGGATCCCGGAGAGCCCGATCACCTTCCCGGCCGTGTCGCGCGCCTCTTCCAGGCCCGAGACGGCCTGTAAGTCGGCTCGGGGAATGCACACCGTGCGGATGAGCGTCTGTCCCTTCGGCGTGCGGTCCTCCTCAACCCGCGCCTGGGGGTAGAGGGCCTTCGCCTGGTCAACGAGGAAAGCGCTGTCGTTGTCGAGGACGAGGATGGCATCGCGTTCGCCGTTCTCGGCGAGCGGCAGAGCCGCCGTCGAGGACAAGCGCGTGGTTCGCACGGCGGGCGCGAGGAAACGCACAACGACGTGCTCGTGAACGTAGAGCGAGGCGTAGATGTGCGCATTCGCGGGTGCGCTCGCCAGGCGGCGCCCCGCGAGCGTCTCCATGGCGCTGTGCTCGAGGAAGACACTGTCATCCTCCATCTGGACGAGAAAGTACCGCTTTGCGTTGAGGACGAGGATGCCGCCGAGCGCGGCGGTCACAAAGGCCAGCGAAAGGGCCCGACCGACCACCCCGCGGGAGCGGATCGCGTTGCAGACCATGTCCAGCGCCAGGGCTCCGAGGAGGTAGGCGGCCGGCATGGCCCCGATCGAGCGCAGGGATTGCGGGGCCTCGAAGTCCACGGAGAGAATTCCGCCGAGAAGCCCGGTCAGGAGCGTCGTGAGAAAGACGGCGCCGGTTCCCCCGTTCCATCGCAGGAGCGCGAGGAACGCTCCCGTGATGACCAGGGCGCCCGTCACTTCGTCGAGCATCGGCGCGCCTGGCAGGTTGTGGCGGCCGTTGCGGTCCCCGGCAAACTGGAGCATCGCCAGGTGCTTGGTCGTGTTGGCGATGAGCGCCTTCGTGAGATCCGGCTCATCACGAAGATTGAAGATCGAGACCGTTGCCGTACGCGACGCGAAGGCCTCCCAATTCTTCATCGCGAACTGTGCCAGCGGAGCGACGGCAACGAGGCCCGACAGACAGATCGCTGTCCAGAGCACCGCGAACCGCGCCGGTCCGGTGGCCGTGCCGCGCCTCCTGAGGGCGGCGGCCAGCCAGATGACGAACAAGACGATGAGGGGGAAAACGAACAGGCGGAACGAATAGTAGAGACACAGGCCCCAGCCGAGCGTGACGCCCGCGAGCACCGCGTCGGACGGCGCGCCCGTACGGCGCGCTCGGAACAGGAGCCAGAGCGCCAGCACGACTGCAGTGGCCGCCAGGTGGCTGACGAGCGATATGCGCGAGAGCGTCAAAGACCACCGGCCCACCGCGATAAGCGCAGCTGCAAAGAGGCCGAACCGGTCGCCCAGCGTCTCGCGGCCCAGCAGATAGGCGAAAAGCGAGGCCAGAACTCCGGAGGTTGCGATAACCGAGCGGAGCGCAAACAGCGAGGGACCGAGGAGTTTCATGCCCCAGCCGAGCAGGTAGAACGAATGGGACGGCAGGAGCGTTTCGCCCAGGTAGACGACCCCCGCGGCGTCGGGTTCGAACAACTTGAGGGCGGAGAGGCCGTTGTTCGCTTCGTCCCACCAGCAGCCGGGGGGAAGCGCCTCGAGCCGATAGAAGCGCAGTCCGGCGGCGACGACGAGGATGACTCCCAGCGTCGCCAGCACCCCGAGGCTCGGAGGCGGCAGCCGCCGCCCCCCGCCCCTCGGCGAGAGGAGGAAGCCCGCGACGACGAATCCGACAACGCTGGCGAGGTGGAGCGGCCAGCCATATCCTTGGCGCTCCGGGGACGCGAACGCGCCGAGCGCGGCCCCGGTCAGCGCGAGGCCCGCGAGGCAGACAACGAGCCCGGCGACGAGCCGGGCCCCCGTGGGACGGCGGGGGGCGACGGTCTCTTCGGTGAGGGAGGGGATCGGTAGGCTGAAGCGCCGGAGCGCGAGGGCCGAAAGGAGCCCGCCGGCGATGAGAACGCAGGCCGGCACGAGCAGGTTCGGATGGACGTAAAGGCTCTGAGCAGCGAGCGCAAGCGCCATGCCCGCCAGCGCCGTCGCAACGGAAAGAACCCCTGCCCGCCCGAGTTCGGGCGCCGTTTCATTCATTCGACGATCGACCCCACGTTCACGAACCCGTTAAGTGTGCGGGCTTCCCCGCCCTCTGGCCAGAGTATATCGGCGCCCAATGTCAGAACATTCGCAGGTGAAGGGCCTTATCGGAACGAGGTTCTCCACCTCTGCTGGCGTCGGGCGCCGTGTAGCTCTTGCGGCTCACTCCGTTTTCAGTCCAGTAGTTCTGGGACCTTTCAAGCTGCTTTCCGATTGCCCGCAGTTTCCCGTCCGCGAGGAGGCCGTCGCCCCAGAGGAGCTTTCCGGCCACCCCGGCGCCACAATCTCACACCGTCCAGGCCGACCCTTCTCGAGCACTCAGCCGACCGACGCCTGCCACCTCAACAGGATCTCTGACTATCCACGGAGTGTGGAGAGACGAATCGCGGGCCTCGCCCTATCATCGGCAAACCACATGCTTCACGACTTCCATCCCTTCCAAGGCCAGGCCGGCGCCGGGGTGAGGCTGTGAGCCGCGACGAGCCACTTCACGTTCCGTATCCGGGCCTCCCCCGGTCCGCCAGTCTGCCCTTTTCGGGCTGGGGTCGATTCGGATCCGTCACGAGTCCCGCCTACCGTCCCGAATCGTGGCGCAACCTCGAAGCCGTGGTCGCGTCCGCTCCCGAGAGAACCCTCTTGCCGCGCGGCCTCGGCCGGAGCTACGGCGACTCGGCCCTGAACGCCGACGGCGCCGTCATCCTGACAGAACGGCTCGGGAGGATCCTCGACCTCGACGAGGATGGGCAGACCGTCACATGCGAGGGCGGAACGTCGCTGGCCCGCCTCCTCGCGTTCCTCGTACCACGTGGCTTCTTCCTTCCCGTCGTCCCCGGGACACGTTTCGTGACGGTCGGCGGAGCCCTCGCCGCCGACGTCCACGGAAAGAATCACCACATCGACGGGGGGTTCGGGCGCCACGTCGAGGAGCTGACGCTCCTGACATCCTCGGTCGAGACGCTTCGCTGCTCGCCCGACGAGAACGCGGAGGCCTTCGACGCCACGATCGGCGGTATGGGCCTGACGGGGTTCATCCTCTCCGCGCGCCTCCGGATCCTCCCCGTCGAGACGCCCTTTGTCCGCGTCGTAAAGCGGCGATCGAAGGACCTCGACCAGACCCTGGCGCGCCTCTACGAGGAAGAGCACCTGAGCCGCTACTCGGTCGCCTGGATCGACGGCCTCGCCCGGGGACGCTCGCTGGGGCGAGGAGTCCTGATGCGCGGCGACCACGTGCCGCTCGCGGAGCTCCCACCCGGCCAGTCTTCCCGCGGCCACTTCCCCGAGGCCGCAGGCCCCTCCATCCCGTTCGACGTACCGCCGTTCGTCCTCGGCCCGACCTCGATCGCCGCGTTCAACGCCCTCTACTTCGCCGCGGGACGCGAGGGGACGAGCCTCTCGGGCTTCGGCAGCTTCTTCTTCCCCCTCGATGCGATCGGCGCGTGGAACCGTCTCTACGGCCGGCGCGGTTTCGTCCAGTACCAAGCCCTGTTGCCGCGCGAGGCGGCGGCCGAAGGGTGCCGCCTCCTCCTCGAGGAGATCTCGCGAGAGCGTGCCGCTTCGTTTCTCGCCGTCCTGAAGACGACGGGACCCGAAGGGCGGGGCCTTCTCTCCTTCCCCCGGCCGGGCGTCACGCTCGGCCTCGACCTCCCGAACATCGGAGAGCGCCTGCGCCCCCTCGCCAGGAGGCTCGACGAGATACTGCTCAGACTCGGCGGACGGCTTTACCTCGCCAAGGACGCACTGACCGACGCCACGACCTTCGCGGCGATGTACCCGAGGCTCCCGGAGTTCCGCGCTGCGCGGAGCCGTCTCGACCCGCTGCGCCGCTTCTCATCGGCCCAGGCACGCCGCCTCGGCCTCGTGGATCCGCTGTGACGGGAAACGTCCTCGTGGCAGGTGCGGGTTCGACCCTGGCCCGGGCTGTCGCCGAGGGGCTCGCCCGCCGAGGCTACGGCCTCGTGCTCGCGGCGCGCGACGTCGCCGAGGCCGGACGGACCGCGGCCGACCTCAAACTCCGCTTCAGCGTCCCGGTCGCCGCGCTCGGCTTCGATGCCCGTGACGCCGCCGCGACGGCCGCCCTCGTTCCGCTCGCGGAGTCGGCGCTCCCGGGCGGACTCGGCGGCGTCGTCGTCGCTTTCGCCGCGATGCCCGACCAGGAGGAGGTCGAACACGACCCCTCCGTCGGCCTCGCGATGATCGACGTGAACGTCCGGTCGACGCTGGCGCTCCTCGAGTCCGCCGCGGCGCTCCTCGAAACCCGGCCCGGCTCCTTCCTCTGCGCCTTCTCCTCCGTCGCGGGAGACCGCGGCCGCCGGAAGAACTACGCCTACGGTGCCACGAAGGCCGCGCTTTCGACCACCATGGAAGGGCTCTCTGCGCGCCTCGCACAAGAGGGCGTAACGGTCCTCTGTGTCAAGCCCGGTCCGTCTGACAGCGCCATGACGTGGGGCCTCTTCCCCTCCTCCTCGCCGCTCCTTGCCCGGCCGGAGAGGGTCGCACGAGACGTTCTCTCGGCGCTCACGGGGCACCGCGCCGTCGTCTACACGCCGTGGTTCTGGCGCCCCGTCATGGCGATTCTGCGAGCGCTCCCGAATCCGATCTTCCGGAGGCTGCCGATCTGATGGGCCACGACCCGTCCCGCCGCTTCCCGCTCCTTCTCGCGCTCCTGTTCGTGGGGGCCGCCGCGATCCGGCTCTTCGGACTCAACTGGGACCAGGGGCACAACTACCACCCGGACGAACGGCGAATCGTAGAGGCCGTTCACCAGCTCTCCTTCTCACCTCCGCAGCTCGATCCGAAGTTCTACGCCTACGGGTCCCTCCCCTTCTACGTGACGCGCGGGGCATGCTCGGTGCTCGGGAACGCCAACCCGTGGTTCCTCTCCTGGAATGGGATTCTCCTGACCGGCCGGGCCCTCTCGGCTCTCTGGGGCGCCGCGGCCTGCGTTCTTCTCGCCCTTCTCGGGCGGAAGCTCATTGGCGAGCGGGCAGGGCTCCTCGCCGGCACCTTCCTCGCGATCGCGGTGTTTCACGTCCAGAATTCGCACTTCGCGACGAACGACATCCCGCTCGCGACGCTCGTCACGGCAACGTTTCTCCTCCTGGCACGAGCCCTCGACCGGGAGACCCCCGCCGCCTTTGGTCTCGCGGGCGTCGCCGCCGGCCTCGCCCTCGCGACGAAGGCGAGCGCGATGACGCTTCTCCTCCCTCTGGGCCTGGCGCCGCTCCTGCTTTTCCTCCGGACCCGTCGCGTTCCCCAGGCGCTCTGGGTCGCCGTCGCGACCGGCACCGGCTTCGCGGCCGCGTTCCTCGCCGGCCAGCCCACAGCGCTCTTCGCGGCGAAGGAGCTCCTCTCCGGAATTGCCGAACAGGGACAGATGGTCCGGCACGCGGGCTCAGTCCCATACACGAACCAGTACGTCGGCACTCCGAAGGTCCCCTACGAGCTTAAGGAGATCGTCCTCTGGGGCCTCGGCCCGGCGCTCGGCCTCGCGGCGCTCGCCGGGGTCGCGGCGCGCATCCGCTCCTCCTGGAAGAAGAGAGACCCCCGCGAGCTCCTTCTCTGGGCCTGGGCCGTTCCCTTCTTCGTCGTCACGGCCTCCTTCGACGTCAAGTTCCCGCGCTATCTCCTTCCTCTCTACCCGGTCCTTCTCCTCTCGGCCGCGGCGCTCCTCGCCCGCCGGGATGGCGAGGGAAGCGGGCGCCGCCTCGTTCGACGGGCCGTCCTGGGCCTGTCTGGGGCGTACCTGCTCGCCTTCCTGACGATCTACACGCGGCCCCACAGCATCGTCGCTGCCTCGGAGTGGTTTCACGCGAACGTGGCCCCTGGCGCGACGGTCCTCACGCAGCACTGGGACGAAGGATTTCCCTTCTCGTTTCCGGACCGTCCGGCCGAACGGTTCCGTTCCGTCGAGCTGCCGTTCTACGATCCCGACGGCCCCGGGAAAACGCAGCTCCTGGCGGACCATCTCGCTTCCGGCGACGTCCTCGTCCTTCAGACCAAGCGCCTCTACGGCGCGATCACGCAGGCGAAGGCCCGCTTCCCCGACACCGACCGGCTCTTCCGCCTCCTCTTCGCCGGCGACCTCGGCTACTCGATCGTACGCACGTTCTCCTCTCCTCCGCAGCTTTTCGGCGTGCGCCTCCCGAGCGAGCTGGCCGACGAGTCCTTTTCGGTCTACGACCACCCGAAAGCGGTTGTCTTCCGCAATGTCGAACGGCTCACGTCGACGGAGATCGCGCGCCGCCTCCGACAGGCAACGCCGGCCAAGCTTCTCTCGCGCTCCGACCTCCTCCTCGCCGGCCCGGAAGACCCCCATGCCGATTCCGGTGAACGGATCGGCGGCACCCGGTCGACTCCCCTTGCACTCCTCCTTTGGGCGGCCCTCCTCCAGGCGCTCGGCCTCGCGGCGTGGCGTCTGCTGGGCCCACGCCTTCCCGCGACGCCCGGCGTCTACGCGCTGTCGAAGATCGCCGGGGTCGCGCTCTTCGGCCTGGCGGCCTGGGGGCTCGTCAGCTGGGGACCGTTCACCTTCGTCCCTTCCTTCGCGTTTGTCGTTGCGGTCGGAGTAATCGTCCTCGGGCTCTTCCCGGGGAGGACACCTCGCGAGGTTCCGCGACGTGAGCTCCTGACGACGGAGGCAGTCTTCTGGGGCACCTTCCTCTTTTTCTGCGCCGTCCGAGCCTGGTCGCCCGAGATCTTCTGGGGCGAGAAGCCGATGGACTTCGGCATCCTCAACGCGCTGCTGCGGTCCGAGCTCCTCCCCCCGCCTGAGCCCTGGTTCTCGGGAACGCCGCTTTCCTACACCTACTTCGGCCACTTCGTCGTGGCGGCCTTCGCCAAGGCGCTCGCAGTCCACTCCGCCCTCGCGTTCAACCTCGGCGTCGCCTCGACCGCCGCGCTGACCGCGGCCGGGCTCTTCGCCGCCGGAGCCTTCCTCGGTGGCCGGCTCCGGACGGGCGCGTGGGCCGTCCTCCTCGGCCTCTTCGCCGGGAACCTCTCGGGGCTCGTCGAGCTCTGGAAACGGCGGGCCGTCGACTTCGACTCCTTCTGGGCCGTCTCGCGGGTCCTGAGGCACCAGAGCGAGATCAACGAGTTTCCACTCTGGAGCTTTCTCTTCGCCGATCTCCACGCCCACGTCCTGGCCTACCCGCTGCTCCTCGGCTTCCTCGCCGTGCTCCTCCTCATCGCCCGTCAGAGGACGCGCCCCGAGGTCTACGTCCCACCCTTCGGCCGCTCGACTCTCCTCGGCCTCGCCGCCCTCTTCCTCGGCACGCTGCTGATCACGAACGGATGGAACGCGCCGACGGCCGCCGGCCTCCACGTGCTCCTCCTCTCCGTGTCCGCCTTCGCCGCCACCCCGAAAGCCGCTTCCCCGCTCCCGGCGCGACGCCTCGGTCGTTTCGTCATGGGCTTCGCCGTTCCGGGCGTGGCCATCGTCCTCCCCGCCCTCCTCTTCACCTTTCCCTTCTGGCGCAGCTTCTCGCCGCCACCGCGCAACGTCGGGTGGGAGGCCGGCCCGTTCTTCGACCCGCTTTCGTTCGGCCTCGTCCACGGGCTCGCGCTCGTGCTCGTCGTCCCGTTTCTCTTCCTTCTCCTCTCGGAAGCCGCGGAAGCCTCGGGCCACACGCGCCGCAGGAGGGCCCTCGTCAACTGGGGGCTGGCGCTCCTTCTCGCCCTCTCCCTCGTGAACGTTCCAGGTCTTCTGCACGGGCACCTCGCCCCTGCCCCGTCCATACGCGTGTTTGTCCTCGGCCTGGCCGCGATCGGCCTCGCCGTGGCGTTCGGCAACCGGCTCGCCCCGGGCGAACGGGCAGCTCCGGCCCTCGCGGCGTTCGCTCTTCTGATCCTGGGCGGAAGCGAGTTCGTCTACGTCTGGGACCGGATGAACACCGTCTTCAAGTTCGGCCTCGACGCGACGCTTCTCCTCGCCGTCGCCGGCGCATCGGCCCTCGAGGCGCTCCTCGCGCGCGCCCGGCAGTCCGGCTTCGTCCGCGGCGCGTGGCGCACAGCCGTCGCGCTCGCGGGCCTCGCCGCCTTCGCGACCTCCGTTCTCGCGGTAGCAGGCCACGTCCGAACGCAGCGCGTCGAGACGCCCCGCGGAACGCTCGACGGGATGGCCTACCTGAAGAACCACCGTCCTGACGAGGCCGCCGCAGCGGAATGGGTCGAAAAGAACGTCCCGGGCCTCCCGTCGATCGCGGAAGCCTATGGCCCCGCTTACCAGGAGTACGCGCGATTCTCGTCAAACACCGGTCTCCCGACCATCGTCGGCTGGGACTACCACGTCTTTCAGCGGGGAAAGCCGCGCGACGCGATCGACAGGCGGATCTCCGACGTGAAGGCCCTCTTCTCTTCGAGCGGGGCTGCGGCCGGTCGCGTTCTCTCGGCCTACGGCACGCGGTTCGTCGTTTCGGGTGAGGAGGAACGGGCAGCCCTGGGCGGAGAAGCCGGGCTACGCCGGCTGCCGGGCCTTCTCGAGCCCGTCTTCTCGCGTCCCGGATTGACGCTCTATCGAGTTCTCCTCGGTCCGCAGCTGGGTCCGGTGGCCGCTCGGATCGCGAGTGCCGCATCCCCGGCGTCCGTCGACCTGCCGGATGGAGCGGTGTCCCTCTCGGAGCCCCGCGGCATCGCAGCCGCCCCGGATGGTCGGATCTGGGTGGCGGACTTCGGCCACGACCGTCTTGTCCGGTTCGAGCCAGGTCTCCGTTCGCCGGTCGCCTTCGGCTCGAAAGGAACCGGGAAGCTCGAATTCCGGCAGCCGAGTGCGATCGCGATCGGGGCCGATGGCCGGATCTACGTCTCGGACACGTGGAACGCCCGGATACAGGTCCTCTCTCCGGAGGGCACCTACCTGTCCGAGCTGACCGCTGGGTTCTACGGCCCCCGGGGCGTAGCCACGGACGCGCAGGGGCGCGTCTTCGTTTCGGACACGGGACAGAACCGCGTCGTCAGGTTCGGGAGCGGCGGGCAGGTGGAGAAAGAGTGGGGAAACTCAGGGCCGGATCGGACCCGGCTCAGTGGCCCTATGGGGATCTTCGTCGATAGCGGCGGGACCGTCCTGGTCTGCGACAACGGGAACGGCCGACTCTGCCGGTACGACTCCGATGGACGTTTCCTTTCGGCGACCCCGGTCCCAGGCTGGCGGGCGGAGGTCCATTCCGAGCCCCAGGTCGTGGTCGACGTCGAAGGCAGCATCTGGATCTCGGTTCCCCTCGAGGGCGAGGTGCGGATGTTGAACCCGCAGGGAGAGACCCAGAGAAAGCTTCGCCCGTCCAGCCAGGCGGGGGAAACGGCGAAGTTCACCGGAATCGCTCTCGTCCCGGGTGAAACGAGAGTCCTCGCGGCAGCTCTCGACGGCCAGCTCTACTGGCTGAAACGCCGGCCGAAGGTCGAGCGCTAGCCCGAACGAAGAGGAGCAGGAACGCCAAGGGGCCGGAACGTCCGTTCCGGCCCCTTGGCCCATGACGAGCCTTAGAGCCCTACTTGAGCTCCTTCCACCAGACGGGCCGGAACGCGGCCCCCGTCCCGAAGGCCGAGGGCGCGACAACATCACCCAGGTCGGCCTTCCCGCCAGCGCCGATGCCCGCGATCCCGAAGAAGACCCGATCCCCGACCGACGTCATGCCGCTGGCCGCGCCGTAGCCACCGAAGACCGTTTTGACGACCGCTCCCCCGGCGTCCGTCGTCGCACCGGTCGTCCCCTCCTTTACCGTGAGAGGGGCGTCGCATACGGAAGTCTTCCACCGGACGGTAACCGCGTAGGAGGCCCCGTTGCAGCCGACGGTCGGGTCGTAGATGACGAAGATGGCCAGGCTCGGCAGGAACCCCTTCGGATCGATCTGAAGGAGCGGTGCACTCGTCATCTGGGACAGCGGGGAGAGCGTCTCCGTCGTGCTCCCCGGGCGAAGGATCTCGTTGATCGGAATCCTGAGGACCAGGCTGTTGCCGATCGTCGGGTCAGTGTTGGCCTTGTCGGTGGCGGCGAAGTAGAGACTCGGGATGAAATTGCCTGCTGTCCCCGTGCCTGGCCCGTTGACCCGCGTACTTTCCTCGTAGAAGGTGCCCGAGCCGAAAGCGTAGACGTTGCAGCCCGAGGTCGGCGGCATGCCAAAGCCGCCCGCAGCCGGAGGATAGTAGATGGGCTGGGACTGGCCCGCCACGGCGGAGGCGTCGATTCCCACCAGAGCGGTGGCGTTGATGTCGTTCGGATTCGTGAACCAGACGCGGCCGTTCAGATCGGCCTGCACGCCCCGCGTCACGATGTTGTCCGATGCGTACCCCGAGGAGAGGTGACGGAAGAGGACCGAGTCGGCAAACGCCTGGTTCCCGACCCACGGGACGTTCGCCCCGTCCAGCCCGAGGTCCTTGTACGCCGACACTCCTATTTGCGAGCCGTCTACGGGGTCGAGCTGGAAGACCCGCGGGACCTTCTGGCTCGTGTAGACGCTGGCCGTGTCGTAACCAGCCCCGAAGAGGATCGACCAGGTCGAGCTCGAGCGCGGAGCGAGGGCGGGCAGGCTCCACGTGGGGCCCAGCCCCGGCAGGTCCGCGCTCGTCTTCTGCCAGATCACCTGGACCGGAGCGTCCACGAGGTCACCGGCGCGCGGGAAGGAGCCGTAGTTCGGGTCAGCGGCTATGGCCGGCGTCGTCTGACCGGGGTAAGGATGCGTGATGTCGATCGCGGCGACGAGGTCGCCACCGTCCGCGAGGGTCAGGAGACCGACCGTGCGGAACCCGCTCGGGAAGTAGACGTCCCCGAACCGAAGCGATCCGGCGACGCCGTAGGTGTTCGAGAAGTCGTCTGGCTGGCCGGTCCCGACCTTGCCTGCGGCGAGGAAAGTGTCGTAGAGGTGGACCTGGGAATCCAGGAGCTGCGGCGGAACGATCGCAAGGACTTCCTCGCCCGTCTGGAAGTCGAAGGCGTGGAGCATCCCGTCGTTCGCCCCGATCCAGATCATGGGCCGCCGTCCCGTGTAGTCGGCTTCGAACGCCGTGTGGTCCCCTGAGATCGTGGACTGGTCGTACTTGAGCGGACCGGCAACGATCGAAGGGACCGTGTTGATGAGCGGCCCGAGTCTCTGCGCCCTTGCTACGCCGCTCCCGTCGTTGCCGCGAATGAAGTCGATCACCGCGGGAGTAACGGTCGGCTCGATCGCCTGCAGGGTTGCCAGAGCCGACGCCTTGACTTCGATGAGGTTCTTCGTCGTGGGGTCCCACGTGTAGATGCGCCTCGTGGACGCGTCCCGGGCCGCGAGGATCGTGGCGGCGTCCCAGACCCGATAACCTGGCAAACGCACCCCGGTGTCCTTGTCGATCAGATTCGTATCGAGCTTGTAGAGGTGCCCTTCCCAGGTGGGGAAATACGTCGAGGAGAGGAAGACCATGTTTCCGTACCCCGCCACACCTCCGGTGAGAGGAGCGCCGGTCGCATAGTCCCCTGTGGCGGCCGCGGACGTGATCTTGTTGAACGCCTTTACGAGGCTCTTGGTGTCGTCCGCGAAGTAGGCGTAATCCTTGGTGTCGTCGTAAGGGGCGTCAATCCAGGCGGTGCAGATCGTGTTGGCGGGCGGGTCGCTATACGCCGTGCAGGTTCTGAGGCGTGGGTCGTCGTTGGTGCTGAACCCGGCATCTGCATTCGGGGAGTTCGCGTCGGTCCGCCCCTTGAAGGCCGTGTAGTTCAGCTCGCACTTGCCGACTTCCGACCCGAAGCCGATGACCCAGGATCGCGGGTTGATCGGTTCGTCTCGCGGCGTCTTGCCCACGCAAGGCGTCGTCAGATTCAGGCTCCAGATCTGATCGGTGATCTGCGGGGGGTACTTGTCCCAGTCGGTGGGGCAGCTCGGCCCCCACTCCCTGTTCGCTACTGCTTCGTCCGGGCTTTCAGTGTAGTTGCAGGCGTTCGACTCCCCGTCCGTCACGAGGATGACGCCATAGTTCCGGAGGCAGGCGTAGAGCGGATCGATGGCGAAGGTGTCGAGGAGATGCTGCTCCGCCTTCTCGAGCGCGCTGCGCGTCGGCGTACCGCCCCCGACCTTGATCCCGCCATCCCACGACAGGCGCATCGAGGACAGGATGCCGGTGACGTCGGTCCCCCTCGGGTTGATGGCCGTGACGAGAAGGTTGCTCGTCGTCGTGTCGTAGTTCGTGCAGGTGTCGGTTCCGGTCGTGGAATAGGCGAGGAGCCCCCAGTTGATGCGGGTGCGGCTCAGCCCGACGATGTTGGCCGGCCCCTCCTCTTCCCAGGTTCCCACGCCGTCCTTCGGGCGGCCCGTCGCCCAGTCGGCGATCGCGTCGAACGGAGGCCCTGGATCTGCCGAGACGGTCGAGTCGGCAGCGTAGCTCAGCTCGAACACCCACGTGTTACAGCCCGGGACGATACCGGGTCCCCCACCCCCGGTGCATTCGGGGTTTATCTCCGTCACGGTCTGGTCGATTCCGTCCGAGTCACGCCACTTGTTGCTGTCGAGGGTGGAGCTGACGGTGACCGTATTCGCAGTGGTGGCCCAGGCTCCCTGCATCCCGGCTCTCGTCGCCAGGTCGAACGATGGCGGCGTGTACGACGGAATGATCGAGACCGTATCGCCAAGGGCGTTCTTCATCGTCGCAATACGCGACGGGAGATCGAACTTCAGGACGTAGCGCCACTTGCTCGCGCGACGCGGGTCGGCGGCCGGGGGACCCGCCGGACTCGGTATGACCGGGGTCGTCGTGACGACGGGCGCCGGGGTCGCCACGGGTGTCGAAGTCGCTGCCGGGCACGGAGGTGCCGAGGCCGGCGGGGGGAACATCGCGATGTGCGGCAGGCGCGGCAGCGCGCGGCTGTCCTTCACGTGCGGCAGGTCGAGATTCGCCCAGCGGACCGGCGCTTCCTGCGAGCCGAAAAGAGCACGCTGCGCTTCTGGCCGTCCCGGAAGCGGTGTCCTAGTAGGTGTCGGTGTCGGCGTCCTGGTCGGCGTCGGCGTGACCGTCGGAGTCCTCGTCGGCGTAATCGTCGGCGTCTGCGTCGGCGTCGGTGTGACCGTCGGCGTCACCGTCGGCGTCCGCGTCGGCGTCTGCGTCGGCGTGATCGTCGGCGTCGGCGTCCGTGTCGACGTCGGCGTGATCGTCGGCGTGGCTGTTATCGTCGGCGTGGCTGTTATCGTCGGCGTGGCTGTTATCGTCGGCGTGGCTGTTATCGTCGGCGTGGCTGTTATCGTCGGCGTGGCCGTACGTGTCCGCGTCGGCGAGATCGTCGGCGTGATCGTCGGCGTCGGCGTGATCGTCGGCGTCGGCGTGATCGTCGGCGTCCGCGTGATCGTCGGCGTCTGCGTGATCGTCGGCGTCTGCGTGATCGTCGGAGTGGTCGTCGCCGTCGGCGTGGTCGTCGCCGTCGGCGTGGTCGTCGCCGTCGGCGTGGTCGTCGCCGTCGGAGTGGCCGTCCGCGTCGGCGTCGGCGTGGCGAGGGGCACGTCCTGCGTGTCCGGAACCATGTAGGGACTCGTGATGGGGCTATAGCCCTTGTCCCCGGGTTTCTGCCACTCGAGGACGGAGATGGCTCCTCCGCCCCTCTCGTAGTACTCGATCTCGATCCGGTACCTGGCGCACCGGACGGCCCCCGGGATGGTGAAGGAGTCGTATTCACTCCCATGGTCGTCGTAGTTGTTGACGACAAGAGCGCCGTTCAGCCAGATCCTGATCCCGTCATCGGACCTGAACCGGAGCTGATAGTCCCCATCGACCGGCGGGACGAGCCACCCCTGCCAACGAATGGAGAAGTAGTCGCCGTTTTTTCCAACGCCGGGCGGGAGAAGCGCCGTCGTCCAGTTGGTGACGTTTATGGTGGAGTCGATCCGCGTGGCGATGGGCGCGATCGTCTTCAGGTGCGGGGGAATGTTGTCTCCGGGAAGCAGCCAGATAGACTCAGGCGACGTCGCGCCGCCACCGTAGTAGAGGCCGAAGAGCCCGCTCCCGATCTCGCACGCCAGGGGTTCGGCAGCCTTCCAGCGAAGCTTCCCTGTGCTGTTCTCACCCGAGACGCCGGCCTCACCCGTAACGGCGGGGGCGGGAATCACGCCACCTGCGAAGGCGTATCCGTCGCCGTCGCTCGGGTTCTTCAGCGGCGGAAGGCCGGACGCGTCGATCATCGGGGAGCCGTTGGGAACACCGATGCCGAGATTCGAACCGAACACGTCGTCGGCGTCGAAAAACGTACCATTCTTGGCAACACGGAGGAATCCGTTCCCGTGGCGGTCGAGGGCCATCGAGCCGGAGCGGTCCAGGGTGATCAGGAGGTTGGCGGGAACGGCCTGCACCGAGATCTGCCGGATCGGGTCGTATTTCTCCGTCGGTGCTGCAGCCAGGGGCCCGCTCGCCACGAGCAGCGGGATCAGGGTCGCCGCTCCGGCCCTGTGGTACCACATCCAAGTCGTCATCGCGTCCTCCTGAACCTGCATCCCCGAGCCGTCATCCGGATCACGGAGCACCACCCGATTCCTGCTGGACGATGCCCGTATTCGTCCCGCCGGCGTCTGCGCCTTCCTGGTCGGAGAAGCTTCGTCCGAAACGGGACAGTTCGATCTGCTCCTCCAGGATCTTCGTTGCCAGGAGCCGGTCCGGAATCGGGAGCCCGGCGCCATCGACGCCCCGGGTGGTCCAGACCTGCCCTACAGAGACCAGATTGATGATCTTGTCCGCGTCGGCGATCGCCGAGTTCGCCGGGTCCTCGACGTTGTTCCGGACGTAGAGCGTGAATGTGGCCACGTCGCTCGTACCGGTGGCCGCCCTCAGCACGATGCGGTCGTAAACGGCCCCGCGAACGTACAGCGGGACACCCTGTCTCCCTCCACCAGGAAGGGCGACAGCCGTTCCGCCCGTGTAGGAAACGAGCTCCGTGGCCGTCGCGGCCAGCGCTTCGGCATCCGTCAGCGCCTGTTCTCCGGTGCGCAGGCCCGTCTCGGCGGCGTAGAACGCCGTCTTGGCGAGACGGGTATTCCCCGAGGTCTGGTCCTCGAGCTGGGTGAAGTAGGCGACCCCGATTCCGATGATGGTCAGGACGAGGACGACGAGGAGCGCGATGATGAGCGCGCCGCCCCTCGTGGACCGAGCCTTGCCGATTCGTCTTCCGCGCATCGTCAGAACCCCAGCAGCCTGTTCCGGAGGGCCAGTGTCGTCGTGAGCCGGTATCGGTCGAAGACGCCGCCTGCAATCGTGTCCACCAGACCCTGCGGGTGATCTTCGAGCGCACGCCGCCGGTACAGGCCGGAGCTCAGGGAGGCGGAAAGGCCCCGGGCCCCGATGTCGAGAGGGTTCGATCGCGCGATCACCGAGACCCGGAGGGCTCGGACTTTAGTGACGTCATGGTCTCCTGGGACTGCGGTAATGGTGATGGCCTGCTCCGGAATCGTCCCAGCCGTGGCGAGCACCTGGGTCGCCGTGTTCCACACCGTCCCGTCCTCGAAGACATACGCAATCTGCAGGTCTTCGACGTTCTCGACGACCGGAGTGAAACCGATGGACGGACAGCCGGCCAGCGGGGGGGTCCTGTCGCAATCCGGGTTGAAGATCCCGGGTGAAAAGACGCCCGCGCCATCGAACCCCGTCGTCTTCTGCTCGAGACTGCGGTTCCTGACGCGGAAGGACGTGTAGTCGATGCCGGCGTTGATGGTCATCGGTGGGACGAGGTCGTCTCTCCAGCCTCCCGGAGGATTCAACTGGTCCGAATTTCCGGGGGTGATCTCGATATGGATCACCTCGTCCGTTCCGCCCGCCTCGGAGCACTTGCTCCAGTTGTAGTTCGTGATCTGCATGTATCGCCAGCGCCCCTCGGCGTCCTGTACCGTGAGAATTCCGCTGAGTTCCTTCGGACCGACCGCCGTCGCTCCGGTCAGCTGCTTGAAGAGGTTGAGATTCGCCGTGTCGTCGGGGCAGCCGCCGGTGAAGTTGACCTCCATGGTCTTGCTGGCAAAATTGTTGCCGGTCCACTTGACGATCGGGGTCCGGAACGGATTCGTTGGGACGGAGAGGGTAATGATGTCGGTCCCCTCGTCTCCGAAGCCGAGCGCCGCCTGCGCGGCGGTCAGGTTGTTGAAGGACGCCTGGCGGGTCACGACGCCGGTCTTCTTGCCGAACGTGGTCCACATGACGAGCGCGTTCGGGTTTCCCTGCTCGACGTTCAGATCGGTGGCGCCGGCGAGAAAGAACGACAGGTAGTCGATGGCGCTGCGGGACGCCTGGCGCGGAGCGGTGAACGACTGCTGCTTTGCTGCGAAGGAGCGCATCGACACGAGGAGCGTGAGGGCGACGATCATCACCACGCTCAGGATCAAGATGGAAACGAGGGCTTCGACGAGGGTGAACCCGCGAGGACGTTTCATCATCTTCGTCCTATCTCGCGATCTGGGCCGCGTAAGTCACTATCTTCAGCTTGCTCCCGAGGCCGCGAAAGCGCCGGGGGTTGTCGGTGTCCGTGACGGCTGGATACGTTCCGACGAGGTTCGGGTTGTCGACCGGCGTCGCCGTCACCGTGACGAGCCAGAATCTTGCGTCGCGAGCCTCGACCGTATAGGACATCCGATAGGGAAGCCTCTCGTCGTCGACGATGTTGAAGCCGGCGGGCCCCCAGTGCGCCCAAGTCAGAGTGGTGGTGCCGTCGCCGTCGTAGTACGGGAGGTAGATCGGGGCGGTCGTGGCGCTGATCGTGTCCGGAACGCCCGAGGCAACGCGGGCTGTATCGTTTCCGAGCCTCACATCGAGGTAGTAGACCAGCCGGAGGTTCTCGACGACCTGCTGGGCCTTGTAGAGGAGGTCGGTTCGCGCAGCGGATCCTTGGTTGGTGATCAGCGCGAGAGCGAACATCTGGAGTATCCCCACCATCAGGACGGCGATGATCGCCAGAGCGATCAGGATCTCGATGAAGCTGGAGCCGCGGCGGGAGCGGAGAGAACGAGGCGCCTGCATGGTCAGAACTCCCTCCAGACGGTGCCGTCCTTGACGAGGCGGGTGTGCCGCACTCCCCACACCGCCCCAATCGTCAGCCGGTGGACGACGAGCGGAGTGATGGCCCCGGATGCCATGTCGGCGTCCGTGAGGTTGACGGAGGCGAGGCCGGTTATCTGGCGGCCGGGGACCCCGGCTGCACCGGGTCCGATCGTCCGCCCCTGATAGTCGAGGCCCAGGACGAAGTTGGCGCCGCTCACGCCCCAGTTGGACCAGCAGTTGTCATAGGGGGCAGGCAGGTTGTAGAAGACGATCCCTTCCGGGAGCCGGACAGGTTGGACGGCCTGAATCACGGAATCGGGATTCGTAGCGTCGCTCGGGTCCCGGTAAACGCCGTCCCCCCCCGCGCCCGCACCGCCCGTGTCCGCGACGAGGTCGAAGGTCCGGGTCGCCGGATCGGCCCTCAAGAAGACGAACAACCCCTGCCCGCCACGCTGAGTCCGGGCTTCAATGGGGACCCGCTGGGCCAGGACCGCGACGTCGTTGGCGGCAGATGCCAGCCGGGCCTTCCGGAGCGGCGGGCCGATCAGGATGCCGCCCATCGCGAAAATGAGCAGCAGGATCGCCAGGACGACGAGGAGCTCGACGAGCGAAACGCCCCGCCGCGGAGAGCGGCGATCGGAGCGGGCGGACGAGCGGATAGGGAACATCGCGGCTGCACCCCCGCAAGTCTCGGGCCGGCACCCGTCTGCCCGGCGCAAGAGCCTTTCATTCATGGACTTGTCCCTCCCTCGGGCCAAACGGCCACGGACAGTCACCAGATCGAGATGTCCCCATTCGTAACACCCCCGTGCCGGTCGGTTCTTTCGGCTAGCATACCCCGCACGGAGGGCAGGCCGTGGTCCTCGAGATGATGAAAAAGGGCTTCCGCGCGGATCAGGGAATCGTCGCGCAGCTGAAAGCTCACCAGTGGGCGGGCGACGCCCAGAAGAAAGACCTCGTCGAGAAATTCCTGGCCATGTCGAACCTCGAGATCGAGGACGTGGCCTGGACCGCGGCGGATCCGACGCCGGAGCTCAGGGCGGCGGGGCTCGCGATCCTCAAGCGGCGCGGCGTGGACCGGGCGGTCCTCGACGCGGTCGTGGCGCTGGCACGGACACGGTCGGAGGCGGCGCGCAGGGGCGTCCAGCGCTTCCTGCACGACCTGTCCGCGGGCGGCGACCTCGGAGGCTTCCTCGCCCAGCTCGCCGATCGCGGAGACGACTTCGCAAAGCTGACCGCTCTCGAGATGGCCCACGATCTCCCTCCCGAGCGAGCTTTCTCGATCTACCGGAGGGCCCTCGCCGGGGGCGCCCCGCTCCTGCGTTCCCGTGCCCTCCGGGCGATCAGTGAAACGAAGGCGATCGCCATCTCTCCCGCCGCCCGAAGCCTCGCCCTCGCCGCCCTGAAGGACGAGGACGAGGAGACGCGCGTCCAGGCCCTCGGGATTCTCGAGCAGGCGCCCGACGAGGAGCTCGTCACGCACCTGCTCGCGCTGGCCCGCTCGGGGGGCTCGCCCCGCGTGGCGGAGGCGGCTTTCGCGTCGCTCGAACGCCTCCTTCCCGTGGCGAAAGGCGATCACACGCGGGAGATCCTCTCCCTCCTGGCCGACGGCAACGCCCCGGTTCGGAAGGGAGCGCTCGCCCTCGTGGCGAAGATCCCGGCCGACATCCTGGCCCCCCGCTTCCTGCAGGCCTTCGAGGGGACGTTCGTCTGGATCCGCGACCGGGCGCTGGAGACGGTCGTCCAGGGGAACCCGGGATTCGTCCTGGCACTCCTGAGGCTCGCCGGGTCGCCCGACCCGCAGGTTTCCAGCGCCGCGAGAGAGCTCTCCCTCCTCATCGACGACCCCCGGGCGGTGCCGGTCTGGATGGGGCTCCTCGACAATCCCGACTGGTGGATCCGCTCGCAGGCCCTCGAGAACATAGGGCGGCACGGGGCGGGGGACGAGGTGCTCCAGCGACTCGTCGGACTCCTGCGGGACCCGGAGACGGGCCTCGCGGCCGCCGGGGCGCTCGGGCGGCTCGGCGACCCGCGCGCGGCCGGTCCCCTCTTCGAGCTCTTCAAGGCCTCGAAGGAGCGGCCGGACGACCAGCTCGAGATCCTCGACGCGCTCGCCCACCTCTACCCGAAGCTCCCGAAGGTGGGAGAGGTCCTCTCCGGGGTCTCGAAGGTCGTCGACCTCGACCGAAACGTCCGCGACAAGGCCCGGCGTCTCGTGGGCAAGCTCATGGGGGAGACCGCCCGCGAAGCCATCCCGCCCGTGACGATCGCGTTCGACCGGGTCGACCTGCGCAGCAAGAGCGGCGTGTCGATGCAGGACCTCCTCGCGGACACGCTCGCGAGCGGGGCGTCCGACCTGCACCTCGCCACCGGATTCGTCCCGCATCAGAGGATCCACGGGCGGCTGACCCCGCTCGACACCGGCGTGACGACTCCCGGCACGGCCGAGCGGCTGATCCGGTCCGTCCTCTCTTCCGTCGAATGGGACGAGCTCGTCGAGCGCCGGAACCTGGACGTCTGCATCCGGATGCCCGGCCTCGGGCGCTTCCGCGCGAACTTCTTCTCCCAGCGGCTCGGCTGGGACGCCTGCTTCCGCGTCATTCCCCAGGTGATCCCGACCCTTGCGGAGCTGGGGCTGCCGGAGTCGACCTGGGAGCTCGCCCGCTATTCGCAGGGGCTCGTCCTCGTCACGGGACCGGCGGGCTGCGGGAAGTCGACGACCCTCGCCGCCCTCCTGAACCTCGTGAACGAGACCCGGCAGGGACACATCATCTCCGTCGAGGACCCGGTCGAGTTCGTCCACCCGAACAAGGAATGCCTCGTGAACCAGCGACAGGTGCCGCACCACACCGCCTCGTTCGCGCGGGCGCTGAAGGCTGCCCTGCGCGAGGACCCCGACGTCATCCTCGTCGGCGAGATGCGCGACACGGAGACGATGTCCCTCGCCATCTCCGCCTCCGAGACCGGGCACCTCGTCTTCGGGACCCTCTCGACGACGACCGCTCCCGCCACCGTCGACCGGATCATCAACGCGTTCCCCGCGGGGCAGCAGGGGCAGATCCGGACGATGATCTCCGAGTCGCTCAAGGCGGTCATCTCGCAGACGCTCCTCCCCCGGCGGGGCGGCATCGGCCGGGTCGCGGCGTTCGAGATCCTCCGCGGGACCCAGGCCGTCGGCTCGCTGATCCGGGAGTCGAAGACCTTCCAGCTGCCCGGGGTCCTGCAGACCGGGCAGCTCGCGGGAATGAACACGATGGACCAGGCCCTTCTCAAGCTCGCCGAGGAGCGGAAGGTCGACGCGGAGGCCGCCATGGACCGCGCGCTGAAGAAGGAACCGTTCGAGAAGCTCGCCGCCGAAGAAAGGCTGGCGCTCGCATGAGCGGGCTCGACGAAGGGGGCGCGAGCGCCCGGATCGACTCCCTCCTGAGGGTCGTCCTCGAGAAGAAGGCCTCCGACCTCCACCTCGCCTGCGGCTCGCCCCCGATGATCCGCGTCGACGGGGCCCTCGTGAGGTTGAAGTGGCGGGCCATCAGGGAGGAGGACTTCGAGAATCTCCTCCACCCCATCACCCCGACTCCGATCTGGGACGAGTGGGCCCGCAGCGGCGACGCCGACTTCGCCTACGCGATGGGCGACAAGGCCCGGTTCCGCGTGAACCTCTTCCGCCAGGAGCACGGGCCGTCCGCCGTTCTCCGGATGATTCCCCCGCGCGTCCTGACCGTGGAGGACCTCGGCCTTCCCGAGCAGGTCGCCGCCGTCGGCAGAACGCTCCGCGGCCTCGTTCTCATCACCGGGCCGACCGGCTCGGGCAAGTCGACGACGCTCGCCGCCCTCATCGACCGGATCAACCAGACGAAGGCGTACAACATCGTCACGATCGAGGACCCGGTCGAGTTCGTCCACGTCTCCAAGACGTCGATCATGACCCACCGCGAGCTCGGCCCTGACACGCCGACGTTCACGGCGGCGTTGAAGGCCGCGCTGAGAGAGGACCCCGACGCCATCCTCGTCGGCGAGCTGCGCGACCTGGAGACGATGCGGATGGCGCTCCACGCCGCCGAGACCGGCCTCCTCGTCTTCGGCACGCTCCACACGAACTCCGCCTCCAAGGCGGTCGACCGGCTCATCGACGGCTTCCCCTCCGACGAGCAGGAGCAGGTGCGGATCGTCCTCTCGGAGGTCCTCAAGGCGGTCGTCGCCCAGCTGCTTCTGCGCAAGAAGGGGGGGGGCCGGGTTCCGGCGTTCGAGGTGCTGCGCGGGTCGGCGGCGCTTTCGAACGCCATTCGCGAAGGGAAGACGGCGACGATCGCGTCGCTGATTCAGACGGGCCGCCAGCACGGGATGGTCAGCATGGACCAGTACCTGGCCGAGCTCGTCGTGCAGGACCTGGTGGACGCCACCGAGGCGTCCGAGAAGGCAGCGGACAAGGACTACTTCCGCTCGCTCGTCGACAAGCGGCGGGCCGGCGAGATCCAGTAGGCCCGACCCCTCTCCGGGACGCCTTCGTTCAGCGGCCGGACGGGGCGCCCGGCGGGAAGGCGATCCGGAACGAGGCGCCGCCGAGGGCGTCCGAGCGGCCCGCCGTCACGCTGGCCCCGTGGAGCGCGGCGATCTTCGCCACGAGCGAGAGGCCCAGGCCCGTCCCGTCGGCCTTCGTCGAGGAGAAGGGGACGAAGAGCTTCGGCACGGCCTCGGGAGCGATCCCGGGGCCGCTGTCTTCCACCGTGAGGACGAACGCGGCGTCCGGCGTGCTCTCGCCGCGGACGAGGATCCGGCCGTCCTCCCCCGCCGCCTCGGCGGCGTTTCGCACGAGGTTCACGAGGGCGCGACGCAGGAGGGCCGCGTCGGCGGCCCGCACCGGAAGATCGCCCTCGACGGCGAACCGCGCCGTCGGTCTGGTGGCGCGCCCCTCGGCGACGACCTCGTCGACGAGGCCAGCCAGGTCGACCGGCGCCACCTGAAGTCGCTCGGGCCGCGCGAAGAGGAGGAAGTCCCCCGTGACGCGCGCGACGTGCTCGGCCTCGGCCCGGATGCGGGCGAGGTGCCGCTGGCGCGACTCCGGGTCGTCCGCCGTCCCTGCAAGGCGGGCGTAGCCCAGGATGGCCGCGGTGGCGTTGCGGAACTCGTGGGCGATGCCGGCGGACATCTCGCCGAGGGAGGCCAGCTCGCGCCGGAACGAGAGCTCCCGTTCCAGCTTCTTCACGGCCGTCCGGTCTTCCAGGAACACCAGCGCTCCCAGGAGGGTCCCGGCCGCGTCGACGACGGGCACGGCCGTCACCGCCACCTGTCGCCCCGAGGTGGAGTCTCCCCGCATCGCTTCGCGCCCCAGAGTCGGCTCGCCCGTGAGAGCGCGGGCGACGGCGTCGGCGACCGGCGGCCACTCGGCGAGCGCCTCGGCCGCCGCCACGCCAAGGGGGGAATCGGGAAGCCCGAGGAGCTCTCGGGCCGCCGGGTTCGCCTCGGCGAGCCGGCCGGAGGCTTCCACGACGAGGAGGCCGCCCGGGTGCGACCGGACGAGAGTCTCCGAGGTGACGGCGAGGGCGTCGGCGCGGGCCTCCGCGCTCCGCCGCATCTCCTCCAGCTCGCCGGTCCGGCGCCGGAGCTCGTCGACCGTCCGTCGGAAGGTGGCGAGGGCGGCCCGCGGACCTTCCGGGCTCGACTCCTCCCCGACGAGGCCCTCGGCGCCGCGGGCAGTCTCGGCGAGGGCCTCCAGCGGGCCGAGGAGCCGCTTCAGGAGGGGAGCGACGAGAAGCGCCAGGAACAGGGCGCCGGCCGGGATCGCCACGGTGAAGACGGTCATCATCCGCTCGGCCGAGAGCACCGACGAGGCGTCGTAGAGAACCCTCACGACCTGCGTGCCGCCGTCCACGCGAATCGCCGCCGCCAGCGCGGGAGCCTCCCCGATGCGGATCCGCGTGAGGAGCGGGAGGGTATCCGGAGGAATCTCCTCCGGCTCGAGGCGAACGGGCGCGAGGGGTGCGGCGGGCAGGAATCCGGCCTGGGACAGGAGGGTGCCCGTGCTGTCGAATACGGCGGCCTGGAGCGCCCCGTGGCCGCGGAGGAGCCTGGCGACGCGCGGATCGGCGCCAAACGCGCGCGAGGAGGTCGAGGCATCGCCGCTCAGCTCCGCCATCGCGCGGATCTCGGCCTCCATCCGAAGGGCGTTCTGCCGGAGCGCCCACGCCGTGGCGGATCGGATTCCGAGGAGCGAGGCCCCAGCGAGAAAGAGGACGAAGACGAGTCCCCCGACGACGAAACGCCGCACCTCGAGAATCCACACCTGGACCGGAGGCTTCGGCAGGCCGGTGGTCACGGCAGGAGCCCCCGTCCCGGGAAGGAAAGCCCGCCCGCGAGGACGTCGAGGGCCGGGCCACCCCATTGCCACACGACGACCGACGCCGCCGCGAGAAATACGCCGAACGGAACGTCGACGCGCGAGAGCAGGACGAGCAGCCCGCCTGGTACCGCCTCCCCTCTCGCCGCCAGGACCCTGAAGAACTCGCCGGTCTCGTCCTCGACGGCGAGCCGTCCGAACGAGGTGGACTTCCCCGTCGCGGCTCGACGCAGGGCCAGTCGCGCGAATGCGGCGACCGGACGCGCCACCGGGCCGGCGGGAGAAAAGGGGTCCCCTTCCGAAGGTGAGCCGGGAATCTCCTTCCATCTCGGACCCGCGCCGGCGATCCGGCCGTCGATGCCTACTAGGAGGCCGCGACGGACCGCTTCCTCCTTCGCGCTCGTCGCCGACGAACGAGCCCGTGCGAACGCCGACCGCCACGACAGGGTGCGCAGGAGGGCGGGGAGGCCCGCGATGACGGTGCCGGCAACCGAGGCCGCGAAGAGCGTGAGGAGGACGCCGCCGGGGCCGACGAAGGCGCCGATCATCGCGATCATCTTCACGTCTCCCATCCCCATCCCTTCGGCTCCGCGAACGGCTTGGTAGGCGGCACCGACGCCCCAGACCACCACGGCGCCGAAAACCGCCCCCGCCAGAGCGGGGAAAAAGTGCTCCGCAAACCCTTCGATGCCTTCGGTTCGGACGACGGCCAGGTCTCGCCAGGCCGCCAGGACGAGGCCGAGAGCGAGGACGCCGAAGGTGATCTCGTCCGGCAGCACTCGCGCCTCGAGGTCGGTCGCCGCCAGGATGACGGCCGCCGTCGCCAGCAGCGCCCCGGCGAGCGCCACCGGCCCGAGGCCGTGGAGGAAGGCGGCTGCGAAGAAGATGGCCCCGACGAGCGCTTCGACGAGCGGGTACCGGGGCGAGATCGGCGCCCGGCAGGCGCGGCAGCGGCCCCGCAGGAGGAGCCACGAGAGGACGGGGACGTTGTCGCGGGCGGCGATCGGCGTCAGGCAGGCCGGGCAGCGGGAGCGCGGGGAGACGACGGAGGCGCCTTTCGGGAGCCGGTGAATGCAGACGTTCGCGAAGGAGCCGAGGATGGCCCCGAGCGCGAAAACGAACGGAAGGGCGAGGACGTCTTCCGGCTTCACCGCCCGCGCCCTCCGGGAGGACCCGCCAGCGAGAGCGCGAGGACGCCGAGGAGACCCGCGGCCGAGAGCCCGAGGCCGATGCGGAAGGAGGCGGGCCGATAGGTGAGCTCGACGCGGTGCTCGCCCGCCGGTAGGACCAGCGCGACGAGGGCGATGTGCGCACGGAGGAGCGGAATCGGGACACCGTCGATCTTCGCGCTCCAGCCCGGGTCCCAGGTTCGGGTGAGGACGAGGAGGGAGGCGGAGGAGGCCGACGTCGACAACACGGCGTGCTCGGGCTCGTCGGAGAGGAAGCGAGCGGCCGCCCAGCTCCCCGACGTCCGTGGCCGGGGAGGGCGGGTCCCCTCCGGAACCGGGGCGACGAGTGCGGTTCGCCCGGGGTCGAACCCCGGCGTTCTCAGGGCCTCGAACGCCTCGTCGTCGGTCGCGACCCGCGCGTCGAGAGGGAAGAACGCCCGCCCGAAGGCGCCCTGTACATCGTATCGGCGGAGGCCTTCGCTCTCGCCGGCGGGACGGAAGCCCCGGGCATTCGCAGGAAAGGGGGAGAGAACGTGGCGCGTATTCAGGAGCCCCAGGACGCGGACCGCATCGGCCCCGGCGAGGGCGGCGCCGACCAGGCGCTCCGCACGCGGATCACCGATCGGCGAAGCCGTGCTCACGCTCGCGACACCGTGGAAAAGGTTCGCATAGCCGGCGAGCGCCAGGGCGGCGCGCCGGACGGGTCCCTCCCCCCAGGCCGTGTTCTCGGCGTATTTCCAGCGGAGCGCGAGGGTCCGGTCCTGACCGGCAGGCGCGAAGACGCGCCCGGCCTCCGGGCCCGTCGCCAGACCCGCGAGGATCCGGGGCGCGGCGAAGACCGCCGTCGCCGGAACCGACGCCAGAGCCTCGCCCGCGAGCCAGGGCAGCGGAACGAGCGCAAGGACGGCGACGAAGGTGGCGGCCCCGCCCGTCGCGGCAGGAGAGCGGCGTGCCGCGAGGGCGATCGCGACGACGCCGAGGACGGCCGCTCCGGCCCCCGCGGCGGTCCGGCCCGGGTCCCGGATCACGCGGGCTTCCGGGAGGAACCACGCGAGAGCGGCGAGAACCAGGACGACGGCGATCCCTGCCGCGAGCGAAACGAAGGCGACCCTTCTGCGGGCCGAGGCCTCTCGAGCCTCGTCACCGTCTGTGTCGTCCGGCCCCTGCGGCGCTCCCTTTCGGAAACGCCCCCAGAGCCAGCCGTCGAGACCCGCCCCCGCCGCGAGGGCGAGCGCGAGGTGAGGGAGGATGATCCAGCGCGCCGGGAAGCGCAGGCCGCGGAAGGGCCCCGATTCGAAGAGCAGCGGGACGAGAAGCCCGGAAGCGCCCAGGGCGAGCAGCGTCCCTGCGGCGGCCAGGAGCGCGAGTCCGGCCATGAGCCGGCGCCGGCCCGGCAGGCCCGCGCCCACGCCCGCGGCGAGAAGGAGCGGAAGCGGGCCGAGCGCGAGGGTGACGAGGTAGCCGCCGCGGCCCGGCGGCGAGAGCCGGGTCGCGTCCGGCCGAGGCGCCGCGACGACGTCGGCGAGGTCCGAGGGACCGACGGAGCGGGCCACCGCCTCTTCGAGCGTCGTCCGGGTCCTGCGCCCCGAGCTCTCCAGGAACGCCGCGAACGGCAGGAGCGCGGCGCCCGCGACCGCGAGGCCCGCCAGCAGCGCCAGGAAGACTCGTCCGGCTGCTCTCCTGCGGCCGGTCGAAGCCTCGGGCGCCTCACCCTCGGCGCCCGCGAAGAGAGCAAGCGCGATCGCCGCACCGGTTCCGACGGCCGCGATCGCCGGCTCTCCGGCGAGGAACGCTCCGGCGACCGCGATCGCGAATCCTCCTCCCCGGGAACGGCCGACGACGACGCGGCGCGCCCCCGCGAAGAGCCACGGCAGCCACGCGGCCGTGCAGGCGTTGTTGTAGACGGGGACGAGGGACAGGAAGGCCCCTCCCCCGGCGTAGAGGCCGCCGGCCACCAGGGCCGCCGGGCGCGAGCCGCCCAGTTGCCAGAGCCAGTACGCCATCCCCCCGGCTGCAAGGGCGAGGTGAAGGGCGATTCCGGTCAGGGCTCCTTCTCTCCAGCCCAGGAGGAACGGGAGGTCTCCGGGGTAGAGGGCGCCGCTCTGGAGCTGGGCGAGCCAGGGCTCTCCGCCACCCGAGAGAGGATTCCAGAGGGGAATCTCGTGGTTCGCCCAGCGCTCGGCGGTGTAGGCCTTCATCGGCCAGAAGAAATCGGGAAGGTCTCCTCGCGCGGGAACGCCGCCCGATACGAGCGCCGGTCCGAGGAGAGCGGCCGCGAGGAGCAGGCCGACGGCGGCTCCGCGGAGCGCAACGGCCCGGGCGGCCTTCTCTTCCCGCGGGTCGACGGTCATCCTGCCGATTGTATTGGTTTCCTTCGCCGGCCCGCGGACTCGCCCCGAAAAGAGAAACGCCCGGGCTTTTCGGCCCGGGCGATTCATAAATTCCCGGCGGCGTCCTACTCTCCCACACAGTTACCCGTGCAGTACCATGAGCTCTGAAGGGCTTAACTGCCGTGTTCGGAATGGGAACGGGTGGAGCCCCTTCGATATGGCCACCGGAAAACTCGGTTACTTACCAAGTCCCAGAATCGAGTCGTCGTTCAGTCTCGTGCGATCACTTCGCGCCTCAAGAATTTTATGGCCAAGCCTCACGGACGATTAGTACTGGTCAGCTTCGCGCCTCGCCGTAGCTTGGCAGCTTCCACACCCAGCCTATCAACGTGGTCGTCTCCCACGGTCCTTCAGAGGGGTTGCCCCCTGGGGAAATCTAATCTCGGGGTCGGCTTCGCGCTTATATGCCTTCAGCGCTTATCCTACCGAACTTCGCTACCCAGCGTGTGCCGCTGGCGCGACAACCGGTACACAGGAGGTTCGTCCAACCCGGTCCTCTCGTACTAGGGTCAGGGCCCCTCAAATTTCCTGCGCCCACACGAGATAGGGACCGAACTGTCTCACGACGTTCTGAACCCAGCTCACGTACCGCTTTAACCGGCGAACAGCCGGACCCTTGGGACCTGCTTCAGCCCCAGGATGCGATGAGCCGACATCGAGGTGCCAAACCTTGCCGTCGATGTGAACTCTTGGGCAAGATCAGCCTGTTATCCCCGGCGTACCTTTTATCCGTTGAGCGATGGCCCTTCCATACAGAACCACCGGATCACTAAGTCCTGGTTTCCCACCTGCTTGACTTGTCGGTCTCGCAGTTAAGCATGCTTCTGCCTTTACACTTAACGGCGGATTTCCAATCCGCCTAAGCATACCTTCGAGCGCCTCCGTTACAATTTAGGAGGCGACCGCCCCAGTCAAACTACCCGCCTGACCGTGTCTCCGGCCCGGATGACGGGCCTAGGTTAGAACTCCAGTGTCGCCAGGGTGGTATCTCACCGTCCGCTCCCCCGAGGCCGAAACCCCAGGTTCAAAGCGTCCCACCTATCCTGCGCAGACAGCACCAAAGTTCAGGGCCAGGGTGTAGTAAAGGTGCACAGGGTCTTTCCGTCTACGTGCGGGTATCCGGCATCTTCACCGGAAGTACAGATTCGCCGAGCGCGTTGCGGAGACAGTGCCCAGATCGTTACGCCATTCATGCAGGTCGGAACTTACCCGACAAGGAATTTCGCTACCTTAGGACCGTTATAGTTACGGCCGCCGTTTACTGGGGCTTCGGTTCAGGGCTTCACCTTGCGGCTGACTCCTCTCCTTAACCTTCCAGCACCGGGCAGGCGTCAGACCCTATACGTCGTTTTCGACTTTGCAGAGTCCTGTGT
>CAVOJA010000161.1:35000-117209 GCA_963696015.1 uncultured Holophagales bacterium
CAGACGACGTCGGCGCCCGCGGCCTCGAGGTGCGCGGCGAGTCGCTCCTCGTGCGCGGTGCGCGCCTCCCCGGCACGACGCTCTTCGAGCTGTGCCCGAAGTCCGAGCGCGCGGGCCTTTTCCAGGCCCGTCGCGTCGGCGCGGTCGGCGAGAACGAGAACGATCCGTGCCGGCAGCTCACCGCGCGCGCAGGACGCCGCGAGCGCCTCGAAGTTCGAGCCCCGACCCGACAGGAGAACGGCGAGGCGCGCGGGGAGCGGGAACCAGGGGGCGGGCGCGAGGTACGGGGCGCCGTCCACGCCGCTCACGCGAAGCGGACGCCGCGCGGGCCGCTTTCGACGCGTCCCACCGGGAGGACCCTCTCGCCCGCCTCCGTAAGCCGCCGCGTGACCTCGGAAAGGCGGGCCGGGGCCACGAAGAGGACCATCCCGACACCGCAGTTGAACACCCGGAGCATCTCGTCTTGCGCGACGTTCCCCTTCTCGCGAATGAACCGGAAGAGGGCTGGCCACTCCCAGCCCCCCGGGTTCACGACGGCCCGAAGACCCTCGGGGAGAACGCGCGGGAGGTTGTCGGGGAAGCCTCCGCCGGTGACGTGCGCGAGGGCGGAGAGGAGCCCGTCCTGCACCAGCGGCAGGAGCGGTGCCAGATAGCTTCGGTGCACCGCGAGGAGGGCCTCGGCGACGGTCGTCCCGAGCTCGGGAACGGGGTCGTGCGGACCCAGGCCCAGCCGCTCGAAGAAGAGCATCCGGGCGAGGGAGTAGCCGTTCGTGTGAAGGCCTGATGAGGCGAGGCCGAGGAGGACGTCGCCGTCCGCCACGCGCGAGCCGTCGAGGAGCTTCGGCCGGTCGACGACGCCGACGATCGTCCCGGCGAGGTCGTAGTCGCCGTCGGCGTACATCCCCGGCATCTCCGCCGTCTCGCCGCCGAGGAGGGCGCAGCCGTTCTCCCGGCAGGCGACGGCGACGCCCCCGATGACCTCCGCGATCACCTCCCGGCGCATGCGCCCGCTGGCCACGTAGTCGAGGAAGAACAGGGGCCGGGCCCCCTGCACGAGGATGTCGTCGACGCAGTGGTTGACGATGTCCTGCCCCACGGTGCCGTGGACGCCGGCGGCGATGGCCACGCGGATCTTCGTCCCGACGCCGTCCGCCGAGGCGACGAGGAGCGGGTCTTCCATCCCCGCAAAATCGGGCCGGAAGAGGCCTCCGAAGCCCCCGACGTCGCCGACGACGCCGGGAGTGAAGGTCGAGCGGATCGCCTCTTTCGCGCGGGCGACCGCCGCCATCTTCGCGTCGATGTCGACGCCGGAGGCGGCGTAGGTGAGCGGCGTGTCGTTCGGTATGGCGCGCCTCCTCGCAGGGGTTCCGCCGGGCCTCCGGCGGGGCGCCGCGATGGTATCAGCGCTTCCCGTGTCGTCCCTCGGGCGAGAGGACGTCGTCCTCGCCGAAGAGCGGCTGCTGCTCCTGTGCCGCCACGAAGGGAACCGGGTAGCGGCCCGAGAAGCAGGCGGCACACGTCTCGCCCTCTCCCTTCCCGAAGGCGTGGAGCATCCCGTCGAGCGACAGGTACCCGAGCGAGTCGGCCTCGATGAAGGCCTGGATCTCCTCGAGCTCCTTCGTGGCCGCAATGAGCTCCCGGCGCTGGGGGGTGTCGATCCCGTAGTGGCAGGGGTTTGTCGTCGGGGGAGACGAGATTCGCATGTGGACCTCGGTCGCCCCGGCCGTCTTCAGGAGTCTCACGAGCTTCTTCGACGTCGTCCCGCGGACGATGGAGTCGTCGACGAGGACGATCCGCTTTCCGCCGACGACGGACCGGACGGGATTCAGCTTCACCTTCACGCCGAAGTTGCGGATCGACTGCTTCGGCTCGATGAAGGTCCGTCCGACGTAGTGGTTCCTCACGAGGCCCATGCCGTACGGGATGCCGCTCTCCTCGGCGTACCCGAGGGCCGCGAAGATCCCCGAGTCGGGAACGGGGACGACGACGTCCGCCGCGACGGCGTGCTCACGCGCCAGCCGTCTCCCGAACGCGCGTCGCGACTCGGCGACCGACCGGTGGAAGACAGTCGAGTCGGGGCGGGCGAAGTAGACGTGCTCGAAGATGCAGAAGGCGGTCCGCCGCCCCATCGCGAACGAGCACGAGGCGACCCCGCCGGCGTCGAGGATGACGATCTCCCCCGGTTCGACGTCGCGCAGCGGCTCGGCGTCGAGGAGGTCGAAGGCGCAGGTCTCCGAGGCGACGAGCCAGGCGTCGCCGAGGCGGCCGATCGTCAGCGGCCGGAAACCCTGCGGGTCGCGCGCCGCCAGGACCTTCTCCCCGGCGAGGAGGACGATCGAGTAGGCGCCCCGTACGCGCTCGAGCGTGTCGCGGAGCGCCTCGACGAGGCTCTCCGCCCTCGAGCGGGCCATCAGGTGCAGGAGGACCTCGGTGTCGGAGGTCGTCGTGAAGATCGACCCCTCCGCCTCCAGCTCGGCCCGCAGCTCGGCGGCGTTCACGAGGTTGCCGTTGTGGGCGATCGCCAGCGGCCCCTTGTTCGTGTTGTAGACGATCGGCTGGGCGTTCTCGAGGAGGGACCCACCGGCCGTCGAGTAGCGAACGTGCCCTACTGCCGACCGTCCCGGCAGACGGGCGATGCGGGCCTCGTCGAAGAGGTCGGCCACGTAGCCCATCCCTCTCTCGAACACGATCCGCTTCCCGTTCCAGGCGGCGATCCCGCCCGCCTCCTGCCCCCGGTGCTGGAGCGCATAGAGGCCGAGGTAGGTCAGGTTGGCGGCGTCGGGGTGCCCGTAGATCCCGAAGACACCGCATTCCTCGCGGAACCCGTCCGTTTCGATCGCCTCTGGCTGTTCGCTCACGTGCCGGAGTTTATCCGCCCGGCCGCGATCCGCCCCGCCGCCGGGTCGGAAGGCTCACGCAAAATTGCTCGCGACCATGATGCAGGCCTCATGGACCGTCTTGAACGGGGCCCGGGCGGCGGCCTCGAGGACCGCCTCGTCGTAGCTGCCGTCCTGGAGCCAGACCGCGGGAAGGCCGAGCCGGGCGGCCTCCTCGAGGACCCCCTTCGTGACGGCGGGGTGGGTGACGACGTTCACGATGTGGACCGGCCCCGGCACCGCCGCGAGATTCGGAAAGGCCGGCAGGCCGGCGACCTCGGACTGCCGCGGGTTCACGGGGAGGACGGTGTACCCCTTCGCCGCGAGGTACCTCACGATGATGTTCCCGTACTTCGCCGGGTCGTTGCTCGCCCCGACGACGGCAATCCGGGTTTCGGGACCGCGCCGACGAAGCCGCTCGAAGACCTCCGGCGGGTGCGGGTCGGGTCGGGACATCGGAAACCTCCTGTCGGACCGGCCCCGGCCGGCCCGACCACATTCTGCGATACGTTCGCGGCGGGTGGGCGAGTCCTCATCCCAGAAGGCGCGGGCACCCTGCCGGACGTTCTCCCCCAATGAAGAGGGGTCCGGGCGATCAGCCCTTTCGCGCGCTCGCCTTCTTGCCCGGCGGCCCGCCGTCCGCCCACGCCGGGACCGTCAGCTTCGTGTCGCGGACATCCTCGATGAAGCGCGGTCCGAAGGCCTTCGACGGCGTCCACGCCCCCGGCTTCACGGCCCCACGCAGGACCCGCTCCGCCGCGAGGACGGCGGTCTCGGCCGTGAGCGTGTAGCCCTCGAGCGTTTCGACGGTCCCCTCGACGGCGCGCCCCTCACCGTCCTCGACGCGTCCCCAGAGGAGCGACCGCTCGCGGGCGCGCTCCTCGGCGGTCGGCCCGGCGATCCCCTTTTTCGCCCAGGCCGAAAGGAAAGCCTTGAAGGGGCCGAACCCGGCCATCGGGAGGAACGAGCGGACCCACCGGAGCGCAGAAACGTGCGACGGGGCCATCGCCACGTAGGTCTCGATGTCTGGGATCCCCGTGGAACGGTAGGCAGTCGAGAGGTCTCCCCAGGGAATCGTGACGGCGTATCGGGGCCGGTCGGAGAAGGGAATCGTCCTCGTCTTCCACGCGACGGGCACGGAAACGAGCTTGCCGTCGACGCGCGCGGCGCCCCCCTTCGGCAGCCCCTCGAGCATCGTCCGGGCGGTTCCGGCCGAGATCCCGAAGCCGCGGAAGGCGAGCTGGAGGCGGACGGCACCGGGAAGCGCCAGGGCCAGCGACGCCGCGAGGCAGTCGGAGGGGACGACGTCGAATCCGACCCCCGGGAGGAGGACGGTGCCCGCCCTCACCGCCTCCGCGTGCCGCGCGAAGACCGCCTCGAAGACGCCGATCTCCCCCGTGACGTCGAGGTAGGGAACCCTCGCCTTCAGGCAGGCGGCCAGGACAGGGGCGCTCGTCCTCGAGAAGGGACCCGCGACGAGCAGGACCGCCCCGAACCGCGAGAAGCGCTCTGCAAGCCGTCGCGGCGCCTCGTCGAGCGAGAAGGACTCGAACGGGACCCCGCGCTCGGTGGCGATGGGCTCGATCGCCTCCGGGCGCCGGCCCGCGATCGTCACGGGAAGGCCCCGGGCGAGGGCAGCGTCGAGGATGAGCCGCCCCGTGTAGCCGTTGGCGCCGTAGAGGAGGAGTCGCTTCTTGGCAGCAGACACGGGCCCGCCGATGGTACGCCGTCCGTTACGATCGGGAGCATGATCGCCGACTCGTGGGATCCCGGCCAGTACACGAAGTTCCTGCGCGAGCGGAGCGCTCCCTTCTTCGACCTCCTCGCACTCGTCGAGCCCCGGCCCGGGATGCGCGCCGTCGACCTCGGCTGCGGCACGGGAGAGCTGACCCGGACGCTCCACGACCGGCTCGGCTGCCGGGAGACGCTGGGGCTCGACCGGTCGGCGAAGATGCTGGAGAACAGCGCCCCCTTCGCCGCTCCCGGCCTCCGGTTCGAAAAGGGAACGGTCGAGTCCTTCGTCCCGGATGGTCCCTTCGACCTCGTCTTCTCCAATGCCGCGCTCCACTTCGTCGAGGGGCACGAGGACCTCTGGCCGCGTCTCGCCTCGCTCCTCTCACCGGGCGGGCAGATGGCGGTCCACCTCCCCGCGAACCAGGACCACCCGACGCACGTCACGGCCCGGGAGGTCGCCCGCGAGGAGCCCTTCGCCGCGGCCCTCGGCGCGTACGTCCACCCGACCCACCTCCTTCCGGTGGAGGCGTACGCCGTTCTCTTCCACCGCCTCGGATTCGCCCGGCAGAGCGTGAAGCTCGTCGTCTACACGCACCTTCTCGAATCGAGGGAGAGCGTGGTGGAGTGGGTGAAGGGGTCGATCCTCACCGAGTACCAGTCGCGCCTCGAGCCGGAGCTGTACGGACGGTTCCTCGAGACCTACCGCCAGCGGCTCCTTCCCCGCCTCACGGACGAGCGGCCGCACCTCTTCACGTTCAAGCGCGTCCTGATGCACGCGGCGAGGTGAATGGCACGCTCGCGGGAACCGTCCTCCGCGCGTAGAGTCCAAGGCTCCGAGGTGAAGAAGATGTCGATGCGCCCTGCCGGCGCCGCCCCGCGGCTCGCCCTCGCCGTCTCCCTCGTCCTGCTTGCTCCGTCCGGGACCGGTCGGGCCGAAACACCCGAAACGGGTGGTTCCCCGCGCGTCACGCTCCCCCTCTCCGAGTACGAGCAGCTCCGGAAGCTTCGCGAGACCTCGAGCCTGACGGTCGTCGACACGCTGAAGGTCGGCGGGAGCTTCGCGGCGAGGACCCTCTCCCTCGTCCTGGCCGGACGGTCCTCCGGGGCCCTGCCGCCCGCTGTCGTCCTCGAGTCCGTGGAAGGGGCCGCCCTCGCCGGCTGCGACGGCACCGCCCTCGTCTCCCGCGGCGACGGCGCGGCCTACACGCTGACGCCGCTCGGTCCACGGCTCGAGGTCCGTTGCCGGCTCGTCTCGTCGTCGGGTGACCGGCTCTCCTTCGTGGCGGGCAAGGCGGTCCTCTTCCCGGAGGGGGACGTCGCGGACGGCGAGTTCCTCATGGCCGCCGACCCCGGGGACGGTACGCGCCCCTTCACCGTCGTCCGGCGGATCGCGACCGCGGGCGAGGCGCTCGCCCCGACGGCGACCGGTCGCTACCGGATCACTCTCCTTCCGGACGAGACCCGCTTCCGCTGGACGATCGAGGTGAGGAACCCGAACCGGGGGCGCGCGTCGTTCGAGCTCGTCCTCGCGAGCGGCGAGAGGGTGCAGGAGGTCGTCGCCCCCGGACCGTACGACGTGAAGGACGGGCGGACACGATTCGACCTGCCCCCTGGCGACGGGACCATCGTCCTGACCGGGACGCTCTCGGGCTCCGAGTTCCGGGCTCCCGTAGAGACAGCCCTGTCCTACCTCCTGCTCGAGAGTCACCCGCTGCTGCGCGCCGAGGCGAAGACCGCGGCGAAGAGAGTCAGCCCGCAGGAGACCGGCCTGCCGCGCGAGCTCCGGGGCGGTCAGGCGTTTCTCCTCGGAAAGGGGGACCCCTTCGGCTGGTCGTCCACCCGCCTCGAGGCGCTCCGGGCGACGAGCTACGCGGTGAGGTCGACGGTACAGACCCTGTACGTTCCCGCCGACGGCTCCGTGCTCGGCCAGAGCCTCTTCGAGATCGACAACCAGGGGGCCTCCGACCTCGCGCTCCCCCCGAACCGACGTACGCCGCGTTCGGGGACGAAGCCGTCTTTCTCACGAAGAACGCGAAGGGGGAGCTCTGGCTTCCGCTCGCCTCGGGACCGCAGTCGCTCCTCCTCCAGAGCCGGCAGCCCCTCCGTCGCGTGCTCGGTTTCGCGACGGGCCGCCTCGCCGTGCCCCACCTTCCCGTCCCGTCCACGCACACCGCCCTCGAGCTGCGCTCCCCCGACACCTGGGTCCCGCTCTACGAGAGCTTCGGCGGCGAGGGCCGTTTCGTCGGGCCGGAGCTTTCCGCGTTCGTCGCATTCCTGCTGCTCGCGGGCTGGATCCTCGTACTCCTCCGCCAGCGGGCGGTCGAGCCGAAAGGTGCCGTCCTCCTCGCGCCCGTTCTCGCTCTCTCGGCGTTCGCTTCCGGCTCGGCGGCCTTCTTCGTCCTCGCGTCCGCCGTCGTTCTCTCCGCCCTCTGCCTCGCCGCGCTCCTCCGCGAAAGGAAGCTCCGACTGAGGACCCTCGCCGCTCTCGGGGCGCTCGGGGGCTTCGCGGTGCTCGTCGTCCTCGCCGTCGCGATCCCCTCCGGGCTGCTGCGATCCGGTGCACCGTCCGGGCGGGCGGTGCACTACGAGGAGAGCGCTGCCGCGCCGAGGGCGGCCGCCAAGAGCGCGCGGCTCGACGAGGCCCCCGCCTCCCCGGAAGCGGAACCGGGCTCTGCGGGTCCCGGCGAAGCGACCTACGAAGGCCTTCCCGCGAAGGTGACTCTCCCGGGCGGGGCCCGGAGCACCTGGTGGAGCCGCGAGATGCTGGCGGCCGACGCCGTGCCCCGGGTCAGCGTCCTCCTCGCGGGCCGGACGCTCGTCACGGTCGTGCAGGGCCTCGTCCTCCTCGCCGCTCTCGGCCTCCTCTGGCGCTCGCGCGAGCGGCTGAGAGGAGGGCTCGCGGCGCTGCGTGCGCGAGTGCAGGCGCCCTCCGTCCCGGCGAGCCCTCCTCCGATCCCCCTCCCGACCGGGGGCGACGGGACCCTCTGCTAACGTCTCCCGGGCATGCGGGGAAGGGTCCCGCGGGAGGTCATCGGTGACGACGAGCGTCCGGCGCCACGAGACGGTGGCGGTGAAGGTGGGAAAGGTGACGGTCGGAGGCGGAGCGCCCGTCGTCGTCCAGTCGATGACGTCGACCGACACGGCGGACGTCGAGGCGACGACGAAGCAGTGCCTCGAGCTGGCCGAGGCCGGCTCCGAGCTCGTCCGCGTCACGGTGAACCTCCCCGAGGCGGCCGCCGCGGTCCCCGAGATCCGCAGGCGCCTCGACGACGCCGGCTGCGACGTCCCCCTCATCGGGGACTTCCACTACAACGGACACACGCTCCTGACGACCTACCTGGAGATGGCAAGGGCTCTCGACAAGTACCGGATCAACCCCGGCAACGTCGGCACCGGCCGGAGGCGCGACGAGCAGTTCGCCACGATCTGCGCGGTCGCCCGCGAGCACGGCAAGGCGGTGCGGATCGGCGTCAACGGCGGCTCGCTGAACCAGGAGCTCGTCCTCGCGAAGATGCAGGAGAACACCGACCGGGACCTCGGCCGAAGCTCCGAGGAGATCCTGAACGAGTGCATGGTCCTCTCGGCGCTGCAGTCGACGGAGCTCGCTCTCGAGTGCGGCCTCCGCCGGGAGCAGATCGTCATCTCCTGCAAGGTGTCGCGTCCCCGCGAGCTGATTACCCTCTACCGCGACCTCGCCGCGAAGACGGCGCAACCGCTCCACCTCGGCCTCACCGAGGCCGGGATGGGGACGAAGGGGCTCGTCTGGTCGTCCGCGGCGATGGGGGTCCTCCTCGCCGAGGGGATCGGCGACACCATCCGCGTCTCCCTCACCCCGCGCCCCGGCGGCGACCGGCGCGAGGAGGTGTACGCGGCATGCGAGCTTCTCCAGTCGCTCGGCATCCGCGCCTTCGCCCCGAGCGTCACCGCATGCCCCGGCTGCGGCCGGACGACGTCGTCGACGTTCCAGGAGCTGGCCGAACGGATTCAGGGCTACGTGCGCGAGAAGATGCCGCTCTGGAAGGCCGAACGCGAGGGAGTCGAGAGAATGACCCTCGCCGTGATGGGCTGCATCGTCAACGGTCCCGGGGAGTCGAAGGCGGCCAGCATTGGCATCAGCCTCCCCGGCACGGGCGAAGCGCCGAGCTGCCCGGTCTACGTCGACGGTCAGAAGTTCACGACTCTCAAGGGGTCGTACGAGGAGCTCTCGACCGCTTTCCGTGCCCTCGTCGACGACTACGTCGCGACGAAGTACCCGAGAAAGGAACCGAGGGAAAGCGGACCGGACGACGCCGCGGGCGCCGCTCCCCCCGATCGCGATAATCTCCACGCGACATGAGCGGACCTTCTCCCGACCGGTTCGACGACAAGGCATCGGTGAAAGGGACGATGCTGAGAGCTCACCTGAGCTGGGCGGCGAACCACTTCGGGCCGGGCTTAGAGGCCGTGAAGCAGGGCCTCTCCGCCCCCGCCCTCGCCCTCGTCTCTCGACCCGTCCTTCCCACCGACTGGGTCCCCTTTTCGGCCCTCATCGAGCTGGACCGTGCGATCGCCGCCGCGGCGGGCGGAAACCCGGAGGACACGTGGCTCGCCCTCGGACGCCACTCGGCCGCGCTCAACCTGACGGGCGTCTACAAGGGATTCATCAACGGCGAGCCCCACCGCTTTTTCGAGCGGATGACCGTCCTGCACCACCAGTTCCAGACGTTCGGCCGATCGACCTACGAGCGGCTCGGCGACAGCTCGGGACGGGTGCGGATCGAGAACACGTCGGCGTTCTCGCCCGGCTACTGCACCTCGGGCCGGGGCTACTACCAGGAGGCGCTTCGCCTCCTGCAGGCCCCCGGTCCCATCGTCGTCCGGCACTCCGCCTGCGTGGTCGACGGCGCCCCGGCCTGCGTCTTCGAGCTCTCTTGGTGAACCCGGCGCCGGGCGGCTCGTACGCCCCCGACCGAGATTTCGCGATCCTCGAGCACGTCACCCGGACGATCGGCGACTTCGTCCTCGTGACGGACACCCACGGAAACCTGACGTGGGTCAACGAAGCGGTCCTCGCCCGCTCCGGATGGAGCCGCGACGAGCTCCTCGGGAAGCCGTGGCAGCTCTTCCTCGGAGACGTGAATCCACCCGGTCTCGCCGAGAAGATCTCGGCCGCGACGCGGGCCGGCGGATTCCGGGGAGACATCCGGAACGTAACCCGGCAGGGAGAGGTCTTCTGGGTCGCCCTGAGGACGTCGCTCCTGCTGCGGGACGGCGCGGTCGCAGGCACCGTGTCGATCTCGAGCGACATCGGCGAGCGCAAGCGCGTCGAAGGGGAGCTGACGGCGGCGCGCGACGCGGCGGAGGCGGCGAGCCGGGCGAAGACCGAGTTCCTCGCGAACATCAGCCACGAGATCCGGACGCCGATGAACGCCGTCATCGGCATGGCGGGCCTCCTCCTCGAGACTCCCCTGACGCCGGAGCAACGGGACTACGTCGAGACGATCCGGACGAGCGGCGACACCCTCCTGACGCTCCTCAACGACGTCCTCGACTTCTCGAAGATGGAGTCCGAGCGGCTCGAGCTGGAGAGCCGCCCCTTCTCCCTCCGGGACGCCGTGGAGGACTCCTTCGACCTCGTCGCCCCGGCCGCGGCGGCCAGGGGTCTGGACCTCTCCTTCCGGATCGAGAGCTCGGTCCCCTCCACGCTCGTGGGAGACGTGACCCGCGTCCGGCAGATCCTCCTGAACCTCCTTTCGAACGCCGTGAAGTTCACGCCCTGCGGCGAGATCGTCCTCCGGGCATCCTCGCAACCGGCGGCGAACGGGAAACGGACGATCGAGATCGTCGTTCGCGACACCGGGATCGGCATTCCGAAGGAACGGCTCGACCGCCTTTTCGAGAGCTTCAGCCAAGTGGACCCTTCGACGACCCGGCGTTTCGGGGGGACGGGCCTTGGCCTCGCCATCTGCAAGGGCCTCGCAGAGAGGATGGGTGGAGGGATCAGCGTTTCGAGCGAACCGTCCCGCGGCTCGACATTCCGGGTCACGATCGTCGCGTCCGAGGGACCGCCTCCCACCATCAGCGAGGCCATGCCCGGCGTGGGCCGTCTGGTGGGGCAGAGGGTCCTCCTCGTCGACGACGCCCCCGGTTCGCGGGAAACCCTCGCGGAGACGCTCGCGTCGTGGGGAATGGTCGTTCGCGCAACGGCCTCCCCGCGGGAAGCCCTCTCCTGGATCGAGGCGCGCGAACCCTTCGACGTCGGCCTCCTGGACGAGGAGATGTCGGAGCTCGACGGCCGCCGCCTGGCGGAGGCGATCCGGCT
This sequence comes from uncultured Holophagales bacterium, assembly GCA_963696015.1. Lineage (GTDB taxonomy): Bacteria > Acidobacteriota > Thermoanaerobaculia > UBA5066 > UBA5066 > UBA5066. The sequence continues at coordinate 45,912 of CAVOJA010000161.1, forward strand.
GATCCGCGACGCCGACGAGCTCCCGCTCCTTCTCATCACCTCCCGCGGACGGCGGGCCGGCGGGACGCGCGGCTCCTTCGTCGGCACACTGGCCCGACCCGTCCGGCCTCGCTCCCTCGCCTCCGTCCTGGCCGGGCTGCGCGACGACAGCGTCAGCCGACGGCGTCGCAGGGGGGCCGCACCGACGCTCCCGAGCGACCTGGCAGAGACGCATCCGCTGCGGATACTCCTCGCCGAGGACAACGTCGTGAACCAGAAGGTCGCGCTCTCCTACCTCTCCCGGATGGGCTACGCCGCCGACCTCGCCAGGAACGGCATCGAGGCCCTCGAGGCGGTCCGTCGCGAGAGCTACGACGTCGTCCTGATGGACGTCCAGATGCCGGAGATGGACGGCTTCGAGGCGACCCGGCGCATCCGGGCCCTCGGCCCCGGCGCGAAGGACCCCTGGATCGTCGCCCTGACGGCCAGCGCGATGACCGGCGACCCGGAGAAGTGCTCCGCGGCCGGGATGAACGACTACCTGTCGAAGCCGGTCCGGGTCGAGGACCTGGCGGCGGCCCTGCGAAGGGCCCCGCGAAAGACCCGGCGTCCGCCGCCGGTGGCGGAGCTCCCCGTCCTCGTCCCGGGCCCCCTGGAGGTTCTAGAGAGCCTGGAGCGGCCAGACGAAGAAGGGTTCCTCGCGTCCCTCCTCGTGATCTTCCGCCGCGACACGCCGCTCCGGATCGAGGAGATGGAGCGTGCCGCGACGGCGGCCGACGCCGAGTCGTTCCGGCGGGCGGCGCACAGCCTGAAGTCGAGCGCGGCGTCCCTCGGGGGCGTCCGAGTCGAAGCGCACTCGGCGAAGATGGAGGCTCTTTCGGCCGTTCCGGCGACTCTGTCCGAGGCCGCGGCGCTCCTGCCCACGCTCCGGTCGGAATGCGCCGCGCTCTTCGCCGCGCTCAGGCTCGCCGACGGCGAGGAAGGGGCCCGCCTCTCCCTCGACGCCGGGGAGTACGGGCGATCCTGACCGGTCTTCCGGGTCCGCTCCCCGGCCCCGCACAGAGATAGACTCTCCGATGCGCAAGCACCCCACGAGGGTGCGCGCGGGGAGCGGATTCCGATGAGCGCGTACAAGATCGCATGGCTGCCGGGAGACGGGGTGGGCAACGAGGTCATGGAGGCCGCCCGCGTCACCCTCGACGCCCTGAAGCTCGACGCCGTCTACACCCACGGGGACATCGGGTGGGAGTTCTGGCGCACGGAGGGGGAGTCGTTCCCCCAGCGGACCATCGACCTCCTGAAGGCCTCCGACGCGTCGATGTTCGGGGCGATCACGTCCAAGCCGGTGAAAGCGGCCGAGGAAGAGCTCATCCCCGAGCTGAAGGGGAAGGGCCTGACTTACCGCTCCCCCATCGTCCGGATGCGGCAGATGTTCGACCTCTACGTCTGCCTCCGCCCGTGCAAGGCCTATCCGGGCAACCCCCTCAACTTCAAGGACACGATCGACCTCACCATCTTCCGCGAGAACACCGAGGACCTCTACGCCGGGGTCGAGTTCTCGCCGGTGCCCGAGGTCCTCTCCGAGACGCTCCGCGCGATCAGCAAGCCCTACGGCGGCTTCGCGGGGTACCGGAGCGACGAGCTCGCGATCTCCTGCAAGATCAACACGCGCAAGGGCTCCGAGCGGATCGCGCGCGCCGCCTTCGAGTACGCCCGGACGCTCGGCCGGAAGAAGGTGACGATCGTCCACAAGGCGAACGTCGTCCGCGCCTCCGACGGCCTCTTCTTCGAGGAGGCGAAGAAGGTCGCGGCCGATTTCCCCGAGATCGCGGTCGACGACGCGAACATCGACGCCATCTGCATGTGGCTCCTGAAGAACCCGATGAACTACGACGTCCTCGTGGCGCCGAACCTCTACGGCGACATCATCTCGGACCTCGCGGCCCAGATGGTCGGCGGACTCGGCTTCGGCTGCTCGGGGAACATCGGGAAGACGCTCGGCGTCTTCGAGCCGAGCCACGGCTCGGCGCCGAAGTACGCCGGGATGTACAAGGTGAACCCGATCGCGACGATCCTGGCGGCGAAGATGATGCTCGACTTCCTCGGCGAGCCGGAGAAGGGCGCGAAGCTCGAGGCCGCCGTCGCGAAGGTCATCGCCGAGGGAAAGGTCCGCACGTACGACATGGGCGGCTCGGCGACGACGCTCGAGATGGGCGAGGCCGTTGCCCGGGCACTCTGACGTGACGAAAGATCTCCAGGCGCGCGGCGTCCCGCCGCGCGCCCCGGGGGCGCTCCGGTGAGCGCGGGCGACCGCGTCGTTCTCCACGAGGTGGGGCCCCGCGACGGGCTCCAGGTCGAGACGACGGTCGTCCCGACGGAGACGAAGCTGCGCTGGATCGAGGCCCTCTGCGAAGCAGGCCTCGACGTCGTCCAGGTCGGCTCCTTCGTCCACCCCGAGAGGGTGCCGCAGATGGCCGACACCGACGAGCTCTTCCGGCGGCTCACGGCGACGGGAGCCGAACGGATGGGGCATGCCGTCTACTCCGGCCTCGTCCTGAACGAGAAGGGCCTCGACCGGGCGCTGGCCTGCGGCGTCGAGATGGTCTGCCTCGGCGTGTCGGCCTCCGAGACGCACAGCCGGAAGAACACCGGCATGGGGACGGCCGAGGCGACGGAGCGGATCATCTCCACGGCGAAGCGCGCGGTCGAGGCGGGCCGCACGGTGCAGGTCTCGGTCCAGTCCGCCTTCGGCTGCGGGTTCGAGGGCTTCGTCTCCGGGGAGAGGGTCCTCGACATCGCCCGCGCCTACGTCGACGCCGGGCTCCTGACGATCGCCCTCGCCGACACGGCGGGGCACGCCTACCCCGAGCAGGTGGAACGGCTCTACGGAAAGCTCCTCGCGCTCCACCCGGGAATCGAGGCGGCCTGCCACCTCCACGACACCTACGGCGCCGGCATGGCGAACGTGTACGCAGCGCTCCGCGCCGGCGCCGTCTCCCTCGAGTCCTCCTTCGCCGGCCTCGGCGGCTGCCCCTTCACGAAGGTCGCCGCCGGGAACGTCGCGACGGAGGACCTCGTCCACACCCTCCAGCGCAACGGGAAGCGGACCGACGTCGACCTCGGGCGCCTCATCGAGGTGGCCCGCGACGTCGAGACCTTCTTCGGGCGCGAGATGCCCGGCCGCGTCCACAGGACCGGCCCCGCCCCGCAGCTGCGGAAACAGGAGACCCCGGCATGACGAAGAAGGTCCTCGACGGCATCGTCGTCCTCGACCTGACGAACGTCCTCTCCGGCCCGTTCGCGACCCTTCACCTCGCCCTCCTCGGCGCCGAGGTCATCAAGGTCGAGACCCCGACGGACGGCGACCTCGCGAGGAAGCTCGGGAACGTCCCTCGGCTCAACAAGGAGCTGATGGGGACGAGCTTCCTCGCTCAGAACGCGAACAAGAAGTCGCTCACCCTGAACCTGAAGAAGCCCGAGGCGAAGGAGATCTTCCGGAAGCTCGCGGCGAAGGCCGACGTCGTCGTCGAGAACTTCCGCCCCGGCGTCATGAAGCGGCTCGGCGTCGGCTGGGAGACGCTCCGCGAGGTCAACCCGCGGCTCGTCTACTGCGCGATCTCCGGCTTCGGCCAGGACGGCCCCGACGCCGACAAGCCGGCCTACGACCAGATCATCCAGGGGCTTTCCGGCGAGATGGACGTGAACGGCGACGAGCGGCTCCACCCGCTCCGCGCCGGCTTCCCCGTCTGCGACACGGTGGGCGGGATGAACGCCGCGTTCGCGATCATGGCGGCGCTCTTCCACCGTGAGAGGACGGGCGAGGGGCAGGCGATCGACGTCGCCCTCCTCGACTCGATCATGCCGCTCATGGGGTGGGTCGCCGCGAACCTCCTCATCGGCGGGCAGCCGCCGGTCGCCATCGGCAACGACAACTTCACCGCCGCCCCGTCGGGGACGTTCCGGACGCAGGACGGTTTCGTGAACATCGCCGCGAACAAGCAGGAGCAGTGGGAGTCGGTCTGCGACGTCCTCGGTGTTCCGGAGCTGAAGGTCGACCCGCGGTTCGCGGAGCGCGACACGCGGAAGAAGAACCGCCACGCCCTGACGCCGCTCCTCGAGGTGAAGCTCGCGGAGAAGCCGACCAGCGAATGGGTCGACCTGCTGAACGCGAAGGGCGTCCCTTCGGGAGACATCCTCTCGCTCGAGGCCGCGCTCAAGCAGCCGCAGGTCGCCCACCGGAAGACCCTTTCCACGGTCGAGACTCCGGGCATCGGGACCCTTCCCCTCTTCAACCTCACGGCGAAGCTCGAGAAGACCCCCGGGTCGATCGACGCGCCCCCCCCGCGCCTCGGCGCGCACACCTCGGAAATCCTCGGCCGCATCGGCTACGCCACGGACGACGTGGCGCGGCTTTCGGCCGACGGAGTCGTGTAAGGAGACCTCCATGGGAAAGACCGTCGTCGAGAAGATCCTGGCAAAGGCCGCGGGCCTCCCCGCCGTCAGCGCCGGGGACGTCGTCGAGCCGCGCGTCGACGTGGCGATGAGCCACGAGAACGCCGCGCTCGTCATCAACCAGTTCCTCGAGATCTACGAGGGGACCGGGGTCACGGCCCACCCCTGGGACGTCTCGAAGATCGCGATCATCTTCGACCACCGCGTCCCGGCCGAGTCGCCGAAGACCGCGTCGAACCAGAAGAAGATCCGCGAGTTCGTCGACGAGCACCGGATCGCCCGCTTCCACGACATCCGCGGAGACGTCGGCGGCATCTGCCACCAGATCCTCCCCGAGTACGGCTACGTGAGGCCGGGGCAGGTCGTCGTCGGCACCGACTCGCACACGACGAGCCACGGCGCCCTCGGGGCGTTCTCGTTCGGCATCGGCGCCACCGAGATGGCCTCCGTCTGGACGCTCGGCTGCGCCGTGAACGTGGAGGTCCCGGCCACCATCAAGATCGAGGTGAACGGCGAGTTCGGCCCCCACGTCGGCCCGAAGGACCTGATCCTCCACGTCGTCGGAAAGCTCACGGCGCAGGGCGCCAATTTCCGCGTCCTCGAGTTCCACGGCGAGACGATGCGGAAGATGTCCACCTCCGGGCGCCTCGCCGTCTGCAACATGTCGGTCGAGGCGGGCGCCACGGCGGGCATCGTCCCGGCCGACGCGGAGACGATCCGCTACCTGCGCGAGGAGGCGGGCGTCACCGACCCGATCGAGCCGGTCGTCCCCGACGCCGACGCCGTCTATGAGCGGGTCGTCTCGATCGACGTCTCGACGCTCGAGCCGCAGATCGCCTGCCCGCACACCGTCGACAACGTCAAGCCGATCTCCGAGGTCGCCGGCGTGAAGGTCCACCAGATCGTCATCGGCTCGTGCACGAACGGACGGATCGACGACCTCGAGGCCGCCGCGAACATCATCCGCGGGAAGAAGGTCGCACAGGGGACCCGGATGCTCGTCTTCCCCGCCTCGGGCCGCGTCTTCCAGCAGGCGCTCGACCGCGGCTACGTCTCCGACTTCATGAAGGCGGGCGCCGTCGTCATGAACGCCGGCTGCGGCCCGTGCCTCGGCGTCCACGAGGGGGCGCTCGGCGACAACGAGGTCGCCGTCTCCACCACGAACCGCAACTTCAAGGGGCGGATGGGAAACCCGAGGTCGGAGGTCTACCTCTGCTCGCCCGCCGTCGCGGCCGCCTCGGCCGTCGCGGGCGTCCTGGCCGACCCGCGGAAGGGGAGCTGACATGGGCAAGGTCGCATTCGTCGTCGGGGACGACGTCTCCACCGACGTCATCTACCCGGGCCGCTACATGGCCACCGTCCTCCCCACCGAGACGCCGCAGTACGCCTTCGCGAACGACCCGGCGCTCAACACGAAGCTGAACGCGAAGCTCGTCCCGCCCGGCTCCGTCCTCGTCGGCGGGAAGAACTTCGGCTGCGGGTCCTCGCGCGAGCAGGCCGTCTCCTGCCTCAAGGGGTGGGAGCTGACGATCGTCGCGAGCGACATCTCCCGGATCTTTCTCCAGAACGCGATCAACCTCGGCCTCGACATCATCACGGCGCCCGGCGTAGAGGCCTCGGAGGGCGACGAGGTCGTCGTCGAGGGCGGAAAGGTCGTCAACCGGACGACCGGAACGTCCTGGGACGTCGTCCCGCTCCCGCCGGCGCGGCAGGCGATCATCGACGCGGGAGGACTGATCGCCTTCACGCGCAAGCGGATGCTGGAGGCGCACGCGAAGGGCTGAGGGCGGCGGCCGGCCGGATTTCCCAGAGGGCCGCGCACGTGCGCGGCCCTCTGTCTTCCTACTCCTCCGGAGGGAAGAGTCGGCCGACGTCCAGCTCGATGGCGTCGAACGGCGCGACGCGGACGACGTCGCCGTCGCTCCATCCTCCGACCCGGAGCCGGCCCCGTCCTTCGCCTCGAACGCCTCGAGAATCCGGACCTCCGGATCGACGAGCCAGAAGAACGGCACGCCCGACCGGAGGTAGAGCGCCGGCTTGACGAGGCGGTCCATACGGGCTGATGACGGCGAGACGATTTCACAGACCCAGTCGGGGACGATCCGGACAGGACGCTCGGCCGGGAAGCGCGGCATCCGCTCGCGTCGCCACCCCGACAGGTCGGGCCTCACGACGTCGTGGGGCGTCAGCTCCACGTCGATCTCCGGAACGATCCACCAGCCTCCCGGACCCTTCGGATCGTACTGGAACGGAACTCCGACGAAGGCCGACATCGCCCCTTCGACGAACCCGTGCCGCGGCAGCGGGCTCGGGGCCGACCAGAGCTCACCGTCGACGACTTCCGTCCGATCGCCCTCGGGGAGAAGGGCAATGTCGTCTCAGGTGGCGGGATGGCGTGCGGCCTTCGACATCGGGGGAATCATGTTCGCCCGGACTCCGGTCCCTCCCCCGACCCGTCCTCCCGCGTTTTCCCCGCCTCGTCCTTCACCTGCTCGACGAGGGTCTCGACCCTCCGGTCGGCCTGCAGGTGCCTCTGCAGCTCGAGAAGGCCGGCGCCGGCGAGATTGGGGCGGGCGCTCGGCTTGCCGTAGATCCGCGCCTGCCGCTTCCCCTCGAGGACGACGAGGAGGACGAGGAGAGCAGCCCCGACGACGAGGGCGAAGCCGTGCGTGGTCACGGCGGGACGTCTACGGTGGGAGAGTCCGGCGGGGGTGGGAAGGAGGGTTTCCGTCGGGTGGCCGACGACATCTTCGGCGGCAACGACGGCGCCCGGAAGATCGCCATGACCGCCCCGGTCGCCCAGGAGCGGCGACCCGGCGAGCGCGACGGGATGAAGATCGCGTTGACCGCGCCGGTGGCGCAGGAGAAGACGGGAGAGGGGTGGACCGTCACGTTCGTCATGCCCTCGGAGCACACGATGGCGACCCTGCCGAAGCCGAACGACGCGCGCGTCACTCTCCGGGCGGTCCCGGCGAGGCGCCTCGTCGCCGTGACCTTCAGCGGAACGTGCGGAGCCGAGCGCTTCGACGCCGTCGCCAGAGAGCTCCTCGGCAGGCTCGACGCGACCGGGTTCGTGCCGGCCGGCCCGCCGGTCTCTGCGCGGTACAACCCGCCGTGGACCCCGTGGTCCCTCCGGAATGATGGGGTGCTCGAGCCCCTGCGGGGCGGTCCGAAACCGGTCGTGGTCCGCTGACGCGACGGGTCGATCGGCGGTCCCTCCCGGCCTAACATCCGCGGCATGGACCTCGCCGTGCTCGTCCCCCCCGGCGCCACCGCGTCCCGATCGCTCGTCGTGACGGAAGACCTGACCGTCGGCCACTGGGCCGAAGGGATGCCGCCGGTCTTCGGAACGCCGTTCCTGATCTACCTGATGGAGGTCGCGGCGGCGGAGGTCCTGAAGCCCTACCTGCCCGAGGGGTGGGCCACCGTCGGGGCGCGGGTGAACGTGTCGCACCTCGCGGCGACGCCGCTCGGGATGACCGTGACGGCGACGGCGACGCTCGTCTCGGCGACGGAGCGGACGGCGACGTTCGAGGTCGTCGCCCACGACGGCGTCGAGAAGGTGGGCGAGGGGACACACGTGCGGGGAGCCGTGGACCTCGCGAGGTTCGAGAGGCGCTGGAAGGCCAAGGCGCAGGCGGCAGGAGAGACGCGTCCCGGCCTCGGGACCACGAGCGGCGAGTGACGATCCGGCGCCGCCACGGACGCCTGCCCGGAGCGAACGGCGCGTTTCCGTGCTCGAGGGAAGGCCTCTGCGGGTACCATGCCCCGGGGAGAGTCGATCGATGGATGCCGGAACGGTTCGAACGTTCGAAGAAAGCCTCGCGCGCTGCCTGGTGGATCCGGACTTCCTCGACATTTTCTACGGGAACTTCCTCGGTTCCTCGCCCAAGGTGCGCGAGAAGTTCGCGGGGACCGACTTCGATCGGCAGAAAAAGCTGCTGCGGGCATCGTTCGACACGATGCTGAATGCCGCCCGCGACGAGGAGAACGGCCCGGCGAGGTGGCTCGGGCCTCTCGCCGAACGGCACGGAGCCCGGCAGCTCCGGATCGGAGCCGAGTTCTACGACCTCTGGCTCGACAGCCTCCTGAAGGCCGTCAAGGCGTGCGACGCGGGCTGGTCGGAGGATGTCGAGCAGGCGTGGGAAGCCGTCATGGGGGTCGGCATCAGCTACCTCTGCTCGCGCTACAACTCCTGAAGATCCGGAGGTCGAACGCCCCTGATCTCCGGAGTGCGTAAGATCCCGCGCCGTGAGCCAGGTCCTCTCCGTCCTCGACGTCGTGAAGCACTACGGGAAGCTGAAGGCCGTCGACGGCGTCTCGTTCGAGGTCGCTGCCGGCCGGATCACCGGCCTCCTTGGCCGCAACGGCGCCGGGAAGACGACGACCCTTCGGATGATCACCGGCGTCCTCCACCCCGACCGGGGTCGCGTCGAGCTCTTCGGGGCCGGCGTCGCCGAGGCGCGCGACCGGCTGGGCTACCTGCCCGAGGAGCGCGGCCTCTACCGGAAGATGCGCGTCCTCGACCACCTCCTCTTCCTCGCCGAGATCAAGGGGCGCTCCCCGGCCGCGATGCGTCCCTCCGCCGAGCGATGGCTGAGGCGCTTCGAGCTCTGGGAGAACCGGGACGGCAAGGTGGAGGAGCTCTCGAAGGGAAACCAGCAGAAGGTCCAGCTCGCCGGCGCCCTCCTCTTCGACCCCGAGCTCGTCATTCTCGACGAGCCCGGCTCCGGCCTCGACCCGGTGAACGTCGTCCTCGTGCGACGCCTGCTCCAGGAGCTGGCGGCCGAAAGGAGGGCGATCCTCCTCTCGACGCACCAGATGGGCGAGGCGGAGAAGCTCTGCGACGAGATCGTCCTCGTCCACGACGGGAGGGTCGTCAAGGCCGGTCCGCTCGCCGAGGTGAAGGCATCGGGCGGGCGGGACGCGATCCACGTCGAGTTCGAAGGGGACGGAGCGTTCCTCGGGGACCTGCCGGGCGTCGCCTCGGCCCGCGTCGACACGAACCGTGCCGAGCTCCGGCTGGAGGCCGGCACCGACGCGCAGGAGATTCTCTCCGCGGCGGTTGGGCGGCTGCGCATCCTCCGGTTCGAGGTCGTCGCGCCGTCGCTCGAGGAGGTGTTCCTCGAGGCGGTCGGCGTCGCGGCTCCCGCGGAGGAGGCGGCGTGAGGAAGCTCTGGGCCGTCCTCAAGCGCGAGTACCGCGAGACGGTGCGCAAACCGTCGTTCCTCGTCATGACCGTCCTCGCACCGTTCCTGATGGCGGCGCTCATGGTCGTCCCCGCCCTGCTCGCAGTGAAGGGCATGGGAGAGCGGCGGGTGGCGATCCTCGACGGCACTGGACGCCTCGGCCACGTCGTCGCCGCCCTCGAGAAGGAGTCGTCCGGGGGCCGGTCCCCCTTCGCGCGCGAAAGGAACGCGGGGCGCGAGGGAGGACCGACGGGGACGGTCGTTCCCGAGTACGTCAACCTCTTCGGGATCGATCCGAAGAACGCCGTCGGCCCGTCTCTCGCCCGCCTTTCGAAGGAGGCGACGCCAAAGGAGCAGCTGCTCGACGGCGTCCTGCTGATCCCGGCCGACGCCTTCGAGCGGCCGGTCACGAGCCTCACCTACTTCAGCCGTTCGGCCGTCGACCTCCTCGCGCAGGAGAAGCTCGGTCGCATCGTGAACCGCGCGCTCCAGCGAGAGCGGCTCGCGGCCCGGGGTCTGGCGCCGTCGGAGGTGGAGCTCCTTCTCGCGCCCCTCCCGGTCCGGACGGTCCAGGTGACGAAGTCGGGCCAGGAACGGACGGGCGGCGAAGGCAGCTTCCTCGTCGCGATGGTCTTCATGGCGCTCCTCTTCATCCCGTCGCTCGTCTACGGGCAGGAGGTGATGAGGGGCGTCATCCAGGAGAAGACGGACCGCGTCGTCGAGATCCTCGTCTCGTCGATGACGCCGATGGAGCTCCTCTCCGGGAAGATCCTCGGAATGGCCGCCGTCGGTCTGACGCAGATGACGGTCTGGATGACGATGGGCGGCCTCCTCCTCGGATCGGGCCTCTCGAAGGCGAAGACCTCCGGGCTCGACCTTTCGACCGTCCTCCGCCCCTCGATCGCAGTCTGGTTCGTCGTCTTCTTCCTCCTCTCCTACCTCGTCACCGTCGGCGCCTACGCCGCGGGCGGGTCGATCGTCAGCTCGGAGAAGGAGGCCCAGCAGGTCCTGACCCCGGTGATGATCGTCTTCATGGTCCCGTGGTTCCTGATGATGCCGATCCTGGCGAACCCCGACGCGACCCTCTCGGTCGTCCTCTCCCTCGTCCCGATCTACACGCCGATGACGATGTTCATCCGGATCCTCGTCTCCGAGCCGCCGGCGTGGCAGGTCGCCCTCTCCCTCGTCCTCTCGGTCGCGACGATCGCGTTCCTCCTCAAGGCGTCCGCGAAGATCTTCCGGGCCGGCCTCCTGGCCACCGGGAAGCGGCCGACGATTCCCGAGCTCTGGCGCTGGCTGAAGGCCGCGTGAGGTCCGCGGACGGTCGCGTCGGGAAATCCGACTCGGCCGTCGGGATTTCCGGCACGAGGGGCACCTCGGTCGCGGTGCCGGACTCCGAGCTCCACGAGTAAACCGTTCTCCTCTGTGGACTTCCGGACGATGCTCGGCTTCGGGCCACCGCCGGCACGCCTCATGCACCTCCACGGGTGCGCCGGTTCCCCAAAGAGGGAAATCCCGACGCGAGGAGGTTTCCCATGCAGCCCACCGACACCGAGATCCTCTGGCTCAACCTGACGAACGCGGGCCTGGGCCTTGCGACGCTCGCCGGAATCGGCGTCCTCGCCTGGTCGGTCGTCCGCGAGCTCGCCGAGCGCGCGAAGAGCCGCGTCTCCGTCCACTCCCTCGACCCGCACTCCGCCTTCATCCCCGAGCTCGGTCTCACGATGGCCGACGGCGGCGAGAAGATCGACGAGGACGAAGAGAAGGCGAAGGAGACGGAGAAGTAGCCCGGAGGCTGAAGAGGAGCGAGCCGTGCGTTGTCCCTTCCTCCGCGAGGCACACGTCCAGTCGTGCCAGGCCTCCCCGTTCCGCAAGCAGATCGTCCGGAGCGACCACGCCGCCGACGAACGCTGCGGCTCGGCGGCGTGGCGCGACTGCTTCGCGGCCTTCGAGCTGACCGAGGAGCACCCGAGCGCCAGCTCCTGCCCGTTCCACGTCGAGTCGCTCGTCCAGTACTGCTCGGCCGCTCCCGTGACGAAGTTCATCCCCTGGAGCGACCAGGCCTTCTCCTGCTGCGGCAGCGAGTCCCACCGCTACTGCGACCTCTACCTCGCCCTCGCGAGGACCTCCGCTCCCACGGCGGAAACGGGCGAGCCCGCCCCGCGCTCCGACGACGCGGACGGCATCCCCGTCCCGACCTGGCTCTGGTTCGCACCGACCCACACCTGGCTCGCCGTGGCGTCCGACGGCGTCTGCCACATCGGCGTCGACGCCTTCCTGGCCCGGACGCTCGGCGGGATCGACCGGGTGCAGTTCGTGACGACGAAGGGTCTGGAGCGGCCCGCCGCGGTCCTGACCGTCCGAGACGTCGACCTCACCGTCTCCTTCCCCAACCCCGTCTTCATAACGGGCGTGAACGGCGCGCTCCGCGCCGACCCGGCCCGCCTCGCCCGCGACCCGTACGGCCTCGGCTGGCTCTTCGAGGGGATCGTCCGCGACCACGCCTCCCTTCCGAACGGCCACACGAAGCTCACCGACGGCCTCCTGCGCGGCGATGCCGCCACGGCCTGGATGCGCCGAGAGGGGCTCCGTCTCCGTGGCCTCGCCGAATCCGCCTCGGAGCGGATCTCCGGCACCCGGCTCGCCGCCGACGGCGGGCTCCCCGCCCCCGGGCTCATCCGGACGCTCCCGCACGAGGAAGCGCTCCGCCTCTCCCACCTTCTCCTCTCCACTGCCACCGACGAAGAGAGGTTCTCTTGAAACGACCGGCCACCGTCTCGTTCGCCGTCGGCCTCGTCCCCGCTCTCGCGGCAGGCTGGCTCCTCTTTCCCCGCCTCCTCTACAGGACCGAGGCGCAACCCCTGCCGTTCAACCACAAGGCGCACACCGAGGGCGGCATGGGCTGCGCCGACTGCCACGCCGTGGCCGAGAACGGCCGCTTCGCGGGCCTTCCGACGACCGAGACGTGCGCCGGCTGCCACGCCGAGAAGGGCGACGACGCGGGCATCAACGCGCTCGTCGCGAGCTACGTCGAGCCGGGACGAGAGGTGCCGTGGCTCGTCCACGCCCGCCAGCCCGACAACGTCTACTTCCCCCACGCGCCGCACGTGACGGGCGACAGGCTCGCCTGTGCCCGCTGCCACGGCCCCGAGGGCGAATCGACGACGGCGAGGACGTACCAGGTCAACCGCCTCTCCGGGTACTCGCGCGGCATCTGGGGCCCGTCCATCGCGAGAGTGGGCCGGAAGGACTGGCAGGGGATGAAGATGTCCGACTGCATCGACTGCCACCGCGCGGGCGGACGCGAAAGCGCCTGCCTCGACTGCCACAAGTGAAGGGGACGGCATGAAGCTCGAGCTCTCCCGCCGTGACCTCTTCCTCGCCGGTGGAGGCGCCGTCGCCGGAATCGCCCTTTCCCCGGTTCCCTGGAAGCTTCTGGACGACCTCTCGATCTGGACGCAGCAGCCGCCGACGCCGACGCCGCGACCCGCCGGGCCGCTCGCGTTCCGCTTCACGTCGTGCGCGCTCTGCCCCGCCTCCTGCGGCCTGAAGGCACGTTGCTTCGGGGCGCAGCCGGTCGGCTTCGCCGCGGTGCCGGGCCACCCGGCCAGCGACGGCGGCCTCTGCCCGCTCGGCCTGACGGCCCATCACCTCGCGAATCACCCGCTCCGCGTCACCCACCCCGAGCGCGTCTCGGGCGGGAAGCGCGAGCGAATCGACCGAGCCACCGCGGTGGCGGCCCTCTCGGCCGCCCTCGCCGCGTGCGGCAGGGATCCGAAGCGGAGATTCGCCGTCGTCGACGGCCGCCCCGGACGGAGCCTCTCGCGCACGTACCGGGCTTTCGCGGCGGCGACCGGCGGCTTCTACGTCACGCCCCCCGCGGCCGGGGCCGCCGGCTCGCTCGAGGCGCTCTCGAAGCGGTTCGACGGCGGCGCCCTCGCGCTCGGCGTCGACTTCTCGAAGGCTCGCCGCGTCGTCTCCCTCGGAGCACCCGTCCTGACCGACGCCGGGACTCCCGGCCTCCTCGCGCGGTTGCGAGCCGATAGCCGTCGGCGCCCAGCCGCCGAGCGGATCGAGGTGATCCAGGTCGAAGCGACCCGCAGCCGGAGCGCCGCGCTCGCCGACCGGTACGTCCCGACCGCCCCCGGAACGGAGGCCGCCTTCGCGCTCGGCCTCGCGCACGTTCTCCTGGACGAGACGCTCGCTGACGCGGCGTTCCTCGACGCGCGGACGACGGGCCTCGCCGAGTTCGCGGCCCTCGCGGCCCGCTTCGCGCCCGCCCTCGTCGAGCAGAAGACCGGCGTTCCGGCCGGAGTCGTCACCGCGCTCGCGCGCGACCTCGCCGCGAACCGGCCCGCGCTCGTCCTCGGTGGCGACCCGGCGACCGCACCTCTCACCGGAGAGACCGAGGCGGCGATCGCCGCCCTGAACCTCCTCCTCGGCGCCCCGTTCGGAGCGCTCCCGGCCCGCGGCGACGCGCCCCGCGAGGCGGACGGCGAGGCGAAGCTCGCATCCGCCACCTCGCTCGACGCGCTCCCCGACGGCTCCGTCGGGCTCCTCCTCCTCGACGCGACGGTGGCCGAGGGTCTCGTCCCGTGGGCGCGGCTCGAGCGCGCGCTCTCCGAAGGCGCCGTCGTCGTGAGCCTCTCTCCCTTCCGCGCCGGGCTCGGCGAGAGGGCGACGCTCCTCCTCCCCGGGCCGGCGCCCCTCGAGGAGACGATCGAGCTGGAAGGGCCCGCCGACGCCCTCCTCGCGACCCTCGCCCTCGCTCCCGCGCTCCTGGCCCCCCCGCGGGACCTCGCCCTCCCCGGGGAGATCCTGCGCGAGTCCGCCGAGGCCGCGGGGCTCTCCCTGCCGGCTCCCGCCGCCGGCGCACGTTCCGCCGCGCTGCTCGCGGCGAAGCGCGGCCGGATCTACGACCCGGCGGCGGCCTCGTTCGTCGCGATCGGCGACGTCGCGGACGCGGGCGCTCTCGACGAGCTCTTCGCGCGCGGCGCCTGCTGGGTCGGCGACGAAGCCCCCGCGCTGAAGGGGCGCTTCGCCCTCCTTCGCGACGGCGAGGCCCCGCGCCTCCTCGAGGCCGCCCTCGGCGCCCCCTCGGAGCTTCCGGCGCGCTCCACGTCCCTCCCTCGGGAGGCCGTCTCGGCGGCCCCCCCGTCCCTCCTCCTCACGAAGCTGACCCGCGAGACGGCACTCTTCACCCCGCCCGCCGCCGCGACGACCACTGCTGCCAGGGCGTGACGTCATGCACACTTCGAAGCACACCACCTCCCATCCCGCGCACCGCTACACGCTCGTCGTCGACCTCGACCGCTGCACCGGCTGCGGCGCGTGCGGCACGGCGTGCGCGGTGGAGAACAACATCCCGCCGGCCGCCGAAAAGGCGACCGAGCGGACCGGCACCGTCTGGATGCGCGTCCACGAGGCCGGCGCGGCCGGCGACGGCCCGACGACGTTCGTCCCGATCCCCTGCCAGCAGTGCGACAACCCGCCCTGCGTCGACGTCTGCCCGCAGCGCGCCATCGAGTACGACCCGCGCACCGGCATCGTGGCCCAGATCCCCGTCCGCTGCCTCGGTTGCCGCTACTGCATGGTCGCCTGCCCGTACCACACGCGTTCCTTCAACTGGTGGACGCCGGAGTGGCCCGAGGGGATGAAGGCGTCTCTGAACCCCGACGTCTCCGTGAGGACCCGCGGCGTCGTCGAGAAGTGCAACTTCTGCGTCCAGCGGCTCCAGGCCGCCCGGGCGAAGGCCGCGGTTGCCGGGAAAACGGAGATCGACCCGGCCGACTACGTTCCCGCCTGCGTCGAGGCGTGCCCCTCCCGGGCGCTCTCCTTCGGCGACGCGGCCGACGAGAAGGGCGAGGCCGCCCGGCTCGCGAAGGACCCCGAGAGCTTCCGGCTCCTGGCCTCTCTCGGCACCGGGCCCAAGGTCCTCTACCGTTCCTCGGATCCCGCCGTCCGGGAACGCCTGTCCCGCACGGGGGTGACGCGTGGATGACACCCTGATCGGCCGCGGCCTCAAGAGGATGCCCCTCCCGCGCTTCCTCCTCTGGCTCGTCCCGTGGGCCGCCCTCCTCGCGCTCGGCCTCTACGCGGTCTACCTCTGCTTCGCCGTCGGCCTGAACCAGACGAACATGGACAACCGGTTCGCGTTCGGCCTCTGGATCTACCTCGACCTGACCGTCATCGCCCTCGGCGCGGGCGCCTTCTTCACCGGCTTCCTCCTCTACATCCTGAAGAAGAAGGAGCTGAAGGCCGTCATCAACAGCGCGGTCGTCATCGGCTTCATCTGCTACAGCGGCGCCGTCGGGATCCTGATGGTCGACGTCGGCCAGCCTCTCCGCGCCTGGTTCACGTTCTGGCACCCGAACGTCCACTCGATGCTGGCCGAGGTCACGTTCTGTCTCACCCTCTACCTCTCGGTCCTCGCGATCGAGTACGCGCCGCTCGTCCTGAAGAACCGGCGCCTGAAGGAGGTCCCTGGCCTCCTCGTCCTCGAGCACCAGCTCCACAGGGTGATGGTCGTCTTCGCCGGGATCGGGACGCTCCTCTCCTTCTTCCACCAGGGCTCCCTCGGCGGGCTCTACGGCGTCCTTCGGGGCAACCCGTTCGCCTTCCGCGAGCACATCGGCCTCTGGCCGACGACGTTCTTCCTCTTCATCCTCTCGGCCGCCGCGGTCGGCCCGAGCTTCATCCTCCTGACGACCTGGCTCGTCGGCAAGGTCTCGGGGAAGCGGCTCGTCTCCCCGGAGGTCTTCCAGACGCTCGGGAAGATCTCGGGCGGACTCCTCCTCGTCTACGTCGTCCTGAAGGGGATCGACTCCCTCGTCTGGATCAACGCGACGAGCCCGAAGACGGGCGTCCAAGTGTCGTCCTTCTACGCCCACCCGCCGTTCGGCACCTGGGTCCTCTTCGCCGAGGTCGTCCTCCTCGGCCTCGTCCCGGCCGCCCTCCTCCTCTCGCGGCGGGTCCGGGCGCGGACGGGGCTCCTCGTGCTGGCTGCCGCGATGGCCTGCGCGGGCGTCGTCCTGAACCGCTACGTCATGACGATCCAGACCCTCGCGCTTCCCTCGCTCCCCTTCGACTCGTTCCTCTCCTACACGCCGAGCTGGCAGGAGACCGCGGCCTTCCTCGCGGTCCTCGGCTACGGCGTCCTTCTCTATTCGATCTCCTTCCGCTGGCTCAACCTCTTCCCCCAGGAGAGGGAGCTGGCCTCGAAGGGCTGACGGAGGTTTCGAGATGCTTCCCGGCAACACCGACTTCATCCTCGACCCGGCCAACGTGATCTTCCTGGGCGCCTTCGCGCTCGTCCTCGTGGTCGTCGTCGGGACGCTCGCCTCGGCGATCGTCTCGGCCCGGCGCGCCGTCACCCGCGGCAAGGCCGCCGCGATCCTCTGGCACGAGGAGTTCGAGGAGCTCCCGTCCTCGGCGAGGGCCTGCCGCCACGACCTGACCGGCGAGATGCCCGGGCGGCTCTGCGAGCGCGCCTTCGACTGCAAGGGGTGCGAGACGCACGCACGGCTCGTGGCCGATGCGAAGCCGCTCCCGTCCATCGACGCCGGTGGGTTCTTCGTCCTGGCCGACCGCCTCTACCACCGCGGCCACGCCTGGCTGAAGGCCGAAGAGGACGGGACCGTCACCCTCGGCCTCGACGACCTGGCGACGCGCCTCGTCGGGACGCCCGACGCCCTCGTCCTCCCCGCCGTCGGCGAACGCCTCGCCGAGAACGGCCCCGCTTTCCGCCTGAAGGCCGGCAAGGCCCGCGTCCGCGTCGCCTCGCCCGTGTCGGGCGAGGTCGTCGAGACGGGGAGCTTTGCGAAGGGCTTCCTCCTCCGCGTCAAGCCCGACGGCCCCCTCGACACGCGCGCCCTCCTCTCGGGGCGCGAGGCCGCCGCGTTCTTCGGCCGCGAGATGGACCGCCTCCAGCTCGCCCTCTCCGGCGCTCGTGGCATCCCGGCTCTCGCCGACGGCGGCCTGCCCGTCGGAGACCTCTCGAAGGCGATCCCCGAGGAGGACCGCGACCGGGTCCTCGGCGAGATGCTCCTGGAGTCGTAAGCCGTAGCCGTGCCCGGGGGCGTATCTCCTCTTCCGCCTCCGGCTTCGGCATTTCCGGGCCCGCCCGGTCCCGCTCGCGGGACCGGGCGGGCGTCTCTCAGCGCGGCAGGCCCGCGAAACGCTGGAAGCGCTCGGCGAGCGAGACCGGCGGCACCGTGCGCCGGCGTTCCGCGTGCGCCCTGACCTGGGCGACGAACGCGTCGAGGACCATCCGCCGCGAGGGGTCGTCGGCCCCTGAGTAGACGGCGGTCACCATCGGGACGTCGTCGAAGTCGCGGCGGATCTTCTCGATGACCGCGGCCGAGGCGTTTCCCACCATGCAGCCGAAGCAGATGGCGTTGACGATTCCGTCCGCGCCGCCCCGGGCGAAGTCGACGATCTTGGCGACGTTCACGAAGAGGAGCTCGTGGGCCTCGTTCGGCATGTACGGCCCCGCGAGCTTCCTCATCTCGAGGTAGCCCGGCTCGTCGAACCGCGTCACGCGCGAGCCGACGACGCTCCGGACGCGCCAGACGTCGACGACCCGGCGCAGGGCGATCGCTCCGTTCAGGAGGAGGCCGGCCCGGTCGAGAGAGGCGACGCTCTGGTAGAGGCGCCTCGAGATGTCGAAGTCGAGGAGGTCGATCTGGTGGGGCGAAGGCCACACCTCGAGCCCCTGCTCCTCGAGCCACCTCACGAGGTCGTCATTGGCCGCCGGGTTCACCTTCGTGTAGATGTCGCCGGCGATTCCGACGACCGGCCGGTGCCGCACGTCCGCGACCGGGACCTCGCCCAGGGCGCCGAGCGACTCGGCCAGCGCCTGGAAGACGTCGCCGGAGGCCACCGCTTCCTCGATCCTCTCGAGGCTCCTCCTGTGGACCTCGTCGGTGCGCCCCTTCTCGAGCTCGTAGGGGCGCGTCTGGCAGGCCGCCTTGACGAGGAGCTCGATCGCGAGGATGCCGACGTAGAGCCGCTCCACCGCGTCGACCCCGAAGGCGTCGATCAGCTCCGCGCCCGACGGCGAGCTGACCCTGAGGTGCTCGATTCCGAGCTCCCTGAGGAGAGCTTCCATCCCGCGACCGTACTGGTGCAGGAGGCACGGGATCGACGTCCCGGGGAAGTAGAAGACGGCCCCGTCCCCGCCACCCCCGGCGGCGAGGGCGAGGAGGTCGCCGGCGATCATCGAGAAGGCGTGGCACTCCTTGCCGAGCGAGTGCTTCTCGCCGAGCGTCCTGACCGCGGGGCCCGGAAGGGGGAGGACGCGCGCGTCGTGCCCCGCCGATCGAAAGAGGCCGCTGTAGGCGTAGGCGTGGTCGGCGAAGTACGGGATGTAGACGCGGGACGGGACGCGTGGGATGAACGTCTCCCTCGGAGGCGGGGCGTCGCGCCGCGGGCGGCGGGGCGACGCCCCGCGCTCGAGCTGGTCGAGGAACGCCTCGACCCGCGTCAGGAGGCCCGCTTCGCCCCGGTGCTCGTCGAGCTCGAGGACGAGGTGCGGCCGCTGGGCGAGCGCCTCCTCGACCTCGCGGTACGCGAAGGCGTCGGGGCCGCAGCCGAAGGAGGAGAGGACGACGGGGTGGATCCCTTCGGCGGCCGCGAGCGCGGCCGCGCCTTCGTGGACGTCGGCCGGGAACCTCCACGGGAGCTGGGACCGGTACTGTCGAAGCTCGGGAAGCGGGAGGTGCCCGAACGGCACCGCGAGGACGCCGAGGCGCCGAAGGCGCTCGAAGAGCCCCAGGTTCAGGTACGGGTCGTAGAGGGTGTAGGGCCGCCCGAGGATCCCGAAGACGTGCCGGTGGCCGCCCTCTCCCAGCTCCCTTCGGACGCGTTCGCGAAAGAGCGCGTCGAACTCCCCCTGCGCCCAGGCCGCCGCTCGGTACGCCGCGCGGAGCTCCTCCGTCGTCGCGCCGAGGAGGTCGCGGAACGGGCCGAAGCCCTCCGCGAGCTTCTCCTCGCTCTCGAACGTGACGACCGGCGAGAGGAGGCGCTCGCCGTCCGGCGCGCCGACGATGAACGGGACGGCCATCGTGTAGGGGCACGCGTACGAGCGCGACGGCTCGTCGCCGGGCAGGACGACGACCGCCGGGACGAAGACCCGGTCGACGTCTTTCGCGAGGAGCGCGTGGACGTGGCCGGCCGTCGTCTTGATCGGAAGGCAGACGCCCACCGGGAGGTGCGTCAGGCCGAGAGCGAGCGTCTCCCGCGACGTCGGCTCCGAGAGGAGGGGCCGGTGGCCGAGCTCCTTCCAGAACGTCGCCCAGAACGGGAGCGCGCCCAAGAGGCTGGAGGCCCGGGGGATGCCGATCGAGAGCCCCGCGTCGTCGCCGCCCGAGAGGAGCGCCTCGCACCTCGTCACGTACTCGTCCGCGAGATTCGGGACGCGGCACGCCGACGCGCCGGTCCCGCTCGTGTAGCGCTCGCACGTGTCGCCGAAGGTGGCCCTCTCCGACGGGGACGACCCCGTCTGGAGGACGTTCACCTCGCAGCGGTTCGCGCAGCGGGCGCACTCGAACGACGTCACGACGGGCATCTCCGCGTGCCGCAGACCGAGGAACCGGCTCGCCCCGGCGGGCGCGGACCTCTCGCGGGCGTCTCGCGCCGCGAGCGCGGCGCCGATGGCGCCCGAGATCCGGTTGAACGGGTGGACGGTCACCGGCCGCCCGAGGACCGCCTCGAACGCGGCGACGACCGCCGCGTTCGAGGCGACGCCCCCCTGGATGACGATCCTCTCCCCGAGCGGCTTCCTGCCGACGACCTTCTCGAGGTAGTTCCGCACGATCGAGTAGGCCAGGCCCGCGCAGACCTCCTCGACGCGCTCCCCGGCTCCGAGAGCCGAGGCGACCTCCGTCTCCATGAAGACGGTACAGCGCGAGCCGAGGTCGGGGGGCGCGGTCGCGGCGAACGCGCCCGCGGCGAACTCCCCCTTCACGTCCACCCCGAGCGCCTTCGACTGCTCCTCGAGGAACGACCCGGTCCCCGCCGCGCAGACCTTGTTCATCGCGAAGTCGGCGATCGCCCCGTCCTTCACGAGGATGAACTTCGAGTCCTGCCCGCCGATCTCGAGGATCGTGTCGACGTCGGGGTCGTGCTGCCGCGCCCCGAGGAGCTGGCAGGTGATCTCGTTCGTCACGACGTCGGCGCCGGCGAGCCGGCCGGCGAGGTGCCGCCCCGACCCGGTCGCACCGCACCCGAGGACGGTCAGCCGGTCACCGAAGCGCTCCGCGAGGAGCGCGAGCCCCGAGAGGAGCGCCTCCGCCGGCCTCCCCCGCGTCGGGAGGTAGACCGACGAGAGGACGTTCCCGGACGGGTCGAGGACGACGAGATCGGTGCTCACCGACCCAGCGTCGAGGCCGACGTAGCCCTCGACCTCGCCTGGGACCTCTCCCTCCGGCTCGGCGACGACCGGAGCGCCGGCGGGCCGGGCGAGCCGCGGCAGGGAGGGAGCGCCCCTGCGCTCCGCCGTAAAGAGCGAGGCGACGATCTCGCGCGCCTCGGCCGTTCCCACTTCAGGGACGCCCGCCGCCCGCGCCCCGAGCGCCGCTCCGACGGCCCCCTCGAGGCCGGGAAGGGCGGAGACGAGGAGGTCGTCCCCGGCGAGGCGGAGGACTTCGGCGAAGGCGCGAACGAGACCCCTGTTGTTCGCGCACCCCCCGGCGACCACGACCGGTGGCGGCGCCGACCTCCCCTTCAGGAGCGTCGAGAGGTCGTTGCGCGCGATCGCGAGGCATAGACCGTAGGCGATCTGCGGGAGAGGCGTCCCCTTCTGCTGAAGGTGGATCATGTCCGATGCGGCGAAGACCGAGCAGCGGCCGGCCACCGCGGCGGCCCGCGGCGCGGCGGCGGCGAGGGAGGCGAGCTCGGGAGCCGACAGGCCGAGCCGCCGCGCCTGCTGCTCGAGGAAAGAACCGGTCCCCGCGGCACACGCCTCGTTCGTCGAAAAGTCGCGAAGGCTGCCGTCGCTTCCGAGGATGAGGAACTTGGCGGTGTGGCCACCGATCTCGACGACGCTGCGCGCCATCGGATGCCAGCGCCTCACCCCGGCCGCGACAGCGAAGAGGGCGTTGACGACCGCGGCGCGCCCGCCGCGCACCCGGAGGGCCTCCCCTCCGACGACCCCGACCCGGAGGCGGCGCCGGCCCGCGAGGGGCTCGAGCTCGTCGAGGAATCGTCCCAGGGCTTCCGCATCGTCGCGGTCCTTCCGCCTGCTGAGCGAGGCGACGACGTCTCCGCGCTCGTCCAGCGCGACACAGCGCGTCGAGACGGAACCGAGGTCGAGCCCGAGCGTCAGCATGGCTGCCTCCGCCGGCCGGTCGCCGGACCTGCTCCGGGGTCAGGTTAGCACCGGGCGAGAGAGGGGGCTTCGGCGGATTCTCTCCGGACGCACCACTGGAGGGCGGAACGGACGAGCCGGACCGCGCGCCGCCGCTTCATTCGCGCCCGATGCCGTACCTCTTCAGCTTGTCGTACAGCGTCGAGCGGTCGATGCCGAGGACGAGCGCCGTCTCCTTCACGTTCCCTTCGTTCCGCTTCAGCGTGGCCGCGATCACCGTTTTCTCGACATCGGCGAGCGGCAGGTGCGTCGGGACGCTCCAGCCCGGCGCCGCCTCGGAAACGGGGCGCAGGAAGGCGAAGTCGTCTTCCGTCAATATACGTCCCTTCGCGGTGACGAGCGCCCGCTCGACCGCGTTCTCGAGCTCGCGGACGTTCCCCGGCCAGCGGTGGCCGAGGAGCGCCTCGAGTGCCCCCTCGGAGAGGTCCTCGGCCTCCTTCCCCAGCTCGTGCGAGAGGCGCTCGAGGAAGGAGCGGGCGAGGAGGGGGATGTCCTCCGGCCGCTCCCGCAGCGGCGGCAGGTGGATCGCGACGACGTTGAGCCGGTAGTAGAGGTCGTCACGGAAGCGCGACTCCTTCACCGCTTCGGCGAGGTCGACGTGCGTCGCGGCGACGACGCGGACGTCGACCGAGACCTCCTCGCTCCCTCCGACTCGGAAGAAGCGCCGCTCCTGCAGGACCCGGAGCAGGTCGACCTGCACCTTCGGCGAGATGTCGCCGATCTCGTCGAGGAAGATCGTCCCGCCCGCGGCCTGCTCGAACTTTCCCTTGCGCCTCTCGGCGGCGCCCGTGAAGGCCCCTTTCTCGTACCCGAAGAGCTCCGACTCGAGGAGAGACTCGGTGAGGGCCGCGCAGGAGACGCCGACGAACGGCTTCTCGGCACGCTCGCCCGAGAAGTGGAGAGCCCGCGCGATCAGCTCCTTCCCCGTGCCGCTCTCGCCCGTGATCAGCACCGTGCTCCTCAGGCTGGCGACGTCCTTGACGAGGCCGAAGACCTCCTGCATCCGAGGGCTCTTGGAGATGAGGTCGTGGAAATGCCAGCGGCCGGAGAGGCGCCGGCGCAGGATCTCGTTCTCGCGCTGGAGCTTCCTCACCTTGATGATCCGGGTGACGAGGAGCGAGATCTCCTGCGGGTTGCAGGGCTTGACGATGTATTCGAGCGCCCCCTCCTTCATCGCCGTGATCGCGGTGTCGACGGTGGCGTACGCCGTGATGATGACGATGGAAGCGTCGGGCCGGAGCTTCTTCACCTCCATCATCGTCTCGATGCCGTCGATGCCTCCCGGCATCTTCAGGTCGACGAAGTAAATGGCGTAGTCGGTCTCCCTCGCCCTGTCGATCCCCTCGCGGCCCGAGGGGGCCGTATCCACCTCGTACCCGTCCTCGCGGAGCCAGGCCGCGAGGGACTCGCGCATGACCGCCTCGTCGTCGATCACGAGGATCTGCCACGTCGCTCTCATCGTGTCCTCCCTTCCGGCGGCGGTGCCGCCGGGGTCCTTTCCCGGACGAGCGCCGCGCACGAGGAGCAGAAGGCCTCTCCCTTGCGGTCCACCTGGACGACGCCCGTCGACAGTGACATGGGGCAGGCCGCGTCCGGGCAGTGGACGAGGCCGAAGGTGTGGCCCAGCTCGTGAAGCGCCTCCTTGCGCGCGCGCTGCAGGAGGAGCGGCCGGTCCTCCGGGAGCCCCGAGAAGGCCTGCGAGAGCCGGGCGAGCGAGATGACCGCCGTCGGGCCGTCCATCTGAGCCTGGCCGAAGACGAAGCTGAGGACCGGGATGAAGAGGTCTCGCCCCGTGACGCCGAGGATCCGCTCGGCCGAGGCGGGCCTCGCGGCCAGGAGCGTCTTCAGCATCTCCGGCGCGTTCCACTGGCCCCGGGCGGCATCGAGGGATCCGGCAGGCTCCGCCAGAGGCTCGAGGCGTCGGACCTCACGGCCGAATGCGCCCGCGACGGCCGGCTCGACGGAAGAGAGGACCTCGTCGTCCGGGGTGCCGATCGCGACCACTGCGATGACGCTCACGCGGAAGCGGCGGGCACGTCCCTGCGCACGGGCAGGGTGACGCGGAAGACGGTCCCGCTGCCGGGAACGCTCTCGACCTCGATCTCGCCTCCGTGCGCCTGGACGATGCCGTAGACGACCGCGAGGCCGAGGCCGACCCCCTTCCCCTCGTCCTTCGTCGTGAAGAAGGGGTCGAAGATCCGCTCCTTCAGCTCGGGGCCCATCCCTTCGCCGTCGTCCTTCACCTCGAGGAGCACGTCCTTCTTGTCCCCGAGCGCCCGCGTCGCGACCCGGATCCGGCCCGAGCCCCTGATCCGGGTCGCCTCGGCGCCGTTCAGGACGAGGTTCATGACGACCTGCTGGAGCTGCGAGCCGTCGGCGAGAAGTTGCGGGAGGGCGGCGTCGAGGGCGCACTCGATCGCGACGTTCATGAGCTTCAGCTTGTGGGAGACGAGGGAGAGCGTCGTCCCGATGACCGCGTTCAGGTCGACCTCCGCGCGGTGGGGCGAGCTCCGGCGCGAGAAGGCGAGGAGGTCGGAGACGATGCGCCCGGTGCGGGACGTCTCCGCGACGACCTGCTCGAGGTACTTCCGGAACTCGGCCTCCCGCCCCTTCGGGATGCCGTCCTCCTTCACGATCCGCTGCATGAGCATCGAGAGGTTCAGGACGCCCGAGAGCGGGTTGTTGATCTCGTGCGCGACGCTGGCGGCGAGCTGGCCGAGCGAGGCGAGGCGGTCGGCCTGCATGAGCTTCTGCTGGACCTGCTTCAGCTGCTCGGTCCGCTCTTCCACCTTGTCCTCGAGGCTGTGGGTGAAGCCGTTGATCTCGGCCATCGCCTCGGCGAGGCGCAGGCGCATCTCGTTGAAGGAGCGGGCCAGCTCGGAGAGCTCGTCGCTCGACCCGAGGGCGATGGGGCGGTCGAGCTGCATCTCGGCTACGTGACGCGTCGCGTCCGCGAGGCGCGCCAGGGGCCTGGTGACGAGCCGGCGGGTGAAGACCGCCGCGCAGACTCCGACCAGGACGATCGCCAGTGAGGTGAAGAGCGCCGTCCGGACCTCGATTCGGCGGACCTGCTCGTCGACGAGGCGCATGTCGAGCCCGACGTCGAGGACGCCGAGGACGTTCTGCGATGCCGGGTGGGCGTGGCAGGCGGCGTTGCTGCACGCCGGCTCGTTGTAGATCGGCGTGATCATCGCCAGCGTCCGGGTGCCGTCGGGCCTGTGGACGACCCGGGCCCTCGTCGGGGTGTCGACCCGCACGAGCGGCTGCTCGGATGCGTGGCAGAGGAAGCAGGCCTCGGCGTTCTTGTCGACGGCCTTCGTCTGCGACGGCGGCGTCGAGAACATGACGCGCCCTTCCTTGTTGTAGATCCTGACGCTCCGGATCCCCTGCTTGGCGGCGATCGTCTCCATCACCTGGTACGCCGATTCGCGGTTGTCGGCGAGCATGGCGTGCCAGGTGGCGCTCGCGATGGCCCCCGAGAGCTGGTCGACGCCCTGGAGCATGGAGGCCTGGAGCTGCGTCTCGGCCGAGCGGACGGCGAAGATGCCGTTGGCCACCACGACGAGCGTCACGACGACCGTCAGCGAGAGGATGAGCTTCTGCGAGAGGCGCGTCGGCCAGTGCATGGTCCGCCTGGCTCCGGCCGGCCGTTCCCTTTCTGCGGGATCCGGGACCGGCCGGAGCCATCGGGCATGGTACACCCCGCGGACGGGTGCGGTCCCCTTCGGGAAGCAGCCGTCCTCCGCCTCCCGACGGGCTCAGCGCGCCGCCTTCAGCTCCGTCAGCGCCTCCGTCGTCGCCTGGAGGAGAGCTTCCGGTCCGACCGGGGCGCCGACCGCCCCCTTCATCCAGAGATCGGGTGTCAACCGTCCCTGCTTCGCCATCCGCTCGATCTCGGGGCCGACCGCGGTCTCCTTCTCCAGGTGGCGCTCGACCTGGAACGCGATGAGGTGCCCGAGCGGGTAGTCCGGGAGATAGAGGAAGGAGTCGATCATGTGGGAGTAGATCGCGAGGATCGTCGAGTCCTTCACGCCGAAGACCGGGGCGTAGAAGCGGTTCCAGACCTGCCTCGCGCTCGCGAGGACGGCCTGCTGCAGCTGGGCGGGTGTCGCCTCGGGGTTCCTGTACATCCAGTGCCAGACGGCCATGTCGACGAGGGCGACGCCGACGATCTCCGCGGTCCCCCAGTACGTGTTCAGGGTGGCGAGCGCGCGGCCCTTCGCGTCCCCCTTCTCCAGACCGAGGAGCTCGAGATCGCGCTCCTGGAAGACGAAGGCGATCGCTTCCGTGAAGGCGGTGTTCGGAACGCCGGCCAGGAGGGTGTGGTCGACCAGGTTCAGCGAGACCGTCTGCTCGACGTTGTGGCCGAGCTCGTGCACGGCGATGTTGTAGCCCTTGTAGTCCATCCCTTCCCTGCCGACGCGGGTGCGCAGGCGCGCGGTGTCACCACGGCGGGCCGCGCCCCAGGCGTGGCCCGAGCCGCGCGCCGGATCGACGACGATGCTCGACGCGATCGCGCGGGCCCGCTCCTCGGGGAAGCCGAGGTCGCGGAGGATCCGCGGGATGTCCTTCTCGAACGCCTCCGGGGCGGGGTACCTCTCCCGCGTGATCGCGTCGAGCTGGGCTTCGGTGTGCGGCCCGCGGTCGCGGAACCCCGGGTACCAGACGTCGAACGGCTCGAGCGGCCGGCCCAGGCGCGTCTTCACGAGCGCGCCGACCTCGGCGAAGACGGGCGAGAAGAGGACCGCCTCGAGCATCGCCCGCACGCGCGCCTCGGGAAGCTCCCGGTCCTCCTGAAAGCGACGTGCGATGAGAGTCGGCGCGGTCGGGGAGTACGGGTCGACGAGGCGGGCGGCGCGGAAGGTCGAGAGGAGCTTCGCGTACCGGGTGACGGTCTCGGGCGACACGAACACCGGCAGGTCCTTCGGGATCGGCGGGGCCCCCGGCTCGAGCGAGGTCGTCGCCTTGACCTCGTTCGTGAAGGGGTTCCAGTCGATCCAGTGCGAGTCGATCGCCGACACGGGGATCGTCTGGTTGACGATCCGCTCCATCGCCCTCGCGATCGTCCGCTGCTTCGCGAGGCCGTCCTTCTCGTCACCGTAGCAGGCCTTGATCTCGTCGCGCAGGTTCCAGTGCGCCAGGAGCCGCTTGCCCGCCGGGAAGAGGCGCCGCCCCTTCTCGTCGAGGAGGTGGTGGACCCTCAGGTTGTAGCCGGCGACATACCGCCCGGCATCGGCCGACGCCTCCGACACCGCCTGGTTCACCTCGGCGGGGATCCGCTTGCCGAACCTCTGGGCGAGCCGCGCCTCGGCCCACTCCCTCCGGCTCCACGAAGGCCCCTTCTCGAGACGCTCCGGGAGGGTGGTGAGCGGGAAGTTGAGAAGGACGGCGAAGGCGAGGCGGTTGCCGAAGAGGTCGTCGAGGACGTGGGCCGAGGGGTCCCAGCCCGCCATCGCCTCGTCGAAAGCGAGGATCTCGCCACGGTCGAGGTCGGAGTGCTCGCGAAGATCGCGGGTCACCTCCAGGAGGTGCCCGTCGACCGACTCGAGGACTTTCTGCATCCGCGTGAAGAGCGCGTCGCGCCCTGCGGGGTCGGCGAGGAAATACGTCCTCGCCATCTCCGCGAAGGCGGCGGCATCGCCGTCGGACGCGCGCCAGAGGGACGCGGCCTGCGCGAGTCCCCGCTTCGCGCGGGCCCGCGAATCCTCGCCGTGGCGGCCGGCGAGCTCGTCCTCGAGGGACTTCAGAGCCTCCGGGGAGACGGCCGCGGGAGCGGCGGCCGTCACGGTTCCACCGAGGGTGAGGAGAGCCGCGAGGACCGGCGCGGCGAGGGCGATTCGCATCGGGAGACCTCCAACACGGGGAGTCTAGCCGTCGGGGGACAATCGGCGCAGCGAGCTCCTCGAATGGCCCGGCCGCCGGGCCTCTGCGCTAGCGGGCGAGGAAGAGGGCGAATCCGAGCGGCCCGGCGAAGTGCAGGGGCTCCGTTTCGCTCCACCTCTCCGCCCGGCGGAGGAGCTCGCGCGCCGTTTCCCCCGAGGCGAGTCCTTCCGGAAATGGAGGCCACAGGGTCGAGAGCCCGGCCCATGCGCTCGTCGCACCCTTCGCGAGCGCGGGAGTCCCGAGGAGAAGAGCGCAGCCCGGAGAAACGGAGACAGGGACGACGGAGTCCGTCCGGTGGACGTCCAGGGCGCCTCGCGCACCGGGGCCGAGGAGGGGCACGGCTCCGTCCTTGTGACCTCCGAAAAGGGCCGCGACGCGCCCGGAAACCCGGGCCTCGACCACTCCCGGGCCGAGGCGGATGACCGAGACCCGGAGCTCGCTTCCAGAAGGAACCGCCACGGCGCCGACGAGGCTGGTCGACAGGGCCGGCATGACCCTGCGCAACGCCTCCTCGGGCTCTTTCGTGTGTTTCAGTATCCGGCGTGCATTTGCCGGCGGGATGCTCCCCCGGGCCCTCGTGAAGGCCTCGGTGGCGTCCCCGGAGGAGAGGAGCGCGGAGAGGAGCATGTCGAGATGGTGCTGCGCCGTCTTCACGGCAGCCTCGGGCGTCGACGGATTCAGCGCGGCGGCCCGGCAGAAGGCCCGGACGGCCACCACGGACGCCAGGCGCGCCCCGAGGGAGGCCTCGGCCCCCTCGGCCACGGCGAAGGCGACCCCTCCCGTAAAGGCCACCGCGAACGACGCGGCGCGGCCCTCGCCGACGGCGCGAGGCCCGGCGGCGGAGGCGAACCAGACCGTCGCTCTTCCGGCGTCGACCCGTTCCCCCGCTTCGTCGATCCGGATGCCGTAGGCGGAGAGATCCGGTCCGGGGCCTGCAGGCGCGGGCGGCGGGGCGGCGACGGACGCAGCCGCGGAAACGGGACCGGGACCGGGAGGGGACGCCGGAGCGGGCGCGGGCGGCCGATGCCGCGCAGGCTCCGGAGCCTTCGAAGCACGCGGCGGGGCGGGCGCTGCAGGGGGAGCCGGTGCCGCGAGAGCTTCCTCCGCCGGGAGCGGTCTCTGCCGCCGGGTCGACAGGAGCGTCGGCGGCGCGGTACGCCGGATCGCCGCGATCCGCTCTTTCTGGAAGTACGTCACGAAACGAAGCAGGTCGGCGACCCGCGCGACGAGGCCGAACGCGGTGTACGGGGAGACGTCCTCGAGACGGCGTCCCGGCAACGCGATCAGCTCGTCGGCCAGCTGCGCGGCCAGGCGCTGGGGAAGCGTTCGCTTCAGCGACGGCCCGAGGGCGGCGAACGCGACCCCTGGCTCGGGAGACGGAGGCGGCTCGCCCCGCAGCGCGGAGAGCTCGTGGAGAAAGTCGAGCGCGCGAAGGAGGCCGCCGTGCAGGTCGGAGAGAGCTTCCGCAGGGACCTCGCGAGCCTTTGCGAGGTCGAGGCCGCCGATGTAGCTCGCGACGTTCTCGAGGAGATCGAGGAACTCCGGGAGCTCGGCCTGAAGGCGCTCTGCGTCTGCCGGCACTTCGTCCTCGCGAATGGTAGGGGCTGGTGCCACCTGCGTCCACGAGGCGGGTCGAGCTATCCTCTCCCCTCTCGCGCAGCCGAGCCATGAGCCGCACGCCCCGTCTCGAAGAATCGCTCGCCCGCTGGGAATCGGCCCCTTCCGCGGAGAGGTCCGTCGAGCTCCTCGCCGCGGCGGAGGCCGCCCTCGCGTCGGACGGCGCCGCGCCGGCGCTCTGGCACCGCTGGCTCGACACGACCCGCAAGCGCGACCACCTTCTCGCGCTCCCGGGCCGCGCGGCGCGGCACCGGTGGGCCGACGCCGCGGTCGCGGCTGTCGCCGCCTCCCGTTACGGCCTCGCGGAGATGCTCTCTCAGCGGGTCCTGGCGCACCCCGGGAGAACGCTCTTCGCCGCCGGCCCCAGCTCCGGAGCGCCCCGCTGGAGCTACGCCCACGTCGCGCGGCGCTCCGACGCGATCGCCGCCGCGCTCCTCGGCTTCGAGGAAGAGCCCCGCGTGGCGATCGTCTCGGAGAACGGCTTCGACTCGGCCTTCGTCGACCTCGCCTGCCTCATCCACGGTCTCCTCGTCTCGCCCGTCTCGCCTCATCTGACTCCCGGCGAGCTGACCGCCGCCTTCGACGCGCTCGGCGTGAATCTGGCCGTCGTGTCGTCGGAGGAGAGCCTCCGGCGACTGCGGGAATCGGCACGGCACGTCGCTCGTCCGTTCCGGGTCGTCCTCCTCGACGAGGCGGCCGAGCTGGCCTGTGAGGGCGACGTCGTCCTCGGCGAGGCCCTGGCCGCCCAGGCCGACGCCTCCGTCCCTCTCGCGCTGTCGCGGGCCCCGCGGCGCGGCCTCCGCGAGACGTGCACCGTCCTCTTCACGTCGGGATCGACCGGCGGTCAGAAGGGGGTCGCCTTCTCGATGGAGAACCTCGTGACGAAGAGGTTCGCGCGGGCCGCCGCACTCCCCTTCGTCGGAGAGGAGGAGGTCCTCCTCTG
This sequence comes from uncultured Holophagales bacterium, assembly GCA_963696015.1. Lineage (GTDB taxonomy): Bacteria > Acidobacteriota > Thermoanaerobaculia > UBA5066 > UBA5066 > UBA5066. The sequence goes on from CAVOJA010000161.1 coordinate 76,342, forward strand.
CTTCCTGCCGCTCTACCACACGTTCGGGCGCTACCTCGAGATGCTCGGGATGCTCTTCTGGGGCGGGACGTACGTCTTCGCCGGGAACCCGTCGCTCGACGGCCTCGCGGCGGGACTGAAGGAGGTCGAGCCGACCGGGCTGGTCTCGATCCCGATCCGCTGGACCCAGCTGGAGGCCCGCGCCCGCGCGGCGGCGGGCGAGGCCCCGCCGGCGGAAGCCGCGCAGGCCGCGCTCCGGATGGTCGTCGGCGGACGGCTTCGCTGGGGGCTCTCGGCGGCCGGCTACCTCGCGCCCCAGGTCTTCCGTTTCTTCCAGGCGCACGGCGTCGAGCTCTGCTCGGGCTTCGGAATGACCGAAGCGACGGGCGGTATCACGATGACGCCGCCGGGCGAGTACGAGGAAGGCTCCGTTGGCCTCCCCCTCCCGGGAATCCGGGTCCGCCTCGGCGAGAGCGACGAGCTGGAGATCGCCGGGCCTTACGTCGCGCGCTACCTCGACGAGCCCGAGACCGCCGGAGACGTGGAGCCCTGGGTGAGGACGGGGGACGTCTTCCGGCAGCGGGACAGCGGACACCTCGAGATCGTCGACCGTGTCAAGGACATCTACAAGAACAGCCGCGGGCGGACCGTCGCCCCCCGCCGTGTCGAGCAGCGCTTCGAAGGAGTGCCGGGAATCCGCCGGGTCTTCCTCGCGGGAGACGGGAGGGACGACAACGTCCTCCTCGTCGTCCCCGACGACGCCGATCCCGTCCTGGCGGGCGCCCCCCAGGGCGAGGCGGCGCGCGACTATCTCCGCCGGATCGTCGTCGCCGCCAACCGCGACCTGGCGACGTACGAACGCGTCGTCGACTTCGCCGTCCTGCCCCGGGACTTCTCGCTCGAGGCGGGAGAGCTGACGCCGAAGGGCTCGTACCGGAGGAAGGCGATCGAGAAGGCGTTCTCCGGCGTCCTCGACGGGCTCTACCGCAGCCGCGTCGTGACGCTCGCGAGCGACGGGCTGAAGGTGGACGTTCCACGCTGGCTCTTCCGCGACCTCGGCCTCCTCGAAGGGGATCTCGTCCTCGAAGGAGGGCGACTCGTCGACCGGCGCCGCGGACGCTGGGCCACGCTCGCGGCGCGTCCCGACGGCGAGGAGATCCGCGTCGGAAGCCTCGCATACCGCTGCTCGGGGACCAGGGTCGACCTCGGGCTCTTCGCCCGGCAGCCGCTTCTCTGGCTCGGCAACGCCGAGCTCGCCGCCCTTCTCCCCGTGAAGGACGGATGGGAGACACCCCTCCCCCAGTCCAGCGCGGAGGTCCTCCTGCCATCGCGCGACGAGGTGCCCGAGGGAGACCCCGGCACGCCTCCCGATCCGCTCCCGACCCCCCAGCTCGCGGCGCTCCACCGTCTCTCGGTCACGGCGCTCTTCGGGCCGCCCGAGGAGGCGCTCGAGGCGGTCTCGCGCGCCGAGGCGCTCCTGCGACAGGGAGACCGGCGGACGGCCGAGCTCCTGAGGCGGCGGCTTCAGGCCCTCGCGCGGCACCCCGACGCGCGGATCCGCTGCGAGGCCTACCGGGTCCTCCTTCTCGACGACCCGCTCGTCGACGCCGGGACGATCCTCCCGGCGTTTCTCCACTCGGGTCTCCCGTTTCTGTCGGAAGAGAGCATCTCCGCCATCGGGCGCGCCGATATCGGCGAGGAGCGGCTCACCGCCCTTCGCCGGCGCCTCCACTCCTACCGCACGGCAATGACGGGCCCGCTTGCCGCCGTGACTCGGCAGACGCTCGGCGACGTCCTCGAGCTCCTCGCCAGGTTCGCGAGGCGCCATCCGGAAGACCACGCCGCCGTTCGCGCCGAGCTGGCGTCGTGGTCCATCCAGGCGAACGACGCGGACCTCGGCCGGCGGGCCGACGGGCTCTTCGACGGGCTCGGGGTCTGGCACGAGGAGACCGCCGCAGCCTCGGCGCTCCTCCCGCCCGTCTCCGAGGGCCGGCGCAAGCTCTGCTTCCGCGACGGTCTTCCGGAGGAGGAGATCCGCGCGATCGAGGGACTCCTCCTCGGCACGTCCTTTCTGCGCGAGTCGATCGAGCTCGCTTTCGAGACCGATCCGCTCGACCTCGCCGACATCCCCGACGGGGGGATCTGGGTGACGCCCGTCCTCGCCCTGCACCGCTACCGCCTCTACCGCCTCTCGGTGAGAACGGCGACGGGATCGCACCACGACCTCCTCCTGACGGTTCGCAGCGACCTCGACTCGGAAGCAGTCCGCTCGACGACGCTGAGGATGATCTCGCTCGCCGGTCACCCCTGGGGCCCGCCCGTCGTGCCGCGCGTCGGCTCCTGGCGGCCAGACCTCGGCGCCCTCTCGCTCGCGTGGGTCGATGAGCTGACGCTCGCCGAACGGCTCCGGGACGCCGCCGTGCCAGGGCGCGCCGGGCCCGGCGAGGCGCACTCGGTGAAGAGCCTCGTCGTGCGCGCCCTCGCCGCCTTCTTCACGGCCTGGGAGAGGAGCGATCGCGTCCTCGTCCCCGGCGCCGTCTCGCCGTCGAACGTCGCGGTCCCGGCCGAGGACTACCGCGAAGGGGCGTGTCTTCTCTCGATCTCGGGGTGGAGGCCGTACTCGGGGCCGCTCGATCTGGTCGAACCGATGCTCCGGAACGTCTTCCGCGAGACGGCTGCCCTTGTGCCGCGCCTCGGTTCGGTCCTCGACCCCGCGTGGATCGTCGACGCCGCCTTCGAGGCTCTCGGCGAGAAAGGGGCTCGCAGTTTTCTCCGTGACCTGCGCGAGGCGGCCCATGCGCCGGCCACCGGAGCCCTGGCCGCGCTTCTCGCCGCAGTCGACGCGGCCCTGGCGACGGCCCCGGGCGATAGAACCCCTCTCGCCCTCGAGACCGCCGTGACCCGGTTCGAGGCGTGGGAGAAGGAACGGCCCGAAGCCCCTCTCTCCGAACGGGAGAAGACGGCCGAGGCCCTCCTTCGGATCTACCGCGTCGACACGCTCGGCGAGGAAGCGCGCTATCGGCTCTTCCGCCGGACGGTCTTCTCGCGCTCGGCGCCCGAGGTCCTTCGGGCCTTCGACGCCCTCCTCGCCGCCCTTCGGGCCCGCTCCGGCGCCCGCCCTTCTCACCTCGTCGAGCTGGAAGGGCTCCACTCCGCGCTGAAGAGCGACGAGGAGCGGCACGCCTTCGCGCGCCTCGTCTTCCCCGCCGCCCGGACCAGCCGGCCCGTCGAGGTGACGGTCGTCGGCGACGCGGTCAAGCACGTCGTCCTCGCGACGGAGCTGGTCGACCGGATGGACGCGGCCTGGACCGTCCGCGACCCGGTCGACGCCGCCGAAGTGGGGCGCCTCTACCGCCTCTTCGTCCGCGCCGGCCTCCCGCGCGCCTTCTCGGCCGACCGACGCTACCTCGTCATCCTCGACTCCGGAGAGCGGATCGTCGGCGGAGTCTCGTATTCCCTCCTCGGCGGGGACACCGCCCATCTCGACGGCCTCGTCGTCGCCCCGAGCCTCCGCGGCCGGGGTCTCTCCGCCGGCCTCCTGGACGACCTCTGCACCCGCCTCGCCGCGCTCGGCGTCAGGGCGCTGCTCGCCCACTTCGCCTTCCGCAACGTCCCGCTTCCGGGTTTTCGCCTCGACCGGCGCCTCGGCGGACTCGTCCGCGACCTGACGGCCGACACGGAGGTGACGGCGGAGCTGGCGTAGAGTCGCTGCCGTGATGCAGCGACAGGAGCGGCTCGAATTGAGGATGCCGGGACGAGGCCTCCACGAAGTGACCTCCTCCGTCTCGGCGGTCGTCACGCGAAGCGGTGTGACGACCGGCCTCTGCGTCGTCTTCTGTCCTCACACGTCGGCGAGCCTCCTCCTGCAGGAGAACGCCGACCCGTCGGCGAGGGCCGACCTCCTCGCCTTCTTCGCCCGCCTCGCGCCCGACGGCGACCCGCGCTATTCCCACGACGCCGAAGGAGACGACGACATGGCGGCCCACCTGCGGGGTGCCGTGACCCGTTCGAGCGAGACGATCCCCGTCGCCGGCGGCCGTCTCGCCCTCGGAACGTGGCAGGGGATCTACCTCGCCGAGCACAGGACCTCGCCGCACCGGCGATCGCTCGTCGTCCACGTCTTCGGAGAATGAGCGCCGTGAGACGGCTCCTTCCGGCCGTCGCGCTGGCGACCACGCTCCTTCTCGCAGCGGCACCGGCCGCCCCGGCGCCCCTCCCGTCCGGCTGGCTCCTCACCCTTTCCTACCGATCGCCGGCCGACGGCGTCGAGCGCGTCTACGACCTCCGCATTCCGAAGACGTGGGACGGAACGAGCCTCCTCCCGGCGATCCTCTTCCTGCACGGACGCGGAGGGACGAGGCTGCAGTTCGAACGCTCCGAGCACTTCGCCGAGGCCGAAGCGAGAGGCACCGTCCTCGTCTTCTGGGAGGGACGCCGCGTGCCGGCCACCGGCGGCATCCCGTCGACGTTCTACGTCGACGGCGCCAACGGCGTCCCGGACGAGACGGACATCCTGGCCTGCCTCGACGACGCCCTGGCGCGAGCGCCGATCGACCCCGACCGGGTCGCCCTCGCGGGCTTCTCGCAGGGAGGGCGCGGGGCGCTGACCGTCGGCCTCCTGAACCCGACGCGCTTCGCCGCCCTGATCGACGGCGCCGGCCCGACGGACGCCTTCCAGGGTCAGCTCTGGGTCCCCTCGTTCACGGACTTCGTCTCTGCCGCCGGAGGAGCGCCCTCTGCCGGCGGCGAAGTCCTCGCGCGCTGGTTCGAGCTCTCGCCGCGATTCCTCCTCCCGAACGCGAGGAACCTGTTCGTCGCCGTCCTCCACGGCCAGGCGGACGACAGCGTTCCCGACTCGACCGCGTTCTTCCCGTACCGAAACGGCCACCATGTCAGCGTGACGCCGGGCTTCTCCGACGCGCGCGGGACTCGCCCGACGCTTTCCGAGCTCCACGCGGACGATCCCGCGGGCTACGAGTTCACGACGTGGTTTCCCTCCGACGTGGGACACGAGCACCTTCGCCTCCTCCCGCCCGCCGTCCTCTTCGACGCGGCGCTCGCGAGGGTTCGCCCCGTGCGCCCCGGGCGCGTCGTCGGCGTCTCCTTCGGCTCGCGGGAACGGACGTTCCACTGGGCCCGCCTGGCGCGAACCAGCGCCCCCGACGGCACCCGGGCCTTCCTCGACGCCCGGGCCGACGCCGCAGCAAACCGGGTCGACCTCGAGCTCGAGGGAACGGTCCGGATTCGCCTCGACCTCCCGGCTGCCGGCCTCGACGCGGCACGGAGTCTCTCGCTACACCTCTCTGGCAGCACGCGGCTGGACCTCGCGCTCGCCGGCCCGTTCGCCCCGACGCTCCTCGCGACGCTCGACGGATCTCCGGTCGTCTTCGAGCGGACGACCGAAGGGGCGCTTCTCTCCGCCCTCGTTCCGGGCCCGTCCGGCTCCCTTCTCGTCGTTTCACCCGCGCCCGCGGGCCCCGTCGCCGAGACGGACCTGCTCGTTCCTGCGCTGGTCCGGGCGGAGGGGGCGAACGGGGCGACTTACGCGACGGTCCTCACCGTCGGCAACCTCTCCGACAGAGAGCTCCTTCTCGAGGCGCTTCTTCTCGACGGCTTCTCGGCGCCGTTCCCGCTCTCGGTTCCGGCCCGCTCGAGCCGGTCGTTCTCTTCGGGCGACCTCCTTGCCACGGGGCCGCCTCGCCCCGTCGCCTCGCCGCTGCGCCTCCGCGTCATGGCGGGTGACGCCGGCGCCGTCGCGGCTTCGGTACGGGTCTTCCACACGACGGCGCTCGGAACCTACGGGCTGTCGTTTCCGGTCCAGCCCGCAGGCGGGAGCGTTCTCGGACACGGCGAAACGGCACACCTCTTCGGCCCGGTGGATTCGCACCTCGAAAGGACGAACGTCTCGCTCTTCGCGCCGTTCGAGGCCTCGGCAGTCGACGTCGCCGTCCTCGACGGCGGGGGCCTTCCGCTCCGCTCCCTGCGCGTCGACCTCGCTGAGCTTCGCCGCGCCCAGCTCGACGACATCCTCGCGGGAAGCGAGGCGCGGGGCGGCTCGGTCCGCGTCACCGTTCTGGCCGGACGGGTTCAGGTCTACGGGACCGCCATCTCCAATCTTCCGACGAACGATCCCTGGCGTATACCCGCACTCCCTCTCGGTGGCGCGGTGTCCGAGCGGACCGTCCCGGCGGTCGCTTCGGCGGAAGGACGGAACGGGGCGTACTTCCGGAGCGACCTCTTCCTCCTCGCCCCGGCCGGGGCGACGCTCGACGCGACCCTTCTCGCGCGCGACGGCAGCCCGCCCGAGACGGTCCGTCTCACGCTCGGAGCGGGAGAGCTCCGCGTCGTCCCCGACCTCCTCGTCTCCCTCTTTCCCTCGAAGGCGCCCGGGGCCGGAGCGCTCCTCCTCTCGTCGACCGCCGGGCTGCTGCCCCTGGCCGTGACGCGGAGCGATCCGCCGACCGGCCCCTCCTCCCAGGACCTGTCGTGTGTTCCTCGGGGAGGCGAAGCGGCACCGGGACGTCCCGCCGCGTTCGCGGGTGTCGACGAGTCGCCCGCCGCCCGGTCGAACCTCGTCCTCGTCGCGCCCGGGCAGGCCACGCGGGTTCGGCTCGTCCTCTTCGCGGGGGACGGCGTCCGCGGTGAGCTCGCCGTCGAGGTCGGGGCCGGTCGCGTCGTCCAGCTCGATTCGTTCCCGGCGCTCTTCCCCGGCGGCCCGGTCGAGGGGGCCACTCTCCTCGTCCTCCCCGAGGACGGTCCCGTGGTCGCGTCGGTGGCGCGGATCGACAACGCGTCGAACGACCCTGCGGGGCTCGCCCCGCTGCGGGTCGACGTGCCCTGAGCGTCAGCCGCCGCGTCGGTTCTTTTCCCGCTCCGATTCCTCGACGAGGAAAGCGGCCCGCAGGAGGTAGTACCAGGCGTGAAGGAGCGCGACTCCAACGCCGGCGCGCCCGTCGAGGAAGCCTCTCTTGAGGACCCAGCTCTTGAGGAACTCCAGCGGCGGGCGGAAGAAGACGGGAAGGACACGACCCCGCGCGCCCCGGTCGAAGACGTCGAGGGCGGAGAGCCGCGCGTAGAGCGTGTTCTTTCGAACGGCGTCGGCCACGTCGCGGTAGGGGAAATGGAGGATCGCGGAGGAGAGATCCCGCACCGGGCCGTCGACCTCGATCCGCTCGTGAACCCGTCCCCCCGCGGCGCGCAGGCCCCGGGAGCGGAGACCGAGGCGGAGCTTGCGGTCGGGCGACCAGACGCCGTGCCGGATCGGCTGCGCGCCGATGTGCGAGAGGCGCGGCATGCGGAAGGCCGCCGCCCCGTCCGGCGACTCGACGACCCGCCGGACCTCTTCTGCAAGGCCGGGCGACACCCGTTCGTCGGCATCGAGGACGAGCACCCAGTCGTACCTGGCGAGCGCGAGGGCCCGGTTGCGCGTGGCGACGTACCCCTCCCACGGGATCGACTCGACGCGAGCTCCGGCCGCCCTGGCGAGCTCCACGGTGCCGTCGGTCGAGCCGGTGTCGGCGACGAGAACCTCTTCGGCCCAGCCGACCGAGGCGAGCGAGGGACCGAGCCGGTCGACCTCGTCCTTCACCATGAAGACGATGGAGACGGCGGGCCGCATCCGTCGATTATGCTGGACCACGTGAGGATCCTCGCTTTCGACCTCGGCCAGGACCGGCGGGGACCGAAAGACCGACCGTGAGGTGTCCGTGAAGATCCTCCTTCGTGCCACGAACTGGGTCGGAGATGTCGTCATCTCGCTTCCCGCGCTTCGAGCCCTCCGTGCCCATCACCCCGGGGATCGGATCTCCGTGCTCGCGCGCCCGTGGGTCGCCGCCCTCTACCGTCTTCTTCCCGAGGTCGACGAGGTCCTGGTCGAGGAACCGGAGGGACGTCACTCCGGCGCCGCCGGTCGCGCCGCCCTGGCCGCCGAGCTGCAGGGGAAGGGGTTCGACCGCGCGATCCTCCTGCCCCGCAGCTTCGCGACGGCGTGGACGGCCTGGCGCGCCGGGATTCCGGAACGGTGGGGCTACAGGGGAGAGCTGCGCTCCCTCCTCCTCACGCATTCGCTACCGTTCTCGAGGTCTCCGGGAGAGCACGAGGTCTTCCGCCACCTCCGGCTCGTCGCCGCGACGGGTGTTCCCGTACCCGGGATTCCCGACGCCACCTGGCCCGTCTCCGAGACTCTCCGCCGCTCGGCGCGCTCGAAGCTGGCGGAAGAGGGAGTTCCCGACGGCCCCTTCGCGGCGGCCCATGTCGCCTCCTTCGCCCACGAAGCCAAGCGTTGGCCGGAAGAACGGTTCGCCGCGCTCTTCTCCCATCTCGCCGCGGTGCGACATCTCCCGATCGTTCTTCTCGGCAGCGCCGGCGAGGCGCTCGTGAACGCCCGCGTCGCCTCGATCGCCGCCGGCGCGCGCGTCTTCGACCTCGCCGGGAAGACTTCGCTCCCCGAGGTCCTCGGCATCGTCTCCCTGGCGGACCTCTTCGTCGGCAACGACTCGGGCCTTGCGCACCTGGCCAACGCCACCGGGACGCCGACGACCGTCGTCTTCGGCCCCACCGATCCCGAAGCGACGCGACCCTGGGACGGCCCCCGTCCCGACGGCCGGCCCGTCCGCCTCCGGGTCGTACGCCAGCGCGTCCTCTGCGCCCCCTGCCGCTTCACCCGATGCCCCCTCGACCACGCCTGCATGACCGGCGTTTCCGTCGGAAGCGTGGAGCCCGGCGTGCCCTCTTCCCCCTACGACGGCGCCGTAAAGTAGAAAATCAAGACCTGACCCCATCCTCGACCGCCTGACAGAGGAGGTGGAGGACGGCGAGGGTGACTTCCTGGACGTGGGCGGTCTCGGCGGAAGGGACGACGAGGCCGTGGTCCCACTTCGCCGCCTCGGCGGCGCCGCGCGAGCCGGTGACGAGGATCGTGACCAGGCTGCGGGCCCGTCCGGCCGCGAGCGCCTTCACGACGTTCGGGCTGGTCCCCGAGGTGGAGAGGCCGAGGGCGACGTCTCCGGGCCGGCCGAGCGCCTCGACCTGCCTCGCGAAGACGTAGTCGTAGGCGTAGTCGTTCGCGCAGGCGGTGAGGATCGCGCCGTCGCACGTCAGGGCGATCGACGGGAGTCCCGGCCGGTCGTCCTTGTAGCGGACGACGAGCTCGGCGGCGAAGTGCTGCGCCTGCGTGGCGCTCCCGCCGTTGCCGAAGGCGAGGACCTTGTGTCCGTCACGGACGGCGGCCGCCATCGCGGCCGAGGCCGCCTCGATCGAGGGCGTCATCGCGTCGCGCGCGGCGAGGGCGACCGCCGCGAGGGCGGAGAGGTGCGTGTCGATCACGAATTCTCCTTCACCTTCGTCACCATCGAGGTCGTGGAGCGCCCGGGGAGGAGCGGGACGAGCGCGACCTCGCCGCCGTAGGAGCGGACGAACGGCGCGCCGACGACGTGCTCCTCGGTGTAGTCGCCCCCCTTGACGAGGACCTGCGGCCGGATCTCGCCGATGAGCGTCTCCGGCGTGTCTTCCTCGAAGAGGACGACGAAGTCGACGGCGTCGAGGCCGCCGAGGACCTGCGCCCGGTCCGTCTCGGAAAGGATCGGCCGGTCGGGCCCCTTGAGGCGCTTCACCGAAGCGTCGCTGTTGAGGCCGACGACGAGGACGTCGCCGAGCTTCTTCGCGGCGCCGAGGAGGGTGACGTGTCCCGGGTGAAGGAGGTCGAAGCAGCCGTTCGTGAAGACGACGCGCCTGTGCGCGCGGCGGAGCATCTGCGCGACGGCCGCGACGTGCGCCCGCTCGAGGAGCTTCTCTGCCGGGGAGGACGTGAGGCTGTCGAGGAGGTCGGCCCAGCGGACCGAAACCGTTCCGGTCCGGCCGACGACGATGCCGGCGGCGCGGTTGGCGACCTCGGCCGCGTCGGCGAGCGGCAGGCCCGCGCCGAGCGCGACGCCGAGCATGGCGAGGACGGTGTCGCCGGCGCCGGTGACGTCGAAGACCTCCCGGGCACGCGCGGCGATCCGGAGAGGACCTCCCCCCTTCGGGAGGAGGAGCATTCCTTCTTCCGAGAGCTTGACGAGGATCGCGTCGAGGTCGAGGTCGTCCCTCAGTCGCGACGCGAGCCGGGCGACCGTTCCGATGTCGCGGGCGCCCTCGCCCGTGACCGTCTCGAGCTCCTTGCGGTTCGGTGTGATGCACGTGGCGCCGCGGTAGCGGGAATAGTCCTTCCCCTTCGGGTCGACGAGCGCGGGAATGCCGAGACGGCGCGCCTCCCCGAGGAGCGCCCCCATGACGCGCGGCGTGAGGGTTCCCTTCGAGTAGTCGGAGAGAAGGAGGACGTCGGCGCCCTCCAGCGCCGCGAGGCCCGCGGCAACGAGCTCCGCCTCGGCCGCCGTCGAGAGGACCGCCGGGAGCTCCTGGTCGACGCGGAGGAGCTGGCGGCCGTCGGCGACCATCCGCCGCTTGACCGGGGTCGTCCGGAGCGGGTCGACGACGACATGCTGTTCGCCGCCAGGGAGGTTGCCGAGGTGGTGCCCGATCCAGGCGCCTTCTTCCTCGGGCCCCACGGCGCCGAGCGCCACCGTCCGCGCGCCGAGCGCCGCGAGGTTCTCGACGACGTTCCCGGCCCCACCCGCGCGGCGGGACATCGACGAGAGCGCCAGGAGCGGGACCGGCGCCTCGGGCGCGACGCGCGAGACCTCCCCGAACCACGTCTCGTCGAGCATCAGGTCGCCCACGACGACCGCCTTCACGCTCGGCGCGGCCGCGGCGAGGGCGGCCAGCTCGCGCGGGGTCATCGTCCGCTCCTCGAGATGGGGGTCACTTCCCCTCCTCCAGCCCCAGGACGAGCGCCTGCGCCAGGAGCGGCAGGAGGATCTCGTGGTGGCCGGTGATCGCGTACGAGGCGCCGCCCGAGAGGACGGGGCGCTTGAGGACGTTCTCGTGCGGGCGGTAGTGGCGGATCATGTCGAGGTCCACGGTCGTGAAGTCCCTCACGTCGTTCCCCAGGTTCCGGGCCATCGAGAGAGCCTTCAGGAAGACCTCCGGCAGGATGACGGCCGAGCCGGCGTTGATCCAGACCCCGCCGCCGCCGAGCCCGGCGATGACCCGCCGGATCGTCGTGAAGTCGCGGATCGACATCTCGCCGACGAGCGCGCCGTCCATGCCCGGGTGCTGGACGAGCGTGTCGGTCCCGAGCGCGACGTGGACGGTGAGAGGGACGTCCGCCTTCGCCGCCGCGGCGAAGAGGGAGAGGTGGCGGTACGGAAGGCGTCCGCGGAGGATCGCCTCGCCGAGCGCGCGGCCGTAGCCGACGTCTTTCTTCCGCCCGGCGCGGAGCGCGCGGAAGATCCCCTCGCCCGTCTCGCGGCTCATCCCGAACTCGCCCGTCTCGAGGACGGCGCCGACGTCCTCGGAGGTCTTCCCGTGGAAGGCGACCTCGAAGTCGTGAATGCCGCTGGCACCGTTCGTGGCGAGGGCCGTGACGAACCCGCGCTCGACGAGGTCGATCAGGACCGGCCCCAGCCCCGTCTTCAGGACGTGGGCCCCGAAGGCGAGGACGACCGGCTTGCCCTTCCGCTTCGCGGCGTGAATGGCCGCGGCGACCTTCCGGAGCGACTCGGCGGCGAGGATCTTCGGCAGGCCGTTCCAGAAATCCTCGAAGGAGCCGCTCGTCGACGGAGGCGCCGCGAAGTCGGCGGTCTTCACCTTGAACGACCGTGTCGCGATGGGATAGGTCGTCACGGTCTCGCGCGGGCGCCGGCGTTTCGTCGTCGTCATCGCGTTCTCCCTTCCGCCGCGGCCCGGAGCTTCCGGAGGCCGTCGGCGAGCCCCCCGGCGAAGATCACGCGCGCCCCGCCCTTCTCCCGTACCGCCGCGCGCTGCTCGCGCCCGTGCCCGGAGAGGAGGTGGACGGCGAAGGCGCCGAGCGTGAGTCCCGCGCCGACGTCGTCCCACTTGTCCCCGACGACCGCGGACCGCGCGGCCGAGAGGGAGTGCCGGCGCAGCGCGCGCCGGTGGAGAAGGATCCCCGGCTTGCGGCAGCGGCACGAGACCGCGTACTCCTTCACCGTCCCCTCCGGGTGGTGCGGGCAGACGAGCCAGCCGGTGAGCGGAACACCGCGGGCGGCCAGGCGCCGCTCCACCTCTGCGTTCACCGCGTTCACCTCGTCCCAGCGCGTCAGCCCGCGCGCGACGCCCGACTGGTTCGTCACGACGAAGAGCCTGGTCCCCTCCGCTGCGAAACGCGCCAGGAGCGCCGCCGCGCCCGGCGCGAGGCGGACCCCCTTCGGGTCGGCGAGAAAGCCCCGTTCGGCGATGAGGGTACCGTCGCGGTCGAGGAAGAGGGCGTCGAGGAGCGGGCGGCGCCTCACTTCGCGCCGGTGGCCTTCCGGATCGCCTCCGTGAACGAGGCCTCGGTCTGCACGCCCGGGAGGCGGGTCGCGATCTTCCCGTCGCGCCCGTAGACCAGGGTGTACGGGAGCGAGCCGTCCCACGTCGGGTCGACGGTCTCGATGAAGTCCTGCGGGTCGCGCGTCTTCGCGAGCCAGGAAACGAACGGGACGTTCTTCTCCTCGAGGAACTTCGGCACCTGCACGGGCCCCGTCTTCTGCGAGTCGAGGGAGACGAGGACGACGGCGAGGTCCCTGGCAGGGAACTTCTTCGCCGCCCCGACGAGGTGCGGCATCTCCTCGCGGCACGGCTCGCACCAGGTGGCCCAGAGGTTGACGAGGAGGACCCGCCCCTTGCGCCCGGCCACGATCCGGCTCTGGTAGTCCTCCGGTTTCAGGAGCTTCACCGGTTCAGCGGTCGCGGGCGCCGCCTCGACGAGGAGCGCTGCGAGGGAAAACGCCGCGAGGACGGCGGCGGCCGCCCTCCTCGCGCGCGCGGGGGTCCGCGAACGGTTCACCTCAGACGCGCTTGATCGAGCAGCCGAAGGCCTTCGTCTCGGCCGCGGGGACCGGCTTGCCCGCGAGAATCGCCTCGAGGGCGTTCCTGAGGTCGGGCGACTTCACGTTCTTCGGGTCCTCGTGCGTCTCGTCGATCCGCCCCCGGTAGAGGAGCGTCCCCTTCGGGTCGAGGACGTAGATCTCGGGCGTCTTCTGCGCGGCGTAGAGGTCGGCGACCTTGTTCCCCTCGTCCTTCAGGACCGGGAAGGCGAAGCCGTTCTTCTTCGCGTCCTCGGCGACCTCGGCCGCGGGCTCCGTCTCGTTGCTGTTGATCGTCACGAAGGTGACGCCCTTGCCGGCGTACTCCTTCCCCATGTCCGCGACGCGCCCCTTGTAGCCGATGGCGTAGGGGCACTTCGTCGCGTCGAAAATGACGACGACCGCCTTGCTCCTGGCCAGGAGGTCCTTCAGGGCCACGGGCGCTCCGCCGGCGGCCGGCGGGAGGGTGAAGTCGGGGGCGGAGGCACCGATCTTCGGCGCCTCGGGTTTCTGCGCCGGCGCAGCGGCCGCGAGGGCGAGCGTCGTTCCTGCGGCGAGGGCGGCGAGGGCGGCGAGGGCGAGGCGGGGGATCTTCATGCGGTCGTCTCCATCATTCTCTCGAAGGCCTCCTCGGAGGCCTGCCTGAGACTCGAAACGGAAACATCGAGGACGGCATTCCCGCTCACGCTCACCCGGAGGACGTCTTTCGCCACGCGCCCGAGGAAGGCCGTCGGGACCCCGTGCCGCCGGGCCGCCTCGAGCACGATCTTCTCGTGGCCCGGAGGGAAGGAGACGACGACGCGCGGCATGGACTGGGAGAAGAGGTAGACCGTCGGCAGGAGCGCCGTCTCGACGTTCAGGTCGGCCCCGAGCCCGTTCGGGATGCACGCCTCGGCGAGCGCGACACCGAGGCCGCCGTCGGACACGTCGTGCGCCGAGGAGAGGAGCCCGTCGGTCGCCAGGTCGCACAGGAGGTCGACGAGGGAGCGGACGCCGAGGAGGTCGAGGCGTGGGCAGGGCCCTTCGTCGCGGCCCAGGACGGTGGCGAGGTACTCGCTGCGCCCCAGCTCGTCGCGAGTCTCTCCGAAGAGGGCGACGACGTCGTGCTCGGCGGCGAAGGCGTGCGGCACCGCGCGCCCGACGTCCTCGAGGAGGCCCACCATCCCGACGGTGGGCGTCGGGAGGATCGACTCTCCGTCCGTCTCGTTGTAGAGCGAGACGTTTCCCGACACGACGGGCGTCTCGAGCGCGCGGCAGGCGAGGGAGAGCCCCTGCACCGCCGCGGCGAGCTGGCCCAGGATCTCGGGCCGCTCGGGGTTGCCGAAGTTGAGGCAGTCGGTGACGGCGAGCGGCCGCGCGCCCGTGCAGGCGACGTTCAGGGCCGCCTCGGCCACGGCGTGCGCGGCCCCGCGCATCGGGTCGGCGAAGCAGTAGCGGGGATTGACGTCGGCCGTGAGGGCGAGCCCCTTCTTCGTCCCTTTCACGCGAAGGACGGCGGCGTCTCCCGGCGGTCCGAAAACGGTGTTCGTCCTCACGCTCCGGTCGTACTGGCGCCAGATCCAGGCCTTGCTGCAGAGGTTCGGCGAGGCGAGGAGGACGAGAAGGGCCGTCCTCTCGTCGGGCGCGCCGGAGAGGTCGACCGCCCCTTCGATCGGCGCGAGCGGCTCGGCGAGCGTCCAGGGACGGCGGTAGACGGGCGCGTCGTCGACGAGGGGCGCGACGGGCAGGTCGGCCGCGACCTCGCCGTGCCAGTGGAGGACCATGCGCGGCTCGCCCGTCACCTCGCCGATCTCGGCGACGTCGAGGCCCCATTTCTCGAAGACCTCGATGACCTCGCGCTCGCGCCCCCTCTTCGCGACGAGGAGCATCCGCTCCTGCGACTCGGAGAGCATCAGCTCGTAGGGCGTCATCCCGGCCTCGCGCATCGGGACCCGGTCGAGGTCGAGGCGCATGCCGACGTCGCCGCGCGCGCACATCTCGAAGGAGGACGACGTGAGACCCGCGGCCCCCATGTCCTGGATGGCGACGACGGCGTCTCCCTCGAGCACCTCGAGGACCGCCTCGAGGAGGAGCTTCTCGGCGAACGGGTCGCCGACCTGGACCGTGGGGCGGCGTTTGGCCTTCTCGTCGTCGAAGACGTCCGACGCCATCGACGCGCCGTGGATGCCGTCGCGGCCCGTCTTCGAGCCGGCGTAGAGGACCGGGTTGCCGACCCCCGAGGCTTTCGCCTTGAAGATCCTGTCGTGGCGGACGAGGCCGACCGCCATGACGTTGACGAGGATGTTCCCGTTGTACGACGGGTGGAAGAACGTCGACCCGCCGACCGTCGGGATGCCGATGCAGTTGCCGTAGCCGCCGACGCCGCGGACGACGCCGTCGATGAGGCCGTGCATCCTCGGCGCCCTCGGGTCGCCGAAGAAGAGCGGGTCGAGGACGGCGATCGGACGCGCCCCCATCGTGAAGATGTCGCGCAGGATGCCGCCGACCCCCGTGGCCGCTCCCTGGGTGGGCTCGATGAACGAAGGGTGGTTGTGCGACTCCATCTTGAAGACGACCGCGAGGCCGTCGCCGATGTCGACTGCCCCCGCGTTCTCGCCCGGGCCCTGGACGACGCGCTTTCCCGTCGTCGGGAGCTCGCGGAGGAAGACCTTCGACGACTTGTAGGAGCAGTGTTCGCTCCAGAGGGCCGAGAAGATGCCGAGCTCGACGAAGTTCGGCTCGCGGCCCAGGGCCGCGAGGATCCGGTCGTACTCCTCGCGGGACAGCTTGTGCTCGGCGAGGAGGCCGGGGGTGATCGTCGGGGCGATGGATCCCATGGCGCGAGAGTTTACCCGCGCCCTCCCGGGCGGCCGGCGAGGGTAACCTCCGCGGGATGTTCTCGACGAGAACCCCCGTGCCCGGTACCCAGAACCGCCTGACGAGGGCGCTCGGCGCACACCCCCGGCCCGTTCTCGATCTGACGGCCACGAATCCGACGACGGCGGGGCTTCCCGTCGACTCCTCGCCCGCCCTGGCCCTCCTCGCGGACGAGAGGGGCGGTGCTTACACCCCCGACCCGTGCGGCCTCCTCTCCGCGCGGAAAGCGGTCTCGAGGTTCTACGCGAGCCGGGGCGCCGGGGTCGGCCCCGAGCGGATCGTCCTCACGGCTTCGTCGAGCGAAGCCTACGGCTGGCTCTTCAAGCTTCTCGCTGCACCGGGAGAGGCCGTCCTCGTGCCGGCTCCCAGCTACCCGCTCCTCGACGCCCTGGCGGCGCTCGAGGGGGTCGAGCTCGTCCGCTACCGCCTTCCCGCGGAGGATCGCTGGGCCGTCCACGCGAACCTCGTCGAGGAGGCGGCCGATCGGGTCGAGACGTCCGGGCGGCGCGTCGCCGCGACGATCGTCGTGAACCCGAACAACCCCACCGGCACCTCGATCTCCCGCGCCGAGCTCGGGGCGCTCTCGTCGCTCGCCGCGCGGCGGGGCTTCGCGGTCGTTTCCGACGAGGTCTTCCTCGACTACCGATTCGAGGACCGGCCCGGCGACGTGCGCGTCGCCGCGGCCGATTCGGAGGCGGCAGGAGATGCGCTCGTCTTCTCGCTCGGCGGGCTCTCGAAGTCGGCCGCCCTGCCGCAGCTGAAGCTCGGGTGGATCCTGGCGAACGGGCCCGCCCCGACCCTCTCCGAAGCTCTCGAGCGGCTCGCCTGGATCGCAGACTCGTACCTCTCCGTCGCCACGCCCGTCCAGCTCGCGCTCCCGGGGCTCCTTTCGTGGGGAGAGGGGGCCGCCGGCGCCTTCCGCGCCCGTCTTCGCGCGAACCACGCCACGCTCGTGGAGGAATTCGCGAGCTCTCCCGAGGTGACGGTCACGCCGCTTTCGGCCGGATGGTCCGCTGTCCTCCGGCTTCCGGCGGTGGAGACCGAGGAGGCGCTCGTCCTCCGCCTCCTCGAGGAGGAGGACCTCCTCGTCCACCCCGGCTACTTCTTCGATTTCCCGCGGGAGGCGTTCCTCGTCGTCTCGCTCCTGCCGCCCGAGGAGACGTTCCGCGAAGGGGTCGCGCGCCTGGCGCGAGGCGTCCGCGGCCGGCGCTGAGCAGGAAGAGGGACGAGCCTCAGCGCGTCTTCGTTTTCGGAGCAGCGGCCTTCTTCTTCGGAGCCTTCGTCGGCGCGGGCGTCGGCGCGGGCGCCCGCGGCAGGACGAGGAGCGCGAGCGTCGACCGCTGCACCTCCCAGTCCGCCTTCTTCCAGACTTCGCCCCGGGTGCGGTCGGCCTTTCCCGTGCGGCGGACGACGGCCGTGGCGAGGAGGAAGCGCCCTTCGTTCTCGAGGGGGAGGCGAGACGACGCCGTACGCGTCGGCCGCCACGACCGCCGGCGCCTCCCTCCCCGGCGCGTAGGCCCTCACGACGGCTCCCGGCGCGGGCTTCCCGTCGAGGAAGACCGAAACCGGCAGGGTCGTCCCCGCGCGGAGCGGAAGCGGCGGAACCCCCGAGACGATCTCGAGCGGGAGACCGAGGAGCTCGTCCGTCCCGGCGGCCGGGTCGGCGGGCGAGGCCGAGCGTGGTGGCGCAAGGACTCCCGCGAACGCGCGGGCGCCCTCCACGGCGACGATTCTGGCGGCCTTCTTCGTCTCTTTCTTCTTCGTCCTTTCGGCGATCGCCGCCGTCGCTCCCGCATCTCGCAGGAACGCCTCGAACTCCGCGGCGTCCACCGTCCGTGCCTCGGGCGCCAGAATGATCCCGAGCGTCGCGAGGCCTTGCCCCGCCCAGGTCGCCTCGAGTCGCGTCACGGGACCGTCGGCTCTCGCGGAGGTGAGCGGCATGGGCCGCCCCGCGCCGAGCCTCACGAACGACCGGTCGATCCTCCCGGGATCCACCGCGCTCCCGGGCTCCGGGAAACGCGCCCCCGTCGTCAGCTCGACGAAGGAGCTTTCTCCCGACAGGGCGCTCGGGAACGGCAGCGGCGTCGCCGCGACGGCCGGGCGGGCGGGACGCGCCCCCCGGCGCGCCGGGGGAGCGGCCTTCACGACGCTCTGCGGCAGGAGGGGGTGGAGCCACGTTTCGGCGGCCGATCCCGGGCCCGCGAACGCGATGAGCGCCACCGCGACCGTCGCCCTTCTTTCGAACGCGCCGCCCCTGTCCCTCTCGGGCATCACTTCGTCCTCCCCGAACCGCCGGTGATTCTAGGGCCGCGCGGCGCCCGGAGCCCTGCGGGATCGAGACCCTAGAATCGAGGCATGCCGCGCGGTCGTCACGTCTCCCGGTCCCGCGCCCGGCGCTTCAGGTTCAAAGCGCTCGTCCTTGCCGTTCTCCTCCTTCCCGCGGTGCTCCTTTTCCTGCTGAACCGCCCCGGCGTGCAGGCCCGCCTCCTGGCGACCGCCCTGCGGAAGGCCGAGCAGGCGACCGGGCTTTCCCTTTCGGCCCGGGAGCTGTCGATGGATCCCCTCCGGGGGCGCCTGGTCCTGCGAGGCGTCGCCGCGGCCGTCCCCGGGGCACGCCCGTTCCTGACGGCCGACGAGGCCGAGATCGAGATCGACGTCCGGGAGGGGCTCCGACGGAGCCTGCGCGTCCGGCACTTGGTGGCAGAGGGGGTCCGCATCGACCTCTCCGCGCCGCTCCCCGCGTCGCAGGGCAGTTCGACGGGAGAGCTGACGATCCTCTCCGCAGCCCGGGTCGATCACATCCGGATCGAGATCTCCTCGGTCGTGTCGGGGCCTCTTCCCGCGTCGCTGGGAAACGTCGCGCTCGGAGCGAGGATCGAGAACGCCCAGCTGACCGGGGACCTCCACGGCGGCACGCTCTCTCTGCAAGTGAGCCTCCCCGCCGTCGTCGTCGATCGCCCCGGACCGCTCCAGCTCACGGCGGCCGGAAACGTCGTCCTCTCGCTGACGGAGGCGGGACAGCTCACCCTCACGGCGTTGCACCTCGCGGGCGAGGGCTTCGCCGCGTCGGCCTGGGGCGGTGCCGACCTCTCCCCCGAGGCGCCGATCGCCCTCCACGCCGAGGTGACCGCGGAGCCCGCGAAGGTCGCACCCGAGGTGGGGACCACGGGAACGCTTCGCCTCGTGGCGGATCTCGGCGGGAGCCGCTCCGCGCTCTCGGCCACTCTCGCCGTCGACGGGAAGGACGTGAAGACCCCCGGCGTCGCCCTCGAGTCGGTGACCGTGAAGGCGGGCCTGAAGGACGGGACGCTTGTCGTCGAATCGGCGCGGGCAGATCTGCGGACGGGCGGACGCATCGAGGGAGAGGGTCGATTCGATCTTGGCGAGGGCGCCGGGACCTGGACGATGCGTGGGGCGCGCCTCCCCGACGGTCTCCTCGACGGGATCGCCGACGAGGCGACGCGGGCCCGCTGGGGCATCGCCGGAACCGAGCTCGACGGCGTCGCGACGGTGAGGCACGAGCGGGGCGTTCCGCTCGCGCTCACGGTCGACACCGACCTGTCGATCTCCCGCGCCGGGACGTCCCTCGCGACCGCGACGGCCCGCCTCGATTCCCGCGGCGCCACGACGCTCGACCTGGCGGCGACGTTCCTCCCCGAATCTCCCGGCGAGCGGCGGGCGGAGGGGAGGCTTCAGGCGCCGACTCTCGCCGGCCTCGCGTCGGGCCGTCTCACCGGCGGCCGGCTCCGCGTCCGGGCACCCGACCTCGCCGAGGCCTGGGCCGAGCTCCGCGCGCTCTTCCCCACGCACGTCGTCGCGGCCCCGGACGGAGTCGACCTTGGGGGAGGGCTCCGGCTCGATGTCGAGGCCACGGGACCTCTGCGCGCGCTGCGGGTGGACGCGGAGGGGGCGTTCGACCCGGCACGGGGTGGCGCGATCTCGTTCCGCGCGGTCGCCGACGCCGGCCGCCGCCGGGTCGAGGGGACGGTCTCGGCAGCGGGACTTTCTGTCGGCACCCTCCGTCCCGGCGCGACCGGGCTCGCGTCGGCCGACGCCACGTTCACCCTGGGCCCGAGACAGCGGTCCGTCCGGGTCACTCTCGACGCCGCCGGCCTCTGCTTCGGCGAGGAGGTACCGCTTCTCGAGGCGCTCCACGCCACGCTCGAGGCCGACGGCCCGGAGCTGCGGATCGTCGACCTCGCCGCCACCAGCGACGAGATACCCGGGTCGAGGCCTGGCCTCGCCCGTGTCACGGCCACGGGCCGCCTCTCCCTGACGGAGCCATTCCGCGACGCCGACGTCGACGCCTTCGTCTCCGCGGGGGAACTCTCGGCCGAGGCGCACGCCCTCCTGCGCGACGGCGTCCTCGCGCTCGACGTTCCACATGCCGGCCGGCCGGGGCTCGAGGCGGCCCTCGCCGCGCGCCTCCCGCTCGGTGCGCTGCGCGACGTTCCGGCCGCGGTCCCCCACCTCCCGCAGGGCCTTCCCGAGGGACCGCTCGAGCTGACGCTCGACGCGCCGGGCTTCGATTCCTGCGCTCTCGAAGCGTCCCTTCCGCCGGGCACCGACGTCGTCCCCATTTCCGGCAACCTCCGCGTCTTCGCGACGATCCCCCTCGCCGATCCGTTCGGCGGTACCGCGACGGTCGAGCTGGACGGCGCGTCCCAGGAGACGCCCGCAGGCCGGCTCGCCGTGTCCGGCACGGCGCGCGTCACGCTCGAGGGAGGCCGGCTCGCTCTCGAACCGGTCACCGTCGACGGGGAGCGGACGTCGTTTCTCGTCTCCGTCTCGGCCGACCTCGTGCCCGGCGCACGCCCGGGCGCGGCCCTCGCCGACCTCTTCTCTCACGTCGCGGTGACGGCCGGCGGCCGGGCCGACGCGGCGCTCCTCACCCCTTTCCTCGCGGGGGCAGCCGCCTCGGGCGAGATCGCTCTCGACGCCCACGTGGCGGGACCGCCGGACGCGCTGGAAGGGCGCGTCTTTCTCGACGGCAAGGGCTCGCGCTTCTCGTGGCCGCTGGCCTGGCCGACCGAGATCCGTGACCCGCTCCTGGAGGCCGACCTGACGCCCGGAACGGCTTCGCTCACGCGTGGCGAGGCGCTGCTCAACGGCGGTCCGCTCCTCCTCTCGGGCGGCTGGTACCGAGGCGGCGGGACGACGCTGACGGCCCTCTTCGCCGACGTGCGGTACCGCCTCGCCTACGGCCTCGCCGCGACCCTCTCGGGCGAGCTGACGTTCGACGTGATCGAGGACGCGAGGAGGATCTCCGGGACCGTCACGCTCGACCGCGGGCTTCTCGAGAGGGACATCGACCTCGACCGCGAGATCCTCGCGCGCGTCCTCGCTCCTCCCGAGGCGACCGGCACCGAGAAGTCCCTCCTCGACACGCTCGCGCTCGACATCGGCATCGAGACCGCGTCGGGAGTGAGGATCCGCAACAACGTCGCCGACCTGTCCGCCTCCTGGAGCCGGCTCGAGGTCACGGGCACCGCCCGGCGGCCGGTCGTCCGAGGCCGGATCGACGTCGGGAAGAACGGTCTCGTCTTCGCCTACGGCCAGACCTTCCGCGTCGACAAGGGGGTCATCACCTACACCGGGGACCCCGCCACCGATCCGCGTCTCGATTTCGTCACGACCTCCTCGCTCCAGGACGACAGTGTCGTCGCGCTCCGCGCGAGCAGCGACGTCTTCGACTCGACGCGCGAGTCCTTCCAGCAGGGAGGGACCGGCGGACGCGGAGAGGCGGACGCCGCTGCCCGGCTGGCCTGGGGCCTTGCGGGCTACTACAGCGCGCGCCTCGCGTCGACGCTCGGCCAGGCCCTCGGCCAGGTCGCCGTCTCGGCGCGCCCCGTGTTCGTCCTCGGCGAGACCGACCCGACCGCGCGGCTCACTCTCACGCGGGAGTTCTCGCGAAACGTGATGCTCGCGGCGTCCTTCGACCTGAGGAACGCGCAGAGACAGACGTGGGTCGTCGACGTGCACCGCCTCAGGAGGCTCCCTCCGGTCGGCTTCCAGATGTTCACGGACGACGACGGGAGCTGGGGCGGCACGCTGCAGCAGCGCATCGAGCTCGGGGGGACGCGCGCAAAAGACGCCGACCCCGACGCGCCGCTCCTCGGCGCGGTACGGGCCTCGACTCCGGACGGCATCCCCCGGCGCGGCTTCCTCGCGTCGCTCGGCCTCAGGCGCGGCGTGCCCGTGGCGCGCGACGCCCTCTTCGAAGCCCAGATCGACGCCGAGGCCTGGCTTCGCGGGCAGGGCTGGCCCGATGCCCAGGTCTTCCTGAAGACCGTTCCGTCGCGAAAGGCGCGGCGGGTGGACGTCGAGGCGTCCCTCGACCCCGGCCCGCGGGTCGTCGTGGAATTCGAGGGCGATCCCCTGCCGGCCGCGTCGCGCCGCGCCGTCGCCGACCTCTATCGCACCGGGATCCTCGAGACGTCCACGCTCGAGGAGATGGGCCTCGAGGCGCGCCGTGCGCTGCGCGCCCTCGGGCACCTCGACCCTCGGACGGAGGCGCGCGCCGACGACGCGCCGGGAGGCCGTCGCGTCGTCGTCTCCGTGTCGGCCGGCCGACGGGTCGACATCGCCGCGATCTCATTCACGGGTGTCGCCCCCTCGGAGGCCGTTTCGCTCGCCCGGCGCTTCGGCACACCCCTGGCCCGCGTGGAGCTCGCGGCGAGCCTCCCGAGCGCGGACGAACGGCTCGTGCAGGCATTGCGCGCCCTCGGTTATCCCAACGGCGCCCTCGTCCGGCGGCAGCTCTCCGAGGACGGCGGGACCCTGACCGTCGACCTGGACCCTTCCCTTCCGTCCCTGGTCGACTCGGTGGCGGTCCGCGGCGTTCCGGACGAGGAGGCCCGCGACCTCGCGCGGCGAGCGCTGCTCTCCCCGGGAGAGCCGGCCGACGCCGGCAAGGCCTCGCTCTCGGCCCTCGCCATGGAGGACGCCCTTCGCGAGCGCGGGTTCGCCGAGGCCCGCGTCCGGGTCGAGCTCTCCCCCGCCACGCCCGAGGACCCGCCCCGCATCGCCGCCGTCTTCACCGTCGAGGCCGGCCCCGCCGAGCGCATCGGGACGGTTTCCCTCGAGGGGCTCTCACGCACGAGCACGCCCTGGGCCCGGCGCGCCGCGGGGCTCGAGCCCGGGGGCGTCTTCCGGCAGGACGACCTCGCCCGCGCGCAGGCGGACGTCTTCGCCCTGGGCCTCTTCGAGAGCGTGAAGGCCTCGAGCGTCCCGCGCCCGGGCGGCGACGTCGACGTCGTTCTCGCGGCCGAAGAACGCCCTCCGTTCTCGTTCGGCTACGGCGTCCGCTGGGAGAACGACTCGGGGCTCGCCGCCGTCGTCGACGTCGTCGACCGCAACGTCCTCGGTCGCGGCGTCACACTCGGCCTGCGCGGCCTCTACGATCCCGACGACAGGGCCGTCCGGGCGTTCGGGGGCCTTCCCGAGCGTCTTCTCGGTGTCGGCGTCGAAGGGTGGTACGAGCGGCGCCGGACCTGGCGCGACGGCCTTCTCAGCGACCGCCAGACCGACACGAGCGAGGCGTCCCTGCAGCTCTCGCGAACCCTCTCCGAGGGTCTCTCCGCCCGGCTGTACGGGAGGTACCGCACCTCCCGCGTCTTCGAGGACGACCCTTTCTTTCCTCTCGACGTGACCGTCGAGTACCCGTACGTCGGCGGCGGTCTCGTCTGGGACGACCGCGAAGACCCCCTCCTGGGCACCCGGGGTCTCCTCGCGACCATCGACCTCGAGACGAGCGGCGACTGGCTCGGGTCCAGCTTCTCTTATGCTCGCGCCTACGGACAGGCCAGCTATTACCGCCCCCTCTTCGGCCTCGGAGCGGGCCGCGTCGTCTGGGCCCAGTCGCTGCGCCTCGGGTTCGCGAAGGCCTTCCAGGGGCAGGTCCTGATCCCGGACGTCCGGTTCTACGCGGGCGGCTCCTATTCGGTGCGGGGATACCCGACCGAGAGCCTCGGCCCTCGGGAAGACCTCGGTGGCGAGCTCTTCCCGACCGGAGGCTCGACGCTCCTCGTCCTCAACGAAGAGCTGCGCGTTCCCCTTCATCCCATGCTCGTCGGTGTCGGCTTTTTCGACCTTGGCCAGGTCTGGGCCTCGTCGAGCGACTTCGGGAAAGGCCTCGCGACCTCGCTCGGGCTGGGCCTCAGGGCGCTCACGCCCATCGGGGTCCTGAGGCTCGACGGCGCCGTTCCCCTCGACCGCCGGCCCGGCGACCCGGCGTACAGGGTCTACTTCGGGTTCGGCAACGCCTTCTGACGACCTCTCGTTTCGAGAGGCGCGCCTTCTCCGACTGATCGGTCCTGGTCGATTTCCGGCGGTACGGGGTGTGGCCCGTCGATTGCACCCGATCGACCGATCCGTCCGGACGTTCCGGGCGTAGTGACGAAGAACCGCACCGAATAGGGGCCCGCCCCTAAAGAGACCCAGGAGGATTCGATGAAGAAGAACCTGTTTTCCGTAGCCCTCGCCGCCGTCCTCGGCCTGGCGAGCTTCTCCGCCGTCGCCGAGACCTGGGCCCTCGACGCGTCCCATTCGACCGTCGGCTTTGCCGTCCGGCACATGATGGTCTCGAACGTGAAGGGGTCCTTCGGCAAGATCACGGCGAGCGTCGACGGCAGCCCGGCCGACCCGACCACGGCGAAGATCTCCGCGACGATCGAGGTCGCCTCCGTCGACACGCGCGACGCCAAGCGCGACGAGCACCTCCGCACGGCCGAGTTCTTCGACGCCGCGAAGTTCCCCCAGATGACCTTCACCTCGACGAAGGTCGAGAAGTCCTCCGCCACGACGGCGAAGGTCGCGGGGAACCTGACGCTCCGCGGAGTGACGAAGCCGGTCGTCCTCGACGTCGAGTACACCCAGCCCGTGAAGAACCCGTGGGGGAAGACCGTCGTCGGCGCGAGCGCGACCGGGAAGATCAACCGGAAGGACTTCGGCGTGAACTGGAGCAAGAACCTCGACGGCGGCGGTCTCGTCGTCGGCGACGAGGTGACGATCCAGCTCGACCTCGAGTTCGTGAAGCAGGACGTCCCCGCGAAATAGCCGTCCGGCCCCGCCTCGCTCGGTCAACGCGCTCGCGGCCGCACGAAGGCCGCGAGCGCATCGCTCTCGACCTACCCCTGGACGTCCGCCAGCTCGATCCGCAGGTTCCCCGCGTTCGTCGCGTACGACAGGCCCACGGCGACCGTGACGGCGCGCCGCCTCACGAGCGGCTCGATGACCTGGTCGAACGTCTGCATCCCGTCGTTTCTTCCGCCGTCCCGCATCACGTCCAGGAGCGACTTTCCCTCGTTGTCGCGGCCCCCCTTCTCGACGTCGTCGCGCCTCCGCGAGCGGGGACGGAGGACCTCGATGACGACGACGCGTCCCGAGCCCGTCGGCCCCGTCACGAGGACGATCCCGTCGTTCAGCCCGGGTATGTCCCGGAGGGCCGGCGGGAGCTTCAGCTCGTCGAAAGGTCGGTCCGCGCATCGGGATGACCCGCATGACGATGGCGTGGGTCCCTCTCTGGAAGAAGACGTTCACCCGAAAGCGCGAGAAGCCCGGGCACGAACAGGCGACGTCGGCGGCTCCGTCGTCGACGAGGGCCTTGGGGGCCGTCGCGTTGTCGCCGACGAGGTGCCGGGCGATGGCCGCGGTCACCTCGGGCGTCAGCATCTCCCATCCGGGGGCCGGCACCGGCTCGAGCGTCCCGAGGAGCTCGACCTGCGGCGGCCGCCCGGGGGAGAAGATCAGGTCGGACACCCGGTCCGACCTGCGGACCATCATCGCGACGAGGTTCGGAAAGGGGACCTGGACAGGCGGCGCACTCGACCCGTCCCCTCCGCGGTCCCGTCAGCGAGCGGCCGCCGCGAGAAGGGCGCGCGCCCGATCGGCCTCGGGGGCCGTCGGTGCGACCTTCACGAAGCGGTCGAGATCGACGATCATCAGGTCCTTGCGTCCGAGCTTCTCCTGGGAAAGCGCACGGTAGTAGTACGCGAGCGCCATCCCCGTGTCCTTCTCCAGGGTCTGGGACAGGAGGGACACGGCATCGGTCCACTTCTGCTGGAAGGCGCGCGTCGCGCCCATCTGGTAGAGGGTCTCCGGGCGCCCGCCGTCCAGGTCGCGCGCCTTCCCGAGCGCCACCATCGCCTCGTCGAAGCGGCGAAGGCGGGAGAGGGCCGATCCCTGGACGAGGAGCGCGCCGGCGTCGTCAGGCCTGGCGGCGAGCGCCTTCGCGGCGAGCTCGGCGGCTTTCCGGAAAGAGGCGTCCGCGTCGGCCGTCTTCCGCGCGCGCAGGAGCGTCTCCCCGAGCCAGAGCGGGATGCGCGCGTCGGCGGGAGCGGTCCCGGCGGCCTTGCGCAGGACGGCTGCCGACTCGTCGTACTTCTTCTCCTGCTCGAGGAGACGCCCGAGGGCGATCGCGACGTCGGCGTTCGCTCCGGCCTGGGAGGCGAGCGGCTCGAGGACGGTCCGAGCCTCCTTCGCCTGGAAGGCATCGAGCTTCTTTCCCGCACCGCGGGCGATCTCGGACGGCGTCGGGGGCGCAGGGGTCGCCGTGGGTCCGGGCGACGGCGCGGGTGCGGCCGCCTGGGCGAGGACCGGCGGTGCAAAGAGGAACAGGGCGAGGGCGGTGGCGAGGATCGTACGGGGTATGACGGGCATGGGGCCTCCTTGTTCCGGGTGCTTCAGGATCGCACGGACGGGGGCGGAACGCGCGGGAGCCGACCGGGCGTCTCGCGCCCCTTCAGCTGGCCGCACGCCGCCGCCGCTCCGAGACCCTTGGACCAACGGACGGTGACGTCGACGCCCGACGAGGCGAGGTGGCTCCCGAATGCGTCGACAGACTCCCGCGCCGGGCGGGAGAGGCCGGGAAGCCACTCGGCCGACTCGTTGAGCGGGATGAGGTTCACCTTCGACGGGACGCGCTTCACGAGACGGGCGAGAGCGCGCGCCTCCGCGGGA
Organism: uncultured Holophagales bacterium; assembly: GCA_963696015.1. Lineage (GTDB taxonomy): Bacteria > Acidobacteriota > Thermoanaerobaculia > UBA5066 > UBA5066 > UBA5066. The sequence continues at coordinate 103,041 of CAVOJA010000161.1, forward strand.
GAGTCGTTCACGCCGGCGATCAGGACGACCTCGAACGTGATCCGCCGGCCCGGCTCGAGCGGCCACTCCTCGAGCGCCGCGAAGAGCTCCTCGACCGGCCACTGCGCGTTGATCGGCATCAGCTTCGTTCGAAGGGCGTTCCCGGCCGCGGTGAGCGAGACGGCGAGGTTCGGCCGGTGATCTCTTCGGGCGAGCTCGCGGATCCCGGGGACGACGCCCGCCGTCGAGACGGTCGTCCTCCGTGGCGAGACCTCGGCCTCGAGCAGGTCGAGCGTGCGGGAGACGTGGGCCAGGTTGAGCAGCGGCTCGCCCATTCCCATGAAAACGACGTTCGCCGTGCGCGGCCCGAAGCCCTTCTCGCGCGCGACGACGAGGTACTGGCCGAGGATCTCTCCCGCCGTGAGGTTTCGCCCGGCCCCCAGCCGCCCCGTCACGCAGAAGGCACAGTTCACGGCACAACCCGCCTGCGAGGAGACGCAGACCGTCACGCGCTCCGAGCGCCCGGAGGCGCGGTACCGGGGGGCCGGAATGTAGACCGCCTCCACTTTCGCGCCGTCCGCCAGGCGGAAGAGGAACTTTTCCGCACCGTCCTCCGAGGGTGTCCGCGCTTCGACCTCCGGGAGCCCGATCGTGAAGCGCTCCGCGAGCGCCGCGCGGACCGCCGCAGGGATGTCCGTCATCGCGTCGAAGCCGGAGGCACGGCGTTCCGTCATCCAGCGCATCACCTGCGCGGCGCGGAACCGCTGCGCCGCGACCGGCGCGATCGCTTGCGCGAGCTCCGGGAGGGACAGGCCGAGGAGGGGGGGCTTCAGGGTCGTTTCGCGACGGTCGAGCGGAGCGAGACCGTCGTCCCGGGCCGGCGCCGGCCCCGCGGCGCGCGGGGCGCCCGCGTCGGGTCGATGCCGACCGAGCGGAGGAAGTGAAGGTCCTTCACGTCGATCTCGAAATTCGTTCCCCCGTTCTCCTCCGTCTCCTCGCGCCGCGCCGGTCCCCCGCGACGGATGGAGGGGAGCGAGGCCCGGGCCTTTCGCTCGCGGCTTTCGAGCGCGACCGTCGCGTCGAGGACGAGGTAGGGCTCGCTCCCCTCCTCGCGGATCCGTTCCAGGATCTCGTGGACGCGCGCCGAGGAGGAAACCGCCTCGTTCAGGGCGTTCCCCAGCTCGCGGAGCGCGTCGCGGGTCCTCTCGTCGAGAGCCATCGCCGCGACTCTAGTTCCCAGGATCGGCGCGCGTCAATCCGCGCGAGTCAATCGGAGACGCGGTCGAAGCGCCGGTCGAGGAGGCGCACGAGGACCGCGCGCACCTTGCGCGGCGTCGACAGCGCGATGCGGCGCCGCAGCGTGTCGAGCGGGTGAGCGAGGACCTCGCGCGCGACCTCCGCGTAGATGCCTCCCATCATCGTGACGGCGAAGCGGCAGTCAGGGTCGACGAGCTCCTTCACCGGTTCGGCCGCGTGGAAGAAGCCGATGGCGCGCCGCGCCTCGAAGCGGACGACGTCGGCCAGGGCGGGAGTCGCCCGCAGCGCGAGGAGGTCCGTCTCTCGCGCACCGAACCGCTCGAGGTCCTCGAGCGGGAGGTAGACGCGCCCGCGCGCGACGTCCTCGCCGACGTCGCGCACGATGTTCGTGAGCTGCAGCGCCGTCGCCAGCTCCCTGCCCCGCTCCTCGGCCCGGACGTCGCCGAGGCCGCCGAAGATGGCGAGCGAAATCGTCGAGATCGTGGAGGCCACGAGGTCGCAGTAGCCGAGGAGCTCCTCGAACGTCGCGTAGCGCGACGTCACGAGGTCCTGGCGGCAGCCGGCGAGGAGCCCCTCGAACGCAGCCTTCGGAACGGGGAAACGCGGCAACGCCTCTGCGAGCGCGATCCCTGCCGCGCTCGAGGGCCGGCCCCCGTAGACGGCGTCGAGCTCCCTCGCCCACGCGTCGAGCCGCTCCGACGCGCCCGCCGGATCTCCCTCGTCGACGGCGTCGTCGGCCGCGCGGCACCAGGCGTAGGCCGCGTAGACGGCCGGACGCCTCTCCTTCGGGAGGAAGCGGAAGCCGACGGAGAAGTTCGCGCCGGCCTCGTGCGTGAGGCTGCGGTTCGCGCGGTGGGCCGCCAGAAGGTCGGGGACGCTCTGCCCGGCCCGCTCGGTCGTGCCGGCGGTCACCCGATCCTCCCGAGCTCCGGCGCGCGGATCTCGCGCTCCCGCGCGCGGCACCAGTGCGGGGGAAGCCGGTGCGCGCAGAGCCCGCGGTTCTTCCAGAGCGCCTCGACGAGCGGCGCGAGCGCGAGGCGGACGGGCCCGGGCCGGTAGAACGCGGAGAGGACCGAGCGAAAGTCCACGTGCGCCGCGAGACGGGCGAAGAGGGAGAGGCCGAAGGCGCCTCCCGACTCGTAGAGGAACCGGTTCACGAGCGAGACGCGCTGCCGCCGCCCGAACCTCTCGCGCGCGAGCGCGGAGAAGTCGCGCCCCGTGAGCAGTGCATCGGCGGCGAGGGCGCCCGAGGAGATCGCGTAGCGCATCCCGAGGCCGAAGAGGTAGTCCTGGAACGCCCCCGCCTCCCCCGCTGCAGGCCGTCCGTCGCGACGAGGCTCGGGAGCGAGAGCGAAGTTCATGAAGGAGTAGGCGTCGCGCGGCGCTTCCATGGGGATCGCGTCGACGGAGAAGAGCTTCTCCTTCGCCTTCTCGAAGTAGCGGTCGATGCCGCCGAGGTCGCGGACGATCGCGCAGCCGAAGGTTCCGCGCCCGCCGACGGTGAAGAGATAGGCGTACCCGCCGGGGGCGACCGAGGGGTCGTAGAGGACGCGGACGCGCGTCGTCCCGTCGGTCTCGAACGCGGTCTCTCGGGCGAGGCCGTCGGGCGTCTGCGGCCCCGTCGCGACGAGATCGGCGGAGGAGGGCTCGAGCCGCGAGCGAAACCGCACCTCGGCCCCGGCCGCGAGCGCTCCCGCCAGGAGCGTCGTGTCGAGCGTCCCGTCACCCGGACCCCGCGTGACGAACCAGGCGTAGGGCTCCTTCGAGAAGATCCCGACGCGCCGCATCTTCGCGTCGAAGAACTCGGCGGCCGTCACCGGGATCCACGCCGGGACCGGGAGGCCGAGCCGCGCGAACATGGCCGGGACGGTCTCGCTGCGGTCGGACGCGTCCTCGATCACCTGCAGGTCCCCGACGAAACGGGCCCCGACGCTCCCGTTCTTCTCGTGGACGACGACCGTCCGCCCGGCCCGCGCGATGAGGGTCGCGGCGGCGAGCCCGGCGGGGCCGGCGCCGGCGATGGCGAGAGGGAGCAAGGCGTTCACGCGAGACGGGCATTATTGCGGATCGGACCGGGGACGCTTCGGATCGCAATCTCCCGAGCCGGGGAGGAGGGGCCGGACCGGAAGGGACGGGACGTTCGGTCGGACCGGCTCCCCGTGGAAATCCGTCGATCGACCCGCGTCCCGGGCCGGGGCAATCCCCCTCTCCGGACTACACTTCATGGTTTTCGGAAAGGCCCTTCATGCGTTTCGACTCTCTCCGCCCCCGACTCGACCCCTTTCTCCTCCGCGTGGAGCGCCCCGGGCGCTACCTCCCCCTGGAGCGCAACGTCGTCCGCAAGGACCTTCCGTCCTCGGACGTCACGCTCTGCCTCGCCTTTCCCGACGCCTACGAGATCGGGATGAGCCACACGGGGACGAGGATCCTCTACGAGATCGTCAACCGCCGGGCGGGCTTCGCCTGCGAGCGGAGCTACGCCCCGTGGGTCGACCTCGAGGAGGTGATGCGGCGGGAGGAGATCCCTCTCTTCTCCATCGAGTCGTGCGCGCCCGTGCGCGATTTCGACGTCGTCGGCTTCTCCCTCCAGAGCGAGCTGAACTACACGAACGTCCCGAACATGCTCGACCTCGCGGGGATCCCGGTCCTTTCGGTCGACCGCGGCGACGCCGACCCGGTCGTCATCGGCGGCGGCCCCTGCGTCGCCAACCCGGAGCCCGTGGCCGACTTCTTCGACGTCTTCCTGATCGGCGACGCCGAGGAGGCGCTCGGCGTCTTCCTCGACACCGTGAGGTCGACGCGCGGCCTCCCGCGCCGCGAGCGCCTCCTCGCCTTCGCGGCCTGCCCCGGCATCTACGTCCCCTCCCTCTACGACGTCGTCTACGACGGTGCGGACGGCGGGGGTGACCTCGTCGTCTCGTACGCGCCGAACGCGCCCGGCGTTCCCGACAAGGCGAAACGGGTCTGGGTGGAGAAGCTCGACCCTTCGGTCTACCCCGCCAAACCGATGGTCTCGTCCGTCGACATCGTTCAGGATCGCCTCGGCCTCGAGATCATGCGGGGCTGCACGCAGGGGTGCCGCTTCTGCCAGGCGGGCTACTGGTATCGCCCCGTCCGCGAGCTCGACCCCGCGGACGTCGCCCGGATGACGAAGGCCTTCATCGACGAGGCGGGATGGTCGGAGGTCGGCCTCCTCTCCCTCTCCTCGGCCGACTACTCGCAGATCGAGCCGCTCGTGGCGTGCCTCGCGCCCGAGCTCGCGAAGACGAAGGTCTCCATCTCGCTTCCGTCGCTCCGCGCCGAGGCCTTCTCCGTCGCCCTCGCCGACGCCGTCTCCGAGGTCCGCAAGTCGGGCTTCACGTTCGCACCCGAGACCGGCTCCGACCGCCTTCGACGCGTCATCAACAAGACCTTCACGAACGACGACATGGTGAAGGCCGCGGGCGTCGCCTTCGAGCGGGGCTGGGACCTCATCAAGGTCTACACGATGATCGGCCTCCCCTCCGAGACGACGGGCGACCTCGACGAGCTCGTGACGCTCGTCGCGAACATCCTCGCCGAGGGACGGAAGAAGGGCGTGAGGGCGACGGTCCACGTCTCCATCGGCTCGTACGTCCCGAAGAGCTTCACGCCCTTCCAGTGGTCCGCGTTCGACGGCGTCGAGCAGCTGTCGGAGAAGCTCGTCTACCTGAGGGAGAAGTTCCGCCCCGTCCGGGGAGCCAAGTTGAAATGGCACGAGCCGAAGGAAGCCGAGATCGAGGCGCTGCTCTCGCTCGGCGACCGGCGGATGTCGAAGGCCCTCCTGGAGGTCTGGAAGCGAGGCGGCAAGTTCGACGGCTGGTCGGAGCACTTCTCCTGGGAACGCTGGACCGAGGCGCTCGAGGCCGCAGGGATCCCGAAGGAACGGCACCTGCGCCAGAAGGACCTGAAGGAGACGCTCCCCTGGGACGTCGTCGACGCCTCGATCCGCAAGCCCTTCCTCGTCGTCGAATGGAAGAAGGCTCTCCAGGAGATGGCGACCGACGATTGCAAGTGGGGGCGCTGCACCGCCTGCGGCGTCCCCGGCAACGGCGAGGACACGGTCCTCGCCAGCGGGATGCCGGAGGGGTTCACGTTCGCCCTGCCGACGCTCTCCCAGGTCGCGGCGGCCCCTGCCAGCGCCGGGGTGGCAGCCGGCGTCATCGACCCCCGCGACGCGGGGCGCGGCTCCGCCTACGCCGACAAGGCGAAGGGGGCCGCCTACCGGATGAAGGCGACACCCGACCTCCTGCCGCTCCGCGAGCGGCGCAGGCACCGGGGCGGGGCGAGCGAGAGCGCGGCGATCTCGAAGACGTGGCGCGTCTCCTTCGAGAAGCTCGGCGACGCCCGCTACCTTTCGCACCGCAACGTCATGGACATCCTCGAGCGGGCGCTGCGGGCCGCGCGCGTCCCGGTCCGCTACACCGAGGGCTTCAACCCGCACATCCGGCTTTCGATGGGGCCGGCCCTCCCGCTCGGCCAGGAGTCGCGTCACGAGCTCTTCGACCTCGACGTCGTCGACACCCTCGCGCCGGAGTGGCTCGCCGCCGTCAACGACCGCCTCCCTCCCGGGATGAGGCTCCTCGGCTGGACCGAGCTGCCCGCCGGCGCGCGCTCCCTCGGCAAGGCCGCGACCGAGGCCGTCTACCGCTTCACGCTCCCGAACGGGGAGGAGATGACCCACCGCCTGTTCCTGGCGGGCGAGGGCGCCACGACGCCGAAGCGCTTCATCGAGACGACCTGGGGACTCGCCGCCGAGGACCAGCACGCCATCCGCGTCGTCCGCGAGGAGACGGTCCTGACGCGTTGAGCGCGCCGACCGAAGGCCCGATGCCGTTCACCATCCGCTGTCACGCCACTTTCGAGGCCGCGCACCATCTCCGCGATTACGTCGGGGGGCCGGAGCCGGTCCACGGTCACTCCTGGAAAATCGAGGTCGCGCTCGGGACCGACGCCCTCGGCCCGTACGACCTGTCCGTCGATTTCGTCCCGACGGAGAGGCTCGTGAGGCAGCTCGCCGCCCGCCTCCACGACCGCGACATCAACTCCGTCCCCCCCTTCGACGCGAAGAACCCGACCGCGGAGAACGTCGCGCTCTGGGTGGTCGAGGAGATCCGCGCCTCGGGTCACCTGAAGGACGGAGTGCGCCTCGAGGAAGTGACGGTCTGGGAAGGGACGAGGAACTCGGTGACCTGGAGACCCTGAGCGCCCGGGGGACGCGCCGCGTGGCGCGGGTTCGCTCGCTTCGCCGCTCGAGTCCATCGACAACCGCGGCCCGGGAATCGAAAATCCCGTCACATGTCGACAACCGAGAAGCACCCCCTGTCCCAGATCTTCAGCCTGACCGTTCTGGTGGCCGCCCTCGGGTACTTCGTCGACATGTTCGACCTGCTCCTCTTCCCCATCGTGCGTCAGCCCAGCCTCCTGGACCTGGGCATCCCGCCCGGGGACGCGCAGGTCTCCGCCACGTTCCTCCTGCTCAACGCCCAGATGGTCGGGATGCTGTTGGGAGGGATCTTCTGGGGCATCCTCGGCGACAAGAAGGGGCGCCTGTCGACCCTCTTCGGCAGCATCGCGCTCTATTCCATGGCCAACTTCGCCAACGCGTTCGTAGACGGGATCCCGGCCTACGCCGCCTGGCGTTTCCTGGCGGGCCTCGGGCTGGCAGGTGAGCTGGGCGCAGCGGTGACTCTGGTGAGCGAGATCCTCCCGAAGAACCTGAGGGCCTACGGCACCGCCATCGTCGCGGGAGTGGGGATCTTCGGGACGGTGACCGCCAGCCTCGTAGGCAGGTACCTCCCCTGGCGAGCCGCGTACCTCGTCGGGGGCGGCCTCGGGCTCCTCCTTCTCGTCACTCGTTTCAGCCTCCGCGAGAGCGGCATGTTCCGGGACCTCGGCGAGCAGGCGGGCGTGAAGCGCGGGGACTTCCTGAGCCTCTTCACCTCCCGCGAGCGTTTCTTCCGCTACCTGCGCTGCATCCTCATCGGCCTGCCGACCTGGTTCGTCGTGGCGATCCTCATCACCTCCGCTCCCGAGTTCGCGCCGAAGATCGGCGTGACGGGACCCGTGGCCGCAGGTACCGCCGTGGCCTTCTGCTACGGCGGGATCTCGCTGGGGAGTCTCGCCTCGGGCATCCTGAGCCAGCTCTGGGGAAGCCGCCGGAAGGTCGTCCTCCTCTTCATCCTCGGGAGCCTGGCCGGCGTCGCCACGTACCTCACGGTGCGCGGGATGACCCCTGCGGCGTTCTACGCGTTGGCGGGCTACCTCGGCCTGGCATCGGGCTACTGGGCCGTCTTCGTCACCATCGCCGCCGAGCAGTTCGGGACCAACCTCCGCGCCACCGTGGCCACGACGGTGCCGAACTTCGTCCGCGGCGCGGTCCCGTTGATCACCGGCGGATTCTCCCTGCTCCTCGGCCCCCTCGGCTTCATCGGCAGCGCCTGGACGGTGGGTCTCGTCTGCATCTCCCTCGCCCTCGTCTCCCTCTGGGGCATGGCCGAGACGGCGGGGCGGGACCTCGACTTCCTGGAATGAACGCAGGCGGAGCACGAACGCTCCGCCCGCGGGCGCGGTCTTCCTACTTCCCGGACGCCGTCCCGAAAGAGGGCAGGGCCATCCCGAGGTCCGCCTTCGCGGCCAGGGGCAGCTCTTCCGGCACGACGGGCCGCGGCCGGAAGGTCGGCAGCGGGACCGACTTTCCGCCCGCGTAGATCGGGTGGCGCCCCTTGTCGCGGTACCAGTCGGCGAGGGTCGCCGTCTGGTGCATCTCCTCGATGATCTGTCTCCACCCCGCGCCCGTGTTGTAGGCGCAGAAGGAGATCTCGCCGAGCTTCGTGCCGTACGGAATGATGCACATTTCCGTCCGGCGGAAGTCGTAGTTGAAGAGGTCCTGGAACCACATTCCGGCGACGAGGAGGACGCGCCACGGGTAGCGCCCCTCCTTCGCGATCCCCATCGACTTGCCGGTATGGCCGTCCATGATCTTCAGCGTCTCGAGAACGCCGAGGTTCTTCGGGACGCCGGCGGGCCGGATGTTGCGGGCAACGGAGAGCGCGGCCTGGAGAATCGTCAGGAAGCGCCCGCGGGCCGCGTCGGTCACGACGGTCAGGTCTCGCAGGAGCCGGTCGACGTCGAGAATCTGGGTGACCGGGACCGCGTCGCCCGTCTTCTCGTGGACGAGGACCATCGTGGCGATGCCGCAGTTCGGGTGGCAGCCGCACTTGAGCGAGCCCCACTCGGCCTCGAGACCGCCGAGGAGGTCGCGCAGGTCGGAGAAGGGGCCGGACGCCGAGAGCGGGAACCAGTCGCGCATCGGCTCGCCGAGACCGGCCTGCGTCTTCACGTCGCTGGCCAGGTGCGAGAGCGTGTACCGCTGTTTCTTCCGCGTCTCGTCGTCGATCTCCTCGTCGCGCCCGGTGAAGGAGACCGGCTGGAAAGAGAGGGCGTTGATCTTGTCGATGTTCTTGATCGCGAACCGGATGATGTCGCCGACCTGCCCGTTGTTGATCGTGTTGACGATCGTGATGACGAGCGTGACGTCGACCCCCGCGGCCTTCAGGTTCTCGAGAGCGCGGAGCTTGACGTCGTAGAGGTTGTCGACGCCCCGGTGCTGGTTGTGCTCGTTCCCCACCCCGTCGAACTGGAGGTAGACGAGGCGCAGGCCCGCTTCCGCCGCGGCCTTTGCGAAGGCCGGCTCCTGCGCGAAGCGGATGCCGTTTGAGGCGCACTGGGTGGCGAAGTAGCCGATCTCCTTCGAGTAGCGGATCGCGTCGAGGAAGAAGGGAGAAAGGGTCGGCTCGCCGCCCGAGAACTGGACCGAGACCTGCCGCTTCGGCTTGATGGACACCGCGTTGTCGAGGATCTCCTTCACGTCGTCCCAGGTCAGCTCGTGGACGTAGCCGACCTGGTTGGCGTCCATGAAGCAGGGATTGCACATCATGTTGCAGCGGTTCGTCAGGTCCACCGTCAGGACCGCGCCGCGCCCGTAGCGGATCGACGACGAGCCGTGCTCGTGGAGCTTGTCCTTGCCGATCTTCACGTCCCGCCCGAAGAAGTTCCCCTCGAGCCGGCGGTAGAAGTCCGCGTCGCTCGACATCAGGTCCTCGATCGTGCCGTGTTTCGGGCACGTCTTGACCATCCAGATCTCCTGGCCTCGCTGGACGATGTCGGCCGGGATCTCGCCCGGGTGGCCGTCGATCAGGGCGCGGAGATCCTCCTGGCCCTTCACGATGGCGTCGCGCACCTCGCGCGTGCAGACCGGGCAGAGGGAATCGGTTCGCCTCGGAAAGCCGAGCGGCGGCTTGCTGCGCTCGTGGCTTTTCGGCAGCGGCTCGGACGACCACGCCGGTTGGAAGGAGCGGGCCGGCACCATTCGGTTGGCCCGCTGGAACCCCTTCCATGCGACGTCCGCGGTTCCCCGCACCGCCGTATAGAAAGCCTCACGCATCATCTCGGGTCCTCCATGAAGAGCGGCACGGGGCGCGCCTCCCAAGAGTCGCCCGCCGCTTCGGACATATAGCGCGACAGAATATCATTCCGGGCCCGTCAATCCCCTGTGCGACCCGGAGAGAAGGGCACTGCCGCCAGGGGAGGCCTCCGCCCCGTGACGAGGTCCGCCGCGAGCGCGGCCGCAGCGGGGGCCAGGAGCAGCTCGTCCGCCCCCCAGCCCGCCGCGACGAACAGGCCGGGACTGGCTGTCTCGCCGATCACGGGAACGCGGTCGGGCGCCGAGACCTCCCGGCCCGCTCCCGCCTCGACGAGCGCCCAGCCTGAGGACGCCGGAACGAGCCGCTGGACCTCCGAAAGGAGCGCCGCGACGGACCCCGCGCTCGGGGAAGTCGCCAGGGGACCCGACTCGGGCCTTCCCAGGGCGAGGATCGAGCCGTCGCGACGGGGGACCAGGGAGACACCCCGCGATCGCACGAGCCGCGTCGGCCGGTCGGGATCGGACGTGGCGTCCAGTCGCAGCCACGGCCGGATGCTGACGACGAACCGGAGGCGCGGTGCACCGCCGACCCGGCCCGGACCGGCCCTGCCCGCGAGAACGACGACCTCGGCCGGGAGCAGTCCCCCCGTCGTCTCGACCCCGGCCGTCCGCCCTGCCGAGAGAGCGACCGCATGAACGCCGTTTCCCTCGTGAACCCTCACCCCGGCGGCGCGGGCCGCCAGCGCGAGGACACGGCCCACGCGACCGGCCCTCGCCACCCCGTCACGGGGAAAGGAGAACGCGGCCTGGAGCGATGCCGAAAGCGACGGTTCGCGCCCCCGCGCCTCTTCGGGCTCGAGCACCTCGAAGTGGATCCCCCGCGATCGCTGCGCGTCCAGGGCCCGGTCCAGGAGGACTTCCTCGGCGTCGTCGAGGGCCACGGTCATCGCGCCGCGTTCGTCGTACTCGCAGGGAAGCCCCGTCTCCTCTTCGAGGGCAGAGAGCCAGTCGGAGAAGAGGTGCCGGGAAAGAAGGGCGAGGTCGGCCAGCGCCTCGGGAGCGGCCTCCACCGCCGCCTGGGCCGCCACAGGCCCCCCGGGCGCCGACGGCTCGCCGACCCGGGCCCCTGCCAGGAGGTCGACCGTCAGGTCGCGCCGGGCCAGCTCGAGCGCGAGAGCCGCCGCCACGAGTCCGCCGCCCGCGACGACGACGTCCGCCAGCGCGAGCGAGCGCGTCAAGCGATCCGCCCTTCGGCGTCGAGAACCGGGCCGCTCCCCGGGATCTCCGGCGGCCCCCACCTTCGCTCCACGCGCGCGACGACCGCCCGGCCCACCGCCTGCACCACGCCGTAGTTGAGCGCCGCCGACGCCGCCACGCCGAGGAGCGGGACGACGTGCGCGAACGAACGTCCCAGCGCTCGCGCGGCGAGCTTCGTCGCGAGCTCTTCGGCGAGCCGGACCGTCAGCCGCCTCCCCACGGAGAGACCCGCACCGGACGCGAGGCCGGCGACGATCTCCAGCGCCCGCTCCTCCGGCTCGAGGTCGCCGCCGTAGAGGAGATGGAGCCCGACGATCATCCGGCTCTGGAGGACGATGAGCGCCGCCAGCTCGGGGGCGGTCACGACGAGAGCCGTCCACCCCGGAGGCGCGCTCGAGGCTGCGCCGACCAGCGCCGCCCTGCGGGCGGTCGCGTCGACCATGAGGAGGGCCTTCCGCCGGGTCGGGAGCCCTTCGTGGCGCAACGCGAGGGTCCGGACGTCCTCCCGGATCCTCTCGACATCGAGGTCCGTCGAGGCGCGCCTCACGAGGGCGAGAAACGTTTCGGCGATCTTCACGACGGCTCTGCCGAAGGTATCATCCGGCCGCCCGGCCGCCGGAACAAGGCGGCACCGGCGAATCGCGCCGGACGGAGAAGGAGGTCCTCGTGCTCGCGAACCGACACGCCCGTTTCGCCTTCGCCCTCTGGATGGGTCTCGCGCTTGCAGGGGCCTTTGCCGGCCCGGCCGAGGCCGCCACGACCCAGCAGAAGAAGGCCGCCCCGAAGAAGAAGGAGAAGAAGAAGGTGTCGTCCAAGCCGCGCGATTACGCGAAGACCCTCGCCATCCTGAAGACCTCCCAGGGAGACGTGACGATCCGGTTCTTCTACGACAAGGCCCCGGGACACGTGAAGAACTTCATCGACCTCTCTGCCGCCGGCTTCTACGACGGAACGCTCTTCCATCGCGTGATCCCCGGATTCATGGTCCAGGGGGGCGACCCCTTCACGAAGGATCCCGCCAAGGACGCGCTCTTCGGGACCGGCGGCAACACCGACAAGGCCGGCAAGCCTCTCAACGTCAAGGCCGAGTTCAACGACGTGAGCCACAAGAAGGGCGTGCTCTCGATGGCCCGCGCGAGCGACCCCGACTCGGCGTCGTCCCAGTTCTTCATCGTCGTGAAGGACTCGCCGTTCCTCGACCGGCAGTACACCGTCTTCGGCGAGGTCGTGAAGGGACTGGACGTCGTCGACCGGATCGTCACCGAGTCGAACTCCGACACCTCCGATCCGCGCAGCGGCGGAAAACCCCGCGCCTACCAGAGGATCCTCAAGGTCGAGCTCGCCGAGCAGACTCCCGACAAGTGACGGCCCCGTCCCCCGCCGAGGAGAGCGTGCGGATCGCGTCCGCGCGATCCCGGTTCGGTCTCTCTCCGGCCGGACCGGTCGTTCCGCTCGCAGGGGACGTGGGCCAGAGACGTTATTTCCGCATCGGTTCGAAGGGAGGAGCTTCGGTCGTCCTCGTCCTCTATCCATCCCCCTCCTCCCGGGCGCAGGAACGCTGGAGAGCGATCGGGGCGGCTCTCTCCGTGGCCGGAATTCGGGTTCCGGCCCTCCTCGACGACGAGCCCTCCTCGGGCGCCGCCCTCGTCGAGGACCTCGGTGATCACGACCTCGCCGCCCAGATCCGCGGGGCCGGCGCCGAGGAGCGCCATCGCCTCCTGGACGAGGCCGAGGAGCTCCTCGAGCCCCTTCGCCGGATCGCGCGAAGTGCCGCGAGCCTCAACCCGCCTTTCGACGCGGCCTTCTTCGGTACCGAGCTCGCCCACACCCGCCGGTGGGCTCTCGAGCGAGACGGCCGCACGCCGCTCCCTGCGGACCGCTCCACCTGCTGGGAAGAGGTCGCCGGCCGGCTCGCCCGCGATGCGGCGGATCCGGCCCTCGTGGGTGATCCGGTGCCGACCCATCGCGATTTTCACGCCAACAACCTGATGCGCCCCCGCGACGGCGTCCTCGCCGTCATCGATTTCCAGGACCTGCGTTTCGGCCCTCCCGACTACGACGCCGTCTCCCTCCGATTCGAGCGTGCGGGCGCCCTCGCCCCGGCTCACGGCGACGCGTACGCGGAAGCGGTCCTTCTCCAGCGGGCCTGGAAGGTCCTCGGGACGTTCGAGAAGATGCTCGCGCTCGGTCGCGAGGTCTACCGCCCCCACCGGGATGCCGCGGTCCGTACGATCCGTCTTTGGACGCGCCCCGACGGACCCTACGGGCCGCTTCTCGCGTTCCTTCCCGGCTGACGGGGTATCATCCCGTTCCTCAGGAGGCCCCTCTTGCCCAACCTCGGAATCCCGGAACTCCTCATCATCCTCGCCATCATCGTCCTGCTCTTCGGGGTCGGAAAGCTCCCCCAGCTCGGAAAGGGGATCGGTGAAGGTATCCGCAATTTCAAGCAGGCGGTGAAGGACGGCGGCCAGGACTCCGAGAAGAAGGATCCCCCTGCGGGAAACGCCTCCGGGAGCACCCCCTCGACGCCCAAGTGACTCCCTGCCGCCTTTCGGCGGCGGAATACCGGCCCCCCCTTTCCGCGTTCTGGGTTTCGACCGTGGCTGCCACGCGCCCCGCCGGAGTTCCACGGCGTGCCGGACGCTCGGTCGAACTGGAGTGAATCCGTCATGAGAATCGCGAAGCGCGTCTTTCTCTTCCTTGCCGTCAACGTCCTCGTCGTCGCGACGATCTCGATCGTCCTGAGCGCCCTCGGCGTCCGGCCCTACCTGACGGCTCGAGGACTCGACCTCGAGTCACTCGCCATCTTCTGCCTCGTCTGGGGCTTCGGTGGCGCGTTCATCTCGCTCGGCCTCTCTCGCGTGATGGCGAAGTGGGGCATGGGCGTCAAGCTCATCGACCCGGGCACACCGGACCCCACACTGCAGCAGCTCGTATCCACGGTCCACCGCCTCGCCCAGGCTGCGGGCCTCCGGACGATGCCGCAGGTCGGGGTCTACGACTCCGACGAAGTGAACGCCTTCGCCACTGGGCCCACGAAGAACCGTTCGCTCGTCGCCGTCTCCACCGGCCTCCTCCGGCGCCTTCGCCGTGACGAGGTGGAGGGGGTCCTCGGACACGAGATCGCCCACGTCGCCAACGGCGACATGGTGACGATGACGCTCGTCCAGGGCGTCGTGAACGCGTTCACGATGTTCCTCGCCCGCGTCGTCGCGTACTTCGTCGCCCAGCTC